>JBAXUV010000017.1:0-61887 GCA_037129425.1 Sphingobacteriia bacterium
GCAAATGCCGCCATGAATGCAATTAAACCCATAAGTGAAACCTGTTTCCAGTTTACTTGTACTTTTTTTAGATACTGTCTTGCAGCAAATGCTGTACCGGTAAATGCGGGGATTTTTAAAGAGCCAATTACCGAAGCAACAGGGTATTGGGGTAATAAAATTAAACCAGCAGGTGTTTGAATTAATCCACCACCTCCAACAATGGCGTCTACAAAACCCGCCAAAAATGCAAATAAACAAAGTAGTATAATAGTGGTGGTACTAATCATTTTGATTTAATATTTGCAATGGTTAATCCTAGTATAACAATAGCGCCACTGATTAAATGTGCAGTGCTCATTTTTTCTCCCAGTATCAACACCGCTTCGATAATGCTGAACACAGGAATTAAATTGCCGAATAAAACTGTTCTTCCAGCACCTAATTTTTGAATGGCTAAATTCCAACATAAAAATGCAATGGCAGATGTTCCTGCACCTAAATAAAGAATCGATCCGATTAAAGTAGGGTTCCAATTGGGAGCTGGAGAAAAAATGAGTTCTCCAATATAAAATGGAAACAACATTGCAGTGCCCATTCCGAAAAGAATCATCAGAAAAAAATCGGCACTGATACCAACAGGTTTTTTTCTGACCAGTACATTATAAATGGCAAATGCAAAAGCACCTGCTAAAATCCAAAGATCACCTATGGAAAAATGGAAAGCCGCCAGCTTTGCCCAGGAACCATTGGAAATCAATAGTAAAATTCCTGATATACAAATCAGCATTCCTAAAATTCTAAATTGACCAACTACTTCCTTTAAAAAAATAATGGCAAGGATCGTTGCAAAAATAGGAGAGGACGTGGTACCTATCAATGCCATATTAATGGCTGAAGTATAATGGCCAGCAACATAAACGAATGTATTGAAGAGTGCAATTCCTGTAAGTGATACAAAAAACAGATAACGCTTATTGGCAAGCACAAGCGATTTTTCTTGGTTGATTTTTTTCCAGGCAAAAGGTGCAATGATTATAGTTGCAGTTAGCCAGCGATAAAATGCCAAACTGATCGGGCCGATATCATGGCTTACTGCACGAGATATTATGAAGTTACCCGACCACAACAATGTTGCTGCAATTGCAAGCAACACTCCTTGAACAATATGATTATTGCGCAGCGCCTGCATAGCTGCTATTAAAGTCTCCTTTGATTCTTTCTATTGGTGGATTAAAATAGCCGAATTTTAAATCAGGAAATTCTTCTCTTAATAATTCCATCATTTGTTTTACACCGATCATTTCACCAGATTCATGAAATCCAATTTTACCCATATACCAATCCGGATCGATATTGAAATTTCTCCATTGGATCATATTCAAACCTGTTTCCTGAATGAGTTTGCGCAATGCTTCGTACTCGGCTTCGCTATCGGTAATGCCAGGGAAAACAAAATAATTGATGCTTGTCCAACCTCCATTTGCACGCATCACTTTTAAACTCTCTACAATATCTTCAAACTGATAATTATTAGGGCGGTAATACGCTTCGTAAATATGTTTTTGTGCTGAGTTGGTACTTACGCGAATGCTGTTTAAACCTGCGTCGCACAATACTTGCACCGCATCAGGTTTAGAACCATTGGTATTGATATTAATACTTCCTTTATCGGTATGCTTGCGCATTTCTTTGATTGACTCTGCAATTGTTTCCCACATCAGTAATGGCTCCCCTTCGCATCCTTGACCAAAACTTACAATCGGGAAAGGAGCATTCATTAAATGCGGAACGGTAAATTCTACAATTTCTTCTGGTGTTGGTTTAAAAGTTAATCGGTCCTGTGTAGATACAATGCTTTCTTCTTCTGGTTGAAATGAAATGCAACCGATGCAATTGGCATTGCAGGCGGGTGAAGTAGGGATAGGGCATTCCCATCTTCCTAATGAAAAATTTCGCGCTGCCGGACAATGATAGGTCATGCAACATTTTTCCATCAAATGTTTTACCAATCTGTTTTCAGGATAGGCTTTTAATAAATGTGCTGTGCCTGTTTCAATTTTTTGTTCGTCGTATCCTACAGATTCTTGTCGAATATCTTTTTCAATTCTAACTGCTGTTACATAATATTGATCGTTCTGCCAACCCACTGCAGTATAACAAAATAAAGGAAGTGTTGGGGCACCTTCCATGGTTTCGTAAGCCGCAATAAATAATCCTGTATGCGCTGGTGGAATAAAAGCAGCAACTGCCCAACCTTTTTCGCACAACCTCATTTCACCAGTTGAAACATCTATGCCAATTCCCCTTCTTCCGGGTAACTCATACAAGTTTCCACCTTCAGGTAATTCTATCCATTGATCATTGGGTACTTCAAAAGCATCCCATCCTGCTCTTCCAACAGCATACAAAGTCTCGTCTTCGAAGATATTGCCCTCGCCATCGGAGTATAATAAAAATGGACGTAATGGTTTGGTCATGTTGAATAAAATTATTTAAGCTGGTGTGATGAGCTTTTGAGCAAATTGAGTAAACTCTTTTTCAATATCTGCTGACACTGCTGCGTTTACTTCCTTTTGAAAAATACGATTATTTTTAAAGTCTAAAGTAAGTATCCCATCTTTTAAAATGGCATTGCTTAATTCACTCCATTGATGTCTTTTTTTAGGAAAACTATTAAATACAATTTCTTCTTCATCAAAAGCAATCTCTTGCGGAAATTTCACTTGTTTTTCTAGTAATGCTGCCATCAAATAAATGAAAGCAATCCAAAGCCCATCTTTTTGAAAATACCATCCAATGGCGGCAAACAATAAAGCCAATCGATAGGAAGGGGCAATATTTCTTTTTTGTTGGAGATAACAGAAAATCCACCAGCCAAGGATTAATAAAGAAATCAATATCGGTCGGATGCTATTGCTCGGATTGGCAACTGCAGTTCCAATAAATCCAATTAAAGACAATAACAACATGAGCTGACTAATCAGATCCACTCTGTTATTGCTATTCTTTTTTAAAACAATGATGTATTCGTACGTTTTTGCCATTATGATACCATTATATTACAAAGTCGCCATAAGATACTGGCACCTACATTGCTGTCCCAGTCTGTTTGTCCTACTCCAATTTCAACAAGATCAAATCCAATCAATTCTCTGCCGCTGTCTTTTATTTTTTGAATCAAATAGATCATTTCCTCGCTTTCAAATCCACCAATAACCGGAGTGCCGGTATTAGGGCAAAGTTTTCTATCTAATCCATCTATATCAAAACTGATATAGACTTTTTGTGGTAGGTTTTGAATGATCTCATTAGCAATGGTCTTCCAGGTTTGGCCTTCGAATAATCTGTTTTTAACTTGTTTGTCAAAATAAGTAATTACCCTGAAATTACTATTGCATATATAGTTCCATTCTTCCTCGCAATAATCTCTGATACCCACCTGCACTAATTTAGTAATAGAAGGTAGTTCTGTTAATGCATTGTACATGATGGATGCATGTGAATAATTGAAGTCTTCATATTTATTACGCAGATCGCAATGTGCATCTATTTGTAAAACGCCAAAATCTCCATGTTTTTCAGACAAGGCTTTCATCAATCCCAATGAAGTGCTGTGATCTCCACCCAATACAGCCACCAATTTATCTTTATCTAACAAGGTTTTACTATTCTCGTATACCCATTTATTCATGAACGCACTTCCCTCATTAATTTCCTTCAAGCTCTTGCACATGAATTTATTCTCTTCGATAGGAGCGCCCAGAGAAATATAATCAATATAGAGTTCGGCCTCCTTGCGTAAATAGTCGTTTTTAAACAATAGTTTTTTGTCGATTTCCTGCATGTAAAATCCTTTCTTCCAACCTGCATCTCCATCTACATCAAAAATATCTACAAACAAACTGGATCTGTATACATGATCCGCTGCTCTCGCTGTTCCGGCAAGATGACTTACGGTTACTTCCCAAGGCACCGGAATGATAACCAATTTTGCATCTTCTTCCGTAAACGGAAGCCCGAAAATATTGTTATTCGGGTTAGATACTTTGTTAGGATTGAACCTAGATAAATCTGTCATGATGATTATATTGAAAACGGGTTGCAAGTTAGCAGCAATTTCTCAATTAGAAGGTATAACTGTTAGTATATTGATTCAAAAAACCCCCTAAAAGTTAAAATAGCCAATTAATATGCGTCAAATCGATCAATTATGGGTTGATAAGTGTTAATGGATTAACTTTGCAACTCAATTCAAATAGATGAAAACTACCCATATCATTATTCTAGTATTTATAGCGGCTGCAATTGCAGTATTGGTGCAATATTCAGGCGATTTATCCACTTACGAAACCATTGCTTCTGCAAAAGAAAGAGAGGGAAAATTCGTGAATTTAATTGCTAAAATAGACAAGCAACAACCGGTTGAATACGATGCTGTAAAAAATCCCAATTATTTGAGTTTTACGGCAATGGATACTTTAGGAAATACCATCAAAGTGGTATACCACGATGCCAAGCCAACAGATATGGAAAAAAGCGAAAGAATTGTGTTAAAAGGTGCAGTAAAAAATGGGGTATTTGATTGTACCAGTATTTTATTAAAGTGCCCTTCTAAGTACAAAGACGATCCTAAAGCAATGCAACAATTGCAAACAGCTAATTAGTTTTTTAATTGAATTGAGTTTTCATGAATTATATAGGTGAACATTTATTACCAGGTCAGATAGGACATTTTTTTGCAGTATTGAGTTTGGTTGCTTCTTTGTTGGCAACCATTGCTTTTTTTAAAGCCAGTCAATCTGAATTAATCGATGATAAGAATAGTTGGCAAAAATTAGGTCGAATTGCTTTTGGTGTTGTAAGTTTTAGTGTGTTGGCCTTATTTGGAATACTTTATTATATTATTTCCAATCATTTATTTGAATACAAATATGCCTACACGCACAGCGATAGAAGCTTGCAGGTAGAATATTTATTGAGTTGTTTTTGGGAAGGGCAGGAAGGTAGTTTCATGCTATGGAGTTTTTGGAATTGTTTCTTAGGATGGTTGCTTATTTGGAAAGCCAGGAAATGGGAAGCTGGAACAATGACTGTAATGAGTTTTATTCAGTTTGCTATTGCCACCATGTTGATTGGAATTTACTTTTTTGATGTTAAAGTAGGAAGTAGTCCATTTGTATTATTGCGCAATGAAATGGACGCGCCTATTTTCAGCAGACCAGAGTATTTAAGTTTTATTAAAGATGGTACTGGGTTAAATACTTTATTACAGAACTATTGGATGGTCATTCATCCACCGATTTTGTTTTTAGGGTTCGCGTCAACCATCGTGCCCTTTGCTTTTGCTTTTGCTGGGTTGATGAAGAACGACCATGATTGGACCAAGCAAGCCATTCCTTGGGCTTCGTTTTCTGCAGCTGTTTTGGGTACTGGAATTATGATGGGGGCTGCATGGGCTTATGAAAGTTTATCCTTTGGTGGATATTGGGCTTGGGACCCTGTAGAAAATGCATCTCTCGTTCCATGGTTAACATTAGTGGCAGGGCTTCATACCAATTTGATTTATAAGAGCAGTGGGTACTCTTTACGCCCAACCTATTTTTTTTATATCATCAGTTTTACTTTAGTGTTGTATTCTACATTTTTAACAAGAAGTGGAATCTTAGGTGATACATCGGTTCATGCATTTACCGATTTGGGAATGAATACCCAGTTGTTATTATTTGTGTTGGTATTTTTTGTGCCAGCAATGGTCTTGTATTTTTTCAGGTATAAATCTATACCATCTATTCAAAAGGAGGAGAGTACTTATAGCAGAGAGTTCTGGATGTTTATTGGGTCGCTCGTTTTGTTTTTATCTGCTGCAGTCATTATTGCCAAAACATCTACACCTGTTTGGAATAAATTATTTGGATCCAATATTGCGCCTCCCGAAGATGTTGAATTCTCTTACAATCAAATTCAAATTTTTGTTGCCATCTTAATAGGAGTGCTTACTGCAGTTACGCAGTATTTAAAATACAAAGACACGCCTAAAAATATTTTTTACCGTAAGCTGGCAATTCCTACTTTAATTAGTTTGGTCATTTCCTTATTGATTAGTTTTTTAGGCAATATCGATTTTTATAAAAAAGGCCCAGGCTTTTTAGGAGCCATACATGTTGCTATTTTTTGCGCCGTTTACGCAATTGTTGCGAATACCAGTTATATATGGTTAGGTGTTAAAGGAAAGATCAAAGCCGCAGGCGCATCAGTAGCCCATATTGGTTTTGGTATGGTGCTTTTAGCGATACTCATTTCTTCGAGTAAAAAAACTGTATTGAGCTGGAATACAACAGGTGTATCTCCTTTGCAAGTAGATCCAAAAGCAAAGAATAATCCTGCCGGTGATCCTGCTGAAAACCTCACTTTATTTAAAGGGGTAGCAACCGATATGGGAAGGTACATGGTTACTTATACAATGGATACTACCAATCCCAGAGACCGTAAGCGCTATTTTGAAATTGATTTTAAAGCAAAGAAAGGCGATGATAATTTTAAGCTGTATCCAGATGTAATTAAGAACAATAAAGGGATGGAAGGCTTCGCCGCAAATCCTGCTGCTAAACATTATTGGCACAAAGATATTTTTGTGTACATCACTTCATTCCAGGAGAATAAAAATGCAGATACAGTTAGTTTTAAAAACCTCGCTGTAAAGGTAAAAGACACTATTTTTTACAGCAATGGACTGATGGTATTGAACAGTGTAGCCGTAAATCCAGCAGAACAAAAAGATTTGTTTAGTTCTGATGAAACTGCTGTTTTCTTAGATATGACGGTGATTACCAAAGAAGGTAAAAGATATAAAGCAAGCCCAGGTGTTGCATTAAAAGGGAATGACTTACGCGCTATTACAGATACCGTAATGTCTCAAAGCTTGATCATTAAATTCAATAAAGTAATTGACCAAAAAGAAGGAAAATTAGAAATAGGCATCAAAGAAACCGGAAATATTACCGATTTGCTTACATTAAAAGTCTACGAATTTCCAATGATCAACATGCTTTGGCTGGGAATTTTAGTGATGGTGGTAGGATTTATATTGTCCATTATTCAAAGAGTTAAATTATTATCAAAACCAGCTGCTGGTTCCTAGCAGCGTAGGTTACTTTTTAAGTGTCTTGGTATTAATATCAGCCAATTTGATTAATTTTAAACAACTTGAAAGGCTTTAAATACCATATCATTTTACTAATATTTGTACTCTGTACTTCATTGAGCAATCAATTATTTGCTCAACAAGGAGTATATGATACTTTGAAAGTTGGCGCTTACATTACTCCGGAAGGAGATACCATTGGACAATCCTATTTACCTCCCGTTTTAGTATATGGAAGAATGACCAAGTATTGGCGCAATTACTGGGCCGATTGGACTCGTCTTCGCAATGCTGTATATGTTACCTATCCATATGCAAAAGCAGCTGGAAGAATCATGAACCAGATCAATGCTAAACTAGTCAATGTTACTGACAGAAGCCAGCGTAGAGCAATCATTAAACAGCATGAAAAAGAATTGAAAAAAGAGTTTACTGATAAACTTACACAGTTATCGGTTTACCAAGGAAAAGTCTTAATGAAATTGATCAATCGCGAAACAGGGAATAACTGCTATGAAATTATTGATGAATACAAAGGATTTGTAAGTGCTGCTTTTTGGCAAACCATTGCCATATTCTTTGGAAGTAATTTAAAGCAATCCTACGAGCCCACTGGAAAAGATATTGATATGGAAAAAATTGTGAAAGATGTTGAAGTAATGTATGGCTATCGAACGGCTTCATAGTGCTTCAACAATTCAATAAATTTTTTTCGAGTGATCATATTAGCTCCCAAACTTTCTAAATGATTGGTATATACCTGGCAATCGATTAATTGAATCCCTTCCTTTTTTAAATGTTCTACAAATTGAATGAATGCAAATTTACTGGCATTCGATTTTGTGCTGAACATGCTTTCTCCAAAAAAAACCTTGCCTAATTTAATTCCATATAATCCACCAACTAATTCTTCTTTGTGCCATGCTTCTGCGCTAAATGCATATCCCATTAGGTGTAGTGCTGTATAGGCTGATTCTACTTCATCAGTTATCCAAGTGCCCAGTTGGTCGGCCCTTTCGGTTGTTTTACATAAATGAATTACTTGAGCAAAATTGTTGTTAATCGAAAAGCTAAATTGATTGCTTCTAATGACTTGATGCATTGATTTGGTTACTTTCAAATCTGTAGGGAACAAAACGAATCTTGGATCTGGGCTCCACCAAAGGGGTATTTCTCCTTCAAACCATGGGAAAATGCCCGATTCGTATGCCAGTAATATGCGTTGAGGGGATAAATCTCCGCCCATTGCCAATAATCCATCCGATTGTGCTTTATCTACCGCGGGGAACCACAATTTATCTGAAAGTATTTGCAGGGTCGATTCTTTTTAATTCAATAATTCAAGAAGAGAAAAGTATTAATCAATCATTTCAACGGTGGCGCCAATTCCTCTTTCGGTAATGGAGTTGCACATTGGCTTTAAAGTGTCATAATCGCCGCTTTTAACAGCATATTTGCCTTTATGATGAATAAACAGTGCACATTGTTCTGCTTGCTCATGTGTATGTCCACAAACTTCAATCAACGATTCAATTACCCATTCAAATGTATTCACTTCATCATTCCACACTATTAAGCTATAAGAGCTGGCTAATGCAGTATCAATATCCGATTCAAATGCTTCCCAAGGCTTTGGAGAGGTGGATAGTTTAATTGACATAGGGCAAAGGTAGGTTTTGAACCAATAAAATCATTCTTTTTAAAGAATACAGTCAAAAAAGAGTAATTTTTTTTGGCTATTAGTATACGAACCCTATTTTTGCACTCCCAAACAACAAAGGGAGCATAGCTCAGTTGGTTTAGAGCATCTGCCTTACAAGCAGAGGGTCCGCGGTTCGAACCCGTGTGCTCCCACAAATTAACCCCGAAAATTCGGGGTTTTTTTATGCCCTATACTTTCAAAGATGAATTATTTGTACTTTGTAAGTATTATGAAATCTACTTCCCAGCTATTAAATGAATTAGCTTCGAATATCCCATTTGCTAATAAAATTGATCCATCAATTTCAGCATCCTCAGTTGGATGGCATATAGATCATAATGTAATGGTCATTAATCAAATTGCTGGTGCGGTTAAAGCTTCCGATCCTAAAGCGTATCAATGGAGTTTTAATATGAAACGGTTGGTAGTATTTACAACTGGAAAAATTCCTCGAGGTAAAGCCAAAGCGCCCAAATCGGTAATACCTGAAAACGCATTTGATGAAAACGATGTTCGGGAAAAAATGGAAAAAGCCAATCAACAATTAGCCATGTTGAATGAGTTGCCATCCAACCATTTTTTTATTCATCCTTTTTTTGGACATTTAAATGTAAAGAATACAAAAAAAATGATTGCTTTACATACAGACCATCACCTGGCCATCATTAAAGACATCGTTGCATCTTCGAAGTAATTGAATGATTACTTTATAATTGTAGAGCCTCTGGCAACCAATGTAGATTTCAAAATGATGTGCTCATTCGGTATAAATGTTCTGTTTTTATCTAAATGTTTAAATAAAATACTGGCCGCTTCTTTTCCCATTTCAAAAGCAGGTTGTTTGATAGCGCTCAACGAAGGCTTCATTAAATGAGCAGTAGATAAATTGGAAAAGCAAATTACTTTGAGTTGCTCGGGTATTTTTATTTTTAACTCATTGCAAACCTCGTAAATAGTAATAGCTAATTTTTCTATTGAAGCAAAAATAGCATCAGGTGGGTTTTTACTTGATAAGATTTTTTTTATTTTATTGTAATTATTCGTTTCACTATTTGTGCACTTTACAATACTTGATTTGTTTGGTTTTATGTTGTGTTTATTCAATGCTTCTAAATATCCTTGCATTCTTTTATTATCAATAGACAGTGTATCAGAGATAGAGGCGAAGCCAATATTTTTACAATGATTGATAATTAAATGTTCAGTAGCTGCAAGTCCACCTTGAAAATCGTCCGTGGTTACTTTAGCGGTTTCAATTTCATGACAGATCCGATCAAAAAATACAATGGGAATATTATGTGCAGTTAGTTCATGCAAATGGTCGAAATTTTTAGTGTCTGATGAAAGTGACATGATTACTCCGCCTACTCTTCCGCCTTGTAAATGCTTGATGATGTTTACTTCCTTATTATAATCTTCATGTGTCAAATAAATCAACACATGGTAGTCTCTTTCCTGTGCGATCGATTCGATGCCATTAATGGCCAATGAGAAAAAGTTATTGGCTATTTCGGGTATGATGACAGCAATGGTTTTGCTTTTCTGTTTTCTTAAACTGCTGGCATGGGGGTTGGGCTGGTAATTCAATTTTTTAGCTAGTGCAATGACCCTGTTTTTGGTGGATTCCCCAATTTCATGGCTGTCTCTCAGTGCTTTAGATACTGTTGAGATAGACAGATTCAATTCTTTGGCAAGCATTTTAAGATTGGTTGAATCCATATTGACTTATTCAATGAAAAGTGAAACTAGCTTTTTGTCTTCAAAAAAAGGGTGTTTTTACGAAAAAATACTACAACGTTTTCGTAAATAAATACACTCTATTACTTAGTTAATTAAACAATTTGATACAATTTACTGTCTGGAATTTATTCAATTCTCTAACAAAACGATTGCTATGCTATTCAGAAAATCCCTTTTTCTGCTTTTTTTATGCGTGCTTGGATTATCCAGCATTGCTCAGTCCCGCAAAATTTCAGGTAAAATTGTTTCCTCAGACGGTACTGTTTTGAGTGGTGCAACTATATCTATAAAAGGGCAACAAAAAACGCAGGTCAGTAATGAAGCTGGAGTATTTACGATTGATGCTCCAAACGGCACCAATGCCATATTAGTGGTGAGTTATATAGGGTATACCAATACCGAGGTAAGTATCACCAATCAATCGGAGTACACAATTGTATTACAAAAAGACGATAATAGTTTATCGGATGTAGTAGTGGTTGGTTATGGTACACAAAAGAAGCGTGACGTAACTGGTGCGGTGGCATCATTACCTAAAGAACGCTTAACCCAGTTACCCAATACCAATATTGCTCAAGCTTTGCAAGGTGCCGTACCAGGTATTCAAATTAACACCAATGGCGGTGGCGCAGAAGGCAATGATGTTTCCATTGTAATCAGAGGTAGAAAGTCAATCAGTGCTGCCAATGGTCCATTAATTGTTTGGGATGGAATTCCATATGATGGTGGCATTTCAGAATTGAACCCAAATGATGTGGAATCAATTGAAATTTTGAAAGATGCATCTGCTGCTGCAATCTATGGAGCTAGAGGTTCTAATGGTGTAATCATTGTTACCAGTAAACAAGGCAAAAAGGGTAAATTAAATATTACCTATGATGGATTCTATGGCACACAAACTATTACCAATAAACCAGCATTGTTAACTGGTGCAGAATTTTATGATTTCAAAAAGAATCGTTTAAATGCTCCAAATGTTATTTCACCTGCTGAACAAGCTGTTTATGATGCAGGAAAATTTGTTGATTGGTACAGTTTAGCCACTCAAACAGGAACTAGATCCCAGCATTCCATTTCAGTTGCAGGTGGTTCAGATAAAGTATCTTTTTATTTAGGAGGTACATTTCTAAATGTGGATGGTGTTGCAATCAATGACCGTTTTAAAAGATATTCTCTTCGCCCTAATTTAGATATCAAAGTAACTCCTTGGTTAACAATTGCATCAAGTACACAGTTTTCATTACAAAACCGTGATGGGGTGCCAGTTGAATTTCAAGATACCAGAAATACTGGAGGAGGAGCCAACTTCTTCAATCCATTGACAACTCCATATAATGCGGATGGATCAATTGCAATTTATGCATATGCAGATTATCCTCCAGCAAGAAACCCTCTCTCATCATTACTGGTTAATAACAGTGATAATTCATATAGAGTTTTTACCACCAATAGTGTAAGAGTTGATTTGCCTTTTATAAAAGGACTTTCGTATAAATTAAATACCGGTATTGAATATGAGAATACTGTTCGAAAAACATATTCTGGCAGAAATGTAGCTGCAGGTTTTGAAGCGAATGGATTGGCATCTAATTACACTGCCATTACTAAAAATTTTACAGTAGAAAATATTTTGAATTATTCAAGAGAATTTGGGAAACATTCAATTAATGCAACTGCCTTATACAGCAGCCAGAGCAATGAATTTGATAGAGATCAATTAGATGGACAAGGCTTCCCTAATGATGTATTGACTAATTATCAAATGGCATCAGCTACCTTGCTTACTCCTTCAGCAGTTTATTTCAAGCAAAACCTATTGTCTCAGATGGGTAGAATAAATTACGGATATGATGGAAAATACTTACTTACTTTAACTGCCAGAAGAGATGGATTCTCAGGTTTTGGAGCTACCAAAAAATATGGTGTATTTCCTTCAGCAGCGATTGCCTGGAATATGCATAAAGAATCATTCTTAAAAGATGCTTCATTTATCAATAATCTTAAGTTGAGGGTATCTTATGGATTGAATGGTAACCAAGCTGTTTCATCATACAGTTCATTGGCAAAATTATCTAGTTTCCCATATGTAACTGGAAATACGGTTTTGCCTGGATATGTGCCTAGTAGTTTAGCGAATGAGCAATTAGGATGGGAATCAACAAAAACTTTTTCAGTTGGTTTGGATTTTGGTTTCCTAAAAAATAGAATCCAGGGATCATTGGATTACTATTCATCTAATACCAGTGATTTGTTATTGAATAGAGCAATACCTTCTGTTCAAGGGTTTACCAGAATTTTACAAAATTTAGGTAAAACGGCTAACTCAGGTCTTGAGTTGGGTTTAACAACCATCAATATTCAGAAAAAAGATTTTACTTGGTCTACTAACTTAAACTTATCATCCAATATTAATAAAATTGTTGACCTCTATGGAGATGGTAAAGATGATATTGCCAACAGCTGGTTTATTGGCCAACCAATCAATGTAATTTTTGGATTACAAAATGGAGGCGTTTTCAAATCTCAAAAAGAAGTGGATGAGTCTGTACAAAAAACAGCTAAGCCAGGATGGGTGAGGGTAGCCAATGTAAATGGCGATACGCTAATCAATGCCAATGACAGAACAATCATTGGAAGAGAAGATCCTAATTTTATTTGGGGTATGACCAATACTTTTAAATACAAACGCTTCTCATTGATGATTTTTGTGCATGGAGTATCTGGTGTTACTAGAAGAAATCCATTTGAAGATGATAATGTATTTACTGATACCAGAAGAAACACTACTCGCAAAGATTGGTGGTCAGCAACTAATCCAAACGGAAACCATTTTGCAAATGACGCAAATGCCAATCCTTTCGGTGTGAATTTTTATGAAAATGCATCTTTCGTGAGATTAAAAGATATTTCTCTTGCTTATGAAGTTCCTGTAGATGCATTGAAAAAATTAAAAATCAATTCTTGTAAAGTGTATGTTTCAGGAAGAAACCTGGCTACTATGACCAAATTCACCGCATTAGATCCAGAATTGACCAATCAATATGGATTGCCTTTGCAAAAAGAAATTGTATTTGGTTTAACAATCACTTTATAAAGCATTTGTAAAAATTAATTGTATGAACAAAATAATAAAAATATCCGCTTTCTTCTTTTTACTTATTGCAACATTGTCTTGTAATAAATCTTTTCTAGAAGAAAATCCATTAGCACTCATTGCACCTGATAATTTATACGTGAATAAAGCAGGATTTGAATCTGGGCTTTATGGATTATACAGTCAGTGGCGTGAAGAAAGAAAAGGAATTAACGGAGCTTCCAATGATATGGCCATTACCGCTGCCATGATTGGAGTTGATAATGCTTATAGTTTAAGACCAGCAGGTAATGCACCTGAACAAGTGTTCAACGATTTTGGTGTTCGTTTGAATTCTACTGATGCTTATGTTAGAAGATTATGGGAATGGTTGTATCGTATTGTAAATGGTGCCAATACCATTATTGATAGAGCAGAAAATCCTTCCATTAACTGGACAGATAAAGATAAAAAACAAATTATAGGAGAAGCCAGATTGATCAGGGCTTGGGCTTATAGACACTTAACTTTTTTGTATGGAGATGTTCCATTGAATTTAACCGAATCAAAAGGAAGTTCTATTAAAACTGATTGGGACAGAACACCAGTTGCTGAAGTAAGAAAAGCTATGGAAGCTGATTTGTTATACGCTGAAGCAAATATGAGTGATTTGCCAATTGTTGAGGGAAGAGCGAGCAAAGTGGTTGCACAACACTATTTGGCTGAATTGTATTTAACTACTGGTGATTTTGTAAAAGCAAGAGATAAAGCTTTAGCAGTTACACAGAATACCAATTATAGTTTAATTACTGCTAGATATGGCACACAAGCAGCTTTGCCTGGTACACCATTTACCGATATGTTTTTGGACAGAAATTCAAATAGAAGCCAAGGCAATAGAGAAGCTCTTTGGGTAATTCAAAATGAATATTTGTCTACTGGAGGTGATGCAAATATTATGCGCAGATGGTGGGTGAATCGATACAATGATATTAGAGTAGGTAATCCATTAAGAAATCCATTGACTTTTTCTCAAGAATATGGTGGAAGAGGTCTAGGTAGATTTGCAGTTACTAAATTTGCTTTAAGTTTATATGGTCCAACCGATCATCGCGGTGGTGCTTTTGCATATCGTTTTTTCTATTTAATGAATAGTGCTGCATCATTGCCAACAAATGCAAATATTAATGCAGCAGCAACTTGTGCAACCCCAGGATATACTTCAGGCCCTCAAGGTGGAAGACTTGGAATAGATACTGTTCGTTTAAGTATTAACTGTGATGAACCTGCTCCTAATGCAACTGCAGCACCAAACTGGCCCAGCATTCGTAAATGGGATTGGGCGCCAGGCGATACTGCCGATGTACAAAACTCATCTAATTACAATGATCAGATTTATTTAAGATTAGCTGACACTTATTTGTTATTAGCTGAAGCTCAATTCAGGTTGAATGATTTAACAGGTGCTGCTGCAACAATCAATATTATTCGTGCTAGAGCAAATGCAACGCCAATTACGGCTGCTCAAGTAACTTTAAATTTCATTTTGGATGAAAGGTCTAGAGAGTTGATCTCTGAAGAACATAGAAGGTATACTTTACTAAGAACTGGTACCTGGTTTACAAGAACACAAGTAAACAATAAGTATGCTGGTACAAGAATTGCTTTAAGAGATTCTATTTTGCCAATTCCACAAAGCGTAATTGATGCTAACTTGACTAAAACAATGCCTCAAAATGCAGGATATTAATTTTTTTGAATGGTTATAAGCAAGCATTAAAGGGGTGGCTTTGCTGCCCCTTTATTTTTATCAAGAAAAGATGAAAGAATAAATGAAAAAGAGAATTGTTATTTGTTTTTTATTTTTTTGTCAATCTAATTTGATTGATGCACAAAAATTGTTGTTTACAGATTCAATTATTGTTGAATCAAAAATATGGAGTAGGGACAGCAACAGAAATATTCAATATTCCGATTGGAAAAAATTCCCTTCACATACAGTTGAATCAATTAAAGGCTTTCAATTGGTAAAAGAATTGAAAATTGATAAATACGGTGGCGACTTAACCAGAAATACAAAAGCATCCGGCTACTTTAAAACTGAAAAAATCAATGGCCGCTCTTGGGTAATTGATCCATTGGGAAACTACTTTTATAATGTTGCAATAAATGGAGTTCGATTAGGTAAGTCACCCGATAATGAAAAGGCATTTTCAACAAAGTTTGGTAGCAATCAGCAGTGGATTGCAGAATCAAAAAAAATTTTCGATCGGGTAGGGTTTAATACAACAGGCTCTTGGTCTGATGTAGAAACGATCGTTCAATATAATAAATCAAACGCTCAACCAATAGTATATTGTACTCAGTTGAGTTTATTGGGTAGTTATGCTCAGAATCAGAAGAAGAAAAATAGTGTAAAAGAGTCTTCGGTATTAGCCTATGTGTTCGATCCAGGTTTTAAACTTTGGTGTGACACAAAAAATGAAGTATTGCAAAAAAGCAGTAATGATCCCAATTTATTCGGACATTTTTCTGATAATGAATTGCCTTTTCAAGAGAATTTGATTCTAGACTTCTTAGCAATCAATAATCCTCAAAATCCAGCCTATTCAACTGTTATTAAATGGATTGCTGACAATAAGATTGATACTTTAAAAATCTCCAAAGAGCAAAAAGAAGCATTCAGTGGGCATGTTTCACAAGTCTATTATCAAACAGTATCTGCATCAATTAAAAAATACGATCCAAATCATTTGTTTATAGGAAGCAGATTGCATTCTTCTGCAAAGAATAATCCCTTTTTATTGAATGCGGCTGAAATGTATTGCGATATTATTTCGATCAATTATTATGGCAATTGGGAGCTAAGCAACAAGCACAATGAACAATGGGCAGCTTTGAAAAAGCCATTTATTATCACTGAGTTTTATACAAAGGGAGTCGATTCTAAAATGGATAATATAACTGGTGCAGGTTGGTTGGTTAAAACCCAAGACGAAAGAGGAATTCACTATCAAAATTTTTGTATAAATCTACTACAAAACGCAAATTGCGTTGGTTGGCATTGGTTCAGGTACCAAGACAATGATCCCAATGACCCTAGTGCCGACCCTTCTAACAAAGATGCCAATAAAGGTATTGTGAATACACAATATGAGGTATACACCCCTTTATTGAACAGGATGAAAACAATTAACGAAAATGTATATCAATTAATCAAGTACATTGACAAAAAATAAAATACACTATATGCTAAAGCATTGGTTTATTATTTCTGTAATTGGCTGTTGTTTAATGATCGTATCGAATGAATCAATAGCTCAATCTACTAACAGTAGATTACAAAAAGAAGGGTGGATTGATTTCAATAAAAATGGAATCAAAGACATTTTTGAAGATCCTAAGCAACCCATTCAAAAGCGTGTAGCTAATCTACTTGCCCAAATGAATGTAGATGAGAAAACGGCTCAGTTAGTTACGCTATATGGATATGGTAGGGTGTTAAAAGATGAATTGCCAACACCAGCTTGGAAGAATAAAATATGGAAAGATGGAATTGCGAATATTGATGAGCACTTAAACTCTACCACTTTTCGACCATCTACCTTTACAAAATATTCTTTTCCTTATAGCCGACATGCTGAAGCAATCAATACTGTTCAACAATGGTTTATTGAAGAAACAAGATTGGGTATACCAGTTGATTTTACCAATGAAGGAATCCATGGGTTGGCCAATGAAAAAGCAACTGCATTGCCTGCGCCGATTGCTATTGGAAGTACTTGGAATAAAGCATTGATCAATCAAGCAGGACATATTGTGGGGCGAGAAGCCAAAGCTTTAGGGTATACCAATGTTTATGTTCCAATTCTCGATTTAGCAAGAGATCCAAGATGGGGTAGAGTGGTGGAATGCTATGGCGAAGATCCTTTTTTAGTAACCGAATTAGGCAAGCAAATGGTTTTAGGTGTTCAAGCTGAAAATGTTGCTTCAACCCTCAAACATTATATGGGGTATAGTGTACCAAAAGGAGGAAGAGATGGCAATGCAAGAACTGATCCGCATATTGCCCCTAGAGAGTTGTTTAATATGTATCTCTATCCTTATGAAAGAATCATTAAAGAAGCGCATCCATTGGGAATAATGAGCAGTTACAATGACTGGGATGGAATGCCTGTAACAGGAAGTTATTATTTTCTTACAGAATTATTGCGTAAAAAATTTGGATTTGATGGTTATGTTGTAAGCGATAGCGATGCATTGGAATTTATTTATGCTAAACACCATGTGGCAAAAGACTCTGCCGATGCGGTAAAAATGGCTTTAGAAGCGGGTATGAATGTGCGAACAAATTTTCAAAATCCAGAAACCTTTTTATTGCCTGCTCGTAAACTGGTGAAGGATGGTATGCTCTCCATGAAAACACTGGATGCAAGGGTAGGAGAAGTGTTGAACTATAAATTTAAAATGGGTTTGTTTGATCATCCTTTTGTGGTTGATACTAAAAAAGCAGATGCAATAGTGAACAATGCCGAAGCAAAAGCATTCAGTAAACAAATATCTAAAGAAGCATTGGTCTTATTGAAAAATGACCAACAATTATTGCCGCTTAACAAGAATAAAGTTTCCAAAATTTTGGTGACAGGTCCATTAGCCAATGATACATTAACTTCTATGAGTAGGTATGGACCTTCAAACGTAAAAGTGATTTCAGTTTTGGAAGGATTAAAATCTTATTTAGGTAGTTCAGTGAATTTGCAATACTCAAAAGGTTGTGAATCCACAGATGATAATTGGCCAGAAAGTGAATTATTTCCTACTACGATCACTTCAAAGGAACAAGCATCAATTGATTCTGCGGTGCGTATAGCTCAAAATGTAGATGTAATCATTGCAGTAATGGGGGAAACGGAAAATCAATTTGGAGAAAGTAGAAGTAGAACCAATTTAGACTTAACAGGTCGTCAACTACTTTTATTGCAAGCATTATATGCAACGGGCAAACCAGTTGTAATGGTATTGATCAATGGACAGCCGCTTACCATTAATTGGCCTGCAAAATATTTGCCCGCCATAATAGAAGCGTGGTGTCCTGGAGTGGATGGTGGATCTGCAATAGCTGAAACCATTTTTGGGGACTATAACCCTGGCGGAAAATTATCCGTAACTTTTCCGAAATCAGTTGGACAAATTGAATTAAATTTTCCTTTTAAACCTGGCTCGCATGCAGGACAACCTGGTGATGGCCCTAATGGTTTTGGCAAAACAAATGTATACGGGGCGCTCTATCCATTTGGGTTTGGCTTGAGTTATACCAGTTTTAAATATAGTAATTTAACCATTAGTCCTGAAAAGCAAAATGGTACTCAAAAAATCGATATTTCGGTTGATATAACAAATACAGGAAAATACAAAGGTGATGAAGTGGTTCAATTGTATTTTAAAGATGAAGTGAGTAGTGTAACAGTATATGAAACGCAATTGAGGGGTTTTGAAAGAATTAGTTTAAATGTTGGGGAAACCAAGACTGTTCGTTTTACATTAAGTCCTAAAGACATTTCTTTATTGGACAAAAACATGCAATCGGTGGTGGAGCCAGGTGTATTCGAAATTTTGGTAGGAAGTTCGAGTGAAGATATAAGAGTAAAGAAAAAATTTATTGTTCAATAAAAAGTAAAATGATGATTAAAGTAAATGGATATGGAGCAAATCATAAGGATGATCAAATTCATGGATTGGAGTTTGAAAGAAGGGAGGTGGGGCCAGCAGATGTAAAGATTGATATTTTGTATTGCGGTGTTTGTCATTCGGATATTCATATGGCAAGAAGCGAATGGGGGCCTTCTATTTATCCAATTGTTCCTGGGCATGAAATTATTGGCAGAGTTACCGAAGTAGGAGCTGACGTTACAAAATTTAAAGTGGGTGACCTGGCAGGTGTAGGTGTATTTGTAGATTCTTGCAGAAAATGTACTTGTTGTAAATCTGGTTTGGAGCAGTATTGTGATGAGGGCATGGTTCCTTCTTATAATGGCTATTACAGAGATGGAGTAACGCCAACATTTGGTGGATATTCATCTAGCTATGTAATTGATGAACAGTATACACTTCATATTCCATTCACCAAAAATCTAGAAGGAGTTGCTCCACTTTTATGTGCTGGTATAACTACTTATTCTCCTTTGAAATATGCTGGAGTTACCAAGGGCCATAAAGTAGCTGTTTTAGGATTAGGTGGCTTAGGTCATATGGCAGTAAAATTTGCTGCATCATTTGGCGCTGAAGTGACCATGTTGAGTACATCCCCTTCTAAAGAAGCAGATGCTAAAAGATTGGGTGCGCACCATTTTGTGTTGACCACCGATAAAAAACAGTTGAAAGAGCTGAAACTAAAATTTGATTTTATATTGAACACTGTTGCAGCAGTTCATGACATGAATCAATACCTGGATTTATTAAAAGTAGATGGTAAAATGTTGGTGGTAGGAATTCCTCCTGAAGACAATCGATTTAATGCTGCTTCTATTATTTCGAAAAGAAGAAGCATTGTGGGTTCTATGATTGGTGGGATAAAAGAAACACAAGAAATGTTGGACTATTGTGCGGCCAATGAAATCTATTCCGATGTTGAAGTGATTCCAATGGTCTATATCAATACAGCTTATGATCGAATTGTCAAATCAGATGTTAAATACAGATTTGTAATTGATATGAAAACTTTAAAAGTTTAATTGAAATGAAAAAAACAACTTTTGCTACTGCACTGATTTTATTGATCAATTTTTCTTTTGCCCAAAAATCAACCGAACAATGGGAGTACCTTTTTAATGGTAAAGATTTAAAAGGTTGGAAAAAGTTAAATGGAACAGCTAATTACACAGTAAAAAATGGAGAGTTGATTGGAACTACTGTGCTCAACAGTCCGAATACTTTTTTGGCAACCGAAAAGCTATATGGCGATTTTATTTTCGAAATGGACTTTAAAGTTGATAGCAGAATGAATTCTGGGGTTCAATTCAGGAGTGAGATTAAAGATGCCAATGATAAATGTGAAGTAACAGATAAAAAAACACCTGAAAGGGTTCATGGGTATCAAATGGAGATTGATCCTTCTGCTAGAGCCTGGAGTGGTGGAATTTATGATGAAGCAAGAAAGGGATGGTTATATCCAATGGAATATAACCCTGCAGCAAAAACAGCATTTAAGAATGATCAATGGAATCATTACCGAATTGAATGTATTGGCA
This sequence comes from Sphingobacteriia bacterium, assembly GCA_037129425.1. GTDB lineage: Bacteria > Bacteroidota > Bacteroidia > Chitinophagales > Chitinophagaceae > Sediminibacterium. The sequence goes on from JBAXUV010000017.1 coordinate 20,886, forward strand.
ATAGTATTCGCACTTGGGTGAATGGAATTGCATGTGCTCATTTAATTGATGATCAAACTGCTAAAGGATTTATTGCTTTACAAGTTCATCAAATAAATGATGAGAAAGAGTTGGGTAGAGAAATACGTTGGAAAAATGTTCGAATTCAAACTACAAATTTGAAACCTTCGCCAGCAGATAACCTTTTTGTAATCAACACAATCCCCAATTCTATTTCTCCTGAAGAAAAAAGAAATGGAGTGAGATTATTATGGGATGGAGTTACAACCAATGGTTGGAGAGGTGCGTATAAAAATACTTTCCCCAATAATATTTGGTATATAAAAGATGGCACTTTAAATGTAAAAGCAAGTAATGGAGCAGAATCAGCTAATGGAGGTGATATAGTAACCATTGATGAATTCCATGCATTCGATTTACAATTTGAATTTCAATTGTCTGATACGGCCAATAGCGGAGTGAAATATTTTGTTACAGAAAAAGAAAATAATTCAGGTTCTGCGATAGGATTGGAGTATCAAATATTGGACGATGATAAACATCCCGATGGAAAATTAGGATCCATAGGAAATAGAACAATGGCATCATTATATGATTTAATTCCTTCAAAGAAAATTTATGGTGGAAATAATGACCGCAGAGAAAAACTACCTATTGGAGCCTGGAATCGGGGAAGAATCATCGTTTTCCCTGACGGAAGAATTGAACATTGGATCAATGGATGGAAAGTGGTGGAATACCAACGTGGAACCCAATATTATTTAGCATTGGTGGCTAAAAGCAAATATGTCAACTGGCCTAATTTTGGAATGGCTGAGAAAGGGCATATTTTATTACAAGAACATGGAACACATGTTGCTTATAGAAGTATTAAAATTAAAGAACTCTAAAACTGTATTATGAAAAATTCAAGAAGAGATTTTTTAAAGAAAACAGCCAAGACATCAGCTGGTATGTATATTGCTTCTCTTGGTTTTAGCGCAAAGAGTTATGCCAATATTATTGGAGCAAACGATCGAGTAAGATTGGGAGTAATCGGATTTTCGGATAGGTTTAAATATTCTCATTTCCCTTGCTTCTTACATCATCATAAAGAATTGAATTTTGATATTGTTGCAGTTTCAGACATATGGAAAACAAGAAGAGAAGAAGGGGAGGCATTTCTAAAAACTAAGTTAGATCATACTATTACTGCATGTAAAAACAATGAAGCTTTATATGCTTTAAAAGATATTGATGGGGTATTTGTTAGTACAGCCGATTTTCAACATGCATTGCATGCTATTGAAGCTGTTAAAGCCAATTGCGATGTTTATTGTGAGAAGCCATTTGCGGAGACCATGGAAGACAATCGAGCTGCATTAAAAGTAATTAAAGCGTCCGACCGAATTGTTCAAATAGGTTCTCAAAGAAGAAGTGGGGCCAACTACAAAGCCGCTGCTGATTTTATTCAAGAAGGTAAGTTTGGCCCAATTACAATGGTGGAATTAACCTGGAATGTAAATCAACCAGGGCGCTGGCGCAGACCAGATTTGGTAGCTTCTTGTAAAGAAGAAGACCTGGACTGGAAAAGGTTTTTACTCAATCGACCTTTTGAAAAATTTGATCCAAGAAAATATTTAGAATACCGTTTGTTTTGGCCATACTCTTCTGGAATGCCTGGTCAATGGATGAGCCATCAAATTGATACAGTTCATTGGTTCAGTAAATTGGATCATCCAAGATCGGTAACTGCAAATGGTGGAGTTTATTGGTGGAAAGATGGAAGGAAAAACTGGGATACAACAACAGCGGTTTTCGATTACGGGCCAATGAATGACACTAATAGCGGTTTCCAGGTGGTATTCATGTCTCGTATGCATAATGGAGATGAAAACCCTAGTGAAATTTATTATTCAAATGGAGGAGAATTGAATTTAATTACCAATAAAGTTTCTCCAAAAGGTGGGCTTAAAGAAAATATGGCTGCTGCTATGAAAATGCAAGCCAATTTATTACCTGAAATGAATTTAGTCAATAAATCAATTAGCGTAGAAGCTGCAGCAAATACTGGTGGAGATTTACTTACTTCATTACATGTTCGCAATTGGATGGAATGTATGCGGTCAAGAAAACAACCCAATGCACCTGTAGAAGCTGGATACAATCATTCAATAGCAACTATAATGACCAATGCAGCTGTGAGAACAGGTGGCAAAGCCACTTTCGACACAAAAACACAGGAAGTGATGGTCAATGGAAAAGTGTTTAAATATTAATTCAATTTGTAAAAAGTATTATGGCTAATATCTTCTCATTAAAGGATAAAACAATCATTGTTACCGGTGGAACAGGAATTTTAGGCCATGCATTCATCAAAGCAATTGCAACAGAAGGCGGTAATGTGGTGATACTAGGTAGAAATAAACAAGTCGCAGATGAAAGAGCGCATGAGTTAACGCTATTAGGTGCAAATGCAATTCCAGTAATTGCAGATGTGTTAGATGAAACTGCATTAAAAGTTGCTAAAGAAACGATCATTAATCATTTTGGAAAGATCGATGGTTTGGTGAATGCAGCAGGAGGAAATATTCCGGAGTCGGTAGTTAAACCAAGCGAAGATATTTTTTCGTTGAACATAGAAGCTATAAGCAAAGCCCTTGATTTAAATTTAATGGGAACTGTTATACCTACTCAAATATTTGGACCAAGCATTGCAGCCCAAACCACTGGAAGTATCGTCAATATTTCTTCGGTAAGTGCAACAAGGGCCTTAACGCGAGTGTTGGGGTATAGTTTAGGAAAATCATCGATTGATGCGTATACTCGTTGGATGGCAGTTGAGTTGGCCAATCGTTATGGTGATCGAATTAGAATGAATGCAATTATGCCAGGCTTTTTCTTAACAGAACAAAACCGAACATTGCTTACCAATCCTGATGGGTCTTATACCGAAAGGGGCGGGCTCATCATTCAAAATACCCCATATAAAAGAATGGGTAAGCCGTCAGAATTGAATGGTGCATTGATCTGGTTATTAAGCGATGCTTCTCAGTTTGTAACAGGCACCATTGTTGGAGTTGATGGTGGTTTTATGGCATTTACAGGAGTATAAAATAAAGTGTATGGAATTATTTAAGATGATACAAACCATGCGTTGGTATGGGCCGAATGATCCGGTTAGTTTAAGTGATATTTTACAAGCAGGTTGTACTGGAGTGGTTTCTGCGTTGCATCATATTCCCAATGGGGAGGTATGGACGATCGATCAAATTCAAGAACGTAAAAAAATAATTGAAGCTGCAGGACTAACATGGGATGTTGTTGAGAGTGTGCCTGTGCATGAATCCATCAAAACCCAATCATCCGGATTTGAACAATGCATCATCAATTATCAGGAATCAATTAAAAATTTAAGCGCCTGTGGTATTCATACCATCACTTACAATTTTATGCCAGTAATGGATTGGACGAGAACCAATTTAGCGTATCCAATGAAGGATGGATCATTGGCATTGTTATTTGAAAGAGCGGCCTTTATTGCATTTGATCTGTTTATCTTACAAAGAAAAAATGCAGTAAATGATTATAGTGCACAAGAAATTGAAAGAGCAAGATCTCGATTTGCCGCAATGACAGAGGAAGAGAAATTGTTACTGCAACAAAATATGATCAAGGGTTTGCCCGGTAGTGAAGAGAGTTTCACTATTCAACAGTTTCAAGCTGCATTAGATAAATATGATGGCATAGATGCCAATCAATTAAGAAAGAATTTGATTTATTTTTTAAAGCAAATTATTCCAGTAGCTGATGCGGCTAATGTTAAAATGGTGATTCATCCGGATGACCCTCCTTATCCTTTATTGGGTTTGCCAAGAGTAGTAAGTACTGCTGCAGATATTGAAGCATTGATCAATGCCGTTCCATCCACCAATAATGGATTGTGTTTTTGTACTGGCTCATTTGGCGTTAGAGCAGACAATGACTTGCCTGCTATGGTACATCAATTTGCCGATAGAATTAATTTTCTTCATTTAAGAAGTACTAAGCGAAATCAGCATGGCGATTTTTATGAAGACAATCATTTAGAAGGGGATGTTAATATGTATGCTGTTATGAAAGCAATAGTAACCATCATGCAAGAAAGAAAGATAGCTATTCCTGTAAGGCCAGATCATGGTCATCAAATGTTGGATGACTTAAAAAAGAAAACCAATCCTGGGTATAGTGCAATTGGAAGATTACGAGGTCTTGCCGAGTTGAGAGGATTAGAAATGGGAATTGCGAAATCTTTATTTTAATTTTTATGAGTTCATTTATAACAGACGATTTTTTATTAGAGAATGCAGAAGCGCAAAACTTGTATCATGGGTATGCCAAGCAAATGCCCATAATAGATTACCACAATCATCTTTCTCCAAAAATGATTGCTGAAAATTATTCGTTTGCAACTATTACTGATGCATGGCTATCAGGAGACCATTATAAATGGCGGGCAATGCGAGCCAATGGAATAGCAGAACGTTTTTGTACTGGTGATGCAACCGATTGGGAAAAATTTGAACAGTGGGCTGCAACAGTTCCTTATACTATTCAGAATCCATTGTTTCATTGGACTCATTTAGAATTACAAAGATATTTTGGAGTGAATGAAATATTGAGTCCAGCAACTGCAAAACGAATATTTGATTGCTGCAATGAACAAATTAAGAGCGCAGACTTTGCTGTTCAAAATTTATTGCAAAAAATGAATGTGCAATATGTAGGTACAACAGATGATCCGTTGGATGATTTAGCATATCACCAGCAGATAAAAGCCAGCGGTTATCAAATAAAAGTACATCCTTCATTTAGGCCAGACAAAGCCATTGCTATCAATAATGTCAATGATTTTAATAGCTATCTTGCTAAATTAGCAGCAGTAGCAAATATCGAAATTAATGATTTCAACAGCTACACAGATGCTTTAAAAACCAGACATGACTTTTTCGCAGCTAATGGATGTACAGTTTCCGATCATGGTGTAGAACAATTATATGCAGAAAATTATTCCAGTAAAGAAATAGAACAAATTTTTGAAGAGGCTCAAAAAGGGATTCAACCCAATCAATTATCTATTACCAAATTTAAATCTGCCATGCTCACCATTTTAGCAGAGTGGGGTTTCGAAAAAAATTGGGTTCAGCAATATCATATGGGTCCTATTCGCAATAATAATTCTAGAATGTATCATTTGCTTGGGGCAGATACAGGTTGGGATTCTATGGGAAATTCAGTGGATTTGAAATCTGTAGCTTTATTTCTGGATCGCTTAGATGTAAAAGGGAAATTAGCTAAAACAATTTTATATAGTATTAATCCCAATGATAATGATGCATTAGCAACCATGGTGGGCAACTTCAATGATGGAACTTATCCTGGTAAAATTCAATTAGGTGCTGCATGGTGGTTCAATGATCAAATGGATGGAATGATCCAACACATGAAATCTGTTGGAAATATGGGATTATTAAGTCGTTTTGTTGGAATGCTAACCGATTCAAGAAGTTTTTTATCCTTTCCAAGGCATGAATATTTTAGAAGAATTCTATGTAATTTTTTGGGCACTGAAATGAATAAAGGCAGGTTGCCAAAGGATGAAAATTGGATAGGTTCAATTGTTCAAGATATTTGTTATAATAACGCGAAACAGTATTTTGATTTATAATTTATTTTAAATGATAACCCTACTAGAAAAAGCCAAACTGTATTCTAATCAAATAGCCATTCTCAGTAATGATCAGCAATACACGTATTCCAATTTAATTGCAGCGTCTCAAACTTTAGCTAAACAATTATTGGATGGGCAAGCTGATTTGCATGAAGCCAGGGTTGCTTTTATGATTCAACCTGGGTTTGATTATGTAAAAGTACAATGGGCAATTTGGCAAGCTGGAGGAGTAGCTGTTCCACTTTGTCTTACACATCCATTTCCTTCCTTACAATATTACATAGAAGATACCGGGGCAAAAATAATTATTGTAAATAAAGTATATGAGTCTTTGTTTACTGTCTATTGCAAAGAAAACAATATTCAGTTGATCATTATCGAAGATGAACGACTGATGATTGAAGCGAATTTGCCAATTATTGATCGTAATAGAAGGGCAATGATTTTGTATACAAGTGGCACAACCAATAAACCCAAAGGGGTTGTTACTACTCATGCTAATATTGAGGCTCAAATAAAATCTTTAGTAGAGGCTTGGCAATGGAATAGTTCAGATCATATCATTTGTGTATTGCCACTTCATCATGTGCATGGTATTATCAATGTAATAGGATGTTCATTATGGTCAGGTGCAATTTGTGAATTTTTGCCATCTTTTTCCGAAGCAGCTTTGTTTAATCAATTTGCCAAAGGTGCAATCAATGTTTTCATGGCAGTTCCTACCATTTATTTTAAGTTGATTGCTTATTTCGAAAAATTATCGCCATCCGACCAATTAAACTTAAAAGCTTCTATGAGCGCTTTCAGATTGATGGTTTGTGGTTCTGCTGCACTGCCTGTAACAGTGATGGAAAAATGGGAACTGATCAGTGGTCATCGGTTGTTAGAAAGATATGGGATGACTGAAATAGGAATGGGGCTCAGCAATCCTTATTTGGGTGAACGCAAAGCTGGCTACGTAGGTTTGCCCTTACCAGGTGTTGATGTGATGCTTGCCAATGAACAATATGAAGCTGCTGGTGTAGATGAGCCTGGAGAAATATTAATAAAAGGAGAAACAGTATTTGTTGAATATTGGAACAATCCAAAAGCAACTGAAGAAGCATTTACTCAAAATGGTTGGTTTAAAACAGGGGATATAGCCGTGATTGAAAATGACTATTATAGAATCATGGGACGCAATTCAGTGGACATTATTAAATCTGGCGGATATAAAATTTCTGCTTTGGAAATAGAAGAAGTATTACGTACCCATGAATGGATCAATGATTGTGCTGTGGTTGGAATACCAGATGAGGAATGGGGGGAGTTAATTGTTGCAGCCCTAGTCTCATCCAATAATCAGCTAGATACAGTTCAAGTAAATCAGTGGTTGAGAACTCAGATGGCAGCATATAAAACACCTAAAAAATACATTATTCTTCAGGAACTGCCCCGCAATGCTATGGGAAAAGTAGTAAAGGGGGACGTGAAAAAATTATTATAAAATGAAAAAAGGAATAGCAGTTTTATTAATGATCACTTGCTGGTATAGCAAATCGTTTGCCCAAAAAAGATTCAAGCAGGAAATTTTTTCTCAGATTGATTCTGTTAAGAATATTCAGTATGGTCAAGCCATTAATTTAAAAGGGCAAAAGGAAGATTTATTACTAGATATTATTAGCCCTCAAAACGATACCATGAAAAAAAGACCACTCTTGATTTTTATTCATGGTGGTGGGTTTAAAAACAATTCAAAAACTGGGGCATACAGCGCAATGATTTGCAACAGTTTTGCTAAGCGTGGATATGTAGCTGCAACAATCGATTATAGATTAGGGGTTGATAAAAATAATGCCAATACCGATTATGCTGAAGCACTTTATAGAGGACAGCAAGATGGTAAAGCGGCAGTTAGATTCTTTAGAAAGTATGCAGATAAATATGGGATTGATACTGCTCAAATTTTTATCACTGGTACATCTGCAGGATCTAAAATTTGTTTGGCAATGGCCTATATGGATGAGCAAGAAATTCCAAAAGAAATTGATCAACAAAAATGGGGCTCATTGGAAGGCACAAGTGGAAATGAGGGATACTCCTCTAAAGTACAAGGAGTGATCAATCAATGGGGATGTGTAATAGACTATAAATGGATCAATCGGGGTGATGCACCACTTTTTAATGCATCCGGAACTTCCGATAAAACAGTACCCTATGATAGTTCATTTGATTATCATGGGATGAAATATGGATCGCTTATTTTATATGAAAGATTTTTATCTGTTGGAGTGCCAACCGGGCTTAGACCATTTATTGGTGCAGGTCATACATTGGATAACAATAAAATTAAACAAGATAGTTGCATACAATCCATGGCTACGTGGTTGTATACCCAATTAAAATTGGTGAAAGGCAGCAATGAAGAAGGGGTATTTAGATGGGAGAAAGATATAGTACAATTCGATAGTTTGAATAAAGTAGAAAAACATACCAAAGATGCGTTATTGTTCATTGGGAGTTCTTATATCCGTTTATGGGAAAATATTCGACAAGATCTAGATTACAAAGACATTATACATAGAGGATTTGGAGGTTGTAATTTTAGAGATGTGGCTTATTATATTCAAAGGATAGCTTATCCGCATCAACCAAAAGCCATTTTTATTTATGTGGGTAATGATATCGTAGCAACTGAAAAAGATAAATCTCCTGACCAGGTTCTAGAATTATATAAGTATATCGTAAAAAAATTAAGAGAAAAATTTCCAACCATACCTATTAGTTTCTTGGAAATCTCTCCTAGTGAAAAGAGGTGGGCAGCATGGGATCAAATTGTACAAACCAATGATTTAGTGAAAAATTATATTGCTTCTCAGCCTCAACTTTATTTTATAGCTTCATCCGATCAATTTTTAGGAGCAGATGGAAAACCCATTACTAAATATTACCGAGATGATAAATTGCATTATAATATTGAAGGGTATAAAGTCTGGGGAAATCACATCAAATTGAAAGTAAAAGAAATAGCTAATAAATAGCGTATGAAAATTTATGGAGTTGCCATATTAGCCGGTTGTTTTTTAGTGGGTCATATTTTAGGTGATTTACTCGGAAGGCTTTTACATATGAATGGAAACCTTGGTGGAGTAGGTTTTGCCATGTTATTATTGATTTTATTACACGATTATTTCGATAAAAAAAATTGGCATCAGGCAGAAACCGAAAATGGTATTTTATTTTGGAGCACCATGTACATCCCTGTTGTAGTGGCAATGTCAGCATCTCAAAATGTAAAAGCTGCTTTGTCTGGAGGTTGGGTAGCTATGCTGGCAGGTGTATTTGCTACAGTCGCTTGTTTTGCTATTATTCCTGTAATTGATCGAATGGCCAAAAAAGCGAATAATAAATAAATTCAATGAAAGAAATTATTTCGATACTCGAAAAAAATGGATTCGTTTTTGCACTGCTATTAGTGGGTTGTATCATTTATGTTTCCTATTTTATTTCAAAGAAGTTTACTAATAATCATATTCCAGGAGCTGCTATTGCAATTAGTTTTGGGCTCGTACTTGCATATTTTGGTGGAGAAAAAGGTTTTGCTTCTGTACCTGGTTTTTCAGGGTTGGCATTTTTAGGAGGCACTATGATGCGAGATTTTGCAATTGTTTCTACAGCAATGGGAGCCAAATTAGCTGAAATAAAAAAAACAGGATTTATTGGATTGTTATGCCTTTTAATAGGAACTGTTGTCGCATTTTTTGTGGGGGGCTCTATAGGGTATGCCTTGGGTTATACCGATGCAAAAAGTTTTGCAACAATTGGTGGAGGTGCATGTACTTTTATTGTAGGGCCTGTAACTGGTGGGGCTGTTGGAGCCAGTTCAGATGTTATTGCAATTAGCATTGCAATTGGAGTCATAAAATCAATTGTAGTTTCTATTTCAACTCCATTTTTTGCTAAAAAACTGGGCCTTGATAATCCTCAGACTGCCATGATATTTGGGGGATTGGTTGGATCTACAAGTGGAGTATCTGCTGGTTTAGCTGCAACCGATCCCAAATTAGTGCCTTATGGAGCACTTACTGCAACTTTTCATACCGCAATGGGATGTTTGCTTTGCCCTTCAATCTTGTATTTCCTGGTGCAATTGTTTATTTAATTGTCCACTTCCACAATCATTTCCACTTCTACTGCCATATTAAATGGAAGTGTGTTGGTGCCTATTGCTGAACGAGCATGTTTCCCTTTTTCCCCTAATATGAGTACCATAAAATCGGAAAATCCATTCATTACTTTTGGTTGATCATAAAATGTAGAACTGCTATTTACCAATCCCAATACTTTTACGATTCGTTTGATTTTGTTTAATTCACCTAGCTCATTTTTCAAAACAGCCAACTGATTGATAGCTACGAGTTTTGCGGCCGCATATCCATTTTCTATATTGAGTTCTTGCCCTAGCTTACCTGTGATATATGTGCCATCTGGTTTCAAAGGACCTTTTCCGGAAAGAAAAAGCAGATTCCCCACTCTTGTAACATTCACATAATTGGCAACTGGTGAAGAGAGTTGGGGTAAAACGATTCCTTCCTTTATCAAATTAGATTCTGGACTTTGTGCAGAAGCAGACAATCCGAAAATACAACCAACAAAAAGAAGCCCTATTTTTATGAATGGCAGTAAACGAGAATTGGTCATTGGTTTAGTATTTTTTAGGTAATCAATAAAGGTTACATAGTAGTTTATATATTTAAATTTAGGTAAAAAGCCTTAATGAAGAATGACTATATTTATGTTTTAAACAATTCATATGGTGCAAAAAATTCTTGGTTTTGCTATTGTATTGATATTGTTTTTTGGTAGTGAAGTAAATGGCCAGAAAAAAGTATCAAATAAAAATGCTACACAATCAGAAAATACTAGGAAAGGTCTTGGTTTAAAAAATGGATATATTGAGGATACGCTACTTTCAAAAAACATTGATGAAAAACCTGTATCAGTGCTCAATCAATTGGAAGAATTGTTTATTCGGATGAATAAATATGATCATTTATTGAAAAGAGGTTTTGATTCAAGTGAAATAGATTACAGTTTATCAAAAATTGAGAATACCATACGCGTTATTGATTCTAATTTAATTGTAGGGCAAAGCATTTCACAAATTAATTTGAGAAATATAAGTAGTTTCAAAGTGGTCATGGTGCAGTTTGATAAGCAATTAAAAGGTTGGAATAATGATTTAGAAAGCTTTAATGCATCTATAAGCGCTGGATATCAAGATATAAAGTTGGCAGTTCAAGACCTAACCAGTATTCATAATGAAGACGATTCTTTACAAAAAGTAAATTTCAAGCAACAATTAGAAGCAATTGCAAATTATCGGCTACAGCTTAAAGATAAAAAAGACAGCATTTTCAATGATTTATTATTGTTGGAAAAAAGAGTTGTTAGAGCCTATGTAAAAAATGCCAGTTTATTAGAAGATGTTCAGTTTAGGATTTCAAAATATTCAACTACAGTATTTTTTCAATCTCACCCTCCACTTTGGAAAGATTCAAGAAAAAATTTCGCAACCCCACTTGGATATGATTTAAGAGTTACATCTGAACGTGCTCAAAATATTCTAGTATACTATTTAAAAAATAATTTAAAGTCAGTAATATTCTTGCTGTTTTTTATGATTGTGTTTTATTATTGGCATTTTTCCAATAAACATTATTTACAAAAAAATAATTTAAAGGAAATGCTATTGCCGCTAAAATACATTGTGCGTTTCCCTATTTTTTGTACAATCATTGTTGTCTCTTTTTTAAGCCCTTATATTTTTATAAGTCCTCCTGCCATTTTTGTAGAGTTGATGTGGATGATTTCAGCTATTGCTACCACTTTTATTTTCTGGGCTAAAGAAAAAGCAAATCTGCGCTTGCTTTGGATCTTGATTTTGTGCTTGGGTCTCCTTTTAGGAATTGATAATCTGTTGTATGATTATTCTATCGGAGAGCGTTGGGGATTATTGATTTGTAATTTTTTAGCGGTTTTGTTGGCAGTAATGTCATTTCGGAAAAAATTGATTACAAAAGGTAAATACTTGAAAGTACTTCAGTTTTCATTAGGGATCATTTTAGTGAGCAATATCATTGCTGTATTTTTAAATCTTTTCGGATATTTCGCTTTAGCTAAATTGGTGTCTAATAGTGCAGTAAAGCAATTTATTTTGGCTGTTGTATTAACTTATGTTTCTGAAATCTTTACAGAAGTTATTTACTTGCAATTGGAAAGAATGAAAAGCATGCAAGCCTCTGCTATTGAGGAATATGAAAACATCAGAGATAAATTTAAATGGTATTTAAACGTTGGAGCAGTTGCTTTATGGTTTTTGGGCTTTATTTGGAGTCTTAGTTTTCATGATATTGCCATTCAATTCTTTGCAGATTTGTTTGATCATCCTATTTCAATTGGCAGTTTATCATTTACATTAAATGCAGCTTTGGTTTTTGCCATTACATTATGGGTAGCTGTAATTATTTCTAATTTTTTATCTGTGATATTCGGCACTACCGAACAACAGTTTGCCAGCACCAAAAAGTCGAAGGTTGGAAGCTGGATGATGCTGATAAGAGTAGGCATTATCTCTATTGGGTTTTTCATTGCTGTTGGTGCGGCTGGAATACCATTGGATAAATTAGCGATTGTATTTGGGGCATTGAGTGTAGGAATTGGTTTTGGGTTACAAAATATTGTAGGTAACCTCATATCAGGCGTTATATTGGCTTTCGAAAAACCCATGCAAGTGGGGGATGTGATAGAGATTGGCGCTCAAACGGGAACTGTAAAGCAAATTGGAATCAGAAGTAGTAAAATTTCCACTTTTGATGGAGCAGATATTATTGTTCCTAATGGAGATTTCATTACACAGAAATTAACGAACTGGACGCATTCAAATTCTTATAGACGTATTGAGTTGATTGTTGGAGTTGCTTATGGTACGTCTTTAGATAAAGTGACTATTTTGATTAATCAATTGTTATCACAAAGAACAGATGTAATGAAATATCCCTCGCATAATGTGATCGTTCAGGGATTTGCCGATAGTTCAGTGAATTTCCGGATATTATTCTGGACCAATGATTTTGATAATTGGATCAAACTCAAAAGTGACGTGCTCAAAGATATATATCAACAATTCGCTGAAAATGGCATTCAGATTCCATTTCCTCAACAGGATATATATATCAAGTCATTGCCTGATAACGATATCATAAAACCAGCATGATCCAATAAAATTATTAGTCTATTTAATTACTAGAGTATATATTTGCACTCTTATACTTTTGTAATATGGAAAAATGGGTGAATTGCCCTGTTGATAGGGTAGTAGTGAATGAACACAAAATTAGATTAAACGCTTTTTTCGTTTTTTTGGTGGAACTTTTTGTTTTAATAGTTCCCAATATTTTTCTTTCACTTTTTTTAGTGATAGATTTTTATTGTAGGGCTTTTTTAGAAGGTAAATTTAGTTTACTTGCTAAAATTGCAGGCCAGATAGAAAAGTTTAAATGGATAGGTACTAAAAATGTTGATCGAGCTCCAAAACGTTTCGCTGCAATGATAGGGTTTTCGATGTCTTTGTTTTTGGCTGTTTCCGTCTTATTGAATTTAACTATTTTGATTAATATTATTTCTTATATATTCATCAGTTTTGCTTTTTTAGAATTTGCTTTTGGCTTTTGTGCTGGTTGTTATTTGTATCATTTTCTTCAACTTTTAAAATCGAATTATGCTAAAGATCTATAGTTTATTATTCTCTCTATTTATCCTATTCAATGTAGATGGGCAATCCTCTTATAATCGTGAAATTGAAGAATGGAAAATCAAGCGAGTAAATTATTTGAAAAGCGAAAATGGTTGGTTGAACTTAGCTGGATTATTTTGGTTGGAAGAAGGGAAGAATAGTTTTGGAACTGCGAGTACTAATAATATTGTTTTTCCAAAAGGATCGATACCTGCCAGTGCAGGTTATTTTAATCTAAGCAATCAAGTTGTTACAATCAATACAGCTAAGGGAGTTCAAGTACAAGTGAATGATCAAATAGCCAAACTGGATGAGATCGTTTTTTCGAAAGAAATGGCTAAGTCTGCGCCTATGTCTTATGGATCCATGCATTGGACAGTCATCAAGCGAGAAGATAAAATAGGAATCCGTTTGAGAGATTATAATAGCCCATTGGTAAAGTCTTTTACGGGAACTGATCGTTTTCCAACCGATTCTAATTGGCGGTTTGAAGCTATTTTGCAAGAACCAACAACGCCTTCAACCATCCCCATTACCAATGTTTTAGGGCAGACCATCCAAATGAAGTTTTTAGGTAAATTGGTTTTTACAATAAATGGGCAAACAGTTAGTTTAGATGTGGTTGAAGAAGGTGTAGAGTACTTTGTGATCTTTGGTGATCTAACCAATAAGAAAGAAACATATGGAGCTGGAAGATTCTTGTATGTTCCCAAACCAACTGCTGATGGTAAAACCGTGGTAGATTTTAATAAAGCATTTAATCCTCCATGTGCATTTACTCCTTATGCAACCTGTCCTTTTCCTCCTAAACAAAACATGCTTAGTTTGGCCATTACTGCAGGAGAGAAGACTTATGGGGAGCATTAAATTATTGTTTTAATAATTCATCAACAGTCTGGTTAAACTCTTTGATGAAATCAGCATAAAATTTTCCTGTTGCCGGACCTGAAAAGCCAGTATGGATTTTAAACACTTTTCTATTTTTATCGATAAATAAAGTGGTTGGAAAACTGTAGAACTTTTCTAAAGCTGGTAATGTGGCTAAAACTTTTGCGTTATCTGTTGTTCCCCCAAAAACCATTTCATATGGAATGTTGAATTTTTGTTTGAATCGGGTCATGGTTTTTTGTGCATATACAAAGTCATCTAGTACTTCAAATTGAACTGTGATAATTTCAATTCCTCTTGGTTGATTTTTTCTGTACCAAGGGGCTAGAAACATGGCTTCGTCCGCACAATTTAAGCACCATGTTCCACCAATGGTTACAATTACCGGCTTGTTTTTATATCTCTCATCGTCTAAACTAATTTTTTTACCCAATGCATTTTGCAATGAAAAATTAAATGGGCGATCATTGTTTACGATGGTTAAATTATTGGTAGCTGGTAAATGGGCCGTATCATTTTTAATTCCTTTATATGTTTGAATAGATTTTAAACCAATTTGTTCGCCACTGATTGTACCATCATTGTTTATCTTGCCAACAAATAAAAGTGGTCCATTACCAATAAACGTGGATAGTTTGAATTCACTTCCTTCTATGATTCCTTCTGTATACCTGCTATCGCCAGAGATCCTTAAAAAAGTTGCAAACAAGTGGTTTCCTTCTTGTTTAAATAATCCAACTGATGGTATTTTTTTACCTACATCGTTGGTGAACTCAATTGAATAGGATTTGCCAATGGTATTATTTGATTGGTTATTTGAAGTAGCAAACCTGGGCTTGTTTTTTTCTGCTTTAATGGGAAAGGAATTTCCCCCACCATTTTGTTTTCTCCAATAACCGGAAACAGATTGATCATTAATTATGGCAAAAGCCATTTCAGTATCAAACTGATCAATTGAAATGTATAGAGAATCTTTTTTTGTAAATACTTTGCCCCCACTGTATTTGTCTGTTCCATTTATAAAATACAAGCTTGTGTCTTTTTTGCCCGATACAACAATTTCGAAATTAAAAGGAATTTCATTTCCGCCATTTAATGGAAAACTACCTCTCCATTGCCCGAGCAATTCCAACTGTTTTTGAGCAAAACCATTAAAACTACTTACAATAAAATAAAATACAATGACCCATTTTTTGGAGTATAGTTTTTTCTTCATACTGCTAAACTATGGAAAGCATTTTAATTGAACTGTAAAGCAGGTAAACGATAATGTTGACTATCGTATACAAATAGTTCTTCTATTTCGTAAGTCCAATATTTGTATAAAGGTGATTTTGCAATATGCTGATCGGTTTTTTCTTTATCTTCTGCATTAACGGTAATCCAACAGGTTTGGCTTTCCATACTAACTGCATAACTGTCAATTATTCCTTTATTCATTAAATAATTGATATAAGTTCTGTGCGCTGGAACTAAAGACATAAATGATTCATCCATAGTGAATTTGATGATTGCTTGGAATTTTTTCATTCTTTATTATTTACGGATGAATGATAGACAAGTTTCATGCTGATGCCTAAAAAATGGCAAACTGTCAAACATTTGCCCTTTTGTCGGATTAAGTTACGAAAAATGACGTTATTTATGCAAGACGAAGTTTAAAACTATTTCGCTGCTCCTGAAATTCATAATATTCATCCCGATTAATATAAAAAATAACGGGGTGCCTATCTCTAAGCAACCCCGCATCCCCTTCGATGTTAAAAGGCTTTAGTTTCTTTTTCTTCTGGGTGGAGTTGAATTACCACTGCTATCTTTCCTGTTTTTCATTTTTTCCATCATTTCTTTTTTTTCTTCAGGGCTGAGTTGATCGAATTTCTTTTTTAAAGCAGCCCTCATTTCCTGCCTTTCTTCTGGAGTCATTTCGTCAACTCTTTTTTGCATTTTATCCCTTAATGCTTTTTTTTCTTCAGGACTCAATGTAGAAGTTTTCTCTCTCATTAATTGCTTAACGGTTTCCTTTTCTTCTTTGGTCAATTTGCCACCATGCTTTTTGAAGTGTTTGTTTTCTGATTGTTTAATTGTTTTAGCAGAATCCGATTTAACCATTGTTCCAGATTCCTGAGCAATTAAATTGGAAGCGTTAAAACAAAACAGGGCCAAGCCTAAATAAATAATTCTTTTCATTTTTAAAGTTTTTCATATCTAAGACCCATCTTTAATGAAAAGGTTTAATTAGAAATACACATCTTCAATTAAGAATATTTCTTTGATTAAATCATGGTCTAATGTAATCGATATAATATCGAATTCTAAGTATTTCCATTGTGGATGTTTGTATTGATAAGCAGCAGCGGCATTTTTAAGGAATTGCATTTTGGATTTGTCAATACTTTCTTCTGGATAACCAAAATCCAGCGAATTCCTGGTTTTTACCTCAATAATATGAAGTAGTTTATGTTTGAAAGCAATGATATCAATTTCATAGTGTTTATGCCTCCAATTCCTTTCTAAGATGGTGTATTCGTGGGTAATTAAATAGTTAACTGCAATATCTTCCCCAATTTTGCCAATTTCTAGGTTTTTTGCGTTCATAAATCATGGTTTTATACAAGATATTAGCTGTTTCAACGTTATTCATCAGAATCAATACTTGAATATGACCTTGAATGAACGGATTTTTAAAATCAAAGGAGTTGTACAGCATTATGCATGGGGAGGGAAATCATATATTCCAAATTTAATAGGCGATCACAATGATTCAAATAAGCCTTGTGCAGAGTATTGGATGGGTGCTCATCCTTCCGCTCCATCTAGTTTTCATGTAAATGGAGAGTTGATTACATTAAACCAATTGGTAAAAGCCAATTTGAATGATACATTATCAGCGCCAATTGCAGACCGTTTTGGAGAATTGCCTTACTTATTCAAAGTATTAGATGTTCATGACATGTTATCCATTCAGGTACATCCTACAAAAGAAGAGGCGGAAAAAGGGTTTGATAGAGAAGAGGCGGAAGGCATTTCAATCAATGCGCCCAATCGTAATTATAAAGACCGAAACCACAAGCCAGAAGTTATGGTGGCATTAAGTGATTTCTGGTTGCTCCATGGCTTTAAACAAAAAGCAGCAATAGAAAAAACTTTGGAAGATGTCGCTGAATTAAATGTGTTTTTACTTCTTTTCAAGAAAGAAGGTATTCGCGCTTTGTATCAGTTTATCATGGAAATGGATCAGTCAGACGTAAATTCATTATTGGTTCCCTTGGTTCAAAGAGAGATCAGGCATAAACATGATGGAAGATTAACCAAACAAGATCCAGGTTGGTGGGCAGCAAAATTGTATGAGGGAAAGGACTTGCCTGCTGATATGGATAGGGGCATTTTTTCTATCTATTTTTTCAATATCGTCCAAATCAATCCTGGAGAAGCTATTTTTCAGAAAGCAGGTGTTCCTCATGCTTACTTAGAGGGGCAGAATATTGAGCTAATGGCCAATAGCGATAATGTTTTAAGAGGTGGATTAACGCCCAAGCATGTAGACGTTCCTGAATTAATGAAACATACCTTATTTGAAGAAATGATTCCCGAAATCATGAAAGGAAATCCTGCCAGATTTGGAGAAAAAATCTATCCTTGCCCTGTTCCTGACTTTGGGATCAGCAAAATCGATTTGACTGCGGGTTCAGAATACGAAGCAGTGGCTGAATCTCTTGAAATTATGATCGTTACAGAAGGAGGAGCCTTGGTCAATAATAGTATCGTTTTGAAAAGGGGTGAGGTAGTTGCAATACTCCCCGGTGCAGAATATCAAGTATATGCATCCGGAAATTGTACTTTGTTTAAGGCTTTTGTTCCTGTTCCATAAGGTTATTCACAATTTGGGTAAAATTGAAGCGGACTTATTCCAATTTACGCCTATTTTTGCGATGAAATATTGAAAGATGAAAATGAATAAGAACCTTATAGTAGCACTTGTATTAATGACCTTGGCTGCAGCATTATATAGAATCATTCCAGGAAGAGCCCTAGGATTTGCACCTCAAATGGCCATTGCTATTTTCGCAGGTTCTTTATTAAGCAATAATAAAAAAATTGCTTTTCTACTACCATTGATTTCGATGTTGATTTCTGATGTTTTATATCAATTGCTTTATTTGAATGGGATGTCTACCATTCCTGGTTTTTACCATGGACAGTGGATCAATTATTTACTATTTATTAGTTTAACCTGCTTTGGTTTTTTTGTAAAAACCAACAATATTCTTTCCATAGCTGCTGGTTCTTTGGCGGCACCTACTGCATTTTTTGTGGTGTCCAATTTCATGGTTTGGATTGGTGGTGGTGGATTGCATCGCCCAAAAACAATGGAAGGGTTGATGCAATGTTTTGCTGATGGTATTCCTTTTTATCAAGGAAGTGTAATGGCTACAGCAATTTTCGCTGCCATTTTCTTTGGCACTTATTCATTATTCACCAATGCATCTTCCAATAAAGTAGCGGCCTAATTAGTCATTGATACCTGATTCGTAAGCTTGATCTATCAATAAATTAGTTCCGTCTGCTGCAGTAGTAGCTAGCTCATCACAACGGTTATTGAATGGATTGTCTGCATGACCCTTTACCCATACAAATTGTATTTTGAACAACTTGGATAATTCAAAATATTGGGTCCATAAATCTCGATTTTTCTTTCCTCCTTTAAAGTCGGTTTTTATCCAATTATCTAACCATTTCTTTTGCACACTGTCTACAATATATTTACTATCGGTATAAATAGTTACTGGTATATGCTGCTTGGTTAAAGAATTTAAAGCAACAATCACAGCCATTAATTCCATTCGATTATTGGTGGTCAATCGAAAACCTGCTGCGATCTCTTTTCTTTTTTGTCCCCACAAAAGTACAATGCCGTATCCACCTGGGCCAGGGTTTCCCCGGGCTGCGCCATCTGTATATATTTGTAAGGAATGAGACAAGACGAATTAAGAATTAAGAATTAAGAATTATGAGTTATAAGATAAAAGATATGAGATACAAGGTATTGATTGCAATATAAAATAATTCAATCACTCATACATTTACTAAACTTGAAAGACTCCTGTACTGAATGATTCGAAATGTGGGTTTTGATTCGCTGCATTGATTCCTTCAGAAATCACTTGCCTAGTTTGTGCAGGATCAATAATACCATCTACCCATAATCTTGCTGCAGCATAATAGGGAGTTGTTTGTTGATAGTAACGATCTTTAATCGTATCCAATAGTAATTTTTCTTCTTCTGTACTCACTTCTTTTCCTTTTGATTTCATGGTGGCAACCTGAATCTGTGCAAGGGTTTTAGCTGCTTGATCTCCACCCATTACAGCAATTTTTGCAGAAGGCCATGCAAAAATAAGTCTTGGATCATAGGCTTTTCCGCACATGGCATAATTGCCTGCACCATAACTATTTCCAATAACAATAGTAAACTTAGGTACAACAGAATTGGCTACTGCGTTTACCATTTTTGCACCATCTTTAATAATACCACTATGTTCACTTCTGCTCCCCACCATAAAACCCGTAACATCTTGAAGAAAAACCAATGGTATTTTTTTCTGATTACAATTCATAATAAAGCGAGCTGCTTTATCGGCGCTATCATTGTAAATCACTCCGCCAATTTGCATTTCACCCTTCTTACTTTTAGACACCAAGCGCTGATTAGCAACAATCCCAACAGCCCAGCCATCTATTCTTGCATACCCACATAGAATTGTTTTTCCATAATCTTTTTTGAATTGATCAAATTCGCTATTGTCTACTAACAATTCAATAATTTCCAGCATATCATAAGGCTTCAAATTTCCTTCAGGAATAATTGAATAAATCGATTCAATATCTTTTAAAGGCTTAGCAGAAGCTATTTTATTAAATCCTGCATTTGCTGGTGTGGCCAGTTTGTTCATGATCTTTTTTACATGATCCAGGCATTCTTCTTCGGTCTTGAATTTATAATCAGCAATACCGCTGATGGAGGTATGGGTATCTGCTCCACCCAATGTTTCGTTATCAATATCTTCTCCAATGGCTGCTTTTACCAAATAAGAACCAGCTAAAAAAATACTGCCATTTCCTTCTACCATCAATGTTTCATCGCTCATGATGGGTAAATATGCGCCACCTGCTACACATGCACCCATTACCGCTGCAATTTGTGTAATACCCATTGCACTCATTCGGGCATTGTTTCTAAAAATTCTTCCAAAATGTTCTTTGTCTGGAAATATCTCGTCCTGCATGGGTAAAAAAACGCCAGCACTATCTACTAAATAAATAATTGGCAATCTGTTTTCCATCGCAATCTCTTGCATTCTTAAATTCTTCTTTCCTGTTATAGGAAACCAAGCACCTGCTTTTACAGTTTGATCGTTTGCCACAATGATGCATTGCCTTCCGCTGATATAACCAATTCCGGCAACCGTTCCTCCTGAGGCACAGCCTCCTTCTTCTTCATACATTCCATGACCTGCAAAAGCGCCAATTTCAATAAATGGTTTATCTGCGTCATTTAAATAGTCTATACGCTGACGGGCGGTCAATTTATTGCGTTCTTTTTGTTTTTCGATTGATTTTTTGCCGCCTCCTAATTTGACTATTTCCATCTGACGCTTCACTTCACTAAGCATCAATTTCATCCAATCTTCATTGCGGTTTTTATCTAAGTTCATTTGCGAACGGTTGTTAGTTTACAAATATAGGAAGTTCAAATCAACAACCATCCATTCATCATTTTCTACTATATTTATCGTATGACTTATGACTACATTATTATTGGAGCAGGATCTGCAGGTTGTGTTTTAGCGAATCGATTATCTGAAGATGCATCCAAAAAAGTCTTGTTAATAGAAGCGGGTGGACCTGATAAAAAGAAAGAAATTTCTATTCCCGGAGCGTATACAAAATTAAATAGAACAGATGTAGACTGGCAATTTTGGTCGGTTCCACAAAAGGCAATAGATAATCGCCCGTTGTATATTCCTAGAGGAAAAACCTTGGGAGGATCTAGCTCCACCAATGCAATGGCCTATGTGAGAGGCAATAAAGCAGATTATGATGAATGGGCTAGTTTGGGAAATAAAGGATGGTCTTACGAAGAAGTGCTTCCTTATTTTATCAAGTCCGAAAACAATAAAAATTTTGACTCTCCTTATCACGGACAGGATGGTCTGCTTTCTGTTACGCTATCAGAACAACCCAGTCCATTTGCGGAGGCTTTTATTGACGCTTGTGCGGAATCAGGGATTCCTAAAAACCCAGATTACAATGGGGCTGTTCAAGAAGGTGCACATCTTTTACAGTTTACTATCAAAAACAATAAAAGACATAGTACAGCAGCTGCTTTTCTGAAGCCAGCTTTAAGAAGACCCAATCTTACTGTAAAAACCAACACTTTTGTCAAGCGGATTATCGTTGAAAATGGAAGGGCTACTGGTGTTGAAGCTCAAACTACTCAATCGAATGCAGAAAGAATTAATTGTAGTGGGGAAGTAATTTTATCGGCTGGTGCCATTCAATCACCACAAATTTTGATGCTCTCTGGAATTGGAGATCCTACAGAATTAAAAAGAGTAGGGATTGATGTATTAATGGCTTTGCCAGGGGTTGGGAAAAATTTACAAGATCATGTATGGTCAGGTGTAAGTGCTGAAGCAACAATGCCAACAGGTAATTCATTGCTAAAGCCTTGGAATATGGCCAAATCATTATTGCAATATCTATTATTTAATAAAGGGCCATTGGCCAATAGTCCATTGGAAGCAAATGCTTTTATTAAATCTAATCCAACTTTAAATAGGCCAGATATTCAATTTCACTTTGTACCATTAGGTATTTCAAAAGATTATTCTACAGATATATACAATATCGAGACCTTTTCTAAGAAAGATGGCATAGGAATATTGGCCATTTTGCTCCGTCCAGAAAGTAAGGGAACGGTTGGTTTAAAATCGGCTAATCCCAAAGATGCACCAATCATCAATCATAATGTTTTGTCTACCCAACATGACCAAGATACTTTGTTATATGCATTAAAAAAATCGATGGAAGTGCTTACCTCACCCGCTTTAAAAGCATATACAACAGGGGGAATAGACTTTCCAGTAGAAAAAGAAACAGACGAAGCCTTAATGGCTCATATAAGAAAAAGCCTTGAAACCCTTTATCACCCAATAGGAACCTGCAAAATGGGGGAAGATCCTATGGCTGTAACCGACGATCAGTTAAGGGTACATAAAATAAAAGGGTTGAGAGTGGTAGATGCATCCATCATGCCATCGATTGTCTCTGGAAATACTAATGCAGCGGTGATTATGATTGCAGAAAAAGCAGCCGATATGATAATGAGTACTATTTAATCGGTCAAATCGATATATCAATTTGGAGTTACAGTGTGATATTTACACATTGTTGCCTAATTTAGAGCCGTAAATGCTGAATTATGGCTACAAAACAACAAACGATTGTGAAAAAAATAGAGAATATTGAAGAGGTGAAAGTAGCAACAAAAGCTAAACCCAAAAAAGAGAAAACGGAGACTGAAAAACCTTTAAAAAAAGCTGCTACCAAAAAAGCAGTTACTAAAAAAGCTGCAGTCAAAAAAACGGCAACTAAAAAAACTCCTTCAACAAAAGCTACATCAACTGATACTGTTGTTCAATTATCAGATACTGTTAAAGTAAATTTTCAAGTACGGTTTAAAACTGTAAATGGACAAAATCTATTTATAACTGGTTCACATTCATTGCTAGGGAATAATGATTTATTACAAGCAGTCCCTATGCAATACTTCAATGAAGATTTTTGGTATGTTGAAATAGATTTTCCAATTGATTTAAAAAACGAATTACCGTTTCAATACAATTATGTACTAAAAAATGAAGATGGTTCAATTGTGGTTGATTGGGGAAAAGATAAAACCTTATCAATTGATTCAAAAAATCCATCAGAGATTGTGTTGATCGATACTTGGAACCATGCAGGTTATTATGAGAATAGTTTTTATGCAGATGCGTTTCAGGATGTATTACTAAAAAATAATTTTACTGAAATTAATATTTCAAGCCCTAAAATAGTTACTCATACATTTAAAGTAAAAAGCCCATTATTAGCCAAAGGACAAGTTATTTGTTTGCTTGGTTCAGATAAATTGTTAAGTCAATGGGATGCAGCTTCGCCAATATTATTAAACAGACCTGCAGATAGTGATCAATTTGAAGTTTCCTTGAATTTATCAAAAGCATCATTTCCTATTTCATATAAATATGGAGTATATGATACTGAGCATAAAAAATTCATCGGTTTTGAAAATGGCAATAACAGGGTTTTGTATGATGTTGTTTCGAAGAATAGAAAAACAATTATCAATGATGGCTATACTTATTTGCCCAATAATACCTGGAAAGGGGCTGGAGTGGCAATTCCAGTTTTTAGTCTAAGATCTGAAGCTAGCTTTGGAGTAGGAGATTTTGCTGACTTGAAGCACTTGGCAGATTGGGCTGCTCAAGTAGGTTTAAAAATGATCCAGGTACTCCCCATTAATGATACGATTGCAACCAATACTTTTAAGGATTCATATCCTTATGCATCCATTTCAGCTTTTGCATTGCATCCAATGTATTTAAATATTCCAACCTTAGCGGGTACTAAATACAAAAAACAATTAAAAAAATGGGAAGCAGAAGGAGCAAAGTTGAATGCACTTTCTGTAGTTGATTATGATGCAGTGGTTAAATTAAAAATTCAAATCATTAAAGAGATCTATAAAAATGAAGGGGAACAAGCTCTTACTTCTTCAGCGTTTAAAGATTTTTTCAATCAAAATAAAGAATGGCTTACTCCTTATGCTGTATTTTGTTATTTACGTGACGAATATGGTGTAGTTGATTTCAACAAATGGCCTGCTTATAAGCATTTTAATGCTGCCGATATTGAATCTTTAGTTGATCCTTCATCAGCAGCTTATCATGATATTGCCTTGCATTATTTTATTCAATATCATTTGCATGTTCAATTGAAAGATGCAGCTGCTTATGCCCATAGCAAAGGGATTATTTTAAAAGGGGATATTGCAATTGGAGTGTATCGACACAGTGCAGACACTTGGCAAAATCCAGCATTATTTCATATGGAATATCAAGCTGGCGCACCTCCAGATGATTTTGCCATCAAGGGCCAGAACTGGGGATTCCCTACCTATAACTGGCAAAAAATGCAAGAAGATGGCTTTGCATGGTGGAAGCAAAGATTCGAACAAATGAGCCATTATTTTGATGCATTCAGGATTGATCATATTCTTGGCTTTTTTAGAATATGGAGCATCCCAATTCATGCAGTGGAAGGTATTATGGGGCATTTTGTACCAGCTTTAGCCATACATATTCATGAATTCAACCAACAAGGAATTTGGTTTGATTATCATCGATACACACAACCATTTATTAATGAATCGGTACTCTGGGAATTTTTTGGATACGATAATGAATTGGTTAAAAGTTTATTCCTTTTGAAGAACGACGATGGAACATATCGATTAAAACCAGCTTTTGCTACTCAACGTTTAGTAGAGGCACATTTTGCAACCCTGGAGTCCGACGAACAACATCAAAAAATAAAGCAAGGCTTATATAACCTTATTAGCAATGTCATTTTGTTTGATGCAAATGGAGATGGACAATATTTTCATTTCAGATTTGGAATGGAGTCAACCACTTCATTTAAATTTTTGTCTGATGATACCAAACAACAATTAAAGAACAGTTATGTAAACTATTTCTTTAAACGACAAGACAATTTCTGGAAGCAGGAAGCTTTACAAAAATTACCGGCGTTGAAGAGAGTTACTAATATGATTGTATGTGGTGAAGATCTTGGGTTAGTTCCAGCATGTGTACCTGATGTGATGCAACAATTAGGGCTCTTGAGTTTAGAAATTCAAAGAATGCCTAAAGACAATACAAAGCAGTTTTTTCATCCAAATGATGCTCCTTATTTAAGTGTAGTAACACCGTCTACACATGACATGAGTACAATCAGGGGATGGTGGGAAGAAGACAAATCAAGCATTCAACATTTTTATAATCATGAGTTAGGACAATGGGGAGATGCTCCATTTTATTGCGAAGCATGGATCAATAAAGCGATTGTAGTGCAGCATTTGTACTCGCCAGCCATGTGGAGTATTTTTCAGTTGCAAGATTTAATGGGCATTAATGAATTAGTAAGAAGGGACAATCCAAAAGAAGAACAAATAAATGTTCCCGCAGACCCGAATCATTATTGGCAATATAGAATGCATATGACCATCGAAGATTTGCAAAAAGCCAGTTCATTTAACGATGAATTAGCTGATTATATTAAAGCATCTGGCAGATAAATTTATAAAAGTGATTCTATCATATTCTTCCACCAATTTGCCATTTGAATATCCATTCACCATTTCGAATGGAAGAACCAAAACCCATCAACCAGCTTTGATGGTGCAATTGTCATTAGGACCATTTACAGGATATGGAGAAGCGCCCTCTATTGTGTATTACAATATTTCGGTAGAGCAAATGATGGAAGATTTGGAATCCAAGAAAAAGTTGGTTGAAAAATTTGCTTTAACAGATCCAGAACGCTATTGGCATTACTTACACCATTTATTTCCGAATAATCCTTTTCTGGTCTGTGCATTGGATATGGCAGCATGGGACTTGTTTGGTCAAATGAAGGCAAAGCCATTATTTGATTTATGGGGAACTCAGTGGGGTGCAGAATTGCCAGTTACAGATTATACTATTGGAATTGATAGTATAGAAAAAATGGTGGCTAAAATGAAATCAAAGCCATGGCCCGTATATAAAATTAAATTGGGCACAGATGAAGACATTGAGATCATCAAGGCATTGAGAGAACATACTGATGCTGTATTCAGAATAGATGCAAATGCAGGATGGACTATAGAAGAAGCGCTTCAAAAAATTCCACAATTAGCAGCGTTAGGAGTGGAGTTTATTGAACAGCCCTTGGCAAAAGAGAATTGGGAAGGAATGAAAGTTTTATTTGAACAATCTGTTTTACCATTGATTGCGGATGAGAGTTGTGTATTTGAGCAAGATGTAAAAAAATGTTTTCAGCATTTTCATGGAATCAATATAAAGCTTACCAAATGCAGTGGTATTACTCCAGCATTGCGTATGATCAAAGAAGCCAGATTGTTGAACATGAAAGTGATGATGGGTAGTATGAATGAGGGTACAATTGGCTCGGCCGCAATTGCGCATTTTTTGCCACAATTGGATTATGCCGATTTGGATGGTCCTTTATTGCTATCAGAAGATAATGCAACCGGTCTTCATTTTGATTTTGGAAAAGTGATGCTGACCGGTAGGCCTGGGTTAGGAATTAGCCTTCAATAAATCAATAACTACTTTATCAATCGGTAAAGACATGGTGTCTTTAGACAAATCATTCCATTCCACCCATCTAAATACTTCCGCTTCTTTTGTTGGGTCTTCAATTTGATGAGGCTCAAAATCAAAAGCTTTGTTTTTTGTTTTTAAAGTGGAAATATCTTTTGCGTGCACCCAGTAATAAATGGATATGATCTGGTCGGTGTTATTGAATGCAGAGATTTGATAAAAATCAGTTGTATAAATGTGGTTCCCTATTTCAACATCCAATCCGGTTTCTTCTTTGAATTCTCTTTGTAAACAATCTCTGGTTCCTTCCCCAATTTCTAAACCACCCCCAGGTAATTTGGTAAAAAAATTCCCTCTGATAAATTCATCACTTACTAAAAGTCTTTGATTGGAATCAAATAGCAAACCGTAAACACGAACATTAAAAAGCGCCATAGCTAAAACCATTTCTTTTTATAGAAGTATCCGCCTATCAGTACCGACACTAATAAAGAGATAATAACTGGAATATAAAATGCATGTGTAGAACGTTGATAGGGGATGTCTACATTCATTCCGTATATGCTAGTTACTAGGATAGGTAAAGAAAGAATAATGGTAATTGAAGTCAACCTTTTCATCACATTATTCAAGTTATTACTGATGATGCTTGCAAATGCATCCATTGTACTGCTCAAAATATTGGTATAAATATTGGCCATTTCCAATGCCTGACTGGTATCTACAATCAAATCTTGCAAAAATTCTCTTTCGTCCTCATTCAATCCTAAAAAATTGGTTCTTTCCATTTTCATCATCAGCATTTCATTACTTCTCAACGCAGTAACAAAATACACAAGGCTTTTTTGAACACGCATGAGTTTGAGTAAGTCTACATTGCTGTTACTATCATATAAGCTCTGTTCGTATTGATTTCTATTGTGATTGATTTCTTTCAAGTAATCTAAAAAAGTTTGCACCACTTTTTCAAATACTTTTAATACCATCATGTTTCTTTTATCTGGATGACTTTTTTGAAAAGTATTTAAGAATTTTTTGATGGCACCGTTGTCGAAGGAATTAACAGTTATGATTTGATTATGTGTTAAGATAATACAAATAGGTATGGTAATATAAAAAGCATCGCTATCATTAAATGAGTTATTCTCCGTAGGGGTTTTAATAATCAGAAATTTTACATTGTCTTCTGTCTCATACCTTGGTCTTTCATCTATATCCAATGAATCTCTTAAAAACTCTATGGGAATATTTAAGTCTTTGCTAAGTTCAATAAATTCTTCTTCTTTAAAAGGTGGAACTAGGTTTACCCATACCCCTTGATCGGCCTTTTCTATCTCTATGGTTTGTCCTTCTATATTTTTAAAATACTGTATCATGAAATGATTGATTGGAATTGGTGAAACTATAATTCTATCGACCCTTTGTAAACAAAGCTAGCAGGCCCACAGAGCCAAATATTGTTAAATTCATGTTCGCCAATTTTATCGAACTCAACTGCTAAGTGGCCGCCTTTTGTGCCTACTTCAACTCTATTAAAGCCATTCTCATTATGAGCAAAAACCAACGCAGAAGCAGTAACTCCAGTTCCGCAACTCAAGGTTTCATCTTCAACACCTCTTTCATAAGTTCTAACAATAATTTTATTATGTTCTACTTGAACAAAATTTACGTTAATGCCTTTTTCTTTAAATTCATCGTTATACCTGATTGCTCTTCCTTTATGCACCACATCTATTTTGGCTACATCATCTACTTCCTTAATATAATGAGGGGAGCCTGTATCTAACACATAGCCTTCATCAATAATGGTAATTTCATCTACATTTTTCATTTTCAAATGAATCCAATTATTTTTTCCAAAGAATGCTTCATGAGGCCCATCTGATGCTAAGAAACGATAATTTTCTTTGTGGATTCCTAGATCATAAGCAAATTGAGTGATGCATCTACCTCCATTTCCGCACATGCTTCCTACTGCACCATCTGCATTATAATACACCATCTCAAAATCATAATTGTCTAGTTTGTTGAGCAACATCAATCCATCCGCTCCAATGCCAAAGCGTCTTTCACATAGCATATGAACCTGTTCATTGTTTAATTGAACCTGACTATTTCGGTTGTCAATGATAATAAAGTCATTTCCAGCACCTTGGTATTTAACAAATTGAATTTGCATCTTGCAAATTAAAGCGAAAAAGGGAATACTGCGGATGAATTAATGATCATATTGATTCAAATTGGATTTGCAGCATTGTAGAATTTGGTCCAATTGAATTTCAAGCGCTCCAAGATCTTCGATTTTAAAATGACCTAATAATTGGGACATTTTAATTTGTGTTTTGGTTTCAGCATACACTTTAATGAATAGTTCACTATTTATTTTAAGTGATTGCTTGCAATTGCTTTGGGACACCGCAGCCAGTTGGTTGCAAACCAATATAATGGAGCGTCTTAATTGTGCAGTAAGTACAAAACGTTGTTGAAGCGGCAATTTAGCTGTAAGCCTAAATGCCTCAGCTGCTACTTGTATAGCTTGCTGATACACGGATATATCTTTGTGTAGGGTTACGGACATGAATACAATGTAATAACCTACAGTACAATAAAAAAATAATTATTGCATTTTGCTTAATATTTCGAGCGATTTTACGATCAAATTTTCGACTGCTTTTGCCCCATCTTTACTGAAACTTTGAACCACTCTATTGGCAACTATTGCATTGAGGCTCAGGCAATAATGGTTTAACAATTTTCCTAATCCGTAAATGGCGCTTGTCTCCATTTCGAAGTTGGTGATTAAATGATTGCCATACCTGAAAGTTGGTAGGTCATTTACGAGGTCTGGATATTGTAAAGCCAGTCTTAACACCCTTCCTTGTGGGCCATAGAAACCCGGACAGGTAACGGTCATTCCTTGATGAAATCCATCTACAAAATATTTCTGTAAAGCAGGAGCGGCGGATGCGATATATGGCGTTGAAACATGTTTGCCAATTTTGGTATGATTAATAAATGATTGAAGTATTGCATGTTCTTCATCATTATTATCCTGTTTATAAAAATTGAGTAGGTTATCTATACCAATTCCATGTGTACTGGCCACAAAACTGTCAACGGGTATATGTTTTTGTAAAGATCCAGAAGTGCCGATCCTGACTATTTTTAAACGCTTTAATTGGGCGTTTTCTGTCCTTGTTTCAAAATTGATATTGGCCAAAGCATCCAATTCATTTAATACTATATCAATATTGTCTGTTCCAATACCCGTAGAGACCACGGAGAGCCTTTTATTGCCGATGGTTCCTGTATGGGTAATAAACTCTCTGTGTTCAAATTTGCATTCAATATGATCAAAGTGTTTGCTAACATTGGCCACTCTGTCTGGATCACCTACTGTAATGATGGTATCAGCCAATTCCTCGGGCCTAAGATTGAGATGGTATACAGCTCCGCGGCTATTAATGATCAATTCACTTTCAGCAATTCTTTTCATATTTGGCTTATTAGGGTACAAATTTCGTTAAATACTATTTAGAATTTTAAAATTACTTTGTTTACGCTATTTTTGCCCTCCGAATTATGGTCCTGTGGCCGAGTGGCTAGGCAGAGCTCTGCAAAAGCTTCCACAGCGGTTCGAATCCGCTCGGGACCTCAAAGCCTCCCCAAAAGGGGAGGCTTTTGATTAATTAAACGTTATGAAATATTCTCAAATCATTGGGTTTTTACTTGCTTTGATTGTTCTAGGAACCTGTTTCTTTCCTTGGGTTTTTATAGAAAGCAAGCAATTAACCATTTCCGGTTTTCATTCCGAAGGAACCAATTTTGGGAGACCAGCTATCTTTATTTTTTTTACGGCTGGTTTAAGTACAATCCTTTTTTTATTAAATAAAATTTGGGCTAAAAGGCTCAATGTATTTATTACTACTTTCTGCTTTGCTTGGTCTATTAGCAAATATCTAATGCTATCTGCATGTTATGCAGGGGAGTGCCCCGAAAAGCAAATTGCTTTATTTATTTTGGTGATTTCCTCCGCTATTATGATGTTGATGAGCTTTCTCCCAAAGATTGCTATTAGTAAAGATTAAATTACTAAAAGAATATTCGATATTCAGAAGATTCAGGTATATCAATGATTTGCGCTTCAGCATTAAAAATATCCTTGATTAAGTTCACATCTATTTTATCGGACCGATTCAAATCATATTTCAATAATCCATCTTTTAAAAAGATGATTCTATCTGCATATTTCAAAGCAAGGTTGATATCATGTAAAACGGCAATAACGGTTCCTCCCTTTTTTGAATATTCATTGGCAATACGCATCAATTCATATTGAAAATGAACATCCAGATGAGAAACTGGTTCATCGAGCAACAAATATTTTTGTGGATCATTGGTTTCAACATAAACTTGAGACATTACTCTTGCCATCTGTACTTTTTGTGCTTCGCCTCCCGATAAAGTTTGGTAAATGCGATTAGATAAATGTCCAATATTCATCAACTCCAATGATTCTTTTACAATTGCATAATCATTTTTACTGGGGTTGCTATTATAAAAAGCATATCTACCCATCATTACTACTTCTTCAACAGTTAAGGGAAAAATTAGATGATAGTGTTGAGAAAGTACTGCTCTTTTTTGGGCTAATAGATTAGGGTGAAGTTGATCGATATTTGCTTCGTCTATGATTACATGGCCTTTTGAAGGTTTTATTGAGCCTGCAATTATTTTTAATAGAGTAGATTTTCCAGCACCATTTGCACCCATTATAACCAAGCATTCTCCATCTTTAACGGTGAGGCTGATATCAGACACTAATTTTTTAGATCCTATAACATATTCTATGGAATTAAGTTTAATCATTTTTTACTCCTGTTTGATTGAGTAGTCCTATTTTTTTCAACAAAATTATAAATATGGGCGCCCCAATAACTGAAGTAATTATTCCAATGGGCAATTCGGCGGGTGCTGCAATTGTTCTTGCCATAATATCAGCTAATAATAAAAATATAGAGCCAGTAATCATCGAAAAGGGGAGTAGTTTTTTATGATTACTTCCAATAATCATTCTCATGATATGTGGTACAATTAATCCCACAAACCCAATAACACCTGTGAAAGCAGTAACTACAGAAACAGCAATAGTATTCAATAATAAAACGCGTTTTTTTAATTGTTGTGCATTCAAACCAAGGTAACCAGCTTCTTCATCTCCCAGTTGAAGAATATTTAAATCTTTTGCAAATCGAAAAGAAAACAACAAGCTCACTATTCCTATAATTCCAACAATAAAAACCTGTAACCATGATGCTCCGCTAAAAGTCCCTAAATTCCAGAAAGTAATACTTCTGGCTTGCGGATCTCTTGCTATATAGCTCATAAAGCCAATGCCACTTAAGGCAACTGCATTTACAGCAATCCCGGTTAGTAATAAGGCAGTAACAGATGATTGTTTGCTGTTCTGAGAGAGTGAATAAACCATATATGTGGCGATTAATCCGCCAATGAAAGCAAACAAAGGAAGAATGAAAATTCCTGTAATATTTTGTAAAGCAATGGGAAGTCCAGTGCTAATAACAAAAACAATGGATGCTCCAAATGCTGCTCCAGCGCTGGTTCCGGTTAGTCCGGGTTCTACAATCGGGTTTCTAAATAGTCCTTGCATTAATACACCGGATACCGCTAAAATAGCCCCACTCATTCCACAAAGAAGTACTCTTGGTAATCTTAACTGAATAAAAACTCCTTCATAAATAGATCCTGATTCCTCCCCATTCATCCAGTGTTTGATAGAATGAATCATATCCATAAAAGAAATAGGAACAGCACCCACTGCTATAGCAATGAATGCTGTTGAAATTAGTATTGCTATGAAGCAATAAAAAAGAATTAATTCTTTATTATTCATTATTTTTTTGGATGAATTAATTGCATCAATTTAAGTATGTTTTCACCAGAACGTGGGCCAAAATAAACTAAGTCGTGTTCTTCAAAACGATAGATTCGATTGTTCTTTGCAGCGTTTGTAAGCGCAACACCAGGTATCGATTTGAAATTTTCTGCACTACCCATTTTATCGAAACCAAAATCTGTAGCAATAATGATATCTGGATTAGCCAATGCTACTGCTTCGGCACTAATTTGCCTGGCACCTTTAGCATCATATTTGGCTACTTTAGCTCCAGCTGATTCGATCATTTGATCTCCAGCTCCTTTTCTTCCACTCATTACAAAAAATACATTATTGGCTTGCCCATAGTGTATGATCATTACAGAAGGAGTGTCTGAATGGAGTGCTCTTTCTTTTGCAACAGTCAGCATATCTGCATCAATCTTATTATTGATAGTGACTGCATTTTGAGGAACTCCAAAATAAGCTCCTAATGCTGAAATAAGCATTTTTGCGCTATCTAAAGTGTTCGCTCCTTTAAAAGCCATAGTTTTAAGCCCCAGCTTTTCCAATTGAGGTAAAACAGTTAGAGGTCCAATATCATTGCTATGGATTACGATATCTGGATTCATTGAAATGATTCCTTCTGCATTCAATGCTCTGTGGTAACCAACTTTAGGTAACATTTTTGCACTGTCTGGGTAGGAACTGGTTAAATCGCAAGCGACTATATTATGCCCCTTCCCCAAAGCAAACAATATTTCTGTTAAATGTTTCGAAACAGAAACAATTCTTAAGTCAGCAGAATCTGGTTTTTTTTCTTTTTTTGATAATCCGCAGGAAGCTAAAAAAACCAACAACAATACGAAAGATATTTTTTGCATAATGGTAATTTAAAAAATGTATTTAATATTGAGTCCTCCAAAATAGTTGGCTTGGTAAGGAGCTGGCATATAGGCATCAGGCAATTGATTAACAAATACCATGAAAGGATATTGAGTGCCAGTAATATTGGTGACTCCCGCAAAAATATCTGCACTAATATTTTTACCAAGTTTGTGTTGAAATCCTAGTTTGGCATTCAATAATGAATAACTAGTGGTATTATTTACACCGTCTGATGTTATAGGGAATGCATCTCTATAATTGTAATTCAAATTGCCGTAAATGCCATTTTGTAAAGAAAAATCTACACCAGCATTTGCAACAACTGGAGATACTCCTGCAACTGCTTTTCCATCATAGTCTGCAACAGAAATAGTAGTAGCGGGTGTATTTAATTTCTGAAATTGATAACCTTCATATTTAAAATTGGAATAAGTGAAGTTTGCAAAAGGTCTTATTGATTTTATAGTTCCTGATTCTGATTGATACAATGAATATTTCAATAACAATTCTATTCCCTTATTATTTTGTTTGCCACCATTAGCTATGTACGAATAAGCTGTAGTGGTTGTTGATCCACTCAAAGGAACTGCAACTGCATACATTTTATCTGTAAAAAAGCTGTTAAAAATGGCTAATTCATACACCAGTTTGTCATGCAATACAGAACCCTTTGTACCAATTTCAAATTGTTCTCCAATTTCAGGTTTTAGGTCTGTATTGAGTTTTCCGGTTGCTGGTATGAAAAAATAAGAACTAACAGGGGCTTTATACCCTTTGCTATAGGAAGCATAAACCGAAACATGTTTATTGATTATTTTATTGATGGCAATATGTGGAGATGCCATGCCAGTATAACTTCTATTGAACTTTGTAGGATTGGTATTGGTGGCAACATAAAATTTATCGTTCAATTCAATATTCATATCGCTGATACCTAATCCTGCAGTGATGGATAGATCTTTAGGCATAGTCAATGTCCATTCTGTGAAGTATGAACTTGTTCCAGTAATGGTTGATTGATTGCTTCGCATAGCACCAATATTCCAATATGCATTTGGATCGGTTGGGTTGGCCACCATATTGTAGCCAATAATTTGTGCATATTGTCTTTGTGTTTCTATACCTGTAATACCACTCAAAAAATAATTGCCCTTCAGCTGAAAATGCATATCAAAAGTTGATCTCAATCCATAGTTGATTGGATTTTTATCAGTCCAACCACCAGCTGAACTTGCATTCATTGAAGTACCTGTTCCAAATAGTGTTGTAGTATTTGATATGCTTTTTGAAAATGCATAGGTATGCGCAATTCCACCTCTAAAGCTGATTACTTCGGAATGTGCATTTCTTTTAATGTATTCTGGGTTGCCAGAGTAATCAAAATTGGCATATTGAGACAATGTTAATTCTCCACCTCTTTCATCATAACTTTTGCTATACCCTCCGTACACAGTCAAGGAAGCTTTATCATTTAATTGATAATCTAAAGATAGATTTACAAAATCTTTCTTTGAAGCTGTATGGTTCATATAACCATCACTATTTTGTCTTCCGTAATTAATTAGTAAGGAAGATTTATCTGTACTAGTTTGAAATTGGGTAGTATATCGTCTTAATCCATAACTGCCGATTAAAATATCTTGGCCGATACTTGTTGTATTTTTTACAGGTTTAATTGTTTTTAAATTAACAACTCCTGCAATAGCTAAACCATAAAGGGTGCCTGAAGGTCCTTTCGTAATTTCTACATTACCAATAGAGGCAAAATCAATATCATCCATTACAGTAATACCTTCCGCATCAGTTATCGGAATGCCATTTAAATATACTTTGTAGCCTTGCCCATCAAAATTACTATTTGGTCTAGTGGTTGTTCCTATTCCATTTCCGTAACCCCTGATATTAAATTGTTGGCCAGAGGAAACAGCCCTTCGCTGCATAGTAACCCCAGGAACATTTGCATTGATGGCATCATCTAAAAATAATCCGTTACCTCTTTTAATTTCTGTTTCGCCCAATTTGGTAATAGAAACAGGTTGAGCCAACATAGATTTATTTTCGTTGGATGAGGCCGTTATTTCAACATCTTCTAAACGATTGCTAATTGGAATAAGCGCGATTTCTAAAGATTCGTTACAGTTTTTGATGATCGTTTTTTTGCTTTCATATCCAATAAAAGAAACAGTTATTTCTTTTGCAGGTTCGCAGCTAAAGCTAAATTTTCCTTCCTTGTCTGCAATGATATTTGCATTGCCATTCATTTTAATTACAGCACCAGCAAGAGGCGATTTTGTTTTTGAGTCCAAGATTGTTCCGCTTGATTTATTCTGGGAAAAACCAATAATGGAGATATTGATCAAAATGATCAAATAAATGAATTGCTTCATTTGATAATTTTTAAAGATTATACAATGTAATTGCAGCTTAATAATAAAGCTGCCTAAACTAAATATGTATATCTATTTGTTTAGGAGGAGGGATATTTACTTTTGAAAGTCCGGGTAGTAGTTTATTTGCAATGTAATTATTGTAATCATAATGATTGGTAAAGTGCTTTACCGCAATTACAATATCCTTTTTTACAAAGCAAGAAAATTTTATGGCTGATTGAATACTCTTTGTTGCAGATTTAGAAGAAGGCCTTATTTTTTCTAATGATTTTTCCAATTCATTTTCTTGCCCGTCTTTTAAAGCATAAATTTCTATTTGTTTTCCTTTATAGGATACATTGATTACATCATACCATTCATTATTATAAATAAATTCAGCTTTATTGTCCTCCCAATTAAAATTTGGATCTTGAATGTCATCATTTACCAGATCAAATGTAAACCAAGATCCTATTTGGGTATTCTTATTGGCTTTTAAATATGCTTTCATTTCATTTTTAATGGAGGCTTGATGCAATACAAAAACCAAATGGTAGCCTCCAATATAAATAAAAATTACAATTAGCAATATGAACGATATCCCTTTTTTCACAAGGAGTGAAGGTATAGCATTTTGTTATAATTTATGAAAATCTGCAATTGCTTCCTTAATTATCTGTACACTATCTAAAATTTGTTCTTTAGTAATGATTAAGGGTGGTGCGAATCTTATTTTATCTCCATGAGTAGGCTTGGCTAATAGCCCTTTCTCTTTTAATATTAAACAAAAATCCCATGCAGCTTCCGGATTGGGATGATTAATCACTATTGCATTTAATAGTCCCTTTCCTCGAATGGTTTTAATAAAAGGCGATTGAATCTTTGCGAGTTCATCTCTAAGTAAC
This sequence comes from Sphingobacteriia bacterium, assembly GCA_037129425.1. GTDB lineage: Bacteria > Bacteroidota > Bacteroidia > Chitinophagales > Chitinophagaceae > Sediminibacterium. The sequence continues at coordinate 57,741 of JBAXUV010000017.1, forward strand.
TGCCCCAATATGCTGGCATTTTCAGCCATATTTTCTTCTTTTAAAACAGTCAAAGCACTTATTGCAACAGCGCAAGCCAATGGATTGCCACCATAAGTAGAACCATGTTCTCCTGGTTTAATATTCATCATTATGTAATCATCTGCAAGAACAGCTGATATTGGTAAAACACCACCACTTAACGCTTTCCCAAGGATTAATATATCCGGGCGAACATTTTCATGATCGCATGCCAGCATTTTTCCGGTTCTGGCTAAGCCCGTTTGAATTTCATCGGCAATAAACAACACATTGTATTCGGTGCAAAGCGCTCTTACTTTTTGTAAATACCCTTCATCCGGAATTACCACACCAGCTTCTCCTTGAATAGGCTCAACCATAAATGCGCAAACATTTTTATCTTGAAATGCTTTTTCTAATGCAATGGTATCGTTATAGGGTACTAATTCGAAGCCAGGCATAAATGGCCCAAAATGATGATAACTAGTAGGGTCAGTAGATGATGAAATCGCTGCTAATGTTCTTCCCCAAAAATTGCCTTCTGCAAAAATCACTTTTGCTTTATTTTCTTCAATCCCTTTTTTGTCGTAAGCCCATCTTCTTGCTAATTTGATAGCAGTCTCTCCGCCTTCAACACCAGTATTCATCGGCAATACTTTATCGTACCCAAAATAAGCAGTAATAAATTGCTCGTATTCTCCTAATAAATTATTATGAAATGCTCTAGAAGTTAATGTAAGTTTTTGAGCTTGCTCAATAAGGCTATTAATAATAGTAGGGTGGCAATGACCTTGATTTACTGCAGAATAACCGCTTAAAAAATCAATGTATTTTTTTCCGTCCACATCCCATAAATAAACACCTTCGCCTTTATTTAATACAACAGGGATTGGATGATAATTATGTGCACCATATTGGTCTTCTAATGATAAATATTTTGCAGTATTCGGAGAAACGAATTGAGTATTCATGATGATAGTTATTGTGTAATTGGTTATTGAGTTATTAGCGTATTGAAAATAATCTAATAACGAAAACGATAAAAATGATGATGGTTAAAAAGAAATTGGTCTCGAGAATGAGGGGGTAATTAGATTACCCCAAAAGGATGATCTAGGAAATCTAGATTAATATGTAGGAAGTGCAATAATTTCATCAGGATGCAAAGGTAAGTATTATTATGCTGAATTGATGGAAAATGTTATTTTCATGAATTAAAAAATGTCAAATGAAATTGCTTAAGAAGATATTAATTACGTTAATAGTTATAGCAGTGCTGTTTTCAGCTTTTGCTTTTATTACTGGTAAAACCTATTTGTTTAAAGCAGCTTATCACAATTTTGCTAAAATTGACGATTATAAAATCTTTGATAACAACAAAGTATCAGTAAGCAAGGAAAGACCCTGGGCAGTTGCACATAATTATAATCAAGTGGCTTATCCAGATTCATTGAATCAGTTAATGGAAAAATTAAAAACCGTTGGACTATTGATGATAAAAAATGATTCAATCGTTATTGAAAAATATTGGGATGGTTATTCTGATAGCTCATTGTCTGGATCTTTTTCTATGGCAAAAAGTATTACCAGTTTATTAATTGGGGTTGCCATTAAAGAAGGCAAGATCAAATCGGTAGATCAACCTATTGGAGATTTTATTCCTGAATTTAAAGAAGGAGAGAAAGCAAAAGTGAGAATAGTGGATGTGTTAACCATGAGTAGCGGAACTGATTGGGATGAATCTTATTGGAACCCTCTATCTGTTACTGCTGAATTGTATTATGGAACTGATGTAAACAAAACGGCGAATAGTGTAAAGATGATTCATCAACCAGGAACATTTCATTCATATAAAAGCGGAGACACTCAATTATTAGGATTGATTCTGCTTAAAGCCACGGGAAAATTGTTGAGTGAATATGCTGCTGAAAAATTATGGCAGCCATTAGGTGCTACCCATACTGCATTGTGGAGTACTGATCAACCTAATGGAAAAGAAAAAGCCTATTGCTGTTTTAATTCGAATACAAGAGACTTTGCCAGAATAGGAAAATTAATGCTAGACAGTGGAAAAATTGATGGTGTTCCTGTAATTGATAGTGATTATTTTAAACAGTCAATCACGCCTTGCGGAATCGCTGATTCAAAGGGATTGAAATGTGACTATTATGGATATCAATGGTGGATTGATCCTGAGCATCAAGAAATCTTTTATGCAAGAGGTATTTTGGGGCAGTATATTATTGTGATTCCATCCAAGAAAACAATTATTGTAAGATTAGCCCATAAAACCGATTCGAAAAGAGTACATACAGTTCCAACAGAAGTTAGGTATTTGATTAACTGGGGATTGGCCAATTGATTGTACTTTCGCCAAAATTATCATAGTTGAATCCATCGGTTGCAATTGTTATTCTGAATTATAATGGCCAAAAATATTTGGAACAGTTTCTGCCATCTATAGTAGCAACTGATTATTCGAATTTGGAAATTATTGTAGCCGATAATGGCTCTACGGATCAATCTATCCTTTTTTTACAAGAGCATTATCCATCCATTACTTTGCTGCAAAACTCTACCAATGAGGGTTTCGCCGGCGGATATAATTGGGCATTGAAAAGGGTAGGAGCCCAATATTATGTGTTGTTGAATTCCGATGTGGAAGTAAGTCCCAATTGGGTAAATCCAATTATCCACTTGATGGAATCGGATCAAACTATTGCAGCTTGTCAACCTAAAATATGTTCTTATCAGCATAAGCATTTGTTTGAATATGCTGGAGCATCCGGAGGCTGGATTGATTTTTTAGGCTATCCATTTTCCAGAGGAAGGGTTTTTGATGTTTGTGAACCCGATAATGGTCAATACGAAGATGTTTCCCCCATTTTTTGGGCTTCAGGAGCAGCATTATTTATTCGATCAGCCGTTTTTCATGAAATGAATGGGTTTGATCCGTATTTCTTTGCACACCAGGAGGAAATTGATTTGTGTTGGAGAATGCAACTAAAAGGCTATAAAATAATGGTTTGTCCTACATCTTTTGTGTATCATGTTGGCGCTGGTACTTTGCCAAGAGGGGGAAAAAAAGTGTACCTGAATTTCAGGAATAATTTGATCATGATTTGTAAGAATCTCCCTTTGAAAGAATTGATTTGGAAACTGCCCTTTAGGATATTATTAGACAGTATTTCTGCATGGAAAGGGTTGTTAACGGGAGATATTTGGTTTTTTACCGCTATTATTAAGGCGCATATGGGATTTTATTATTGGCTGATCAGTCGATTTAGGCCTTCTCAAAATACGCGAGTATCGATGGTATCATTGGGCGGAGTATACAATCGATCAGTTGTTTGGAATTACTTTATTGATCAAAAAAAACGATTTCTGGAAATTATTCCTAAGAAGCCATTATAAATTTACGCTCAACCCTTATTTTTGCACTGCAATAACCCACTATGTCACAGGAAATCACCAAACACGAAGAAAAAGACTTTACAAATAATTGGGTAAATTCTTCCCGTTTTTTGTTCTATTTACAAGTATTTTGTATTCTAGCTTTTGTATTAGGCGGATGTTACCGTTTGTACAACCAGCGTTACAAAGGAACGCCTACTGTTGAAGTACAGAGTAGTTCCAAATTCAAGCCAGAATACAAATAGTTACAAAAAAATTTTGTCAGGAACTATGGATGGCTATTTTTGCACTCCGAAATTAGTTCTTACAAAACGCGAAAGTAGCTCATTTGGTAGAGCACGACCTTGCCAAGGTCGGGGTGGCCAGTTCGAGCCTGGTCTTTCGCTCTGAGAATCCCGCTCCTCTAGGACGGGATTTTTTATGGCAGCCCCGGTGGTGGAATTGGTAGACACGCAGGACTTAAAATCCTGTTCGCCGCAACGCGAGTAACGGTTCAACTCCGTTCCGGGGCACAAAGCCTCTCCAACGAAGTTGGAGGGGCTTTTTTATTTGGGAGCGAGGCAAACTCGTTTGCCAGAGCGCTCCAAATAAAAAAGCCCTCATCGCCGAAGGCGATGGGAGGCTTTGAGTAAGACCAATCGTTCGGTAATCAGCGAACGAAGTGAGCTAATCCGTTCCGGCAAACTCGTTTGCCAGAGCGCTCCAAATAAAAAAGCCCTCATCGCCGAAGGCG
>JBAXUV010000018.1:0-60856 GCA_037129425.1 Sphingobacteriia bacterium
ATATCTCTTATCTCATATCTACAATAGGTATCTCATAATTCATATCTCTTATCTCCTAATTCTTTTAAGCTTATTGTCCAACTAAGAATACCGCATTCGCAAACAAGAGTTTCCCATTGTCCCAGAAGTTTCTGAATAAGGGATCTTCAGACAAATACACTACAGAACCGGCGCCAATATCTTGTACTGCAAACAACATTCCTTCTTTCAATTTGGCTTTCACTTTCACTCCGGCAAAACCTGTTACATAAGCATCTTTTTTGATGGTTCCTACATTCCAGCCATCTTTCATGATTTCATATAAATTATTGTCTTGCTTTAAAGTGTAATAAAATTCAGGATAACCAAATCCTAAAGGATGGCTATTATCTATGTCTACTTTATAAATTGCTCCAGGAATAGAATTGGTTAAATAATCTTTCTCGCGATCGCCATATTTTTTAATGGTAGAGTCAGCTCCTTTATTATCCGGCCTTGTATCTTTCAATTTGATTCCCCAATCTCCACCAGCCATAATTGCCATCGCATTTTCCAAAGCAATAATTTTTCCACCTCCCCTTACAAAATCTTTTAGTTTATCCACCATTGCTTTATCACCTAAATTTCTGTAATTACCATCGGGCAAAATCAATACCTGGTAATTTTTTAAATTGATTCTTTGTAAATCAGCCGCATTAATTAAGGTAGAAGGATATTCTAATTGCTTATCAAAATAATGCCAAACCTCTCCTGCAGCTAATGAAGATGTTTGATCGCCAGAAACAATGGCCACTTTTGGTGCTTCAGTGATATTTTTAATATCTGGAGAACCAAAATCTGCTCCCTTATCCATAAAACCAGTTTCTACAGCATAAGCTTGAACATTGAGCTTCTTGCAAGCCTCGTTGGTTAACGCCAACCAATTGGTTCCATTACTTGTTTTCAATACAATCAATGTACCTTTTTCAAATACTTTGTTTTTATAGGTAAATGGCTTTTCAACGAAACGTACTTTGATACCATTCTTTAATAAATAAGCCAACACTTTAGCACTGTTGAAAGAATTGTATGGAATTAAAGCTCCATAACTACTAGCTACTTCAGTGATTGCTGTTGCCGATTTTGGTTCTCCGCTAAAATCCAATTTTTCTTTTACTGCATACCCTTTAATTCCATAAGCATAGGCTGCAGACCAGGCGGTGATATCGTAGGTATTAGAGTCTGTTACAATTGTCTTTGGCTCCAACAAAACCTTTGCCATTACCGATCTTGGCTGAAAGGCACTAATGGCTATATGAAATCCTTCATCAGAAAACGCATCATCCTTTCCAGAAAAATAATTATATCCTCTGAAAGTTTTGTTGCTAAGGGTTCCATGTTCTATACCATTTTGATCTAATAATTTTTTAAGCGCAATGATTTTATTTTCTTCTTTAGCAGTGAACACATAAGTTTTATACTCACTCATTTTACCTGCTCTACTATCTTCAAAAAACTTCTTGAATTCAGTAATCAATTTCTGTCTGTTTTTGGAAGCCAATTCGATGGTAGACATTCCAGTGGTAAAATGATGCAAGGCACGATCAACCAAAGTAAGTGTATCTCCATCTTCATTTTGAATGGCTAAACCAGCACGAATACCTCCCTGCTCATAAGTCATTCCAATGGCGCCATTGTAAATTGGATAAGTATCGCCATATGAAGGATACAATAAATCAAAACGTTCTTTGGTAAAATACAACCAATTATTATTGTCAAAATACTTTGCATGATTTTTTCCAATCATTACCTGAAACTCTTTCTGCCATGGAGTTATCACTTCATGCATAGGATCTGCAGCTGGTGCAAAATAATAAGGCTCATTGAATCCTTGCTCGTGATAATCTACATGAATCTGTGGCATCCATTGTAAATATTTTTTCAATCTTTGTTGTGTTTCCACTTGCGTCTGCCAGGCCCAATCTCTATTCAAATCAAAATTATAGTGATTGCTTCTTCCGCCAGGCCAAGGTTCTGAATGTTCTCTAGATGCAGGATCTGCATTGTAATTTTTTCCAACAACAGAATTGTACCAGTTCACATAACGGTCTCTTCCATCAGGATTGATGCAAGGATCCAGTATTACCACTGTATTTCTTAACCATTCTTTGGTTTGTGTATTTGACGGATCAAGCAATGCATAAATGGTTAACATAAATGCTTCAGTAGAAGATGCTTCATTGCCATGAACATTGTAACTCAACCAAACAATGGTTGGTGCAGTTTCTGTTTGAGATGCCATATTATCTGCATTCAAACCAGCTATTCGAAGATTATTGTTTCTGATAGATTCTAATTTCTGAATATTTTCAGGCGAGCTTACCATGGTAATTAATAATTCCCTCCCCTCATTGGTTTCTCCATATTTTTCCAGTTTTACCATTTCAGGCTTTGCCAGAGCCAATGATTTTGCATATTCAACCACTCGATGATGCCTCGTAAAACGGGTTCCTACTTTGTACCCCAGAAATTGTTCAGGACTTTGCAAAGACTGAGCAATAACAGCTCCGGCAAAACTCAAACAACAAACAAAAAATAGTATTTTCTTCATAATTATTAAATGAGGCGTGAAAATAACAATAAACACATCATGAATGAGCAAATTTGGGCACAAGTTTCTGTATTTAATTTGATTGAATACCTCATTTTTATGTAATTTAAGCCCATGAGAAAAATAAGCATATTGTGTATTTGCATCATTGCAACCACATTTATATTCGGCCAGTCTAGTTTTTCATTTGTAGGACCAGACAAAGAAGTAAACCCTTACTCCTATACGGTAATAAAAAGAGGAGAGTTTAAGCAAGCTGCAGTAAGCAGCGCACACCCGCTGGCAAGTATGGTAGGTGCAGCAGTTATGAAAAGAGGTGGAAATGCTTTTGATGCTGCTATTGCAACACAATTGGCATTGGCAGTGGTATATCCACAAGCAGGGAATATTGGCGGAGGCGGTTTTTTATTAGGAAGAAAAACTAATGGCGAATTAATTGGTATCGATTATAGGGAAGCTGCTCCAGAAAAAGCCAACAGAGATATGTATCTCGATAAAAATGGCAATCCACAAATGAATCTTTCTTTGGCAGGTCATTTGGCATCGGGTATTCCTGGAACAGTTGCTGGACTATTTGCCACTATGCCTTATGCAAAACTATCATTTGAACAGCTGATTCAACCAGCTATAGATATAGCAGCAAAAGGATATGTACTTACCGAAAAAGAAGCAGCTAATTTAAATGGAGTAAGGGAATCAATCACCAAAAACAGTACTCAACCAAACGCTTTTGTTAGAGCAACAAAATGGAAGGTGGGTGATACATTGGTACAAAAAGAATTGGCAGCTACATTAACACGTATACAAAAAGAAGGTGCAAGAGGATTCTACGATGGTAAAACCGCAGAATTGATTGTTGCAGAAATGCAAAGAGGAAACGGAATTATTGGATTGAATGATTTAAAAAATTATACAGCCAAATTACGCAATCCATTATCCTTTAATTATCGAGGACACGAGATCATTAGTTTTGCCCCTCCAAGTAGTGGAGGAATCTTGATTGCACAAATGATGAAAATGGTGGAGAAATATCCCATGAGTAAATATGGTTTTCAAAGCACCAAATCTGTGCAATTAATGATTGAAGCAGAAAGAAGGGCTTATGCAGATAGGGCAGAATTCATGGGTGATCCAGACTTTTTTAAAGTTCCAGTAAAAACACTAATGAGTGATGCTTATTTAGCACAAAGAATGTCTGATTACAATCCTGATAAAGCAAGTGTAAGTAGTTCAATAAAAGCAGGAATCATAAAAGAAAGCGAAGAAACTACCCATTTAAGTATTGTTGATCCAGCAGGTAATATGGTATCAGTTACAACTACATTAAATAATAGTTTTGGCAATAGAACTGTGGTTGGTGGCGCTGGATTTATTTTGAATAATGAAATGGACGACTTCAGTGTAAAGCCGGGTGTTCCAAATATGTATGGAGCAATTGGTGGAGAAGCTAATTCTATTCAACCTGGTAAAAGAATGTTGAGTTCTATGACTCCTACATTGGTATTAAAAGACAAGAAACCATATATAGTTATTGGCACTCCGGGAGGCACAACCATTCCTACATCGGTTTATCAAGCATTGATCAATGTAATTGATTTTAACATGACCGTAGGTGATGCAATTGACAAACCTAAATTTCATCATCAGTGGTTGCCAGATGAAGTGATGATTGAACCAGACTTTGATGCAAACACAAAAGAACAGTTGATTAAAATGGGGTATAAAATTACCCAACGTGGTGCTATAGGCAAAACGGAAGGCATTCGCTTTCTTCCTAATAAAAGAAGAGAAGCCGCTGCAGATAAGCGTGGAGATGATTCTGTTGCAGGATTTTAAATTTACTACACTACAAGTTTATTTTTGTTGATTGAATTATCTGTTAGACTATGGATTTTTTAAAAGATGCCATTAAGCGCTTTAAATATTACAAAGAATTAGGTGATAAAACTTTTGAGCAATTACAATCTGCTGATTTTTTTTATCAACCCAATGAAGAGAGCAATAGTATTGCCATCATCATACAACATCTATATGGCAATATGTTGAGTAGGTGGACCAATTTTTTAACAGAAGATGGAGAAAAGCACTGGAGAAAAAGAGATGCTGAATTTGAAGTAATGGAATGCAGCAAGGCAGATCTATTGGCTTTTTGGAACGAGGGATGGAAATGTTTACTCGATTCACTTACTAGCTTAACAGCTGATGATTTAGATAAAACAGTATATATTAGAACTGAGCCACTGCAGGTATATGATGCAATACTTCGTCAATTAGCACATTACCCCTATCATGTTGGTCAGATAGTTTATATCGGAAGAATGATTCAATCAAAAAATTGGAAATCCTTGAGCATTCCAAAAGGAAAAGGAGCAAGTGAAGCCTATTTGAATAAAGTCAAATCTGAACAAGAAAAAAATAAATAGAAGTGCACTATTTAATCAAACAATTCATACCACCCATTGCAAAAACTTTAAGATGGTATAGTTTTAAATATGGCTGGAAAGGAAATTACCATTCATTTGAAGAGGCCAATAAAAAAGCAGGTGGATATCACGAACAAGCCATTTTAGAGAGAATAAAATTGACTACCAGAAAAGTGGTAAACAAAGAAATTGCTTATGAGCGAGATGGGATTGAGTATGACCAACCAATCATGAATGTTAATATGCTATCTGCTTTATTATTGATAGCTTCAAAAAATAACAACCAACTAACTGTATTAGATTTCGGTGGGTCATTGGGAACCACCTACTACCACAAAGCCCCTTTTTTGAGTCATTTGACAAAATTTCATTGGTGTATTGTAGAACAACCCAATTATGTTGACGCAGGAAAGGCAGGATTTGAAACTGATCAACTCCATTTTTATTATACTATTGATGAATGTTTAGAACATTACCAACCAGATATTGTTATTTTCTGCGGAGTAATTCAATACATAGAAAAAACATATGAGTTGCTAGAAGAGATCAAAAACAAGAAAATACCTTATCTTTTTTTAGATTATATTGGATACAATGATGAACCAAAAGACCGCATTTGTATTCAACATGTTCCACCTGTTTTTTATGGAGTAGATGCCTCTTACACTTGCTGGTTTTATGATAAACAAAAAATGTTTAATTGGCTGAATCAATATTATGAGATGATTTTCGAATTTATATCTGAGCCAAATAAATACTATATAGAGTTGAAGCCTTTTTTCTATGAAGGCCAATTTTGGAAATTAAAATAAGTTGATTTAAAAAAAGCCTTTTGCCAATTGTTGAACAGCATAGTCGGCAGCCCTTGCGGTAATCGCCATGAATGTAAGTGAAGGATTTTGGGTTCCTGTAGAAGTCATACAGGCTCCATCTGTCACAAAAACATTTTTACAAGCATGCAATTGATTCCATTCATTGAGTAAGGAAGTTTTAGGGTCTTTGCCCATACGCACCCCTCCCATTTCATGAATATCTAATCCTGGATTTTGTTTACTGTCGTAGGTGGAAATATTTTTACAACCTGCTTTTTCGAGCATGGCTTTCCCTTCTTTAAAAAAGTCTTGTAATAATTTTTCATCGTTCTCATCATAATCTACATTGATGGATAATTGAGGAATACCCCAATCATCTCTTTCGGTTTCACTTAATGAAACATAATTGGTTTCTTTAGGTATTGTTTCACCTTGCATCATCATATAGATTCTCCATCCACCTAATTCAGAAACTGCTTCTTTCAAAGCAGCTCCGATTTCTTCTGATTTAGCTCTTCCTCGGGAGGCATTGAAAAAAACCATATAGCCTCTTTTAAAATCCGTTTCTTGATGCAATACATTTCTGAAATTAGGCATCATTACCTGTGTGGGTCTTCTACCAAAATAGTATTTATCCAACGGACCATCATACAAAGCATTGATGGTTCCGCGATAATTATGAAAAGCAATATACTTTCCTAAGAGTCCATTATCGTTGCCTAAACCATTCGGGAAACGCTTGCTTTTAGAATTCAATAAAATTAAATTGGTATTTAAACAAGCTGCATTCAAAAAAATAATTTTTGAATGGTAAACAGTAACAACATGGGTTATTGCATCGATTACCCGAACTCCTACTGCTTTTTGTAATGTTTCATCGTAAACGATGGAATCTACCACTGCATTGGTTTGTAAGAATAAATTGCCGGTTTTTTTGGCTGCAGGCAATGTACTGCTATTACTGCTGAAGTATCCACCAAAGGGGCAACCTCTTTCACATAAATTTCTTGCCTGACATTTACCTCGACCTTGTTCTAAATGTATTTCATTCGGCTCTGAAAGATGTGCGCATCTGCCTTGAATGACATGCCTTCCTGGAAATGCATTCATTATTTTGGTTTGTAAATCGCGCTCCACACAATTCATTTCCCATGGCTTCAAGAATTCTCCATCAGGTAATGTATCTAATCCATCTTTATTCCCACTAATGCCTGCAAATTTTTCTACATGGCTATACCATGGTGCAAGATCATCATACCGAATGGGCCAGTCTACTGCAAAACCATCACGCAATGGCCCTTCAAAATCATATTTGCTCCAGCGCTGGGTTTGTCTTGCCCAAGTGAGCGACTTACCACCTACCTGATAACCGCGAATCCAACTAAATGGTTTCTCTTGAACATAAGGATGTTCATAGTCTTTCACAAAGAAATGCTTACTGGCTTCTGTAAATGCATAACAATGACTAACTATTGGAGTAGTATCTGCTTCTGGTGGAGGAATTTTTCCCCGATGAGGAAAATCCCAAGGATTCATTGTAGCAGTAGGATAATCTTTTAAGTGCTCTACATTTCTTCCTCTTTCCAATACCAACGTTTTCAAACCCTTCTCGCACAATTCTTTAGCAGCCCAGCCACCGCTAATGCCAGAGCCTATTACAATTGCATCGAATTGAATGGAAGAAAGTTGATCGGACATTGACTAAAATAATTGATTTGAATTATTGAAACCATTCATTGAAACGAGCCAAATCTACATTTCCACCAGTTAAAATAATGCCTGTTTTTTTTCCAGCGAATAAAGCTTTGTTTTTTAGTATCGCTGCCAACGGAACCACACAACTTGGTTCTACTACTATTTTCATTCTTTCATATACCAATTTCAAAGCGGCTTTTATTTCTTCATCAGACACTAATAAAATATCTTTCACATGGGCGCGAATAATAGCCAATGTTTGTTCACTCAGTGTTGTCATTAAACCATCTGCAATGGTTTTTACAAAAGGCGCTTTCTCTACTTTGCCTGATTGAAAACTTAATATAGCATCTGCAGCACCTTCGGGTTCTCCAGCATATACTTCCATTGAAGGATTATAATAATGAGCCCACAAAGCTGTACCTGATAAACATCCTCCTCCGCCAACAGGAGCAACTATGGCTTTTAAATCAGGTACTTCTTCCAGCAATTCTTTGGCGCAGGTTGCCTGACCAGTAATTACTCTATAATCGTCATAAGGGTGAATAAATTCAGCCCCCGTTTCTTGAATAATTTTTTCAACAGCTGCTTCTCTTGCGGCTTGATTGGGTTCACAGAAAATAATGTCTGCGCCATAACCCTTCACTGCATTCACTTTTACCGATGGTGATGTGCTCGGCATTACAATATAAGCCTTGGTACCCAATTCTCTTGCAGCAAAAGCAATTGCCTGTGCATGGTTACCGGAGGAATGCGTAGCAATGCCATTTTTTAATTGCTCAGGAGATAAACTCAATGAAGAATTCATTCCACCCCTTATTTTAAAAGCACCAATCTTTTGAAAATTTTCGCATTTAAAAAATAATTCTGTACCAGCCATTTGATTGATGCTGGCATTGGTAAGTACCGGCGTTCGATGAATATATGGCTTGATGCGTTCGTGTGCTTTTTCTATATCGGCTTTGGTAATATCAGTCATGTTTATTTTTTTACTGCTGCTATACAATCTATTTCAATAGCAGAACCATAATTGAGTTGATTACACGGAACAATGATTCTTGCTGGCTTATGGTCGCCGAAAATGGCTGCATAAGTAGCATTCACAATTGGCCAATGGGCAATATCACTTACGAAAATGCTCACTTTCAAAACATGGTTTAAATCGGACCCTGCTGCCAATAATATTTGCTCCACATTGTACAAACATTGCTTGGTTTGCACTTCAATGCTTTCTAATTGAGGGGTTCCATTGGCATCCAAGGGTAATTGCCCGGCAACATATACCAAGCCATTGTGCACCACGCCTGGTGAATAATGGCCTTTGGGTTTTAATACAGTATCTGGCGATAATAATTGAATAGACATGATTGAAATTTAGAGGAGTAAATTACTGAAAATTTTGATTCAATACTAGATTAGCAACAGGCTCTATAAATCACTACTTTTTTTAGCTTCTTAGAAAAAGTGATGTGCTTGCCATTCTCTTCGCCCACTAAATAATAAAAGCCTACCCTTTTTGGGTCTGCTTGAATTTCATCCCAGGTAGACCTTAAAATTCCTGTGTATTCATCATCGAAAGGATCTTTTTTACCAATTGCTGGTTGTTGAAAGTTTTCCTTTGAAAAAAAATCTTTCATTCTTTTTTTGATATAGCTTTCCTTTTTCGTCAAAGGGTCATTGTCTTCAATTGAATAATCTAATAAGTATATAGATGGAAAACTATCTCGATAAATAATTTTTTGTTGATGATCAAAGATTTGAAAATATACAGTTGCTTTTAGGAGTGTAGATCCAACAAGTTTAATTGAAAAGGAATCAAGGGCTTTTTGACTGGAAAATGGAAGCTTTATTGAGTTTGCAATTAATGTGTTTCTATTTGCATTTTGTGATAATAATGCAAATGAAATTATAGTGAAAAATAATATGATTAGAATTGATTTCAACTCAGATTCTTTATTTTGATTTACATCCCTTTATCCACTTCATGAATAAAATTAATCACCCCTTTCATATATACTTGCTGATCGTCCCACATAGATAAATGACTTCCATTGGGGCAATAAAGGTATCTCCCTTTCTGCACCAACTTACTTTGCTTTTCCATGGCAGCAGGATCCATGGTATCGTGCTTACCTCCAATCATTAATGTAGGCACTTTGATCTCTTTTAATCGATCCGTAATATCCCATTTTGCCAATCTACCGCTAATGCCAAATTCACTGGGGCCTTGCATCATGGTGTATATTTCATTATTAGCATGTTTGATAGAACGATTGAGCGCATCAGGCCATTCGTCCAATCGGCAAATATGTTCATGATAAAAATTAGGAATCAGCAATTCCATGTATTTCGGATTATTGAAATCTTTCTTGGCTTCAATATCTCTGATGGTTTTTAAAATGGTTGGATCCATTTGTTTGGCCAATACCTCATCGGCATATTTGCCATATTCTGGAGCACTACTTACCATATTAGAAATTAATAACCCCTTTATATGCTGCTGGTATTTCAATGCATATTCCATTCCTAAAATTCCTCCCCATGAATTACCCAAAACATAAAAGTTACTACTATCAGCTCCAATGGCTTTTCTAACCTGTTCTACTTCCTCTACAAAACGTGCTGTTGTCCAAAGGCTGGAGTCTTTGGGTTGATCGCTATAATAAGAGCCTAATTGATCGTATTCATAAAATTCAAAACCTTCTTGTTGAAAGAATGTTTCAAAACATTCCATGTACTCATGCGTCATGGCAGGTCCACCATGCAATAAGAGTATTTTGATTTTCGGGTTATTGCCAAAACGTTTCGTCCAAACCTTAAAATCACCAACAGGCGTTTTTATTGGGATCATTTTAACGCCTGCACCCTGAATGGAGTCTCCGTAAGTAAAATAACTGGCTAAATTATTGGTATTGGCATCTTGTTTTTGTTGACAAGAACTCAATAACCCAATTAGAAATATAAAAAGTAAAAAGCGCATTTGGTTGATTTTAGTTGAGTAATATACGAATAAGCGCTTTCAAACTAAAATTTTGCCCGTAAGCCTTCTGCATATACATTTGCACCCTACGGGGGGTTAGCTCAGTTGGCTAGAGCGCTTGCATGGCATGCAAGAGGTCGTCGGTTCGACCCCGATACTCTCCACATAATAAAAAAGCTCACAGAAATGTGGGCTTTTTTTATGCGCTACATTATTTCATTATCTGCAATCTCAACAACGCTTCCAAATAATAATAATCTGCATAGATGATCGGTACATCAATATCTTTATTCTGTGGCTTATTTCCTGTAGAATGCAATAAAATAGCATGATTGGTTTGCCTACTCAAATAACGGTCACTCGATAATTCTTCCAATATTTTGATTGCTGCATTTTTATATTCAGTTTTCAATTTTGTATCCTTACAGAATGTAGAAAGCTCTAGTAAAGCTGATGCCACAATAGATGCTGCAGAAGCATCGCGAGGAGCATTGGGTATATTAGGATCATCAAAATCCCAGAAAGGAATTTTATCAGCAGGCAATCTTTTTAAATAAATATTGGTGACATTGATGGCAGTTTGTAAAAAAGCTGGATTTTTTGTTTCTCTGTATGCCATGGTAAAACCATAAATGGCCCAAGCCTGTCCCCTAGCCCACATGCTATTATCGGCATAACCCTGATGCGTTATACCTTTAATAAATTTACCAGTTTGCTCATCATACAAAGCAACATGATAAGCGCTATAATCTGGCCTAAAATGATTGTTCATGGTAACTGTTGCATGTTGCACTGCCATATCATATAATTTCTTACTACCCCCATTCTTTGAAGCCCAGAATAATAATTCCAAATTCATCATATTATCAATGATGGTATTATGTGGCCATCCATTTTCTTTCATACGATAAGGCCAAGATAAAATAGTTCCGACTTTCGGTCTAAACAAAGTTCCCAATGAATCTGCAGCTTGTAGAAGCGTTTTTTTATATACTTCATTTCCGGTTAATCTATATGCATTCCCAGCACTACAATAAAATTGAAAACCCAGATCATGTTGCAGTACTGGTCTTTCGAGAATAGCAGATAATTGAGCAGTTGATTGTTCTGCTTGCTCTTTCCAATAATTGTCTTTTGTTGCTTCAAATAAATACCATTCTATACCAGGCCAAAAACCACTTCGCCAGTTGTATACATCATTATTTGCCCATTGGGTTTTATCTTTTTCGATTAGAACTGGCATCATTCCTTTTGGAGTTTTTTCACTGACAGTTAATCTTGCTTGCTGATCGGCATATTGGATTATAGCAGGAAATTGAATGCCTTGGCCATAAGAGAGATATCCAAAAAATAAAACAACAAAAAATGAATATTTCATAATGTAATGTTCAATATAAATTAATAAATGATTTTTAGGATCACTTAATTCCTTTTTTAGATGCAATAAAAATAATACTCACCCAGGCCAATGGCACCATTATACTGGCTAAAATAAAGAATGACAAATACCCAGTTTGAGTAATGATTGGTACTAATAAAGTAGTGATCAATGTGCCAACAACTGCTGCAGTTCCACTCATACCAGAAATGGTCCCAATGTTTTTTCCCGAAAAATAATCCGAAGGCAAGGTTTGAATATTCCCAATCAAAAATTGAAATCCAAATAAGGTTGCACTTATTAAACCAATTGATAAATTGATATGCTGTTTTAATTCTTCTATATAATAAGTAAATAATCCTAAAGACAATAACATGATTATACAACCAATGGTAATTGCTTGTTTTCTGGCTTTTGCAGAATCCATTCCTTGATTAATTTTATACGATGCATAATAACCTCCCAGTAAACCGCCGATTGCAGCAAATAAATAAGGAACCCATGCAAATGCTCCCACTTGTTTTATATCAAATCCAAATTGTTCTTTTAAGAAGGTTGGCAACCAGGTAACAAATAACCACCATACAGGATCAATAAATAATCTTGCTGTTAGAATGCCCCAGGTATTTTTAAATTGAAGCAATTGACGCCAGGAATAAATTATCTCAGCTGTTTTTTCTTCACCCAGTTTTTTATCGTCGATCAATAATTTTTCTTCAGGGGTAATCCAAGGATGCTTATCAGGCGTAGCTTTATTAATAATCAACCATGGAATTAACCACAAAATTCCTAATGCAGCTATTCCAATGAAAGTAGCCCTCCAACCAAATGCCAGATATAATCCAGCAATAAAGGGTGCTGCAACAACTGAACCCAAAGAAGCACTTGCACCAAAAATTCCTTGAGCAATTCCTCTTTGACGTGCAGGAAACCATTCTGCATTGCTTTTTGTTGCACCAGGCCAGTTACCTGCTTCACTTAAACCCAGGAAAAATCGAAAAATGCTAAATGACATTACACCCTTTGCAAATGCGTGCAATGCAATAGAAATACTCCAACCAATAATAGATACAGCCATCCCCAATCGAGTTCCAATTTGATCCATCATCTTTCCCGTAAGCGTTTGCCCCAATGCATATGCAATCATAAAAAAGCTGGTGATATAGGCCAATACTTGTTTACTGTCTGCATCTGCAATGCCAAAATCTTTATAGATATAGGGCCACATGATATTGATGGCACTTCTATCGATATAATTAATGATAGTAGATATACCAATTAGTCCGATAATCCACCAACGCAAGCCTTTTATTTTCATAATCAAATAATTATTCAATCCAAATGATTGGGTTCCTTACTGGGAGATTTCTAATGACTTCCTCTGTTTGAGGATCATGATCTAATTGCTTCCAGGTATTCAACCAATCTTTATTTCCATAATGAATATAACCAAAAACCAAGAAAGGATGTGCCACTGGCCATTCTTTCCAATACATCACATCCTGAGGATATGTCCAAGTATTTTTATTTTGCACAAATGGAAACATAAAGTCTATTCCCATTCTAATACTTCGATTATCGGTTAAAGTAAAATTCCAAAGTTGATTTGTGCTGGTTGAAACAGTTTGACAAATCGTAGCCATTGCATCTAAGTTGAAAAGAGAATAACCATAAGGTTTTGTCCGTTTCAATTCTAAAGGATAGCCACCGCTTAGATCCATTTGATTAGGCAGTAAAACTTTTTTATACCGATCGGTGCAATAGTCTAATAATGGCTGATCATTCACCAATTTTGCAAAAACAGCAACCTGCATTACCCAACAAGTTCCATGATTGTTTTTTGCATCCCTTTCATCAATTCCATAAGGATGTGTAGTTACCCATTTTAAATAATCTTTGAACCATTTTTTAATGGCACTTAAAGAACTTTTATCAAATGATTTTGACTCCTGCATCACCAATACACCTTTTGCTACTTCCATCATTTGAATCATATCAATAATCCCTACCCCTCTTCCTGTTACTTTTCCTTTGATGGCTTGTGCATACAATAGGTTCGGGTTCATTAATGTAGATGCATTTACAAACCATGCATTCAAATGAGTTTGCGCGTGTTGAACGTATTTATCTTGATGGGTGATTTTATATGCTGATGCCAATGAACCGATGATTTGACTAAACCGAATCATTGCTTTTCGATGATCTGTAAAGTTATCAGGATTGGTCATCCCATCTCTTTGTATATATGGCCCATTCAGGTTGGTAGAATCAGGCCACCAATAATCTCCTTCTGAATAAAAATCATGTAATCCACCAGCAGACCTTGCTGAGTGTGAAGCAGTAACCGTTACAGGTTTTAGTTGTAAAGCTGAATTAGCTTTCTGGAGGATTAGAGGCTTCAGTACTTTTATAATTTCATCTTCCCTTGAATAAATACAAAGACCTTCTTGACTATTAAAGAATGAAAAAAAGAGAATACTGATGAAAATTTTTTTCATGCTACATTAATTCATTTAAAAATTGCATGATAGCATCATTTATTTCATTGTTCTTTTCTTTATCAAATTTTCCATGCAATCCCCCTTCAACAGTGATGAATTTTGATTTAACTCCTAGTTCAACTAATTTTTTATATAAAACCACTGATTGTTGATAAGAAACTGTTGGATCAGCATTCCCATGAACGATAAAGATGGGTGGACTATTCTTTGTTATATAATGTATTGGTGAAACTGATTTAATAAAGGCATCATCTTTCGCTTTTGATCCTAACCAATTCGTGGCAGACTTACTCGTAATATTGGGCCCATATGCCCAATCCCAAACATCATTAATTCCATACTTATCTATAATAGCGGCTACTTTTATTTTTTCAACACCTTTACAATTGTTATCGAATAAATGATTGTTCTCTAACAAGCCAGCCATCAATGCCAGATGTCCTCCTGCAGAGCCTCCCATAATAACAATTTTTTTTGGATCAATATTCAATTCTTTTGCATGACTGATTAAATAAATCAATGCACACCTTGTATCTTCAATGGCAGCAGGAGCAGTTGCCTGAGGGGTCATTCGATATTCAATATTCGCTACTGCATAACCCGCTTTGAAAAAAGGACTAAATCCACCCTGCCCTTCTTTCACCCCATGATTCCATCCACCACCATGAATATTAATCACTATTGGTGTAGGTTGTTTACTCAAAGGGTTGATATAATAATCCAATTTACCTTCCCAACCATTTACTACAGTGTAAACAACATCAATTTTCGCTTCGTATCCTTTTGGAAATACTACAGGTTTATAAACAGTATCGCTTACTGTCTGACCAAATAAGGTCAAAGAGTAAGCGATAAAGGAAATCAAATATAAAATTCTCATTAGATCACATTTAGTATCCAGGATTTTGTTTGATTACGATTTGTGTATTATTATCTATTTCTCTTTGAGGAATAGGCAATAACATTCTGTCGTTAGTTACAAATGCCTGCATTTCTAGAAGTGTTAGCCTTGGCGCAGGATACAAACCATAGTGCACCGTGTACATGGCTGCAAAATGATCTTTCATTACTTGTATAGAATTAATAGTTGTAAATGTAGTGCTGAATCTTAGCAAATCATACCAACGTTGATTCTCAAACGCAAACTCCCATCTTCTTTCATTGGCTAATGCAGTTTCAAATTGTGCTGGCGTGGTGATTGATGCAGCAACCAAAGCAGGAACACCCGCTCTTGCACGTATTTGATTAATTAATCCAATACTAGCCGCATTGTTTCCTTGAGCTTCCGCCAACATTAAAATAACATCTGCATAGCGAATAACAGGCCAGTCATTTTCAGCATCATTGGCAACAGTAGTTGTTGAAATATATTTTTGAACAAAGAATTTTGCTCCAGTAAAAATGCCAATATTAACAGTTCTTCTGGCATCACCACCAATCAATAAAGCTGCTGTAGCTAAAGTTGCATTTGCAGGTATAGAAAGCGTTAATGTAGTACCACTTATCGCAGCAACAGTTGTTCCGTTGGCAATTTGTGTTCCTGTAACAGGCATTCCAACTGTAATTGCTGGATTTGCTGCTGTTAGTGTTACTGATGTATTTGCAGAACGTACATTGCCAACTGCTGCAATTGCATTGTAAGAATTATATAATTCTTGTGTAGGAAAATTTAGTCCTCTTCCATCTCCTACAATAATTGCAGCACCACTATTCAATGGAGCAAAAGTATTGGGCAATGAAGATCCCAAGCCAATTCCTCCTGCTTTAAATCTAATAGCAAAAAGAATTTCTGAATTCATTTCATTGTTGATAGAAAAAACATTCGCATAAGAAGCCTGCAATGCATATCCGCTATTGGTAATGATATCTTGACACAAAGCAGCAGCTTCAGATTTACGATTCAATGTTAGATATACTTTAGCTAATAATGCTTTTGCACTCCAACTATTTGCCCTTCCCAAATCTGCAGATGGAATGGCAGCAAATTTTGCTGTACTTCCATTATTAATAGTGTTCGTTAAATCAGCAATAATCAACTTATAAATATCTGCTACAGGAGATCGATTAATTGTTTTTGCAACATCTGGACTAATTGGTTCATGAACTAAAAATACATCTCCATATAAACGCACTAAATTAAAATAATGATATGCACGTATAAAAGTTGCTTCTGCAGAAAGTCTCTTTACATCAGCTGCAGTTGCTGGTATTCCTACCTGATCAAAGTTGAGCGAGCCACTACTTGGCACATAATTTACATTTAAACTATTCAACACAAAATTGACATTGCGTATATTATAATAATTGTTTAGCCAAAAAGTATAATTTCCTTGGTGTGATACACTAGGGAAAAACATATCTAAATCACTTAAATCCCTATTGGGAGTTGATGTACTTGCAGGCACACCTTGAATAGAATTATCACTTCTCAATTCCGATAAAGTCCATTCATCATTCAATGGGGCTACCATTCCATTATAACAACCAGTTAAGGCAGTACTTACTTCCCCCACCGTTGAATAATATGTAGCAGAGCTTATATTTGATTGAGGTGTCAAATCAATCAATTTTTTACATCCCGCTAATGCTATTAAAGAAGCTAGGATGAATAATTTATTTAGTTTCATAATAATTATTTTTTTGGGTTAAAAGTTGATGTCAATTCCAAATACAAATGTTTTTTGAATTGGGAAACTACCACGTTGATAGCCATCAATTAAAGCTGAAGCATAAGCACCACTTGTTGCTCTACCTTCAGGATTCAGGGCTCTGAAATTGCTAGCAGATTTAAAGAATAAATTTTGAGCTGCAAAATAAACACGCATTGAATTTAATTTGATTGCTTTTGAAACACTACTTGGTAGTCTATAACCCAGATTAACCTCTCTCAATGACAAATAAGACGCATCAGAAACAACATAATCTGTCAACATCCAGTTAAATCCAATTGTTGAATAAGGTGTTTTACCATCTCCAGGGAACATTGGACTCACCCATCTATTTTCACTATAAGCAGTTATGTATCTTCTCGATTCATTGTAATTAGCATCTCCGTTGATTACATTACCTCCCTTAACACCTTGAAGTAAGAAACTAAAGTCAAATGCCTTATAGCTAAAAGTATTGGTCATCCCATAGTTGAAATCAGGATAAGGTGTACCGATAATTGTTCTATCGTTATTGTCAATTACATTATCTCCATTAACATCTACTAATTTCAACCCACCAGGAATAAATACGTTAGCTAAAGTACTTGTTAACCCTTTTGCTCTTGCATCGTTAATAGCTGCCTGACTTAACCATACTCCATCTGTTTTGAAACCAAAAAATTGAACCAATGGATCACCAACTTTTGCACGATATACTTCTGTTCTTTCACCTTGGTTTAACAAGAATGCTTCTTTGCCTAATTCTTGGATTTCATTTCTATTTCGTGAAAAATTAAATGAAGTTGTCCATTTGAAATCTTTTTTAACAATATTGGTTGTATTTAATTCAATCTCAAAACCATTGTTTTTTAAGCTTCCAATATTGTTGAAATATTGAGGAACTCCCGCAATTGCTTGAACAGACTGTTGCAATAACAATCTTTCAGTTTTCGATTGATAAATATCGAATGATAAATTGATTCTGTTTTTTACTACAGTAAGATCAAAGCCAAAATTAGATTGGAAAGTGCGCTCCCAAGTAATACTAGGGTTAGCAATATTAGATGTAGATGTTACTTGCCCAGATGTATTCACTCCTGTACCGCCACCAAATGCATAGTTACCCGTACTCAACAAATCCAAAAATGCAAAGTCAGAGATACGATTATTACCAGTAGCACCATAACTTGCTCTTAATTTGAGTCGGTTAATCCAACTAATATCTTGCATAAATTTCTCCTGAGACATTACCCAACCACCAGAAATGGAAGGGAAAGAACCCCATTTATTTCCATCACCAAAATACGAACTACCATCTGTTCTAAAGCTTACAGATAATAAGTATTTATTATTGTATTCGTAATTTACTCTTCCTAAATAAGAAACCAATCCAATTTGATTTTTTGTACCAAATGTTCCAGCTTTATCTATAGAAGACGCATTGTTTAAGGTTCTGATATTATCACTTGGATAATCCAATCCTGTTGTTTGCTCTCTGCTAATTGTTGTCTTTTGTGTAGTAAAACCTGCCAATACATTAATAGAATGTTTATTAAATGTTTTACGATACGTAAATGTATTTTCCGACAACAAATCTATATTGTTGGTATTAGAATAAACCCCACGATTTACTGAACCATCTGCAGTTGCATTTCTATTGGCAAAATTTAATCCATTGGTATAATTCAAATATACACTGGCTAACGATTTAAAATCTAATCCAGGCAAGATATTGATATTTAAATCTGCTGAACTTTGCAAACGGTATTCATTTACATAGATATCCTGTCCGATAGTTGAAGACTTTGGTGTATTCTGTGCAGAACTGAATGGATCAGATGTTCCAACAGGAGTCCAGGTACTTCCATCTGGCATTCTTCCTGAGTAATAAATCGAACTAAAATGTCTTGGCTGTGCAAAATCACCTGGGCGAATATTTGCCCACTGAGCTAATTGATTAACATTTTTAGCAGTTAAGTCAGTATGATAAACTGGTAAAAAACTTGGGTAACGATAGTAGTTGGTAAAGTTCTCCGATGGGCTTATTCTTTTAGAATAAGACGGATTAACATTCAAACCCAATTTAACTTTATCACTTAATCGGATATCCAATTTTGTTCTAACTGAATAACGCTGAAAATCACTTTTAAACATCATACCCTCATCGCGTTGATATCCGCCAGAAATAAAATATTGAACATCTTTTTTACCACCAGAAGCACTCAATTGTATATTCTGAAATAATCCAGGGCGTAGAGATTCACTCTGCCAATCAGTTCCTTGTCCACCCATTAAAGTTTGCTCAACTATATAAGCTGCTTTTTCTGCATCAGTTGCTAGCACTCCTTTATTTGTACTAAAGCTTAACAAATTAGCCGCTGTAAATCCAAGTGTATACGCAGCAGAATCTTGATAACGTTGAGCACCTTCTGCATATAATAAATTTAAATAGTCTGAACTCGTTAATATACCATAACGCTTATAGTCTCTTTTCTGTCCTAAAGAATATTTTACATTGTACTTTGGTTTTTCAGCTTTACCACTTTTAGTAGTAATTAGGATTACTCCACTTGCCCCTCTAGAACCATAGATAGCAGCAGAAGCAGCATCTTTTAACACTTCAACTGATTCTACATCGGCTGGGTTTACAAAAGACAATCCATCGGGTATTGGCTGACCATCCACTACAACCAAAGGACTTGATCCAGCATTGATAGAACTAATACCTCTAATACTAATTTTTGGTGCAGCACCCGCTTCTGAAGAAATATTTTGAACCTGTACTCCGGCCATTTTACCCTGCAAAGCTTGGTCTAATCTTGGTACAGGTATCTCATCTAATCTTTCGTTTTTATATTTTGCTACAGCACCAGTTAAACTTGACTTTTTCTGTGTGCCATATCCAATAACTACTACTTCATTGTTATCGGTTGATGTGGCCGTTAACTTTATGTCGATATTGGATTGATCATTTAAAGTAACCACTTCAGCAGTAAATCCAACATAGGAGAATGCAAGCTTAGTAGCTCCAGATTTGTATTTTAAAGAAAATGTTCCATCTTCTTTAGTAACAGTTCCTCCACTGGATTTATCAGCAATAATGGAAACTCCTTGGAGTGGCTCTCCTGTTTCTTTATTGGTTACTTTTCCAGTAACTACTTTCTGAGCAATGACATTACCACTGGCAAAAAGCAGTAGTAATAATAGCAATCGTTGTAACTTTTTCATAGCAGTTTTTAGTTTTATAAATCGTTTTTGGTTAAAAGATGTATTCGAAGACTTTCAGGTTTTGATGGATGAATTTTTTTAATGGCATCTTTACACTTGATACAATTAAAAGCAACATTACTCATCGCTAGAAGAGGTATTGCTTCATTATAATTAAATGGTTTTATCTGTTGTCCTGTCCATGTTTTTTCCATCATTAAATAAGGCAATAAAGCATCAATCCCTTTTTTGATTGAGTTTCCGTTGGGAGACTGATAGTTGATCAAATCAACCTGAACTATTTTTGCCATTTGTGCAATTTGCATCAATGGTTCTAATACAAATAGTGAATAGTGGAGAGAAATCGTTCTTTCTAATTCTGCTGGAAAAAATCCATTGCTATCCATTTGGTTATTGATCCTTTTTTGAACATTACTTACAATTTGTTTTGCTAATTCATTTTGATTGGTCAGCAATGCCATAGAAATTCTTTGAGCATCATACCAAACCCCATGGTTGTTTTTTGCATTCATTTCTTCTTGACCGACTTTACTTGTTTGCATCCAGTTTAAAAATTCTGCAAACCAAGCTTGTAGTGCACTAAAATCTTTTGAAGATAATTTTTCTGATTGATGTAATAAATTAATTCCATCAATGAGTTTAATAAAATGACGAGTATCAATTAATCCTGCACCACGTCCCGTATTTTGGCCTTTTATAGCTTGGCCAAAATTTAAATTAGGATTCATTTTTGTTGCTGTATCTAAAAACCAAACCTGCAATAATTTAATCGCATGTTTTGCATATTTGTCTTCGTCAGAAAAATAATTTGCAAGAGACAATGTATAAACTGCCTCACATAGAGCAGGTAAATATTCTTTGTCTTTATAGTCCTTTACTTCGGGATTGGTCTCACCATCTTTACGCATATAAGGCAGCCCATTGGGCTTAGATGGATCAGGCCAGAAATAAGGCGCCAGACTCATGTAATCATGCTTGTTGCCACTTGGAGGTATATTCAACTTTTCCATCACACTTACAGGACCAAAAAGCAATGACTTGTCAGCATCTCTTAACAACTCTTTGTATGAAGGAATTAATGCAAGATTTTTATTATTGACTTTTTGTTTATTGACTTGAATGGCATTGATATCCAATGCAAATAATAATGGCCCCTTAGTTTCTACTTGCCCAAAAAGCCAAGTAGAATAAGTCATATAAACAAAAAAACCAAATATTTGAATTGCTCTTATCATGCTATTATATTATGCAATAAAATCTTCCCTCATAGGTGTAAATACGTCAATTAATACTCCAGCCTCTTTACAAACAGCACCATGTATTAAATTTGATGGAACATGAAATACATCTCCTGCTTTCAGCATTTTTTTGATACCATCTATTTCAACTTCAAACACCCCGCTCTCTACATTGGTAACTTGCACATGATAATGTTGATGTAATGTTCCAATGCCACCCGCTTCAAACTCAACGCGGACCATCATGATTTTTTCGTCATAAGTCATGATTTTTCTTCTAACACCAGGTGCCATTTCTTGCCATTCTATCGAATGCATATCGATAAAATGTTTAGGATTAATTGTTGTTTCTGTTGATGACATTTTTATTCGTTTTATAAATTATTTGATTATTTGATTGTTATAAAAAACGGCATATGGACCAACCCATTCAATATTTAGATCTGCTTTTTTGAAAACGTGCTTTTGATTGATTTCAAAATTGTTATTTGATTGTACTACTAAAACCGATTTATTTTTGTAAATGATTTTTCCAACTGTATAATTTGCATCGTCTTGCAAAAGTTCTATCCCTGTTAATGAGGAATAAGCTCCATTGGCTACTTCTGCTGTAGGGCTATAATTTCCATGCAATTCTATGATATTTAAAAAAGTAGGGTTTAACGCTTTTGTACGGAAGATATAAGAAGGATCTCTTCTTAAATTAAAGTTTGGATCATTAGCTCCAATTCTGGTAAAAAATATTTGCGCTGAATCAGTTACCAATGAAGATATGGTGTAAAAAGCCTTCTCGTTCAAAAATGTAAATTGCGCTAAAGGCCCTGTAAGCCTGGCTTCCGCTTCTTTCCATAAAAACTGATACCCATTTTTATTACCCAATGTTTTCATTGAATTTATGGCAGGGTTGTATTTAAAATTAGTGCTAATAACAGTTCCTGAATAATTGAAAGGTAAATCGAACTGATGAGTTGAAGTAGATGTTGTTTTGAATAAATCTATAATCAATGGTTTTGATTGATCAGGCAACTGTAACATAAAAACAGTTCTTTGTAATTGCACATCTTTATAAGCAGTTTTATCGATTGAGGAAACTACTTGAAGATTTTTATTGGCGATAGAGCCAAATAATTTAACTGGCCAATTTAATTCGCTAACGGCCTCTTTACCATCATAATGACTGGTCTCATCTACAGTAATTGTATTATGAGCAATAGTTTGTTGTGCATAGGATTTAGATTCTGGCAAATATCTTCCACCCCATTTTTGTTCAATACCAATAAAACGGGCAGCACCATAATCCTGCAATATTTCATTACCATTGTCATAAACATTAATATTCAATTTATCAAAATGGCCATGAGACATCCCATGAGAACTGTATTTGAAAATCATGGAAGTTTGCTTATCTCCATTTCCAGTTCTAAGTACAGATACACCCCCTTTATTGCCATTTGCTCCATCGGTAAATTCAATTGACTGATAGGGATAAAAAGCTGGAATATTTTTTTCTTTTTGTAATGCTGAACTAACTCCTACTCCACCAGCGTTCAAAATAACTTTGCCTTGCGCTTTAGCAACCGGCAAATAGGCTTGATTGGGTCCATAAACCTGCCAGGCAATATCTATGGCGACCACTAATTCGCTCGAAATAAATGTTTTATCTTTTATGGCGTCATTGTAACTATAAAATCCGCCATTTAAATTGGTTTGCTGCAATGCCCCATTTAGTGCTTTTTGGAGAATGTTATTTCTTAATTTGAAAATGCCCAATTCAGGTTTTGAATTATTAAGGGCATTTGCTAAAAAATAAAAAGGCAAAATTGCATAACGGGTATAATAAGGTCCTTCATTATAATATCCATCTGGAGAGAATAAGCCATTTAAATGAGCAATAAAACCTGCTGCGCCATCTTTTTCTGTTCCATATAAAGCCATTTTCACATAGTCCTGATTATCGGTAGCAATACCAACAATTCCTACTCCTGCGCAAGCCCAAACCGCATGATTATGAATCAAGTTAAACCATGGCTTCATGTCTTTAGTAAAATAATCTACTTCAGGTTTAAATGCACCATCAGTAATTTGTTTTCTTTCTGCAATAGTTAAATAATCATGAATGCAATCGAAAGCTAACCCTGCATATACCAACCAATTGGCATCGTTGAGCGCTTGCCAAAAAATTCTTCCCGGTGAACTACTCGTTGCTTCAGGATGATTTTTTAATGTTGGAATTAGTACAGAATATTTAAGAAAAATATTTTTAAGTAATAATGCATACTTAACATCACCGGTAATTTGATACAATACACCTGCATTGAACATTATATTATAATTCTCTTTATGCTTTTCGTGTGTATATCCACCTGCCGGGTCTTTTGGAAGAGGAACATCTATTTCTTTACCTATCCATTGATCAACTGACTTTTTGATTTCATCATAAGATTGATTCAACATTAAATTTGTAGCTAAACTATTTTTTACCAATTGCAAATCCTTCTTTGTTGCAAAAGCTATTGGATGTTGCTGAGCAGATAAGCTAACAGCAACTAAATGATATAGTACAAATAACAGCGATAATTTTCTCATGAATAGCAATCTAAAATCCAATCAATTTTTATACAAAATAAGTTCCACCGTTTATTTCAATACTTGCTCCTGTAATAAATGAAGAAGATGCGCTCGCTAAATACAATACTAAATCACCCACTTCGGAAGCTTCTCCTTCTCTACGCAAAGGAGTAGCAGCAGCTACATTTTTTCTTACTTCATCCTTAGTGAAAGTGTTGTGAAAAGTAGTATTAATCATTCCTGGACTAACGCAATTCACGCGAATTCCTTTCGGCCCTAATTCTTTTGCTAATCCTTTAGTCATTGTAAGGATGGCTCCTTTTGCAGATGCATAAGCTATAGCCCCAAAACCTCCACCATCTCTTGCAGCCTGGCTACTAAAATTTACGATCGCACCACCATTGGTCATATGAGGAACTACTGCTTTTGTAACTAAAAAAGCAGATTTCACGTTTACATCCATCACTGCATCCCAAAACTGCTCATCCATGTCTGGCAATAATTTTCTGGCAATTAAACCACCAGCAACATTTACCAGAATGTCAATCGTTTCACCATATGCTTCTACACATGAGTTGACTACTTTAGCAACGTCTGAGGCAATGGTCATATCGCCCTTGGCAATGATCGCCTGCCCACCCTTGCTCTTGATTTTTTCTAATGTGTCAAGTGCTTTTTTCTCGTCGTTTAAATAGTTGATACAAACTTTGGCTCCTGCTAATGCTAATTTTAAGGATACCTGTTCTCCAATGTCTCTTGAACCACCAGTAACGATGGCAACTTTGTTGTCTAATAATGGCATAAATGGCTTTTTTAGCTAATCGAAAGTTAATATTATACCGATTTATTAGTAATGCCTTTTTAGATTTGATGTATTTTATCTATTTTTTTAACAGAATTAATGAATAATTTTTAATATTATACCTATTTCTTTAGAATATTACTCAATCTTAAATCCGATAACGTTACCGGCAACGAAACCGGTAAATTCCCGAAAAATATGCTCAACAGCACTTACTTTTAAACAGCCAAATGGAAAAACAGACCACCATAAAAGACATTGCTCGCGCATTAAATATTTCCACTTCAACAGTAAGTAGGGCACTAAGAGATGCTACCGACGTAAAACCAGAAACCAAAAAAGCAGTTCAGGCATTGGCTGAACAATTGGACTATCAACCCAACAAATTGGCTTTGAGTTTACTCAATAGACAAACCAATAGTATAGGTGTAATCATTCCTAATTTGGATTATGTGCTGGCCACCATGGTGAAAGGAATTGATGAAGTTGCTTTAGAAGCTGGCTACACAGTGATGGTTTGTCAAAGTGATGAGAGTTTCGGGAGAGAGATTGTTAACACCAATCGATTATTAGAAAGTTTAGTGGATGGATTCATCGTTTCAGTTTCCAGTGAAACAAAAGTGTATGAACACATCAAAAAAATTCAGAATAAAAAAATTCCACTGGTATTATTCGACAGAGTTATCAATAATATGCAAGCCCCAAAAATACGGTTAGACAATGTTGATGGGGGCATTCAAGCAACTCAACATTTGATTGATCAGGGATATAAAAAAATTGCAATTCTAGCTGGCCCAGAAAATTTGAATATCAGTAACAAAAGAATGGAGGGATATTTACAAACATTAAAAGCTAATAATATAAAATTTGACAAACATTTAGCCATTCATTGCGATTTCAATCAACAATATGCTTATGAAGCAACCAAAGAGTTGATTGCCATGAAACAGAGGCCAGATGCGATTTTCACCATCAGCGATCGAATGGCTATAGGTGCTATGTTAGCCATCAAAGAAAAGGGTTTACAAATGCCCAAAGACATTGGCTTAGTTGGTTTTAACAATGAGCCAATTACCGGTTTAGTGACGCCTTCTATATCTAGTGTAGAAATGTATGCATTTGAAATTGGAAAAGCTACTGCGAAATTATTTATAGAAATGTTACACAGTGAAGAAGATATGTCGGATCGAGAAATTGTTATTAAGCCAAAACTATTTATAAGAGAATCATCTTTAAGAATACCCATAAAAAGATAACATGAAAAAAATATTAAGCTTAGTTGTAATTTTCAGTACGATTTTATTTACAGATTTAAATGCCGCCACTTATAGTGTAAAAAATGAAGCTGAATTAAAAGAGGCTAATTCAAAAGCAATTGCAGGGGATATCATCATTTTACAAAACGGTGATTGGAATAATATCAATCTACAATTTACCTGCAATGGTACTGCACAAAAACCTATCCTGATCAAAGCTGCAACTAGAGGCAATGTAATTATTAAAGGGAATAGCAGTTTAAGAATTGGCGGCAATTGGATCATTGTAGATGGATTGGTTTTTACTGAAGGGTTCTGTCCTTCTGGAAATGCCTGGGAGTTGAGAGCAGGTAATCAGGTTGCCAATAATTGTAGAGTTACTAATTGCGTAATCAAGTCTTTCAACAATCCTAATAGAATGAAAGATAGTTATTGGGTAGCGATGTATGGAAAAAACAATCGAATAGACCATTGTAATTTTATTGATAAAACCAATTTAGGTGTGCTGATGGCAATCATTTTAGAAGATGATCGAAGCAGGTTGAATAACCATAGCATCGACAGTAATTATTTTGGAATCAGAAAACCGCTCGGTAGTAATGCAGGAGAAATCATTCGTGTTGGAGTTTCCGAACATTGTACTTTTTATTCCAATACCAATATTGTAAATAATTTATTTGATCGTTGCGATGGAGAAACAGAAATCATATCCATAAAATCATGCGGCAATTTGGTAAGAAATAATGTTTTCAAGGAATGCCAGGGTGCCGTTGTACTTCGTCATGGAAATAACAATACCATTGAATCTAATTTATTTTTAGGAAATGGAAAAGAAGGTACTGGAGGAGTAAGAGTAATCAACGAAGGTAACTGGATCGTAAATAATTATTTTTCTCATTGTGTTGGAGAAGGCTTTAGATCGCCACTGGCAGTAATGAATGGAGTATTTAATTCTCCAGCCAATCGCTATTTACCGGTAAGAGATGCTGTAATTGTAAATAATACTTTCTCTAATTGTACACCATTCAGCGTTTGCGAAGGAAGTGATGCAGAAAGATCTGTAGCACCAAAAAATGTTTTTATTCAAAACAACTTATTCTATTCGGATAAACAACAGGTTGCATTTCAATATTACGATAAAATAGATAGCATATTTTTTAGCGGCAATATCATCAATAGTAAGATTAGTAAAACCATACCGAATGGTTTTGAACAAAAAGCACCCTCTGTTTCTATGGTATTCGATAATGCTTTTCCTACTTATACTGCAAGTAAATCTAAAATTGTTTTACCAAATTCTATCGCACAAGAAGCATCTAAAAGATTACAAACAGGTTTATCTGATCGCATCGGATGTTTGAATGCTTCCTATTTTATTGCGTTGGCAAAACAATCCAATCAATTGGGTATTCAATGGAAAATGCCAGAAGGAATACAAACTTTGGAAGCTAAATTACCCATCACTTGTAAGGATGCCAGTGAAGTGTATGCAGCTTTAAGTACAAAAGGAAAATCAGTAGAAATTATTTTGACCGGAAATGAATATGTTTTTAACCGATCAATATCCATTACTCAAACTGCCTATTTCAGCTCT
This sequence comes from Sphingobacteriia bacterium, assembly GCA_037129425.1. GTDB lineage: Bacteria > Bacteroidota > Bacteroidia > Chitinophagales > Chitinophagaceae > Sediminibacterium. Next base: position 27,693 of record JBAXUV010000018.1, read on the forward strand.
AAACAACAATCCATTCGATTCTCTTCTAATCAAACAAATTCATTATTCACTATCGGAGCAAATGCCCAATTACATTTAACAAATATCAACATAGATGCCAATCAATTAATGACCAATCAATTTATTGAAGCAGACAGTTCTGGAACGGTGATGCATTTTGCTATAAATATCAATAATTGTCAATTCAATAATTTTAAGGGGAAGAGCTTCTTAACCACTTTTAGGTCAGCCTATGCCGATCTTATTTCAATTAAAAACAGTTCATTTAGTAATTGTGGCAATCTTTTCACCCTAAGTGATGAAAAAGAGAACAAAGGTTATTATAATGTAGAAAAAATGGTGATTGACAATTGTACTTTCAGCAATAATAACGGCCAAATACTTGGATTATTTAGAACAGGAAATGACGAAAGTACCATGGGACCTAAATTGTTGTTTACCAAGAACAATATACAAAATTGCAATACTAATCAAGCTTTGATTCATTTGTGGGGAGTACAATATTCTTTAATAGCAGGCAATCAATTTAACAATTCGAATGCTAAAAACATAACGATTCAATACAGCGATAATCTAAGGGCAAAACATGAACAACAAAACAATACTTTTCTGAACGCTGGTTCTATCAATGAAAATAAATTTGTCACAAATCTTAAATAAAGCATCATGAAAATTATCCATCAAACACATCCAGAAGATTTTGTAAAGTACAATACACAGCAAATCAGAGAACGCTTTTTATTAGATAAACTAGTAAGTCCAAACGCTATCAACTGCGTCTACACCCATTACGACAGAATGATTATTGGAGCTGCAACCCCAGCGATGACAGCATTAACGTTGGATACCTACGATGCTTTGAAATCTGAAAACTTCTTGGATAGAAGAGAAATGGGAATTGTAAATATTGGATCGGCTGGCTCAGTAACGGTTGATGGAGAAAAATATGATTTAGCAAAACTGGATTGTTTATATGTTGGAAAAGGAAAAAAAGAAATTGTTTTTTCAGGAACTGATGCTGGCGAGACCCCTGCAAAATTTATTTTCTTTTCTTGCCCTGCACATGCTGAATATCCTGTACAATTAATGAAGGCTTCCGCTGCAACACCTGCTGAAATGGGTTCAGCTGAAACAGCCAATCACAGAACCATCAACAAATACATTCATTTAGATGGATTAAAAAGCTGTCAATTGGTTTTAGGAGTTACCAATTTTAAACAAGGTAGCATCTGGAATACCATGCCACCTCATTTACATGACAGAAGAATGGAAGCATATTTTTATTTTGATTTACCGGAAACACAAAGAGTCATTCATTTTATGGGAGAACCTCATGAAACCAGGCATTTATTTTTAAACAATGAAGAAGGAATTGTTTCGCCTGCATGGAGCATTCATAGTGGTGTAGCTACTGCTGCTTATTCTTTTATATGGGCAATGGCAGGAGAAAATATGTCTTTCACAGATATGGATCCTGTAAATATCAAATCACTTTTATAAATCCAAACGCATGTTAAATTTTAGAGTAGATAATAAAATTGCCTTGGTAACTGGTTGTAGCAGAGGTATTGGAATGGCTATTGCCGTTGAATTAGCCAATAGTGGTGCAGATATCATTGGTGTTAGTAATACTTTACCATCTTCCGGTAGCGATGTAGAAAAGGCAGTGAATGCAGCTGGAAAAAAGTTTTATGCATATGAAGCCGATTTTTCCAATCGTGATTCTTTGTATGCTTTTTTAAATAAAGTAAAAAAAGACCATCCTAGAATTGATATACTCATCAATAATGCAGGTCATATCATGCGGAAGCCAGTTGCAGAACATCCTGATGAGTATTGGGATGCCATTATCAATATTAATTTAAATGCTCAATTCATTATTACACGCGAAATTGGCCAATTAATGTTGGCACAAAAAGCTGGTAAAATTGTATTCACCTGTTCATTACTCAGTTTTCAAGGAGGAATTAATGTTCCAGGTTATGCAGCTAGTAAAGGCGCTGTTGCTTCTTTATTGAAATCATTCGCAAACGAATGGGCGCAGCATGGTATAACCGTGAATGGTGTTGCACCGGGCTATATTGAAACAGATAATACCACGCAATTAAGAGCGGATCCGGATAGAAGTGCAGCTATTCTTTCTAGAATACCCGCTAATCGATGGGGTACAACAGCAGACTTAACTGGCGCATTTGTTTTCTTATCTTCACCTGCATCTGATTATGTAAATGGAACCATTCTTACAGTTGATGGAGGTTGGATGGGAAGATAAACAAAATGAACAATAACAAATCTTTAGACGCTGAATATTGGTCAGAGAGGTATGAATCTAATACTGCTCAATGGGATTTAGGCCAAGTGTCTCCTCCAATTAAACATTACATCGATCAATTAACCAATAAAAATTGCCGCATCTTAATTCCAGGATGCGGCAATTCCTACGAAGCTGCCTATTTATTAGAAAAAGGATTCACTAATATCACCCTCATAGATATTGCCCCAGCATTAGTAGATAATTTGAAACGAAAATTTGAAGGAAATCCTTCCATAGAAATTTTACTTGGTGATTTTTTTGAACTCAAACAATTGTTCGATTTAATTATTGAACAAACATTTTTTTGTGCACTCTCTCCTTCCCTTCGTCCGAATTATGTAAATCAAATGAAAACGCTTTTAGTGCCAAATGGCAAACTGGTCGGCTTACTATTTGATCGGGATTTTGATGGGGGCCCTCCGTTTGGTGGTAGCAAAAATGAGTATATCAATTTATTTGAATCTGATTTCGATTTTAAAACATTTGATTCTTGTTATAATTCATTTGTAAAACGGCAAGAATCAGAATTATTTATGATTTTCGTCAGGAAATAAGCGCTTTTTATTACACAACTTTGTATCTCCAAAAATTGTGTACATGAAAATCGAACAGATCTATACAGGCTGCCTCGCGCAAGGGGCTTATTATATTACTAGCAATGGTGAAGCTGCCATCATTGACCCATTAAGAGAAATTAAACCATACTTAGAAAGGCTTGCAAAAGACAATGTAAAACTCAAATACATATTTGAAACACATTTTCATGCAGATTTTGTAAGCGGACATGTAGACCTTAGTAATCAAACGGGTGCCGAAATTGTTTACGGCCCAACAGCAAAAGCTGCTTTCAAATGCATTACAGCAAAAGACGATGAACTATTTATAATTGGAAATATTGCTATCAAAGTTTTGCATACGCCTGGTCATACAATGGAAAGCAGTACTTTTTTATTGAAAGATGAACATGGAAAAGACTATTGCATATTTAGTGGAGACACTTTGTTTTTAGGTGATGTAGGAAGACCAGATCTAGCTCAAAAAGCAGCCAATATGACCAAAGAAGAATTAGCTGGTTTATTATATGAAAGCTTAATGAATAAGATCATGCCATTAGGAGATAATGTAATTGTTTATCCCGCTCATGGCGCAGGCAGTGCTTGTGGTAAGAATATGATGAAAGAAACAGTGGACACACTTGGCAATCAGAAAAAATTGAATTATGCGCTCAATCAGCCAAATAAAGAGGCTTTCATTAAAGCGGTGACCGATGGGCTACTTCCCCCTCCAGGCTATTTTGGGATGAATGTTTCAATGAATAAATCAGGCTATGAAGCATTCGAATCTGTATTGAATAATGGCTTGAAACCTTTATCAGCTGAAGAATTAGTATTACTTGCAGAACATGAAGATGCTTTGATTCTTGATACCAGAGATAGTACTGTTTTTTACAAGGCATTTATTCCTCAATCGATTAATATTGGATTAAATGGAGATTTTGCTCCTTGGGTAGGCGCATTAATTGTAGATGTAAATCAACCCATTATTTTAGTTACTGAAAAAGATAAAGAGGAGGAATCCATTACTCGATTGAGCAGAGTAGGATTCGACAATATTTTAGGTCATCTGGAAGGAGGTTTTGATACTTGGCTTTTTTCTGGTAAAGCAGTTGAAACGATTGATAGGATCAGTGCAAAACAATTTGAGCAAGATTATGATCCCACTAAAAATGACATTATTGATATTAGAAAAGAATCGGAGTACGAAGCCGAACATATTGATAACGCAGAAAACAAACCGCTTGCCTATATCAATGAATGGATAAAAGACATCAATCCAGATAAACATTTTTACCTGCATTGCGCTGGAGGCTATAGGAGCATGATTGCCGCTTCTATTTTACAAGCAAGAGGCTATTTTAACTTTTCTGAAATTGAAGGAGGATTCAAAGCGATCAGCAATACCAATATCCCCAAAACAAATTTTGTTTGTTCTTCAACAAAGCAGAATGTATAAAAAAAATTGCTTTAAATAGTTATTTGGCTGCAGCAGCAACATAAGTTGCTGGGTTCTTCATGAATTCATCTTTGCATTCTTTTGAACAGAATCCATATACCTTGTTATTGAAATGAGCAGTATCAGAAACCCCTGCTGTAATTGGCATACCACAAATAAAATCTCTTTTAGAATCGAAAGCGACGTTTTTAAATGCTTCATCCACTTTTGAGACAGTTGAATCAACCATTGTATTTGCTTTTTCAACCACTGGTTCTTTTTTTGCATTCTCATTACAAGAAAAAAAAGCTACAAATAGCATAATAATCAAAAAATACTTCGATCTCATAAGTTCCATTTAAAACACAAATGTACATACTACTTAATAAAAAAAATAAATTACCAAAAAATTGTATACAACGCAGTAATAATTCCACCAATGATAATTGTTCCAGCTAAAAACCCTGGATGTAATTTAAACATACTGGCATCAATTTCAAGCCCTTTGGATGTCTTCCCTTTTTTGTAATCAATCATACTGATTACATACATACTTATTATACAAATTAGGAAAACAAAACCCATTCTATCTAAGAAAGGTATTTCATAAATTCCTGCAGCATTTGCTTTCGCAAAACCGAATTGAGCCAGAAAAGAAAGATTCATAAAATTAGGAAGGAACTTAAATAAGATAGACAATGCAAATCCACCAACTGTAGCAAACAATGCAGCATTGGAGGAGGTTTTTTTCCAAAAGAAACCCATGATAAACATGGCAAAAATTCCCGGTGAAACAAACCCTGTATATTCTTGTATGTATTGAAATCCACCCTTTTTATCTATTCCTAATAATGGGGCAATAATCACCGCCAACAACATAGCAATAACCACTGTAATCTTTCCAATGTTTACCTGTTGCTGTTCTGAAGCATTTGGATTTATTTTCTTTTTATAAATATCCAATGCAAAAATCGTTGCAATGCTATTTGCTTTTCCAGCCAATGATGCAACAACAGCCGCTGTGAGTGCAGCAAATGAAAGTCCTTTTAATCCTACCGGTAATAAATTTAATAAAACCGGATAAGCTCTGTCAGGATTTAATTCGCCGTTCTGCAACATCTCAGTTTGAAAGTTTCCATCTTTATATAATACATAGGCTGCAATTCCAGGCAATACCACAATTACTGGCATCAATAACTTTAAGAAACTTGCAAATAACAATCCATTTCTTGCTGTTTTTAAATCGGCTCCCAAAGCACGTTGCGTGATGTATTGATTGCATCCCCAATAGTTTAAATTGGCAATCCACATTCCACCTACCAAAACAGTTATTCCAGGTAGATCTACGAAACTTTCATTATCTGATTTGAGAATCATATGAAAATGATCATTTGCTTTTTCTCCCATAATTTTCAGTCCGCTAAATACACCTTCACCACCATAAAAATGGGCAACCATATTTACTGCTAAATAAGTGGTAACCAACCCTCCTAATACCAGGAAAAATACTTGAATCACATCGGTAAATCCAATTACTTTCATACCTCCCAGTGTAATAACTATAGCGAAAATGGATAATCCATATATACAAATTGTCAAATCAATACCTGAGACACTACTAATGGCCAAAGCACCTAAATATAAAATGGATGTAAGATTTACCAATACATACAACAACAACCAAAATATGGCCATAATCATGCTCACCGTTCCGTTATACCGCTGGTTTAAGAATTGCGGCATTGTATAAATTTTATTCTTTAAATAAACTGGTATAAAAAATATAGCAACAATTAATAATGAAAATGCAGACATCCATTCGTAAGAAGCAATGGCCAAGCCCATCTTAAATCCGGAGCCACTCATTCCTATAAATTGTTCAGCAGATATATTTGAAGCAATCAAAGATGCTCCAATGGCCCACCATGTAAGCGACCCTTCAGCTAAAAAGTAATCATGGGATTTAGAAATTGTATTTTTATTCTTTTTACGATAAATCCAAATGCCATATCCGGCAACAATTAGGAAATAAAAAAAGAACACTGCATAATCAAGCAATTGCAATTGGTTCATATCATTAAGTTTATAGCTCTCTCTTTTTAATGCTGGTAAATAATTTTAGTTCCATCTTCTATCAACACTTCAAACATTCCCATTTCAATAGTAAATTTTTCATGGTATGCAAGTCCAATATGCAATGATATCGACTCAATTGAATCTATATTAATTAATGCCAATACGCAACCTCCAAATCCCCCACCCATCATTCTCGCTCCGAGCACTTCAGGATAGCGTTTACATTCATCAACAATAAAGTCTAACTCTTCGCAACTTACTTCATATTGTTTTCTCAATCCTTCATGAGTTGCATACATTTTTTTACCAAACGATATTAAATTATTGTTTGAAAGATCAATACAAGCTTTTTTTATTCGCTCTGATTCTTCTACTACATAAGTACATCGTTGTTTTACTTCAACCAATTTTGCAGGAATACAATCATTAACCATCTGAATGGATGCATCCGCTAAACATTCTACCAATGGATTGTTTGCTTTGATAAGCGATAAGCCAATTTCACATTCTTTTCTTCTTTGATTATAGGCTGAAGATGCTAAGGAATGCTTTACATGTGTATCGAATAATACCAATTTTGTATTTGATGTTTTAAATGGAACATATTCATACTGCAATGAAGTACAGTTTAACTTTATTACCTGATTCTTTTTACCAAACACACTTGCAAATTGGTCCATTATTCCACATTGGACTCCTACAAATTCATTCTCTGCTTTTTGAGCCAATAAAACCAAGTCTATTTTATTTAAACTCAACTGAAATAATTCATTCAGTCCAAAAATAACTGCACATTCAAAAGCAGCAGAAGAAGAAACACCAGCTCCTAAAGGTATATTTCCTGTGATGGCCATATCAAATCCCCCAACTCCTTTTCCTGCTTTTAAGAGTTGATCAACTACTCCTATAACAAAATCTGGCCAACCCATATTTGAAGTAGATAATTGATCATCATTATTCTTTCTTTCAATTTGATACTTTTGATTTGTATCAATTGAAAATAAATGGATGCTTTTATCAATTCTTTTTGCAACACTTACCAAAAGATGTTTATCAATTGCTGCAGGTAAAACCAGCCCACCATTATAGTCTAAATGCTCTCCAATTAGGTTAATTCTACCAGGGGAAGCAACAATCAATGTTGCATTTTTTTGAAACACCTTATGAAAAGTGCTAAGTAAAGTGGAAGTATCCATTTTTAAATATACTAATTAAACAAATTTAAAATATACGTTGAAACTGCTAAACCAAGGCTTCAAAAGCAACAATTGCAGTGGTTTTATTGCAATAAAATGACCCATTTTACGTTGTAGCAATGTACCAACAACGAGTACATTTCATGAAAACACTACGTTTTACCATACTATTGGGCGTTTTAACAGGTTTTATTTTTACAGCATGTAAAAAAGAGGCAGATAAACCTGCAACCCCTACCATTGAGAACTCGCTTACGAATGTAACTGGAACCTTATCTTCATTTAGAGATACCGCTACTGTAACAGATGGCGATGTTACCATTACCTATAGCAAAACCCTGGCTTGTTACCCAAGCAACGAAGTTTTTGCATTTACCGCTGTTGCCAAAAACGTACCAGCAACCACTAAGTATGTTTGGGAATTTGGTGATGGACAATCCTTAGTGGGGCAAACAGTTAGAAATATTTACAGAAATCCAGCAACATACACTGTAATTCTACAGGTAAAATCGAATACTGATCAATTGATTCAAAAAGTGTCTTTAGCAGTAAAAGCGGTTGGTCAACAAGTAACTCCTACGGCAGTTTTCTCTAGTGCATTGGCTGATGTGAATGTGTTAAATAATATGACATTTACAAGTAGATCTTCTGTACCAACTGGAGTAATTGTTGATCATTTATGGGATTGGGCAGATGGCACTACCAGTAATAGTTCCAATAGTTTTATTCCAAAAAATTTCCCCTTAGTGGCGCAGGATAAAACCTATCCGGTTAAACTAGTGGTAACCGCTAATTCGGGCTGTAAAGACACTGCTACGGTGAATGTATTCGTTCCTGCTACTTACAGTATCGCTGGAAGTTTCGACGCTGTTCAATTTGATGGATGCACCAATGAATATTTCATCTTTACTCCTAATGCAACTGGAGTACCAGCAGGTGCAGTATATACATGGGATTTTGCAGATGCAACTGGTTTTGTATCTGGCAACCCAGTTCGAAAAGCATTCACCTATCAGAATGATTATGATGTAAAAATGACCATTACTCTAAAAGGAAAAATCATTTATCAAACTCATAAAGCTGTTAGAGCTTTTGGTCAAAACATTAAACCAAAAGCCCTGATGTTAAAAAATGTAGTGAGTTCAACTTCCACTACAGAAAAATGGGCATTTTACAGTCAATCTAATATTGCTCATGGATTCTTAACAGGTTATAGATGGGAAATGCCTTTTAATGTGGTAAATGATAATTTTAATACCATAGTAGAACAGGAATATACAAAAGCAGCAACTCCAACCAATTATTCTATTCGATTTATTGTAACAAGTAATACAGGTTGTAAAGATACCGCTGTAGCTAATATTACTGTACCCGCTCGTTAATGAGCACCCTTATGAAAAAGAGCATATTACTATACAGTATATTTTGTGCATTGATTATGATGCAATCTTGTAAAAAAGATGACGTTGGTATTGCATTAGATCAAATTGTAAAAATCGATTCAGCATCTATCACAAAGGGTGCAACCATTGCTATTTCAAAAGATACTACCACAGTAACATATGGAAATATTGTCATTACTTTTAGTCAAACTTCTACCTGTTTTCCTTCTAAAGAAATTTTCACATTTACCACCAATGGCACTACATTACCTAATGGAGGATATTACGAGTGGGAATTTGGTGATGGCAATAGATCTAAAGGAAAAACAGTTACATATTCCTATCAGGCAGCAGGGTCTTTTGTAGTTGCCCTATATGTAATGGCTGATGCTAATACCGTTTTGGCTAAAGTGTTATTCCCTACTAAAGCCTTAGGGCAAATAACTAAACCAGAAGCAAGTTTTACGGTGAAATATGATTTTCCTTCCAACCAGAATTATGTAACATTCAATAGCACTTCTTCTGTTAATCAAGGAGATTTTGTGCAATATTTATACGAATGGGGAGATGGCAATCAATTGATATCATCATTTGGATTAGTGCGTTACGAATTCCCCAGAAAAATCAATGATACTACCTACCCGGTAAAGCTGACTGTAACTACTAATTCAGGCTGCAAAGCGGACACTACTATTAAAGTGTTGATTCCAGGTCTATATAATATAAAAGGTTCTTTTAAAACAGAAGCTTTTGATGCATGTACCAATGAAACGATCCGATTTAGTTCCGAAGCTGAAAATGTTCCCACAGGGGCAGTATATGAATGGGATTTTTCTGATGGACTCCCTGTAAAAACGGGTAATCCAATCACTTACAAATACAAATTCCCCAATGATTATGATGTAATACTTTCTATCAAACTAAATGGTAGGCTATTGTATACCACCAATAAAATGGTGAATTCAAAAGGAGAAAACCCAAGACCGAAAGCTGTCTTCGAAGAAACTTTAGTATCACAAAATGCGACCACTCAAAGGTGGTCTTTTAATAGTAAATCTACTATTCCTACAAGTACCATTGATAGTTATCAATGGGATTTTGGCAATGGTGTAAAAAACAATGAATTTTATAGTTTCATCGAAACTACTTTTAATAAAGCTGCTACAAGTACACAGTACAAAGTTCAATTAATAGTTACAGGAAATGGATGTGCGGATACTACGAGTAAGTTGATTACTGTGCCTAAATTATAAGCTTAAGTTACGAAGCATTTAATAATTGGAAAACCAAGTTGCATTAGCGTAAACACAAAAATGCCCAAACAATCTTTCAGTTGGCGATTGATACAAATCAAAATGATCTTATACTTTTTAATTTCAAAAACCAAGTTGCATTAGCATAATAACAAAAATGCCAAACAATCTTAAGATTTCGCAGAACCAATTTAAGTTAGCATAAGTAGTAATATTCACTAACAATCTTTCGGTAGGCGATTGATACAAATCAAAATGATCTTATACTTTTTAATTTCAAAAACCAAGTTGCATTAGCATAATAACAAAAATACCAAACAATCTTTCAGTTGGCGATTGTTTGGCATTAAAAAAATTTCAATTCGGTGATCACTCCCAAATCTCATCCTTCCCTTCGATCCATAATTTTACTGATGCAGTTGTAACCGATTTTGGACGTTCTAATGGGAATGCTAAAGCACGATCCCAGCATAAACTAGCCAAAACTCCTAGAGCTCTACTCACAGCAAACAATACAGTATAGAATTCATATTCTACAAAACCATAGTGAACCAATAAAGCGCCACTATGAGCATCTACATTAGGCCATGGGTTTTTGATTTTTCCTAAAGATTGTAAAATTGGTGGAACGGTTTCATAAATCTTCCAAACAGTATTCACCAATTTATCATCGGCCATATGTTTTTTACCAAATTCCATTTGTGCTTCAAAACGTGGATCGGTTTTACGCAATACCGCATGACCATAACCTGGTACTACTTTTCCAGCAGTAAGTGTATCTTGTACATATTGCGCTATTTGTTCTTTTGTTGGATCATCTGTTCCTAATTTCTCCTGCATTTCGTAGATCCATTTAATCACTTCTTGATTGGCCAGTCCATGTAATGGTCCTGCCAATCCATTCATTCCAGCAGCATAACTCAAAAATGGATCACTCAAAGCAGACCCTACTAAATGGGTTGTATGTGCAGACACATTTCCCCCTTCATGATCGGCATGAATGGTCATATACAAACGCATCAATTCTTTAAAACTCTCATCTTCATAACCCATCATATGGGCAAAGTTTCCAGCCCAATCCAATAATCCATTGGGTTGAATATGTTCGTTATTCTTGTATTTTCTTCTGTAGATATATGCTGCAATTCTTGGTAGCCTTGCAATCAAATCCATTGAATCGTCATAAATAGGATCCCAATAATCTTTCTTATTAATTCCTTTAGAATAGGCTTTTGCAAAATTACTTTCAGTTTGTAAAGCCATTACACCAACAACAAACATGGTCATGGGATGGGTATTCAACGGAAGTGCATCGATGGTTGCAAATACATGATTGGGCACATGGCTTCTTCTTTGCCATACACTGGTGATATGGTTAGCATCTTCTTCTGTAGGAAGATCGCCAACTAACATCAAATAAAATAAACCCTCAGGCAATGGTTCACCTCCTTTGATAGCAGCTGGTAATTTTTGTTGTAATTCAGGTATTGTATAACCACGAAAACGAATTCCTTCCTGTGCATCCAACAAACTGGTTTCTGTAACCAAGCCTGTAATACCTCGCATACCTTGATAAACCTGAGCAAGGGTTACTTCCCCAATTTTTTTATTGCCATGTTCCTTTATAATATCTTTTATTTCGATACTGGATGCGTCGGCTTTTGCTTTGAATTTGTCTTTAATGATTCCCATGGCGTTATCGTATGTTTTATGGTATTAATGTTCAAAGGTAATTGAACTTGGTTCTATAACAAAATTGATGCCAACCAAGTTGAGTATTTAATAAATATTTATTTTGGAGCTTTCCTGTATAAGTAAATAATTACGAAAACAAATATCATATTGGGTATCCAGGCAGCTATCATAGGGGGTAAATTACCCTTGGTGGAAAAAATAGTAGAAAAACGGTCTGTAATGATGAATAATGCCGCCATAACAAAGCCCAATGCCAGATGCACCCCACTTCCTCCCCTTACCTTTCTTCCGGCAACAATCGCCCCAATTAAAGTAAGCAATAATACAGTAACACAGGTTGCATCTCTACGATAACGCTCTACTTTCAACCCATTCAGTCCTTCTGAACCTCTTAATTCTTCTAATTGTATGAATCGATCGAGCTCGGGGGAAGTTAATTTGTCTTTGGTATATTTATCTCTGCTTAAATCCACCGGCTTAAATGTATAAGTCATTAAGCGAACTACTTCTTGTTCAATTTGCTCTTTCATTGGATATAAATTCCTCGAAAGAATTGATTCTACTTTCCATTTTTTAGAGGCAGTGTCCCAACTAACATAATCGGCTCTCAAATTAGCTGTTACTTTATTGTCTCTGATGGTATACAAAAAAAGTGGACCTCCTCTTTTTGTAGCAGTATCATAAGAATATATACCAGCATAAGTAAATGAATCTATTCTTAAATAGATGTTAGATGCTTTTCCAAGTAATGCCGTATAACTAGAATTGGCATCAATATATCTGGCTTCGAAACTTCCCCTGATTTGATTGGCTTTTGGAACAACATATTGATTGGCAAACCACAACATCGCTGATAAAATAATTCCCCCGATCCAATAAGGCCTTAACCATCTTGAGTAACTGGTTCCACTAGCTAGTATGGCAACAATTTCGCTATTACCCGCCATTTTTGAAGTGAAGAATATTACTGCTATAAAAACGAATAAAGGAAAAAGCAAGGCAATAATATGAGGGATGAATCCAAAATAATATTGAGTAATAATTTTTTGTACCCCCAATTGAGATTTTACAAAGTCATCGGTTTTTTCACTTACATCAACTACTATGGCAATCACCGCAAATAAAAATATTGCGAAGAAGAAAGTAGTAAGGAATTTGCGGAGTATATACCAATCCAGTTTTTTCATGGCTGGTACAAAGATGCGTAAAAAAAATACATCCATGGAAATGGATGTATAATTTTAGGACTTCAATAGATAACGGATTAGTAAGCATTGCTAAAATACCCACAAGTCGTTAAACTATTTAACAAATATTGCAAAAGTGCATAAATATAGGTACCCCCGAGAGTTATCCCCACGGATTATGCTGATTTAATAAAGGATGGATTTTATAAACGGCGCTTGACAATTTCAATCATCTGTCGCTTCCAATTAACGAAATCACCAGATAAAATATTGTTCCTTGCTTCTTTAACCAACCATAAATAGAAAGAAAGGTTTTGAATACTCGCTAACTGCAAACCGAGTATTTCTCCAGCAACAAAAAGATGCCGCATATAGGCTTTACTATAATACTGACTCATTTCTGAGGGCAAACCGGGATCAATGCATGAAAAATCGGTTGCCCATTTTTTATTGCGAATATTGATCACCCCTTGAGTAGTAAACAACATACCATTTCTTCCATTTCTAGTTGGCATCACACAATCAAACATATCTATTCCTAAATCGATGCATTCCAATAAATCCCAGGGCGTTCCAACACCCATCAAATAACGTGGTTTATTGGCTGGTAAATGTTGGGCACATAGTGCTGTAAACTCATACATCATTTCAGGCGGCTCTCCCACACTCAATCCTCCTATTGCATTTCCTACAGCATTTTTTGAAGCAATAAAATCGCAGGATGCTGTTCGCAAATCTTTGAAAGTACTTCCCTGTACAATGGGAAACAAATTCTGCGTATATCCATATTTATCAGGCGTTTCCGCTAAACGGGCAAAACATCTATCTAACCAACGATGCGTTAGGTGCATGCTTTTTTTTGCATACTGATAATCACTAGGATAAGGTGGACATTCATCAAAAGCCATGATGATATCTGCACCAATACTTCTTTGAATATCCATCACCGATTCAGGTGAAAACAAATGCTTGCTCCCATCAATATGCGATTGAAAAACAACTCCTTCTTCTTTTATTTTTCTATTTTCTGCCAAAGAAAAAACCTGGTAACCACCACTGTCTGTTAAGATAGGTCTATCCCAACCCATGAAGCGATGCAATCCACCTGCTGCTTCTAACACTTCTGTCCCTGGCCTCAAATACAAATGATAGGTATTTCCCAAAATGATTTGTGCCTGAATATCCAATTTCAATTGCTGTTGAGTAACCGCTTTAACAGACCCAACAGTACCCACTGGCATAAAAATGGGCGTTTCAATCATACCATGGTCGGTAACAATTGTCCCAGCTCTTGCAGAGGAATCGGTACTTGTTTTTTGGAGCGAAAATTGAAGTGCAGCCATTTGGCAAAAATAAGGGTAGTTATTGTATCATACACAAGCTTCCTTCCTTACTTCAAAATCCTTATTTTTGCGGCATGATCATACCCTCTATTGTCTGGACCATTTGTTTTGGACTATTCTGTGCAATCATCCTTATCCAACTTTTCTATTATGGCTACTTTTTTCTTCGATTGGCTAATTTTAAACAGGTAGCCAAAGAAAACACGGTAGAACATCCTGTTTCTGTGGTGATCTGTGCAAGGGATGAAGCCCATAATTTGGTAAAAAATCTCCCCGGAGTACTGGTGCAGAATTATAAAACTACCCATGAAGTAGTATTGGTAAATGACAATTCTTCTGATGAAAGCAAATACGTTATTGATGAGTTCAAGCGCTCTTTCAAAAATTTAAATATGGTGGAATTAACCCAGGAAGCCATTATGATCACTGGGAAAAAATTTCCACTTTCCATGGGTATTAAAAGTGCTAAGTATGAAATTGTATTGTTAACAGATGCAGATTGTGTTCCGGCATCTGAATATTGGATTCAAAAAATGCAGGATACTTATACCGATGAAATTGAAATTGTGTTAGGATATGGAGCCTATCATAAACAGCCTGGTCTTTTAAATAAATTGATTCGTTTTGAAACCTTCCATACTGCTATTCAATATTTATCGTATGCCATTGCAGGAACGCCTTATATGGGAGTGGGTAGAAATTTGAGTTATAAAAAAAATGTATTCTTAAGAAATAAAGGATTTTCATCGATCAATCAGATACCAAGTGGCGATGATGATTTATTTATCAACCAAGTTGCTACCTCAACCAATACAGCCATTTCAATCGATCCAGATACATTTACTTTAAGCGATTCTAAAAATACTTGGAATGAGTGGCTTTCTCAAAAATACAGGCATTATACTACCAGTAAATACTATCGTCCCAAACATAAATTTTTGCTTGGCCTGTATTCTTTGACTTTGTTTTGGTTATACCCTTTTTTAATTGCAAGTGCGGTATTTTTTAATTGGGAATTAACACTGGCGGTTTTTGGAATTCGGTTTTTAATACAATCATTTGTTTATTTTAAAACCATGAAAAAATTGAATGAATTTGATTTATTTCCATGGTTTTTATTATTGGATATTTGGATGTTTTTTTACTTCATCTTTACAGCACCAGCCATATGGAAAGCACCCCGGAAAAATTGGAATTAATTACCCATTACTTCGATGACTTTAGCCAAAGTCAAATTCACCAATTTGGATTATTAGATGAATTATATAAAGAATGGAACGCAAAAATTAATGTAGTCTCCAGAAAAGATATAGACAGTATTTATTTACACCATGTGTTACATTCATTAAGTATTGCTGCAATTGTTGAATTTACTCCAGGCTCTACTATTATCGATATTGGCTGTGGTGGTGGATTTCCTGGTATCCCATTGGCCATTTTCTTTCCTGAAGTTAAATTCCATCTGGTAGATAGTATCGCAAAGAAATTAAAAGTAGTAGAAGCAGTTTGCGAAGCAGCAGGAATTAAGAATGTTACCACACAACATACTAGAGCAGAAGATATTAAAAACAGAAAATTTGATTTTGCTATCTCCCGTGCAGTGGCCCCATTAAAAGATTTATTACAATGGAGCATGCCCTTACTGAAAAAACAACCAGGTGCTGCAACTGGACCGGATTTTATTAGAAACGGTTTGATCTGTTTAAAGGGCGGAGATTTAGCCCAGGAAATATTTGAAAGTGGAGCCAGACCCAAAATGATGCCCATCTTTAAAATATTTCCTGAACCTTATTTCGAAGAAAAATTTATCATTCACGTTGCTAAATAAATAGCATCCCCATTTTTTAATCCGGAATTACCAATTTATTATTTGTACGATTGATATCAGCTAAACGCATGCTTGGATCAATCTCAATTTGCTTAATGTCTTTAATAGAGCGATTACTCGTAAAACTATAATCAGGATGAGTCCATCTCCACTCTCCATGAACAGTTCTTGGAATAGCATTCTCCGCTGGTTTTTGCCCGTACATTAAATCCAATGGAATTACATGCAATTCCTGTGTTCCATCTTTAAAAGTAATCAGCACATCAATTGGCATGGGCATTTTTCCTACTCTTTTAACAGTGATGGATGTTTTGTCGTTCACAACAGCAATATCACCCACTGCATAGTCGATGGTTTTGGTACTATAAATCCAATATTCTTTATACCAGTCTAATTCCATTCCACTTATTTTTTCTGCAACCCTGATAAAATCATTTGGATTGGGATGTTTGAATCTCCAAGTGTTATAGTAAGCTAATAATATTTTATCTCTCACCGTATCTCCTACGATATATCCCAATTGTTCCATGAAAACTGCACCCTTGCTATAAGCTGCATTGCTAGAAGCAAAATTGGTGTTAAAATGATCGGCATGTGTACTTGCTGGTTCTTCCAAGCCACTCTTAGCTAAATTAAAATAGGATCTATAAGAACCATCATAAAAGAAACCTGTTCGTCCTCTCAAGGTAGACTGAACTCGATTAGTAGCATAATCAGTAAACCCTTCATCCATCCATGCATACAAAGATTCATTGCTTCCCATCATCATTTGATACCAGCTGTGCATCCATTCATGAATGGCGGTTCCAACACTTGCAGAATTGATCAATGTTGCCATTGGATATTCCATACCACCATCTCCACCTTGAACAAATGTGTACGTTTTATAAGGATAGGCACCAAAAGTTTTGGCCATTATAGGATAAGCCAGTGCAACTGTGTCGGCTAATTTCTGCCATCTGTTTTCCAAAGAGTCTACCGCTTTATAAACTACTCGAATTAAAGGTCCATTGGTTACTGTACGAGTAATCAATTTATAAGTGGGATCAGCGGCCCACATAAAATCATGCACATTGTAGGTTTGCCATTTCCAAGTTTTTGTAGCTGCAGTGGTGTTACTTAATTTTGTTCCAGGAGCTTCATACCCAAAGCCTACTTCATTGGCATTTAATAAATCTCCACCTGCAGTAACCAAATAATTTTTATCGATTGTAATAGAAACATCATAGTCTCCCCATACTCCGTAAAACTCTCTTGCGATGTATGGGTTTGCATTCCAACCCTGGTAATCGTATTCAACCATTTTTGGATACCATTGACTCATGCTATACCTTATTCCTTCTTTATTATCTCTTCCGCTTCTTCTAACTTGCAAAGGAACTTGGGCTTCAAACGCAACATCCATCAACACTTTTGTCTTTGGCAAAATTGGTTTTGCAAGTACCACTTCTAAAATAGTTTCATGCACTTTAAGTTGCTGAGCAACTCCATTGATTAATACAGATTGTACATTTTGAAAACCGATTTCATTAGGAGTCAATTTGCTGATTCTATCTTTTACTCTAGGATCCCAATCCAACCCATCGGATTGCCTTCTAGGATTTGGATCACTGATTCTGATCTTTCCTAATTCTCTGCTACGCATATCCATACTGCTATTCGGCTGAAAAGCATTCCAATACAAATGAAAGAACACTCTTGTTAATGTGTCCGTTGAATTATTTGAATATTCAATTTTCTCCGTACCGGAAAAACGATTGGTTACAACATCCATTTTTACATTGATATTGTACTTGATTTTCTGTTGCCATCTTTCTGGTTGAGCAAGAACACTTAAAGTGGTGATCAGAAAAAATACGAGTAGTTTAATTTTAGACATGGCCTATATTTATTAAAAATGATAATTCCTTATTGCTTTCCCTGAACCACCAAAACAATTTCTCCTTTAACTGTTTTGGTTTTAAAATAATCAGCTACTTCCTGTAAGCTGCCTCTTTTATTTTCTTCAAAGATTTTTGTAAGCTCTCTGCTAACCGAACAATTTCTATCTGCGCCAAAATAAGAAGCCAGCTCTTCCAAGGTTTTTACAAGGCGCATCGGACTTTCATAAAAAATCATGGTGCGTTCTTCTTCTACTAATTTTTTCAATAAAGTTTGTCTTCCTTTTTTCAAAGGCAAGAAACCTTCAAACACAAATCGATTGGTAGGAATGCCACTATTGACCAGAGCAGGAACAAATGCTACTGCTCCAGGCAAACATTCTACTTTAATATTTTTTTGGATACATTCTCTCACCAATAAAAAAGCAGGATCAGATATTCCAGGAGTGCCAGCATCGGTGATCAAAGCCATTGTTTTGCCTGCCAATAATTGATCAGACAGATGCGCCACTACTTTATGTTCATTGTGCTGGTGATATGGAGTAAGTGGCTTTTCAATTTTATAATGATTCAATAATTTGGAGGAAGTTCTGGTATCCTCACATAAAATCAAATCCACCTGTTGCAATATCTCTAAAGCACGTAAAGTGATGTCTTTTAAATTTCCAAGTGGAGTAGGAACTAAGTATAGCAATTGATTAAATTAATTCAATCTCAAAAAACTCCATTACCTGATTGGCCAATAATTGCTTACTGGCATTTTCAGCAATGGTTTTGGCCTCATCTGCAGATCCTGCTTCGATAGAAAGCGTAATATGCTTTCCAACACGTACATCTTGAATAGAATCAAGACCCAAATTTTGCAATCCCCCTAAAACGGCTTTTCCTTGCGGATCTAATAAATCTTTTAAAGGCATTACGGTAACCTGAACTGTATATATCATGATTCAACTTGTTTGAAGAGCAAAGATAGAATTACATAGGCAAAAAATCCAATGGAAACTGCTAACCAACCAAAAAGGAAGGCCGATAAGCCTGCAACCAATACTATTAGTATAAAAGGAAGTCCTTTTTTGAGCGTAAAGCCCTTGAATTTCAAGGCCAGCATGGGCAATGTAGAAATCATTAAATAACTACTCAATCCAATCAATCCATACCAAACCCATTTATTCAATATGAGTTGATTGATCCACTCCGTAGCATTGTACCAGTACAATATAGGGAAAGACGCAAACAACATACCGATAGCAGGTATGGGCACTCCTTTAAATCCATACTGCTGGGTGGTATCTATATTAAATCGAGCTAAACGAAATGCACCTGCGCATGGAATGAGTAGCGCAGGCAATAAGTAAACAAAAGCAATATCCAGTCCTCCCGGGTCTTGAGAAAAACTTAATCTTAAGAATTGAAAAGCTATTAAACCTGGAGCAACGC
The DNA here is from genome assembly GCA_037129425.1 of Sphingobacteriia bacterium. Classification (GTDB taxonomy): domain Bacteria; phylum Bacteroidota; class Bacteroidia; order Chitinophagales; family Chitinophagaceae; genus Sediminibacterium. The sequence goes on from JBAXUV010000018.1 coordinate 47,276, forward strand.
CAAAACTGACCACATCGGCTAAAGAATCTAATTGTTTTCCCATTTCCGATGGCACTTTTAATAATCGAGCAACAAAACCATCAAAAAAATCAACAATTGCAGCACCAATAATGAACCAACCTGCCCACATCATTTTTTCGGGAATGGATACCAGATTATCTCCTTCACTGGTTACCGTAAGGGTTAAACCAGGTTGCAAAATGTAAATGATAGCAATACATCCCAGAAATAAATTGCTTAGTGTAAATAAATTAGGAATCTGTTGCTTCATATTTATTTCTTTTTCATCAATGTTTCAATCTCTTCAACAGTGATTGGAATATTTTTCATTAGATCGATACTACCAGACTTGGTAATCCAAAAATTATTTTCAATGCGAATACCCATTTTTTCTTCTTCAATATAAATACCCGGTTCAATGGTAAACAACATGCCTGCTTGAACAGGCGCAGTTCTGGTACCTAGATCATGTACATCAATTCCTAAATGATGAGAAATTCCGTGGTACAAATATTTTCGATAAGCACGATTTTCTGGATCTTCATTTTTAATATCGGCTTTATTCAATAAACCGATTTTTATAAATTGTTTGGTTGCTTCTTCTCCTACTTTATCTGTGTAATCAACAATACTAATACCGGGTTTTAAAATTGATTTTGCATAGTTATGCAAATGCAAACATGCATTGTACACTATTTTTTGACGTGGGGTGAATTTTCCGTTTACAGGAATGGTTCTTGTTAAGTCGGCATTGTATCCACCATATTCTGCGCCAAAGTCCATTAGAATTAAATCACCCGATTTACATTCTGCATTATTGGATACATAATGCAAGGTCCTTGCATTATCACCACTGGCTATAATACTTCCATAAGCCGGACCAGTTGCACGCTGACTTAAAAAACTATGGAATATTTCTGCTTCAATTTCATATTCATATACACCTGGCTGAATGAATTTCAACAATCTTCTAAAGGTATTTTCAGTAATGTCAATGGCTTTTTGAACCACTACAATCTCTTCCTTGCTTTTAATAGCACGAAGTTCTTTCATGATTTTAGCAGCACGTTGAAACTGATGTAATGGATAGCTCAATTTCATTTCATCTACAAAACGGTACTCACGTGTTCGTACATGTGAGGCTTTCCGATCATTTTCATTTGTATCTAAATAAATGGTATCTGCTAAATGAATCCATCCTTGTAACATTGCTTCTAAACTATCTAACCAAACAATGGTAGCTATTCCTGATATAGCTGTTGCTTCTGCAGCTCTTAATCTTTTACCATCCCATTTTTCTTTTAGTGCATTGGGCCTTACCAAAACCAATACTTCTTTGTACTTAGGATCAGGGCAATCCGGAAACAGCACCAACATGGTATCTTCTTGTTCAATACCAGTGAGCCAATACAAATCACTATTTTGTTTGAAAGAATGCAAAGCATCGCCATTGCCTGGCCACTCATCATTGCTTACAAAAACAGCAATGCTGTTGGGCAACATTTTTTTGACAAATCTTTTTCTGTTATTGATGAAAATTGCAGGATCGAGAGGTAAGTATTTCATGTGCTTAATATGAACACACAATATACAATAGGGAATTAAGAAATATGAATTAAGAATGAAGAATTATGAGTTAAGAATAACCCAATAACCTTTAATCAATAACTTAGAACCTTACGGTCGGGCATTTCACAGATTTGCCTGCTGAAGAAGGAAATAGTCCGTGTTTAACGATTGAAACCTCATAGGCACCTCTTACCGAATTTCCTGAGTTAACCGATGAGGTAGATGCATCATAATTAACGGTAATTTTTATATCATTGATCTGATAACCCACCACAGGAATAATGGCATCATTCTTACGATAGTATAGTCCAAGAATTAATTGCTTGGCTCCATCTCCCGTTAAATCTCTATTGGCATTCATGCCTAACACAATTTCATTGGAGGATCCCATACTACTATAATAAATATTCGGGTTGATTATCCAAATATCTTGCACTTTAATACTGGCATTGGCAAAAAAAGTATAACGCATATCAATTTTACTATCTGTAACTGAAGATTCAAAAAAACTTTCTTTTGGTCGGTTGATATGATCGATAGAAATACCTGCATTGAAATACGCATTTTCAGAAGCAAACAAAGCATAATTCACTCCCATAGAAAGATCAAAATAAGCTGCCTGACTAAAAGCAAATGGTTCGTTGCTTGGAATGGTCGATTCAAAAAACTGTCCATTCCATTGGTTGTCGAAAGTCAATTTTGAAAAATCAATTCTTTTAGAAACAATGCCAGCTGAAAATCCTGCACTTAACAAACTTTTGTACCCCAGCATCTGGTGATAGGCCAAAGATACATTAGCACTAGTAGAAGATAGACTTCCTGATCCGGCAACATCTTTCATTACACCTGCGCCAATTCCCATCCAACCATTCTCAAATCGATTGGCGAATAATTTAGAATCAGCCCAAATACCCATTGTTTTATATGGACTTGATGTAGATGCCCATTGGTTTCGATAATTGCCTCCGATTCTATAATCCATGTCGGGATTAAATCCAGTATTTGCAGGATTTACAAATAGCGGATTATTGAAATACTGAGAAAAATTGAGCCCTTGTCCATTTACTTGCGCCAATGAAATAGAGAATAAAAAAACAAGTACTATTATTTTAACAAACTTCATTCTTCTTTTACTATGCTTTTACCTTAACAATGTAATATCTCCTTTTTTAAATGCTTTGACCTTATCAGAAAATTCAACTTCCAATGTATAATTATATACTTCCTGTGGTTGAATTTTTCCATTGTATTTTCCATCCCAACCCTCATTGATATTTGTTCCTACATAAACCACTACACCCCATCGATTGTATATTCTCCAGGTCATTTTTGCAATACCAAAACCGCGAACATAGATTCTTTCATTTAGTCCATCTCCATTGGGTGAAAATGCATTGGGCACATCAAATAAAGGATTTACTTCTGCTACAATCGGTTCACAATATTGAACGGTGCAACCAACTGTATTGGTGGTGGATAAACAAACATTATAAGTACCTGAAGCACTGAAAGAATATTTAATAGTAGTATCAATCCTATTGGTACTAATTACTTTACTATCGGCAAAATCCCAATAATAAGAAGCACCACCTGTAGATAAATTCGTAAATGAATAAATCAAATTTGAACCGGCTGTTCTAGGTGTATAATCAAATCTTGAAGTTGGGTTCGGACTCACTAAAATTTGTTTTGTAATAGATTTTGTTTTAATAACGTCGCAAGTGTTATTATCAGTTACATTAAGTGTAACCGTGTATGGTATTGCGGATGGATATATATTAGTAGGATTTGCTGAGGTACTTGTTTTGCCATCACCAAAACTCCACAGAAAAGTAGCTCCTCCTGTTCCAGTATAAGTAAATTTAGTAGGAGTTCCTATACATGCAGTGTCAGCAGTAAAATTGGGAACAAATGAATTAGATACCCTCACGGTTTGTTCTATATAATCATCTTCATTACAAAACAATGGATCTTTTAACGTTAATCGAACAATGTAAGAACCATCAGAAGGAAATTGATGATTTACAGAAGATCCATTAGAATTCACCACTGGTGACCCATCCCCAAAATCCCATTGAAAAGAATTGGCTCCAAATGTTTTTCCAGGAGGAGCTACGGCCAAATTAGTAAACTGATATGTTCGATTTGCACATGGTGGCACTACTGCATAAGTAAAATTTAAATTAGTAACAGCATCACTTCTAACGATTATAGTCATGTAAGATGTATCTCTTTCATTGCATGAATTCAAATCTTCAGCAATTAATCGTACTCTATAATTTCCAACTAATTTATATTCATAACTAGCTTTTGCAGTTGTTGTTATTACTTCTGGGGTCCCATCTCCAAAATCCCAATAATATTTTTTTGCCGCAGCCACCGTATCAATAAAATCTACTTTTAATGGAACACAACCTGTAGAATCCCTTAATCTTCCATTGATAGAAGATTGAACACCAGCAGAAACTCCTGCTGAATAGAACGCCAATTTTACTGCCAATAAATTACAGGAACTAACTCCTCGACCAGGGGACCACGATCCTGGTGTTCCAACTATAGAATTTCTTGGATTACTACCCCTGCTTGAGCCGCAAGAACAAATAGACTGATAAATAGTACCATTCGGATCAAAGCGCGATGTGCCTCCATCTACATGGTCTGCAAATCCTGCATCTTGTCCAAAAAATGTAGCATAAATTAGGCTATCTGCATTTTTACTTAAAATGAAAAAATAAAAATCTGCTCCATCCGATACTTTTTTATACGCATCCGGTGAAACCACCATACCATCCAAAGTGCCAGTACTATAATTATTACCAATACTACTTCCTCCCCATCCTGACACATACATATTTTGGCATCTATCCACCAAAAATGCAGTAATAGATAAACTAGGTATTAATGCAGTAGGGCTTCCAAAATTGGTGAAGAAAATAAAAGAAGATAAATCAGGGGTGAGTTTTGCAATAAACTGTTTGCCAGTTGTTTGACCCGGATTCTTGGTATTAAAATTGGAATTTTTTACAGGAAAAACACCTGTTGAAGTCCCAGTGATATAAGGAAATCCTAGTTTATCAAATTGAATTCCAAACAACACATCCTGACCAGTTGTTCCAATATAAGTTGTTTTATTAATAGCTGATCCATCACTTTTAATATTCATAATAAAGCCATCAGCTGCGCCCTGATTGGTGGCAAAAATTGCCCCAGATTTATCCCCTTGTAAATCTGTGCTCAAAGTTGCACCTGCCACATATATATCTCCATTGCTTGGATTAATGCTTAATACAAATGCCGCATCATCATTATTTCCACCCAGGAAAGAACTGAAAATAACATTATCTAAATTGGGATCAAATTTCATCACAACCCCATCCTGGTATCGGCCACCTGCAACACCAGCACCTGGGGTCATTTGAAATGCACCGGCGGTAGTTTTAAAATTAGTAGACTGGGTCACAGAAGCCAATAAAATATTATTGTTATTATCAATAATTACTTCGCTTCTTGAATCATCTCCATAATTTCTTCTGGTAGAAGTACTACCATTGATTTGAGGATAATTCGGTTCAATATTTACACCATCATTGGCACTTCCACCAATTACCATGGAACCAACTAAAGCAGAACCATTTACATTTAATTTGGTCACTACAATATCAAAACCTCCACCAGTACCAAATAACTTAGTCAGTCCCTTTGTTGGATAGTCTGTTGAAGAAGTTCTTCCGGCAATTACTAAATTCCCATTTCTATCCACCACCAAACTATGTGGTTGATCGTCTCCGTTTCCACCTATATAAGTTCCGTATAATCGATTAATTCCGGTAGGATCGAACTTAATAATTCCCATATCAATCTTTAATGATCCCCTAGGCTTAAAATTACTTTGAAAGGCTCCATTTGAAACAGGAAACCCATCTCCAAAAACAATACCACCTGCATAAAAATTTCCTGCTCCATCATAGGTAGCAGTAAAGCCCCAGTTATCTGCACCACTGCCTGTATAACTGATGAAAATAATACTTGGATCAATCACCAATGTTGCCGCTTTATCATAAGCAGTATTCAATTTAAATTGTACAAAATTTCCTTTTAGTTCATAATTACAGGAAACATCTGTTCTTTGATTATTGCTTAAAGAATAAGTATAAGGAGCCATCTCCTGAATAGTTCCAACAGATGTATTAATTTGTAAAGATTCGTCTTTTATTTTCAAACCATCTACTCCATCAAAATATAAAATCACTTTCGAAGGGTCTCCTCCAGGATGAACAATTACATCATATTTTAAAGAGGCATTAGAAGTATAAAAACGAATATCAATATTTGGATACACATTTTTATAGGTTACTGCCTGATAAATTTTACAATTGCTTGTCCATTTACTTGGATCATTTCCCAGAATATAATTATTATAACTCGATTGAACTTTATCGGGAACGATAGTTGGATTAGGATTGCCATTCAGAAACTTTACTTCATAAGTATGCGATCGCAATTTCATTTCAGTTCCAGCATCACCTATTGGAAAGGGTTTACCAGATTCGTTCAATTTATTTTGATGTTCGTGATTGTCTATTCCTTTTGCTGAATGTAAGGTTTCTGCTAATTGAGTATAATCATCTTGATTGTATTGTAACACTCTATAGCCGGTATTTTTTAATACAATGGCACCACCTGGCATTTCAGATTTAAATCGGATCGATTGATCCCACTGTCCTTTGTTTTCTACAAAATTGAGATAGCTCTGCGCATTCAATCCTGCTCCAAAGATTAACAACCAAATGATAAAATGTACTTTTTTTAGCACTTCTTTTTATTTAAGTATTAAGCTATTTTGCCCCAACCATGTTTCGTTTTCTGCGATTGCATAAAATTACGCAATGATTGGTGCCTTGGGTCTTCTAAAAATAAATCCTTTTCTACCAATATCTCTGCCTTTGTTTTAGCCAATTCCAATAATGCTTTATCGTTAACAATGCTGGCTAATTTAAAGTTCAATGCCCCACTCTGTCTGGTACCTTCAATATCTCCCGGACCCCTCATTTCTAAGTCTTTTTCTGCAATTTTAAAGCCATCATTGGTAGCGCACATTATATTGATACGTTCTTTGGCCTCTTTGCTGGCTTTGCTACCCGTTAATAAAATGCAAAAACTTTTTTCGCTACCCCTTCCTACCCTTCCTCTTAGCTGGTGTAATTGAGATAATCCAAACTTTTCGGCACTTTCAATGACCATTACGGAGGCATTTGGCACATTTACCCCTACTTCAATAACCGTGGTGCTGACCAATATTTGACTTTCTCCACTTACAAAACGGCGCATATTGGTTTCTTTTTGTTCTGCTGGTTGCCTTCCATGAACCATCCCAATTTTATAGGTTGGCTCTGGGAAAAAGCTTTTTACCTGTTCGTATCCCTGCATCAGATCCTCATAACTCAGTTTTTCACTTTCCTCAATTAAAGGATAGATGAAATAAGCCTGTCTGCCCTTGGTTATTTCTTCCTTTACAAAACCCATCACATTTGCCCTTGCCATTTCATTTCTTTGAACAGTTGTTATGGGAATTCTACCCGGAGGCAATTCATCCATTACACTGTATTCCAAATCGCCATAGGCAGTCATGGCCAATGTTCTTGGTATGGGAGTAGCGGTCATTACTAAAACATGGGGAGGAATTACTGCTTTTTCCCACAATTTGGCTCTTTGTGCTACTCCAAATCGATGTTGTTCATCTACAATTACTAGGCCAAGATTTTTGAATTGAACTACATCTTCTATAATAGCATGGGTTCCTACAACAAAATGAATACTGTCTTCTATCAAACCCTTTAATATTCTTCTTCTCTCTGCAATTTTTGTACTTCCGGTTAATAATGCTAATTCTACCGGCATTTCTTTGAGTAATTCTTTTAAACCTGCATAATGCTGTTGTGCTAAAATTTCGGTTGGAGCCATTAAGCAACTCTGGTATCCATTATCGGCCGCTAACAACATACTCAATAACGCCACCATGGTTTTTCCGCTACCAACATCGCCTTGTAATAGCCGATTCATCTGCCTTCCGCGTCCGGTATCTGTTCTGATTTCTTTCAACACTCTTTTTTGTGCGCCTGTTAAAGTAAAGGGTAAATAATGATTATAAAAATCATTGAAATAAGTACCTACTTTTTCAAATACCACTCCCTTACTCGTATTATTTCTTTGAAGCCTGACCAGTTGCAATCTTACTTGTGCAATAAATAATTCTTCCCATTTCAACCGCTCCAATGCCTTTCCATACAATAATTCATTGGTTGGAAAATGAATCATTGCAAAAGCTTCATATCTAGAAAGTAATTTTAATTCCTGCAACAAATAGGCAGGTAAATTCTCTTCAATATCTTTTGGTTGAAGTATTCCGAAAAGTGTTTGGGTCAATTTCGCTAATTGACGTCCATTCAACCCACGCGCTTTTAATTTTTCAGTGGAAGGATAAACCGGTTCTAAAAATGCTTTGGCGCCAACTTTTGCAGGAATAAATACTTCCATTTCCGGATGAACCATTTGTGCCTTACTATTGAAGAATCCTGTTTTTCCGAAAACCAGATAATCGGACCCAATATGCAAATTTTTTTCAACCCAACTGATTCCTTGAAACCATGTAAGCTCCAATTGTCCGCTTGCATCTTTAATCTGTGCAATTAACCGCTTTCCTCTTCCTGCACCTATTACTTCATAATGCACCAATCTCCCCACAACTTGCATATAATCTGTAAATGCATTGATATCTGCAATTGCATTGATCTTGGTTTTATCAATATGTCTTAAGGGAAAATGGTGCAATAAATCATTAAAAGTAAAAATTTCCAACTCCTTCTTGAGCATATCTGCCCTCAAAGGGCCAACCCCTTTTAGGTATTCAATAGGGGAAGCGAGTATATGGCTATTAATGCTTATAGTCTAAATTTTTACAATTTGAATTGACTACAAATCTAACTATAAAAAAAACAACAACCATGAGCCACATACTGTCTAGGATTACTATCTTCGTTGACTATGCTTAAAGAGGTTGTTGTTAGCGGAATTCGCCCAACAGGGTATTTACACCTGGGAAATTATTTTGGAGCCATGCGTAATTATGTTCGCATGCAAGATCAATTTAATTGCTATTTTTTTGTTGCCAACTGGCATAGTTTAACCACACACCCCGATACCAGGGAACTGCAAATCAGTGTAAACAGAGTCATAGCAGAAAATATTGCTTGCGGATTAGATCCAGAAAAAGTGGCGCTCTATGTTCAAAGCGATGTTCCAGAAATTGCGGAATTATACCTTTATTTAAACATGTTGGCTTATAAAGGTGAGCTTGAAAAAACAGCCACTTTTAAAGATAAGGTTCGGCTTCAACCGGAAAATGTAAATGCTGGATTATTAACTTATCCTGTATTGATGGCAGCAGATGTGCTTATTCAAAGAGCAGTGAAAGTACCTGTAGGAAAAGACCAGGAACAACATTTGGAAATGGCCAGAAATTTTGCAGACCGATTTAATCATCGATATGGCGAAGTACTTCCTCTCCCTTATGCTTTTAATTATGGAGATGAATTGATCAAAATTTTAAGCCTGGATGGAATTGGCAAAATGAGCAAAAGCGAAAACCAGATGGCAACCATTTATTTGGCAGATAGTGATGATCATATTCGCAAAAAAATCATGAAAGCCAAAACAGATCAGGGACCAGCAGAACCCAATTCCATCAAACCAGATTATATACAAAATCTATTTACCCTTATGAATCAGGTAAGTAGCAAGGATACCTATCAGAAATTTGAAGATGACTTCAATGCAAGCAGTCAAGGCAATTGCATCATAAGGTATGGCGATATGAAAAAGCAACTGGCAGAAGATATGGCCCAGTTCATCCACCCCATCAGAGAAAAAGCGGCCGCCATTCAAAACGACGAAGTTTTATTGCAAAAATTGATGAAACAAGGCGCCGAGAAAGCAAGAGAAAGAGCTTCGGAAACACTTAAAATAGTAAGAGAAGCAATTGGTTTGAATAATTAAGCATATTTAAACCAAAATCAGATTAGATTCCTTAAGTTGCAAAGCTTTAAAACAGCAAAATAGAAATGGCAAAACCCAAAAAACCAAAACACGTAGCGATAGCCGGCAATATTGGCGCAGGTAAAACCACTTTAACAGAAATGTTGAGTAAACATTATCGCTGGATTCCACAGTTTGAAAATGTAGATACCAATCCATATTTAATGGATTTTTATGAAGACATGCCTCGCTGGAGTTTTAATTTGCAGATCTATTTTCTGAACAGTAGATTAAATCAATTACTGGATATTCAACATGGAACTGAAACGGTTATTCAGGACCGTACCATCTATGAAGATGCCAATATTTTTGCACCTAACTTACATGAAATGGGTTTGATGAGTAAGAGAGATTTTGATAATTATTATCAATTCTTCCAAACCTTGAAAACAATGGTACAGCCTCCAGATTTGCTTATTTATTTAAAAGCATCGGTGCCAACGCTAGTTGCACAAATTCAAAAAAGAGGAAGAGAATACGAAGAAAATATTCGTTTGGATTATCTAAAAAAACTCAACGAATATTACAATAAATGGATTGATGGATATAAAGAAGGCCAGTTGCTGGTCATCGATTGCGATAAAAATAAATTTGCCGAAAACGAAGAACAATTTGGAGAAATCATCACTAAAGTAGATGGCATGTTGTTTGGATTATTTTAATCTTTTTCTTAATACAGGTTTACATGAAATACGAGGAATTGATTCAGCATCATTCAGGAGAATTGATTGAAAAGCTAGTGTCATATGTAATTAGTAAGGACCCAGTTGAAATTTTATTCAATTTTGAAGATGATGATCAATGGGCCATCATATCGATGCATCAATACGAAGAAGATTTGGAAATTTCTTTGCGTTTGCATCCGAATCAACAATTTGATTTATACCTGGGCTATTATGATGATGAAGATGAATTTCATGAATTGATTCATGCATTGAATCAGGATGAAATGGATCAATTACCTGAAGGTCTCAAGAAGTTAATGAAGAAAGTAGTAGATGATGAAAAAGGAATGCGCATCGCAGGAAATTTTTTATCAAAATAATTTTCAATGAAGAAATTACTGCTATACATTCAGGGCACTATAATTAAAGGGCTCTTTTTTATATTGCCAGTATTGGTCTTTGCTTATTTGATAGAAAAGGTTTTTATGCCTATTCAATCGATCATTCGCAAAGCATCTCAAAGCCTAGATATCGAACATTTTATTGGCAGATCTTTATTAACCATTCTAACAATACTGGGATTTCTTGTCTTATGTTTTTTTGGTGGATTGTTGATGCGATTGACTTCAGTGGGCAGATGGAAAACATGGATAGAAGAAAATGTATTAAGATTTACCCCTGGCTATCTTTTCATCAAAGAGATTGTAGGAGAAAAATTAAATTATCAAGCAGAAGGAACTAAGCAATTAGCTGTATTTGTTTTTTTTGATGACAATTGGGTTGCAGGCGTATTAACAGAATTTTCCAAAGAGAATGATATTGCTGTAGTGTATTTACCAGGAAGCCCCAATTTTAATGAAGGTTCAGTTTGCATGGTAAAAATCAAACAAATCAAAATACTCCCTTATAAATTGGATCAATTCAAAATTATGGTTCAACGATTTGGTTTGAATTTTTCAAATATCAACATTGATCAACTTCCTGATTTATAAAAAAATGCCCCCAATTTCTTGGAGGCATATAGCAAGCAATCGAAAAATAGTCTAGTTCTCTTGTTTAATGTAAGCTTTGTATTAAGCTTTTGGTGATGCAGCTAATATTTCAGGTGTAACTCCTGCAGCATATTTTTCAAAATTATTGATGAATTCTTTCGCTAATTTATTTGCTGTGGTATCATAGGCAACTGAATCCTTCCAAGTGCTGCGTGGATTCAAAATTTCCGATGGTACATTCGGGCAACTGGTAGGCATCAACATTCCAAAAACAGGGTGCTCAGTCATTTCAACCTTGTCCAATTGGCCATTTAAGGCTGCTGAGATCATTGCCCTTGTGTAACCCAATTTCATGCGATTACCAGTACCATAACTTCCTCCACTCCAACCTGTATTGATCATCCAAACATTCACATTATGTGCTTTCATTTTTTCTCCTAACATTGCAGCGTACTTGCCTGGGTGTAAAGGAAGAAAAGGTGCGCCGAAACATGCACTAAAAGTAGATTTAGGCTCAGTTACCCCAGCTTCAGTTCCAGCTACTCTGGCAGTATAACCACTGATGAATTGGTACATCGCTTGGCCTGGACTCAACTTGCTGATTGGAGGCAAAACTCCATAAGCATCGCAGGTTAAGAAGAATAAATTTTTTGGAAGACCACCTATACTTGGTTCTAAAGCATTGGAAATAAAATGCAAAGGATAACTTACTCTTGTATTTTCTGTAATGCCTTTAAAACTAAAATCAATTTCATTGGTTCCATTGATAAACCCAACATTTTCAACTAAAGCACCTGGTTTAATTGCTCTAAAAATTTCAGGCTCTTTGTCTTCACTTAAATCGATGGTTTTTGCATAACAACCGCCTTCAAAATTAAAAACAGCGTTATTGGTCCATCCATGTTCATCATCACCAATTAATTTTCTTTCAGGATCTGCACTGAGTGTAGTTTTTCCTGTTCCGCTTAATCCAAAGAAAACAGCCACATCACCATCATTCCCCATATTGGCACTACAATGCATGCTCAATACATTTTTCTCCTGAGGCAAAATATAATTGAGAACAGAAAAAATTCCTTTCTTCATTTCACCGGTATATCCAGTGCCGCCAATTAAAATAGTTTTATGCTTAAAAGAAACTACGGCAAAATTTTCTTGACGAGTTCCGTCAACTGCAGGGTCTGCTTTGAAACCTGGAGCTTGAATAATATGCCAATCTGGTTGAAACTCTACTAATTCATTTTCTGCCGGACGCAAAAACATATTATAAGCAAACAAATTGCTCCAAGGGTTTTCGTTGATTACTCGAATGTTTAAACGATACTGCTGATCTGCACAAGCATATGCGTCTCTAACCCAAACCTCTTCCTTTTGTCCTAAGTAGTTTAAAACCTTAGATTTCAATGCAATGAAATGATGCTCTTCGATGGCAATATTGAAATTATTCCAATGAACAGTGTCTTGTGTAATTTCATCTTTTACGATGAATTTATCCTGAGGGCTTCTTCCGGTAAATTTGCCTGTTTTGATACAAAGGGCTCCGGTATTATTTAAAACTCCTTGGCCTCTTAACACAGCATGTTCAACTAATTCCTCTGGGCTAAGTTGATAATGTATTCCAATATTAGAGGATAATCCTAATTGCAATAACTTTTTTGCATCCAATTGAATGGTGGGTGATATCATATACGAACTATCGTTAGTTAGGGCACAAAAGTAGGATGTTTAACGAATATGCATCGAAATATGTGTATAGCTTACACGTTATAATTTACCAATGTTTTGCCTATTTTTTTTGAAAAAATCAAATTATCAAGTCCTAAACTATAAAATCTTGAAATTTCTATCAAAACTGTTGAAGGATTCATAAAAAACTCAGGCTTTGAATTTGATTTTTTGTAAAAGTCAATGATTAGCAAGTATTTTTGTTCAAATACGCACGAAATGCTAGTAAATCAAGCAAAAGGATTGATATCAATTGAGAATTTAAATGTTTTAACATCGATTGTTGGAGAGGCAAATGTATTAGTAGATGAAGAATCAATATTGCATTATGGACACGACGAAACAGAAAAATTGCAATACTATCCAGAAATAGTCATCAAGCCTGGTTCAACCCAAGAAGTGGCCGATATTTTGCGCCTTTGCAATGAGCATAAAATTCCCGTTACCCCACGTGGAGCAGGTACCGGTTTAAGTGGAGGCGCATTGCCTCATTTAGGAGGAGTACTTTTATCAACTGAACGATTCAATAAAATTCTAAC
>JBAXUV010000019.1:0-55599 GCA_037129425.1 Sphingobacteriia bacterium
AGGATGCTCATTCGCTGCGCTCATTCGTTCCTCTCGTGTTGGGCTTACCCAAAGCCCCTGTTCGCTTCGCGAACGGTCTTTTTTATTTTCTTCGCTCCCCCGAACAAGTTCGGGTCGCTCTAAAATAAAAAAACCCCGCACTTCGTGCGAGGCTTTGTGACCGCGTTAGGATTCAAACCTAAAACCTTCTGATCCGTAGTCAGATGCTCTATTCAGTTGAGCTACGCAGCCATTTCCCCTTTAAGGGGCTGCAAATGTAAATAATTCCCCTTTATTGGCAAAATATCAATCCAGATTAGATGTCATAAATATCAGCGGCAGATTTTTCCAGCAGTCGATCCGGCAATAAATTAGCCAATACTTTTGCCAATTTATTGATAAAACCAGGAACTATTTCTACTTTACCTGCTAAAATGCCTTCTACAGCAATTTGTGCAACTACTGAAGGACTCATATTGAATTTCTTGGCCATTTTAATGGCTTTATCGTTCGTTACATGCGCTCTATTGGCAAAGTCAGTATCAGTGGCCCCTGGACAAACGCAGGAAACGGATACTGTTGAGTCACGCAATTCATAAGACAGACCTCGGCTAAAGCTTAAAACAAATGCTTTTGTGGCTGCATAGGTATTTAATCCAGGAACTGCTTGATAAGCAGCACCACTGGCAATATTTCCAATAAAGGCTTTTGGTAATTTTTTTAAATAGGGCAAAAACAAATAAGTAAGTGCCAATAAACTATTCATGTTTACTTGCATCATTTCTAAATGAGTTTTCAAAGGATATGCTTCTAAGAACCCATTTAGTCCATACCCTGCATTGTTAATCAGTATATTTACTGAATAATTATTCAAATTACACCAATCCACAATTTGTTGAGGAGCCATCGGATCAGTTAAATCTATTGCTAAATAGGCAGTAGGCACATTGAATTGATGATTAATCTCTAGTGATAAATCCTTTAGTAATTGTTCGCTACGTGCTACCAATATAACAGCATGACCTTTTTGTGCTAAATTAATAGCAATGGCTTTGCCAATTCCTTTGCTTGCTCCAGTAATTAATGCATAATTCATCTTCTATCATTAAAAAAAGCCAACATGAAGTTGACTTTTTCGGTTCAATTATTTCGGTACCTTCTTGGAAAGTTTGTGATAAAAAGGTGTTTTGCTGTCTTCATTTTTTGGCTTGTATTTTCCGGTAATTATTGGAACATACATCACCCTTCTTCTACTGGCTTCGCCAACAAGTGGAGATTGCTTTACTCTATGCCAGGTTCTTCCATCATGAACAGTTAAATCACCAGCATGAATATCAAATCCAACTTCTCTTTTATCGTCTGAGTTATCTATAAAATATTTTTTCCCAAATAATAACTTCAATACGTTTTGCTTATGGGTTCCTGGTATTACTCTAAGACCTCCATTATCGAATAAACAAGTATCTAAATGAATACCTACATTCAACATGGGCATGATCTTTTGACCTAGGAATAAGTCTCTAGGGCTATCAGTATGCCATCCCATTTGAGTAAATCCAGAATTTGCAGTGTTAATGTAATTATTAATCACTAAACCATCTTTTTCGTCTTCCCCAATTCGGCCTTCGTATGGCTGTAAAAAGCTGGTCAAGGCTTTTAATCTAGAATCCTTTAAAAGGTTTTCCAAAGGTTTGCTAAATTGAGAGGTAAAACAAAGTCTTTGAATGGTTCTATTGCCACTCTCATCCATTCCGAACTTAAGCGGAATGCCATTTACTTTATCTCTATTCTCATCTAACCAAAGTCGTTCAATTCTTTTAAGTTCATTGATATATTCATCTACTAGTTCTTTCGATAAAAAGTTCCTAAAAATGATTACTCCATGCTCATTAAAAAAATCAATCTGTTCTTCCGTGATGGTGTCTCCTAAGCTATAATTGCATTCCCATTTTTTCATCCTGACACGCTCGTTTTATAAATAAGTTGATATTAACTAATTATTAATTATTTCGCCAAAGTTGCAAAGGTACAAAATACTTTAAAAAGCCAATTATTTGGTCTTTTTTTCGCTTAATTATCTATAACTGCTTAATTTACAGTCAGATGAAAGCAAAAATAAGCCTCTTTTTTGGGCTAATGACCTTTTTTTTAACGGTAAATACCAACCGCTTATCGGCACAGAGGGACAGTAGTAACAAGCATCATTTATTACTTTTTCCCGTAATTGCTAAGTCCATTGAAACAGGTTGGGAATTCGGAGGTGCTGGATCATTTACATTTCATGTAAATAAAAATGATACAGATTCTCGTACTTCAAGTTTGCAAGCCTTGGTTTTGTATTCTACCAAGAAGCAGTTTGTTTCTGCAATCAATGGCACTCAATATTTTAATAAGGAGAAATTTATTTTGATGGAACAGATCTCTTATAGTTCTTTTCCGGATAAATTCTGGGGGTTAGGAAATAATACATCGGATGCTGCTGAAGAGCCTTATCAATTTCAACAGTTCTATACTTATGCGCATCTTTTAAGAAAAGTCGCTCCTCGTTTATTTATTGGTGGAATTTATGAGTATCAAAAAGTATGGGATATTGAATATGTTCAAGGCGGATTATTTGATAAAGAAAATATTCCTGGAAGAAATGGGTATAAAGTTTCCGGATTAGGAGCAAGTATTACTTATGATTCTCGGAATGATGCATTTGCACCATCTCAGGGATCTTTTGCTCAAGTATTCTTCAATCATTTTAATCCGATATTAGGATCTGATTTCAAGTATACCAATTACGTAGTGGATCTAAGAAAATTCATTCGAATTAAAAAAGGCCAAGTAGTTGCATTGCAATTCTATAGTTTTAATAATAGTGGCGCTGATATTCCTATTAGGAGTTTAGCTTCACTCGGTGGTGCTACACAAATGAGAGGATATTATGATGGTAGATACCGCGACCATCAACAAATTTTGACTCAAGCGGAATACAGAATGGATATTAAAAAACGTTTTGGCATTGTTGCTTTTGGTGGGCTCGGAAACGTGAATGATCATTTGTCGCATGTTTCATTTGAAAATTTAAAATATTCTTACGGAGCTGGCTTAAGATTTGCATTAAACAAATCGGAGCGATTAAATATTCGACTTGATTATGGAATTGCTGGAGGTGCTAACAAAGGATTCTATCTTCAAATTGGCGAAGCTTTTTAATAAGTCGAAACTTTTTTCCCGAGTAAATACACCAGATAGGTTAATGGAAATGCAGCAAATACATCAATTGTATAATGTATATGTTGAATCAATACCATGATTGCAATTAAAATGCTGGTTAATCCAGTAAGGTATTTATCGATTTTTTTTTGAAGGCATAGAAACATCAGAAACTGTGTAGCTGTATGCCCAGAGAAAAACAAATCTTTTGTAATAAAAATGTCTTTCCCTCCGTAAAATAAACTACTGATGGGGTCCTTCAATGGAATCAATCCAATGGGTGCATCCAATGAAAAAAACGATATTGTTCCTATTCTTAGAATTGATAAAAATAAAAAACTCAACAGAAACTGAAGAAATAGGGAAGGGCTTTGTATGATTCTTCTGATCAATAAAAATGCCGTAGACCAAATGGTAATGAAAATAGGGATAGATAAATCCGCAGATGGTAATTTGCTTAATAAAGCATCATTCAAGACAATGCCATTCCTTAATTCGATGATGGCGAAAAATCTTGGAAAAGAAACTAAAACAAATAATAAACAAATACTTCCAATGATCGCTTTGATTTTAAAAGCTTGATTGGCCCAAGCATTTTTCCATTCAATAGACAATAATTGATTCTTCTCCCTTTGTTGCATTTTGTAAATGTACTAATAATGCCATCTAACAAATGCTTCCATTGCTGCATATTTAGTTAAACCAAGTTCTGCATAGATATTGGCAGTATTGGCATTTCTATCTTCTGCTCTTTGCCAGAATTCCCTGCTATCAGATCCCTGAAAAGGCACAGCGTCTTTTTGAGATTGATGTATAAAAATGCCGAATCTTTTTTTCTTTACCTGGTCTGGGCTCATTGGAATGGCCATTTCAATTTCATCAATATCCCATTCTTGCCAAGCTCCTTTATACAACCAAACCCAGCAATCTTTTACCCAAGGTTCATTGGCAGCTTTTAATCTTCTTAGGGCTTCAAACACAGCTTCTAAGCATACTTTATGTGTTCCATGAGGATCTGCCAGATCACCTGCACAATAAACTTGGTGAGGCTGTAATTTGCGCAATAATTCCATGGTGATTAAAATATCATCTTCGCCCAATGGTTTTTTTTCAATGGCCCCTGTTTCATAGAAAGGCATATTCATGAAATGGCATCGATCATCCGTTAACCCCACATACCTACAAGTAGCTTTTGCTTCCCCTTTTCTGATCAACCCTTTAATGGCCCTAATTTCAGGAGTGTCCATTTGGTCTTTTGTTTTTGTAGCAATAAATCTTCTTGCAGCATCTAATTGTGCTTTACTTTTTTGAAAATCTATTCCAAACATTTCTTCAAAACCTACTGCAAAATCAATAAATCGGGTAACAAATTCATCTGAAACAGCAATATTGCCGCTGGTCTGGTAGGCTACATGTACTTCATGGCCTTGGTCATGCAAACGCATGAATGTTCCTCCCATACTAATGATATCATCATCTGGATGAGGAGAAAAGATCAAACATTTTTTTGGATGAGGAGCACTTCTCTCAGGGTGTGCAGGAATGACCGAATTGGGTTTTCCACCTGGCCAACCTGTAATGGTATCTCTCAATAAATAAAATACCTGTAAATTAATTTCGTAAGCATCACCTTTCTCTACCAGTAAATCCGACAAACCATTTTCGGTATAATCTGGAGCAGTTAAACTCAATACTGATTTTTTTAATTTGAGGGCTAAATCAACTACCGCCCTTTTAACCATTGCATTGGTCCAGGTACATTCTCCAGTTAACCATGGAGAATTAATTCTGGTTAGCTGTTTAGATGCTATTTGGTCAATAACAAAAATGCAATCAGAATGTTGCTGAAGAATGCTTGCAGGAATGGTTTCTGTAACATTTCCTTCAACTGATTTTGCAACAATATTGGCTTTATTGCCCCAAGCCATCAACAATATTTTCTTGGCTTTTAAAATGGTGCTTATGCCCATTGTTACAGCTAAGCGAGGAACTTTTGATATTGTTTGAAACTCATAAGAGTTAGCAATTCTGGTGCTGTTCTCTAAATTAATCAATCTTGTTTTTGATAATATACTGGAACCAGGTTCGTTGAATCCAATATGTCCGTTTTGTCCAATTCCCAAAATTTGTAAATCTATGCCACCAGCAGCTTCTATGGCTTTTTCATAAGACTCGCAATATTTTTTCATTTCTTCTTTCGGAGCGTTGCCATTTGGAAGATGAATATTAGAAGGATCGATATCTACATGATCAAATAAATGTCGATGCATAAAACTCCAGTAACTCTGGTATGCATCTTTATCAATAGGGTAGTATTCATCTAAATTAAAACTGATCACATTATTGAAACTCAAACCTTCTTCTTTATGCATCTTAACCAGCTCTGCATACATTTTAATAGGAGTAGAGCCAGTGGCTAGACCAAGTACGCATTTTTCTCCTTTCGCTTGCTTTGATCGGATTAATGCAGCAATTTCTTTAGCAACATAAATTGCACCATCCTTTGGCGTTTCGCAAATTTTTACATCAATTTTTTCGAAAGAATCTACCATTTTGATTAATTTTTGATATAGCTAAATTAAGGCCATTATTGCAGATAACCTCATTATTTAATTATAAAAACGCATTAAAACGCATTATTTTGCGGGTTTATTATAGTTTATACCCCAAAACACGTAACGTTCATATTGTTTTTGCATCC
Source organism: Sphingobacteriia bacterium (assembly GCA_037129425.1). Taxonomy (GTDB): domain Bacteria; phylum Bacteroidota; class Bacteroidia; order Chitinophagales; family Chitinophagaceae; genus Sediminibacterium. Next base: position 5,882 of record JBAXUV010000019.1, read on the forward strand.
TATTTTGAAATTGATCAAAGTTTTTCAATTCTTTTGGACTCCATAAAACCTCACTTAAAGCACTCATTCTTGGGAAAAGCATGTATTCTGCTTTTTGAACATTGGTAATGTATTCTGTCCATAAATTAGCCTGCGCACCTAATACAAATTTTTCTTCATTGGCATTAAGCCCTTTAGGGATTGGTTCATAAGAATATACTTTTTGTAAATCTGTAAAACCTCCAATAGTTACTGAATCTTCTTTTTTGTTTTGTGCATGATCAAAATAGACCCAGTCACCAGGGGTCATTATTACATTATGTTGTTGTTTAGCTGCTTCTATACCACCTTTTTCTCCACGCCAACTCATTACAGTAGCATTGGGTGCTAATCCACCTTCTAAAATTTCATCCCAACCAATAATTTGTTTGCCCTTGCTGTTTAAGTATTTTTCAATTCTTTGTATAAAATAACTTTGCAATCCATGCTCATCTTTAAGGTTTTTGTCTTTGATGAGTTTTTGGCAAAAAGCCGACCTTTTCCAGGATTCTTTCGGACATTCATCTCCTCCAATATGAATGTATTTTGAAGGGAATAATTGAATCACTTCATTAAATACATTTTCTAAAAACTGAAAAGTAGTTTCGCTTGGGCAAAACACATCTTCAAATACACCCCAGGTTTGTTGTACTTGTTTGCCTTCTGTTGAACCATTCCAAGCTGTTTTAGCAGGATGTTTAGTAGATTCTTCTGGGAAGCAACTCAACTCAGGATAGGCAGCTATAGCAGCAGATGAATGGCCAGGCAATTCTATTTCAGGGATTACTTCTACAAAATGATCTGAAGCATATTTTACAACTTCCTTAATTTCTTCTTGAGTATAAAAACCTGAATAGGTTGTATTGGTATTGCCCGTACCTGGATAACGTCCAATGGTAGTTCCATTTCTGGTGCCTCCAACACTTGTTAATTTTGGATATTTTTTAATTTCTATTCTCCAGCCCTGGTCTTCTGTTAAATGCCAGTGAAAAGTATTCATTTTATGTGCGGCAATAAAATCGATGTATTTTTTTACAAATTCAATGCTAAAAAAATGCCTGCCAACATCTAAGTGCATTCCTCTATATGTAAAACGAGGTTTATCATCAATCGTTAATTGTGGAATTGTTAATTGAACAGATGTAGATGTTGGTAATAATTGAATCAAAGACTGTATGCCATAAAATACACCAGTTGAATTATCTCCGCCAATATATACTTTCTCATCATTAACGGTTAAATGATAGGCACCGGCTATTGAATGTTCTATTTTATCATAGTTCAGAACAATATCGCCCTTTGCGATTGTTTTTTTCTCCTTGTTTATTTTGAGGGAAATGCCATACATTTTTTTTATATAGTCATGAAGAAAAGTTGCATTTTTTTCTAAACCTGACCCCCATAAATGGATCTGATTATTTGGAGTGATGGTTAACTGTCCTTTTCCAATGCTCATTGAAGCAGGTTGAGGAATAATGGATATTACCTGGGCATTCATAGTTGAAACAGCAGTTAATAGTAATAACAAAAACATTATTTTTTTCATGGCTGGCTTTGTTCGTTAATATGTAATGCCTGAAATTAAAAAAGATTCCCCGAATGAAGAATCTTTTTTAATAATAACTATTAATAAGTTGATTAATTCACTTTAGTCAATTTGATCAAATTGGTAGGTAAGTGCAATGAAACCGGAGTGCTTCCTGTATTTACTACTACATCCCCTGTGTTTACAAATCCTCTTTCTTTTAAAATATCAATTTGATCTTGTACAATATCATCTAAACTTTCTTCTTCAGAATAATGGAATGCCCTTACACCCCAGCTTAAACTCAATTGATTCACCAAAGTTTTTTCTTTGGTGAAAATATACAACGGTGCAGAAGGCCTGTAACTGCTTAGCATGAAAGCCGTATAACCACTTTGAGTCATGCCAATTAATGCACTGGCTTCTACATCTTCTGCTATTTTACAAGCATTGTAGCACATTGCATCGCTATGAAACGAAGGAGAATGTGGTTGAGGTTTTAAATCTTCAGATCGATTATATCGATATTCTTTCTTCTCTACTTCAGCAATAATCTTTCTCATGGTTTCAACAACCAGAGTAGGGTAGTTACCTGCAGCAGTTTCTCCACTCAACATTACTGCATCTGCGCCTTCTAAAACAGCATTGGCTACATCGGTAATTTCACTTCTATTGGGTTTTACCCTTTCCATCATACTTTCCATCATTTGTGTTGCCACAATTACTGGCTTAGCTCTATGAATACATTTACGAATCAACTCTTTTTGTATCAATGGAATTTGTTCTACTGGTAATTCTACTCCTAAATCGCCTCTTGCTACCATTATGCCATCACTTTCTAAAATGATGTCACGAATATTGACAAGAGCTTCTGGCTTTTCAATTTTTGCAATGATTTTTGTTTTGCTATTCTTTTCATCCAATTTGCTTCTTAGAATAACAATGTCTTTAACACTTCTTACAAAGCTTAAAGCCACCCAGTCACATTTTTGTTCAATGATAAACTCTAAATCTGCAAGGTCTTTTTCGGTTAATGCTGGTAAAGAAATTTTTGTATCTGGTAAATTGATTCCTTTTTTTGAAGAAAGAATTCCTCCTAATGTAACAAGCACTTTTACATCCCCGTTTTTTTCGATTCCTACTACTTTCACTTCTAATTTCCCGTCATCTATTAAAATGATATTACCCATGGTAACATCACCAGCAAGATTTGGATAAGACACATAGATTTTTTCCAGTGTTCCTACACATTTTTCATTGGTAAAAGTTAATATATCTCCTGCTTTAATTTCAAGTGCATTATTCTCAATTTCTCCAACCCTTAATTTGGGACCTTGTAAATCTGCAAGTATGGCAATATTGTAAGGTTGTGTTTTATTGATGTTTCTGATATGTTCTATAATGGCCAACTTGTCTTCATGACTTCCATGAGAAAAATTCAATCTAAATACATTCACTCCAGCAATTACTAATTCTAATAATTTATCGTAAGTGTCACAGGCAGGTCCAACCGTTGCAACAATTTTTGTTTTATGTGCGACGTGTTTCACACCCGCTTCTTTGTCCATATTTCTGTGCAGGTATTTGTCGAGGTTCTTAGACATAATATTTATTAATTTTTAATTTACATTTTAGCTGGCAAGAATCTTTACGATTCTAAACCAATCTTCCGAAATCTTTTGTTTTGCTTTTACAGCATTATCTAATGGAGTATAATGCATTTTATTATTTACTATACCTACCATTACATTGTGTTTTCCATGAATAAGGCATTCAACTGCATGGAAACCCATTCTGCTAGCAATTAAACGATCTAAACATGATGGTGAGCCCCCTCTTTGAATATGTCCTAAAATACATACTCTTGTATCAGCAGTTGGAATTCTTCTTTTGATGATTGCAGCTATTTCATTACCTCCTCCAAATTCGTCGCCTTCTGCTACTACTACTAGATTCACCAATTTTTGTCTTCTCTCTTTTTCATTCAAAGATTCTATCAATGCTTCGATATCTGTTTTTGTTTCTGGTATTAAAATATTTTCAGCACCAGTTGCTATTCCGCTATGTAAAGCAATATAGCCTGCATCTCTGCCCATTACTTCAACAATAAATAATCGGTCATGTGCATCAGCAGTATCCCTGATTTTATCAATTGCTTCAACTGCAGTATTTACAGCCGTATCAAAACCAATGGTAAAGTCACTTCCTGCAATGTCCTTATCGATGGTTCCTGGTAATCCAATGCAAGGGATATCAAACTCATTGCTGAATTTTTGAGCCCCTTTAAAACTGCCATCGCCTCCAATAATCACCAATCCATCAATGCCGCGCTTCTTTAAATTATTATAGGCTTTTTTGCGGCCTTCATACTCAAGGAATTCTTTACTTCTTGCTGTTTTTAATATTGTACCACCACGTTGTATAATATTTGCAACCGATCGCGATTCCATTCTAATGATATCATCGTCAATCATACCATTATAACCGCGCATTACCCCATAAGCTTCCAATCCATAGTATGTAGCAGTTCTAATAACGGCCCTGATGGCTGCATTCATTCCTGGAGCATCTCCGCCAGATGTTAATACGCCAATTTTCGACACTTTTTTTGTTTCCATTGTTTTCTTCTATTCTACATCAAATGTAGGATGTATTTGTATCAATTTTAATGTGTAAAGCTTACACGGAGTGTCAAATGTAAGGATTTGAAATTGAATGACCATTTGAAATGGGCTTTGTTTTTTTTTGTAGCATTGTAGCATGAAACTTTTGATCACAGGTGCGAATGGATTTTTGGCACAACATTTATGCGTTTTTTTCAATAATAGAGGCTTTGAAGTGCACGGTACATATCGGAATCAAACTGTTTTACAAGAGCAAACTGCAATTCAATATCATCGTATAGAACTAACAGATGTTAGTTCGGTTGATATGTTAATAAGCAATCTCCAACCGACAATTATTGTTCATGCTGCAGCAATGAGTAAACCAGATGAATGCAATATCAATCAAGAAGCATGTATAAAAAATAATGTAGAAGTAACAAAGTATCTGGTGGATGCCTGTTTAAAAATAAATGCACATTTTATATATCTGTCTACCGATTTTATTTTTGGTGAAAATGGACCGCATGCTGAGATCGATCAACCTGATCCGCTTAATTTTTATGGAACAAGTAAATTGATGGCAGAGAAAATAGTCAAGTCTAATTTAATCAACTATACAATTGTTAGACCAGTATTTATTTATGGTGCTGCTTGGGAAGGGATGAGGTCGGGTTTTATTCAATGGGTTGCTCAGCAATTAAAAGCGGGTCTTAGAATTAAAGTGGTGAATGATCAATTTAGAACTCCAACATATGCAGAAGATATTTGTAATGGTATATCAAAAATTATTGACTTAAAAAAGACAGGGGATTTTCATCTAGCAGGGCATGAAATTTATACACCATATCAAATGGCCATAAAAGTGGCTGAATTGTTGGGCTTAGATGAGACCTTAATTGAAGCAGTAACCAGTGCCAATTTTCCTGAACCAGTTCTAAGAGCAAAGAGGTCGGGATTGAAAATAGATAAAGCCATTAAAGAACTTAATTACAAACCCCTTTCTTTTGAAGAAGGGGTTCGTAAAAGTTTTAATATTCATTAGTTTATTTCAATTGTAGAAATACTTCAGCCATCATACACCTGGCACTACCGCCACCATTGGTTTCTATGGTGGTAATATCTGAATGAATAATTGGGTTATATCCTTCGATCTGCTTTATTTGTACTTGGTTTAAAGAACGGAATGCTTGCGAAGACATTACCAAGAATTTTTTTCCTGCTTGATTATGTACCTGAAGCATATTGCCAGCAAATTGATTCATTTGGTCGAAGCTAATTGAAATGATTGTTTTTCCTGATTGATTAATTGAATCAACAACCAACTTTCGCTCAACCAAATCAGGAATAGATTCTAAACATATCACTACATACTCATCTGCAACACACATCATCACATTGGTATGATAAATTGGTTGATGGCCTCCATCCATTGCCCAAAAATAAATGGGTTTGTAGTTCAATTGAGTACAAAAATCTTTTAAAATAGTCAAATCAGTTCTCGGCGATAAACAGGCATAAGCAATTTGATGATCTCTGTCGAGCACCATACTACCGGTTCCTTCTAAAAAAATATTATCCTTCTCATAATGAGTAAAATCCTTTTTTTTAGAAACAATGAACTTTTGTTCAATTACATCTAAAACAGATTGTTTTCTTTCTAGCCTTCTGTTTTGAGCATACATTGGATACAAACATATGCTGCCATCCGAATGGAAGGAAATCCAGTTATTGGGAAAAATTGAATCTGGTGTATGCGGTTCTGGAGTATCATCTACAACAGTTACGTCTATTCCGTTCTGTGTAAGTACTGAGATGAACTGATTGAACTCTTCAGCTGCTTTTTGCTGTGCTAAATGGTCCTTTGCATTCACTTGAAAGCTATTATTAACAGCTGTTTCAGCATTAAAATCGAATCGAACTGGTCGAATCATTAATAAGTGTGAACTATGTTGCATAATTTATTTTATTAATTAATTGGATCTCTCCACAATGGCATGCTCATACAATGGAATCCGCCCCTGGCTCTTGAAAGCTCGGCAGATGGCATTAAAATAAATGTGTCCTTTAAAGATTCAACTGTAGTGGTTCCTGCCTCTAATTGTTGCAATAATTCTTTTACATCAATAATATTAAATCCTGCTTGTTTAAAAGCTTCTGTTGTTTTGTCGTTTCTATCATATCCTAAAACCACTCCCTCTCTCAGCGCTAATAGATTACAAGAATCTGTCCATTGTTCTCTTGCACTGTAAGGGAATTCGTTATTGCCTGAAAAAATAAATCGTACTTCGCCTTCGCAATGCAAATCATTTTTACTGATATCTACTAATAAATCCTCCAGGCTCTCGAATGAAACAGGGTTCTCTGGACTTTTACGATGAAACTGTAATATTTTTATTTTTTCTTCTTTTTTAATTTCCAATATTCTTTCAACTGCACTTTCGTCTTCATGCTTTACTGCTTTTCTGGAAAAATTTCCTAGCATGACCCATACATCTCTTTTTACTTGCGTAAAAACAGTATCAATATGCATGTAGTCTCTTTTTTTCGGAATTTTTACAATGGTTACTTTTTCCATTAATCCCATTTGAAAAATGGTATTTGTAATTTTTACTGCAGCTTCCGAGGAGGTTCTTTCGCTAACCCCTACCAATAAATGTTTATCACTTACAACCATGATATCGCCACCTTCTAAAGTAATTTTTCTTTCATCATCTTCTTTGGGCAATAAAAAATGATGACTGGTGTCAGATAATTCAATGATATTATTGCGATAGTTTTCAAAAAAAGAGTGATTGAAAAATATATACCTTGCTAATAATGCTTCTCTTGTTCTTGCTTTTTTTGCAGGCTTGTTTAATAAAATATGATCCTTAATGGTTATGCCAATATCCCTTGTGAAAATAAAATTGGGGATAGGAGGGAATAAGAGTTGTTTTTCGTTGGAAGTTCCACTGATAAATGTTTTTGCTAAATCAGTAGCATTATAGTCCATTAATATGCGCTGCATTTGATATGAACATCCTTCTATGGCACAAACTGATGCAACTAATTTAGATTTAATGTCATTATCAGTTAAAATATCAGCCAATAACCATTGCAGTTCAATTACTTTATCGGATCGAAAGAAATCCTTTTCTTCTGGCTTATAGAAATTTCTGTTTGCAGCAGCTTCATCTATTGCAGCTAATTTTCCGCTGATTTTTTCTGGGTCTAAAAAATACAATAGAATTTTTGTGTAGAAATCGTATTCGTTTTTACGAATCGTATCTAAGTGTACAATGTCTTCAAACAACCAATCCTGGGCTTTTGATGGTACCACTTTTCCTAAACCACTATCTGGGCTATGAACAAGTAATCTTTTGAGTGTTCCTATTTCTGAAGTAACTGATATTTTCATTTTATTGAGCTATTTGTTATTAGTTATTGGTTATTGGTTTATTTGAATTTATTAATAGTGTTATTGATATGCATGAAATACAATGATCAAATTAGATTCAATTCAAATCACTTTAATCAACAAAAAAATAAGAATAAAGATTCAAAACCCAGCATGTCATAATTCATGAATCATGAAATTATGAAAGCAAATAATTTATTGAGTATTCAATGGTCGGGCATAGAATTCAATCCGCGATACATCCATGCGAAATGAGCCGTTAAAAAAGATATGGTAGAACAATGGTTCATAAATCTGGATGCAAATTAAGGTTTTATTTCAAATGGCAAATTCCCATTCAAAGTTCCAAAGGATGCAACCGGCTTAAATCGAACAAATAATTCTTCACTATACCATTTTTCTTTCTTGGTTTTAACTACTACTTCTGCATGGTCTTTCATTTGATAAGCAAAGGCTTTCATGGCTTCCTTATTGGTCCAAATACTAAAAGTGGCTTGTTTAATCCAAGGAATTTCTCCAATTCCTATAGAAGTTATAAATCCTTTTGCCCCAGCCATTTGAGCCGCAATTGTATCTACATGACTCCAAAAACGATGCATTTTTTGAATTCTTATGGTTGCCCTTGTTAAAACACAAATAGGTCCATTGTAATCAGTCTGTTTTGCCAAATGTCCGAAAGGTTGTTTGCCATCCCAAAACCCATGACCTTCGATGGGTTCTAGTAAAATGGTCCATTTTTCGCAATGAAAGAATTTCCACCAATAATTGAAGAAAATAGGTATTTCATGATTATCTATTTTTTTATTGACCAGTAAAATAGCCCATTGTCTCCAGTCTGGCGTTTTATCGAATGTGCCATTTTTACCAGACCCCATTAATTTCCAAAATGAAATATTGCGATCCAGCCAAAGTGGAATCCGGAATAATGCCATTGATAGTACACCAGCCCAGCCCATTAATCGAGGATACCTTACTATTATTAAACTGGTCATATATTCGAAAATAGGTACTAAATAAAGAATAAATCAACTAATTTTCAATTATGAAATGGCTGATAATAAATATTTCAAATCTAGTTAACACAAGAACTACAACTAAAGTTCTGAGAGGAAAAGAAATGGCTGATTTGCCAATCATCAATAATGCCTACTTAGAAATCAACAATGGGATCATTCAGCATTTTGGTACAATGGGAGCCTTAAGCAAGGATACTTTATCCCATTATTCCGACTCCTGTATTTATGATGCAAATGGAGCTTCTATACTTCCCACTTGGTGTGATAGTCATACTCATTTGGTTTTTGCTGCGAGCAGAGAAGATGAATTTGTAGACAAAATTAATGGACTAAGTTATGCTGAAATTGCTGCTAAAGGAGGAGGAATTCTCAATTCTGCAAAAAAAATAGCCCAATTTTCTGAATCGGATTTATATGAATTAGCCTTGAGTAGGTTGAATGAACTCATCCGATTGGGTACAGGTGCAATTGAAATCAAAAGTGGGTATGGTTTAGATACCGCCAATGAATTGAAAATGCTTAGAGTCATAAAAAAGCTCAAAGAACATTCACCCATTCCAATTAAAGCCAGTTTCTTAGGAGCGCATACGTATCCAATTGAATTCAAAGAAAACCATCAAGGGTATATTCAATTAATTATTGAAGAAATGTTACCGGCAATTGCTAAAGAGCAATTAGCTGAATATATCGACGTGTTTTGTGAGGAAGGGTTCTTTAGCATTGCAGAAACGGAGCAAATTTGTAATGCAGGAAAAAAATATGGCCTGATTCCAAAGATCCATGCAAACCAATTACATGCTTCTGGAGGTGTAGAATTGGGTGTTAAACTAGGGGCATTGTCTGTGGATCATCTTGAAACCATGAATGAATCGGCTATTCAGGCATTATCAGGCTCAAATACGATCGGTACTCTGTTGCCCACAGCTGCGTTTTTTTTACGTATGCCTTTTCAACCAGCGCGTCAATTAATGGAGGCCAATGCAGCTTTGGCCATTGCATCAGACTATAACCCTGGTTCCAGCCCAAGTGGAAATATGAATTTTGTAGTAAGCCTCAGTTGTATTCAAATGAAAATGTTACCATCTGAAGCCATTAATGCTGCTACCATCAATGGGGCTTATGCGATGGGACTTGGCGCCGAATTAGGTAGCATCACTATCGGTAAAAAAGCCAATTTAATTTTTACAAAACCAGTTCCATCCATCAATTATTTGCCCTATTCATTTGGTGCTAATTTGATTGATAAAGTAATGATTAATGGCGCTTTTATTTAGTATATTTATTGAACGATTGTTAATAAAAAGAGTTGCGCAATGAGCTATTTTAAATTTTATAATAAAGAAGATATTCTTTCTGTAACCAAAATCCGTCGTTTCGAAACCAAGTTAGGAGAACGAATTCAAGTAATTAAGCCTTCCGATCAGCTAACTGATTCATTGAAACAATCCACTGCTAAATATGTTATTCTGGGTATACCTGAAGATGTTGGAGTGAAAGCTAATGGAGGCATTGGTGGAACCGACTCTGCCTGGGTAGCTTTTCTGCATTCTTTCCTAAACATTCAAAGCAATGATTTTTTGGAAGGAAGTGAAATGTTGTTGTTGGGCCATTTTGATTTTTCTATGATTGAAAAAATGATAGAACAAAATGCACATGATGAGCAAGAAAGAGTTGAGGCCTACCGTCACGCTGTAAATGCTATTGACGAAGCTGTTGAGCACGTCATTAATTTAATTACCCAGAACAATAAAATTCCGATTGTAATAGGGGGTGGGCATAACAATTCATATCCTTGTATTAAAGGCGCAGCAAAAGGGTTTTATAAAGCAGGTTTGATACCTATCGCACAAATCAATGCGATCAATCTGGATGCACATGCCGATTTTCGTCCGATGGAAGGAAGGCATAGCGGAAACGGATTTAGCTATGCAGAAGCGGATGGATATTTAGAAAAATATTGTGTTGTTGGAATTCATGAAAATTATTTACCACAAAATGTTTGGATGGACATCGTTAATAATCCATTTGTAGATTGTATAACATTCGAAGACATTTTTGTGCATGAGAAAAGAACTTTTTTACAAGCAGTAGCCCATGCTACAGATTTTACTGGTGATACTTTATGCGGAATAGAACTGGATATTGATTGTATTGAAAATGCATTAAGTAGTGCTCAATCTCCTGTTGGTGTTTCGCCCATTCATGCAAGACAGTTTATCAATTATGCCGCAGCCGATACCAAAGCAGCTTATCTGCATATTTCAGAAGGCGCAGCTCAATTGGCGGATGGGCGCAAAGACAGCGGGGTAGGCAAACTTATAAGCTATTTAGTATCAGATTTTGTGAAAGGCCAAATGATTAATTAACATTTTCTTTAGAGGTTTATTTTTTTATGAAATGTCTTCGATGTACCTTTGCATCCGAAAGAGCAAATAGTTGATATCATCTCACAGGTAGAAAGGAACGCCATACTTCATAACGATTGAATTAGTACTCCTGCTGGCTCTAAATTTTGTAAATTTAAAATAGAAATAAATGAAAGGCGAAATTATGCCCTCTATCGTAAAAATTGATAGGGCACACTTAGAAGAATTGATGTACGAAGTAAAAGAAACATTGGCAACTGATTTGTTGAACACCAATGAACAGACTAATGAGAAAATGTTTTGTGCAATCGACTTATGGAAAATTCAAAGAAACTACAAATCAGCACATTTGAAGTTTAAGAGCAATTTCTAAAAATGACTAATAAAGCCCGAAAGGGCTTTATTATTTTGGTGCATTAATAATACCCCATTTAGCATAATCCTTAAACCAGGAACTATTCCAATATTGGTATCTCGGGATGGCTGTTTTTTCTAAACGATTTAAAAAATCTGGATAGGATTTTTGTTCAGGAGCTGTCCATAGTGTTTCACTTAATGCAGACATCCTAGGAAAAATCATATAGTCTACTTTCTTTTCGTTGCCCATATATTCTGTCCAAACGTTTGCCTGTCCACCAATGATTTTATTACTTAAACCTTTTGCTGAAATGGTTGCAGGTATTGGTTCATACAAATAAACAGCTTCTGTTGGGTTGTATCCATGTATTGCCAAAGAATCCAAAGGGTCTCCCGATTGATAATGATCAAAATAAAAAGGCTTGCCGGGTGTCATAATCACATTAAATCCTTTGTTGGCAGCTTCGATAGCTTGTTTATCTGCTCCCCAATTCATTACAATAGTAGATGTATCTAATTCTCCCTCATTGATCTCATGCCAGCCAATGGCTTTTCTACCTTTAGATTGTAGATATCGAGCTATGAATTCAATAAAATAAGTTTGCAAGTCAGTTTCATTCTTGATTTTTTTTTCTTTCATGAATGATTGAGTTGCTGGGTCTTGTTTCCACCAAAGTTTACTGCATTCATCTCCGCCAATATGTATGTATTTGGAAGGGAATAAATCGACTAATTCACCAAATACTGTTTCTAAGAATTTGAATGTAGCAGGTTTAGGCGCTAATACATTGTTTTGTCTATTATACATTCCCCAAGTAGTAGCTACATTCCAATTGGTATCTGGTTTTGTACTCAATTCAGGGTACGCTGCAATAACTGCTCTGCTATGACCAGGTATATCAATTTCAGGAATCACAGTTATGGCTCTTATGCTTGCATATTCAATAATTTCTTTGATTTCAGCTTTAGTATAATAACCTCCATAGCGAGTATTGTCATATTTAGCAGGAGTATCTTTAAAATGACCAATCAATGTTTCATTCCTCCATGAACCAATGGTATTTAATTTTTTATATTGATTCATTTCAATACGCCATCCTTGGTCATCGGTTAAATGCCAATGAAATGTGTTGAACTTATGAAAAGTTAAATAATCAATGTATTTTTTGATATAACTCACAGGAAAAATATGTCGAACAACATCTAAGTGCATTCCACGATAGCTAAACCTTGGGTAATCATTAATTTTAATAGGTGCTAAAGCAATTGTTGATTGAATTCCAAAGGGCAGTAATTGTAAAAAACTCTGACAGGCATTGATTAATCCTCTTATAGAGTTTACCTTAATTAGTATGGATGTTGGTGAAATGAATAGTTGATATTGTTCAGGAATTTCTAAGGAGGGGTCTTTTTGAATAATGATGGCAGTAGCATTCGATCGACTGGTCTGTACAGTCAATTGTAAATGTGTTTGCAATTGTATTTGTTCTTTCAAGTAGTTAGCCTGTTGTGAATATTCAGCAGGGCAAAAAATTGCAGATGCATTTTTGAGGATGAATTTTTCTCCTCTTAGCGCTTGCACACTTACTGGCTTGGGTATAATATCGTTTACTGATTGGGCCTGTATTTGCCCATTTGCAAGTATTATCATTAGCGTTACTAAAAAATGTTTCATATAAATATTTTATAACCAAGGAAACTTTGAGTGTTAAAAGTATTGATTTGCTTTTGGTTTTGGTATTTTTACTATATGAATAAGCCGATTTTTATTACTGGAATTGGAACTGATGTTGGCAAAACCTTGGTTGCAGCTATATTAACTGAATCATTAGGTGCAGATTACTGGAAGCCAATACAAGCTGGTTTAGAAGGATCCACCGACTCAGGTACAATAAGCAATTTGATTACGAACAAGGAATCAGTCATTCATCCATCTTTATATCAATTAAGAACCCCTGCTTCACCTCATATTGCCGCAAGGAATGATGGTGTTGAAATTGAAATGATTAAATTGTTTCAAGCTGCACAAGCAATTCAAGAATCGATTGGAGATAAAAAATTATTAATTGAAGGGGCAGGAGGTTTGATGGTTCCCTTACATCAGCATGTTATGTTGGTTGATTATATTAAATTATTACAAGCAAAAGTAATTTTAGTAAGTAGAAATTATTTAGGAAGCATCAATCATTCTTTATTAACTGCTGCATTTTGCAGGTCAAATAATATTGATGTGTTGGGATGGATTTTTACAGATACTTATTTAGATTATGAAGATGAAATTGTTGAATGGAGCGGGTATCCTAAAATTGCCAGTATTCCTGCTTTATCTTCAATAAATGCATCTGTTGTAGCAAATGAAGCTAAACGAATTCATGGGCAATTAATCAAATACATTTAATTTGCTGCATGCATAAATCAGCCCTAAGAGAACAGTTCAAAGCAAAAAGGAAATCCCTTTCTTCAAAAGATTTATTGAAATTGAATGATTTATTATTGATTCAGTTTCAACAACTCTCTTTTTCTGCTATTCAAAATTGTATGACTTATTGGCCAATAGAACAATTGAATGAACCCAATACCCATTTACTGAGCCGTTATTTAATGCACATGATTCCTTCATTAAAACTGTTTTATCCAGTAGTTAATGATCAGCATCAAATGACAGCAATTGAAGTAAATGAGGATACCGTTTTTGAAACCAATGAATGGGGTATTATAGAACCCAAAGTGGGTAATATTATTGATCCGGATACTATCGACTTAATTATAGTTCCATTACTTGTTTTTGATCAAAGTGGGTATAGGGTAGGATATGGGAAAGGCTATTATGACCGTTTTTTGGCTAAATGTAAGGAAGACGCCATTTTATTAGGGATTTCTTTTTTTGAACCCGTTCAAATCATAGAAGACAAGAACGAATTTGATATACCTTTAACCATAGGGATAACACCGGAACATATTTATGAATTTTAATTCCATATTTCTAAAATCTTTCAGGGTACTTTTATTGCCATTCGCAATTATTTATGGTATCATCATTTTCATTCGAAATAAATGTTTTGACAAACAATGGTTGGCTTCAGCTCATTTTAATTTCCCATTAATTTGTGTAGGTAATTTAGCAGTTGGAGGAACGGGCAAGTCTCCGATGGTAGAGTACCTTATTGAATTATTGAAAACAAGGTATAAAATAGCCACACTTAGCAGAGGATATAAAAGAAAAACCAAGGGCTATGCCCTTGCTAATGCTATTTCTACGGCATTAGAAATAGGTGACGAACCGATGCAATTTTATCAAAAGCACCCTGATATTGCTGTTGCAGTGGGAGAAGAGCGAATTGTGGCGATTCCACATTTGCTGCAGGATTTACCCGATTTACAAGCAATTATTTTGGACGATGCTTTTCAACATAGAACCGTCAATGCAGGCTTGAATATTTTGCTCAGTGATTTTAGTAATATCTATACTCGTGATTTTTTTCTTCCTACAGGAGATTTAAGAGATGAGAAAGTCTCTGCTCATAGAGCACAAATTATTATCGTTACAAAATGTCCTGCTGATTTATCAGAACAAAAAAAGCTGGAAATACTTCGTGAGATAAAACCTTTGCCTATGCAAAGAGTTTTTTTTACAACCATTCAATATGATACACCTTATCATATTGTAAATCCTGCCAATAAATATACTATTACACAAAACGATGAGGTCTTATTGGTTTGTGGTATTGCCAATCCCAAGCCACTGAAAGATTTCTTATTGCATAATACTGCAGCTTATTACCAGCAAGACTATTCGGATCATCATATTTTCTCCATTGATGATTTAAAAGAAATTATCAATAAATACGAATCTATTCAAGCATCCAGTAAATTAATTCTAACAACCGAAAAGGACGCTGTTCGATTGACAAAATTCAATGAACAATTGTCTAATATTCCTTTATATGTTATTCCTATTCGTCATCATTTTTTGTTTGATGAAGGGAATCAATTTGATGAAATGGTGGTCAACTTTATCCAACATTTCAATTTTAATCCAGCTCTATATGAAAAAAAATAAACCAGCACCACGTCCCGAACCAAAAAAGAAATCAAAACAAAAATTAAAAGCAAAGTCTATTATGGTGCAAACCATAAAGGGAAAATTAGATGTAACCAGATCTGGAATTGGATATGTAATTGTAGAAGATCAATCTGGAGATGTATTGATTAGACCCAATGATTTTAGTACGGCATTAAATGGAGATACAGTACGTGTCAAAGTAATTAAAGAAAATGCCAGAACTGGTAAAAAAGAGGGTAAAATTGTTGAAGTAGTTTCCCGCAAACAAACGGAGTTTATTGGCCATATTCAGTTATCTGCTCATCATGCTTTTTTTGTGCCAGATACCGATAAGCCTATGCCAGATTTATACATTCCGATGGTCGATTTAAATGGAGCAAAGCACAAAGAAAGGGTGGTTGTTAAATTGGTTAAATGGGATAAAGAAGATAAAAAACCAGTTGGAGCAGTTGTTTCTGTATTGTTGGCAGAAAACGAAAACGATGCTGCAATGAAAGAATTATTGGCTGAAGCAGGATTCCCATTGAGTTTTCCCGAGAATGTATTAGAAGAAGCAGCGAGAATACCTTCTATTTTAGATAGTGAAGAAATAAAGCGAAGAAAAGATTGTAGAGATATTTTAACTTTTACCATTGATCCGGTTGATGCAAAGGATTTTGATGATGCCATTTCTTTTAGAAAATTGGGAGATGATAAATACGAAATAGGGGTGCATATTGCAGATGTAAGTTATTATGTTCATCCTGATACCGAATTAGATTTGGAAGCGTATAAAAGAGCTACTTCTGTGTATTTGCCAGATCGTGTAAATCCAATGTTGCCCGAAAGAATTTCAAATGAATTGTGTTCACTCCGACCAAATGAAGACAAATTTACTTTCGCCGCAATTTTTCAAATGAACGGGAAGGGTGAAGTGAAACAATATTGGTTAGGTAGAACGGTTATACATTCCGATCATCGATATACTTATGAAGATGTTCAGGAAATTGTTGAAACAAAACATGGCAAGCATAAGGAGGAAATTTTATTGCTCAATGATATTGCTCAAAAATTAAGGAAGAAGCGTTTCAGTAAAGGGGCCATTAATTTTTCCTCCCAGGAAGTTCGATTTAAATTGGATGAAAAAGGTTTTCCCATTGGTATAGTAGTGAAAGAAAGCAAAGAGGCCCACCAATTGATAGAAGAATTTATGTTATTGGCAAATAAAACTGTAGCAGAAAATGTGGCTAAACAAAATGTCAATAAAAAACCAATACCATTTTCTTACCGAGTGCACGATCAACCAGATGAAGAAAAATTAACTCCTTTTATACAGTATGCTAAAAGATATGGCCATTCATTTGATGTATCAACACCGCAGGCAATTGCCAAAAGTTTTAATACCATGTTGGCAGATGCAAAAGGAAAACCAGAGCAACATGTATTGGAACAGCTAGGAATTAGAACAATGGCTAAAGCCATTTATACTTCAGAAAATATTGGCCATTATGGTTTGGCTTTCGAATATTACTGTCATTTTACTTCTCCCATTAGAAGGTATCCGGATATTTTAGTACATCGTGTTTTAGAATCTGTATTAGATGGACAACCCATGGTTGATAAAAAAATGGAAGCCAAAAATAAACACTGCAGTGAAAGAGAAAGAGCTGCCATGGAAACAGAACGTGCTTCTAATAAATACAAACAGGTAGAATTTTTAAAAGGACATTTAGGAGAAGTTTTTGAAGGAGTAGTTAGTGGGGTGGCTAGTTTTGGATTTTTTGTGGAAACGGTAGATCATAAATGCGAAGGACTCGTAAGTATTGTTAGCCTAAGCGATTTTGATGATTTTCGATTAATTGAAACAGAATACAGTTTGGTTGGAAGAAGAAGCGGTCGTAGGTTTAAAATGGGCGATAGACTATCTATTAGAGTAGTTGCCGCTAATTTGGAAAAACGACAATTGGATTTTGAATGGGTGATAGGAGAATAGCTTTAATTACCATCCGCTTGCCAATACATCAGCTAAATGCATCACTTTAAGATGACTGTGTTTGTTTTTTGCGCAGCCATCAATATGCATCAAGCAACTCATATCGGTACTAATGATAAAATCGGCACTTGTTGCTTCTGCATGGGTTATTTTTTGATCGGCCATGGCAACACTAATGGGCTCAAATTTTACAGCGAAAGTGCCACCAAACCCACAGCAAGTTTCTACATCATCCATTTCTATCAATTCTAAGCCCTTCACGTTTTGAAGCAATTGTCTAGGTTCCTTCTTTAATTTACACTCCCTTAAAGCAGCACAACTATCATGATATGTGGCTTTGCCATTAAATGATGCGCCAAAGTCGGTCTGTTGTAATACATTGACTAAAAAATCAGAAAATTCAAATATGCGGTTAGCTGTTTTTTCTGCCAAACTTTTATGGGAAGAGTTCTCGAATAATTTAGTGTAATAATTTTTTACAAAACCAACACAACTAGCACTTGGGGCAACAATGTATTCTGCTCCCTCAAAATCAGTTAAAAATTTTGTACAAACTTCTTTTGCTTCTCCCCAGAAACCAGCATTGAATGCAGGCTGACCGCAGCAAGTTTGGTTTTTATTGTATGAAATGGTACAGCCCGCTTTCTCCAATACTTTTACCATATTAAAGGCAACGTCTGGATACAATTGATCTATAAAGCAAGGAACAAATAGCTGAACATTCATTGGAGCAATTTATTTAAATGAACGATTGAGTTTGATCATTTTTAATGCAGTGATAGCAGCTTCTTCGCCTTTGTGCCCATGGATTCCACCAATTCTTTCTTTGGCTTGTTGTTCGTTTAAAACAGTCAATACGCCAAAAATAACCGGTACATCAATTGTCAGATTCAGTTGTACAACGCCTTCTGTTACTGCCTTGCATACATAATCAAAATGAGGTGTATCCCCTTGAATGATCGTTCCTAAAGTAATATAGGCATCTGGAACAGTTGAACAGTAAGCATAATGATTCTTTACCGCAAAAGGTATTTCAAAAGCACCTGGTACAGTAAATACTTTATACTTAATACCATGCTCTTTTAGAATGCTTATAGCGCCTTTTTCTAACTGAGAAATAATCGGCTTATTCCATTCAGTTTTTACAATTACAACAAAGGCATCCTTTAAAACGGGGATGCCTTTGTTCAATTCAATATTTCCTTTGGTTGCCATTATTGTGCAGTAAGGTCGTTTTTTTCTATGCTTAAACGATAAATATATTTATCTGCCTGAAACCCTTTGTCGGTTTTAGGGAATTTCATTTTCAACTCTTTGTACATTTCTAAAGCTTCTTTTGTTTTACCTGTAGTTTCAGATAATAAAGCAGCTCTGAATAAAAATTCAGAAGAATTGTTTTCATCTTTATCAAAAGTATTGGCAGCTTTTTTATAGGCTGCTATTGCTTCTTCTTTTTTATTTAATTCAGAGTAAGCGTCTCCTAAACAACCCGTAGCCAATAATTGAATTTGTAATGCATCTGTAGAGAAATCTTTTAAATGAGCAACTGCTTTATCAAATTGACCCAATTTCAAGTAACTAACACCAGCGTAGTAATGGGCTAAATTTGCAGCTTTGGTTCCTCCATAATTGCTGATAACATTTAATACACCTTTACTTTGACCATCTCCATTTAATACAAGATTAGATGAATCAATGCCAAAATATTGCTCTGCTTTATACAATGCTTCTGCAGCTTTTTCCTCTTTTGGTTTCATAATGAACTCCTGGTAAGCAAACCATCCACCAACAATCACTAGAATAGCTGTAACTGCACCTAATACCGGTTTTTGAATTCTTTTCCAAGTTGTTTCGGCCTTCAATAAGGTTTCATTCAATTCAACTGCACTTTCGTGTTTCTCGCTCATAGTATTTTTTTAATCTGATTTGTTAATCTACAATAAATGGGTATTCTTGGTCTATATAAATATCTTTTAATAATTCATCATCAGCAGGCCATGGGCTTTCTTCAGCGAAGCGAACTGATTCGTCTACTAAAGCATTTATTTTTTGATCAATGAATTGTAAATCTTCTTTTGTTGCAAATCCATTCTCTAAAATAGTATTAGCAACTTTAGTTATCGGGTCTTGATCTTTGTATTCATCCACTTCTTCCTTGGTTCTATATTTTTGTGGATCAGAAACAGAGTGTCCTTTATAACGGTAGGTCTTCATTTCTAAAAGAGTAGGGCCATCACCTTCTTTAGCTCTTTTAACAGCTCTAGCAACACTATCGTGAACTGCTTCCGGAGACATTCCATCAATTTTATCTGCTGGCATATCATATGCATCTGCCAGTTTATAAATATCTATAACATTACTTGTTCTAGAAATAGAAGTACCCATTGCATAATTATTATTCTCACAAATAAAAATTACCGGTAATTTCCATAACATGGCAAGGTTAAATGTTTCATGCAACATACCTTGTCTGGCAGCACCATCACCAAAATAACAAAGCACTACATTCTGAGTACCTTTGTATTTTTCAGCAAATGCCAAACCAGCTCCCGTTCCAATTTGAGCACCAACAATACCATGACCGCCATAAAATTTATGTTCTACACTAAAAAAGTGCATACTTCCACCTTTTCCTTTAGCGCATCCGGTTGCTTTTCCATATAATTCAGCCATACATGCATTTGCAGTTACGCCTTTTGCTAGGGCTAAGCCATGATCTCTGTAGGCAGTAATAAAGGGGTCGTCGGCTGAAGTTGCAGTCATACAACCCGCAGCAATTGCTTCTTGACCGATATAGGCATGAAAAAATCCACGGATTTTTCCGGCCATTTTATACATTTCTTCGGCTTTTAATTCGAACTGACGAATGAGCTGCATTAGCTCATACCAATACAGGTAAGTTTCTTTTGAAAATTTTGTCGGCACTGTTCAAAAATTTGAGTCGCAAATATAGGGTATATAGTCGATAGTCAATATGCCTTATGCCTGTTAAAAATTGACAATTTAGATACAAAAACTAGGCTTCAACTGGTTCCAATATGTCTTCTGGAGGATATGGGATGCGAATTTGTGCCAGGAATGATTCTTCCAGCATAGCAGCAAATGTTTCAAAATAAGCAATAACATCTTCTCTTTGGTTACGTTTCAGCCATCTAAAACCTCCTGGTAGATGCGATAATACCGTTCTGTCATCTAAATATTCCAAGTGGTGGATATCGGTTGGTGTGAGGCCGATTTCTTGTAGTTTTTTAATCAACAAATCAATGGGGGCATTGCTTATTGGGCAAAAATCTACTGCCAATTCGGTCCATTCCCCAATTCCTGCATGTGCATAAGTTAGAATTTCTTCTTTGGTTAAATGGGCAACTGTTTGTACCAAATTTCCACAATTGCATGCTCCATGGTTTCCCCAGGCATAATGAGCACCATTTTTTAAATTATTTGCAGTTTGTCTTAATGCTTCTATTAATTCTAATGTAGGTTTTGCCATGGATGAATCTATTTAATATTGATAACAATAATTTTTTAGAAAAAGTTGAATTGCTGATTCTGCATTTTTAAAAATGAATAAAGTCAAGAATTTGTTTACCTAATGTTCTTGCTTTATTGTAATTAATTAAACAGTAAAAATATTTAAAT
Organism: Sphingobacteriia bacterium; assembly: GCA_037129425.1. Lineage (GTDB taxonomy): Bacteria > Bacteroidota > Bacteroidia > Chitinophagales > Chitinophagaceae > Sediminibacterium. Next base: position 26,841 of record JBAXUV010000019.1, read on the forward strand.
TATTTTATGATTTTTTCAGAACAAAAGCAATTTTTTAAATGTAATATAAAAAAATTAAACAAAATGAAAATCAAATTCATCGCTTCTCTTGCAATCATCATTGCAAGTGCATTCACAACTTTATCAGCTCAAAAAACGGTAGTTGATATTGCTGTAGGTTCTAAAGATCATTCTACTTTAGTAGCTGCTGTTAAAGCTGCAGGTTTAGTAGAAACTTTACAGTCTGCTGGTCCTTTCACTGTATTTGCACCAGTAAATAGTGCATTTGCAAAATTGCCTGCAGGAACTGTAGAAAATTTATTGAAACCAGAAAATAAAGCTACATTGGTTAAAGTATTGACTTACCATGTTGTAGCTGGTAATTTAGATGCTGCTGCTGTTGTAGCTGCTATCAAAGCTGGTAATGGAAAAGCTGCTGTGAAAACAGTTAGTGGTGGTACATTAACTGCTTCTATGAAAGATGGTAAGGTTATCTTGACAGATGAGAATGGTGGAGTATCAACTGTAGTTGCTACAGATATTAAAGCTGGAAATGGTGTAGTACACGTTATTGATACTGTTGTATTGCCTAAGTAATTTTTAATGAATAGTTAGTAATAACTCCAATAAAAAATCCGGAATTTGATTTACTCATTTTCCGGATTTTTTTTGCACTATCTCTTATCTCTTATCTCTTATCTTTCATCTTTCATCTTTTATCTTTCTTCTTTCTTTACGCTTCTAATAGAAAAGGGTATCCATAGTGAGTAGGAGGATTATACGTTTCCTTGATTGTTCTTGCACTCAACCATCTGTATAAATTCAATGCGCTTCCTGCTTTATCATTTGTACCAGATGCTCTAGCACCTCCAAATGGTTGCTGACCTACTACAGCACCGGTTGGTTTATCATTGATGTAAAAATTACCTGCAGCATTCCTTAATTTATTGGTAGCCAATTCAACAGCTGCTCTATCCTGAGCAATAATTGCTCCCGTTAATGCATAAGCAGAAGTACTATCAACCAATGCCAAGGTTTTTTCAAATTGCTCTGCAGGGTAAACATATATCGTTAATACTGGTCCGAAAATTTCTTCGCACATAGTAACAGATTTTGGATCCTTCGATACAATTACAGTTGGCTCAATAAAATAACCCTTGGTCTTGCTAAAATTACCACCAGTGATAATTTTCACTTTCTTATTCTTCTTTGCATTGGTTATGTAACGGGTAATGCTTGTATAAGATTTTTCATCAATTACTGCATTGATAAAATTGGTGAAATCTTCAACAGTTCCCATCTTCATAGATTCAACTGCAGTAACCAGTTTGCTTAAAACTGCATTTGCAATATTGCTCGGAATATAAGCTCTTGATGCAGCTGAACATTTTTGTCCCTGGTATTCAAATGCGCCTCTTGCTAAAGCTGTTACCACCGTATCAACATCTGCTGATTTGTGTGCAACAACAAAGTCTTTTCCACCAGTTTCTCCTACAATTCTAGGGTAAGATTTGTACATGCCCATATTTTCTCCAATCACTTTCCACATATTATTGAATACACCAGTAGATCCTGTAAAATGAACACCAGCAAAATCTCTATGAGAAAAACAAACTTTTCCGATTGTTGGACCATCCACATAAATAAGATTAATTACTCCATCCGGCAGTCCTGCTTCTCTTAAAATACGCATGAATAATTGAGCAGAATAAATTTGCGTATTGGCTGGTTTCCAAACCACTACGTTTCCACACATGGCAGCAGAGGTTGGTAAGTTTCCTCCAATGGCAGTAAAATTAAAAGGAGTAACAGCCAATACAAATCCTTCTAATGCTCGAAACTCCATTCTATTGTGCATTCCAGGTGCTGATACAGGTTGTTGCTTATATATTTCACTCAAAAAGTGAACATTGAATCTTAAGAAATCGATCAATTCACAAGTACTGTCTATCTCGGCTTGGTAGGCATTTTTGCTTTGACCTAACATGGTTGATGCAACCATTTGGTAACGGTATTTGGTGGCCAACAAATCTGCCGCTTTTAAAAAAATATGTGCTCGGTTTTCCCAACTCATATTTTCCCATTTTTCTTTGGCTTGCAATGCAGCAGCTATAGCAGCTTGTACATGTTTTTCTTCACCAACACTGAAATGTCCTAAAGTATGGGATAATTCATGTGGAGGATGGATCGCCATTTTTTTATCGGTTCTCACTAATTTTCCGCCGATATACATCGGAATATCTAATTCCTTTTTTTTAAGGTCGGCCAGGGCTTTTTTCAATGCAGCTTTTTCGGGACTGCCTGGGGCATAGGCTATTACCGGATCATTAGCTGGAAGAGGATAGGAAAAAGTACCAATTTGCATAATTACTTATTTAAAAGTTTGAGAGCGCAAGGTAAGGAGAATTCATTATTGTGAATATGCAATACATTTGTATATGGCCATCATTTTATTTGATAATGCAAAACGCAATCTTTTTTCACCACTTTCTTTAACAAAAGCTGTTGCTTCGTTCCATTTTGGGTTATTGAGTATTAAAGAAAGATGGGAATTATGGTTAAAGCAATCCGCATTTATACATACTGCAGCTTATTTACAAGATTTATACGAACAGCCAGCGGCAGATAATCATATATGGATTGATGCATCCATTTTACCCAATGAACAGCTGATTCAACAAATATTGGCTTTAGAAATAGGGCAAGTATTGGAAGATGAAAAAGGCATAGTTGCTGGAAAATCAGCTAAATCGTTTACTGACTTTTCTCCCATATCCTGGACATCTTTTTTTGAATCAACCATTATCATCGAAACAGTTCATCGTATTGAATTTCCTTGGGAAATCATGCAGCAAAATGATGCATTTATTCGGGAAGATTTTAAACTGGTTACAAAAGGCAGAAAGTCTCAGCCCATTTCTCCAACAGTTCAAGTGTTTCAGGCAGCGGATATTTTTATTGAAGAAGGAGCAAAACTGGAGTTTTGTACCCTTAATTCTTTCACAGGACCTATTTATATAGGTAAGCAAGCTGAAATTATGGAAGGCACAGCCATTAGAGGTCCATTCTCCATCGGATTTAACTCTGTGCTTAAAATGAATAGCAGGGTTTATGGGGCCACCAGTTTAGGGCCTAATTGTATGGGTGGAGGAGAAATAAAAAATTCAGTAATGATGGGCAATTCCAATAAAGCCCATGATGGATATATGGGAGATTCGGTAATAGGAGAATGGTGCAATTTTGGAGCAGGTAGTTCTAATAGTAATTTAAAAAATTCTGCTGGTGACATTAAAGTCTGGTCAATGGATCTAGATAAAATGGTGGTAGTTGGCCAAAAATGTGGAGTTATTATGGGAGACTATTCGCGTTTATCCATTAACTCATCTGTGAATACAGGTTCTGTTATTGGTATAAGTTGCAATGTATTTGGGGCAGGCCTTTTGCCGAAAAAAATACCCAATTTTAGCTGGGGTGTGGATGGTAAAAAATACAATATTGAAACTGCTTTTAACGATATTAATAACTGGAAAAAAATGAAGAAGCAATTACTTTCAACTACAGAAATGGAAGTGCTGAAATATATTTTTCAATTATCATAATTATTCAATCACACAAATAATCATCAACAAATGAGAAAACAAATTGCCGCAGCTAATTGGAAAATGAATTTGACAGTACAACAAGGTGAACAGCTGTTGGATGATATATTGAGTAAGCCACATTCACTAAAAGATAATCAGGAAGCTATTTTCGCTATTCCAGCGCCTTATTTATCAATGGCACAATCTAAGCTTAGGAATAAAGAACAGGTTTTTGTTGCAGCACAAAATTGTTATAGCAAAAAGTCTGGAGCATACACCGGAGAAATTTCTGTGGATATGTTGAGCTCATTAGGCGTTCAATTTGTTGTATTAGGCCATTCTGAAAGAAGAGAATACTTTAATGAGTCCAATTCATTTTTAGCAGAGAAGGTCAATATTTGTTTAGAAAATAATATATGCCCCATTTTTTGTTGTGGAGAGCCTTTGGCAATCAGAGAGGCGAATACCCAAAATGACTATGTAGGCAAACAACTCAAAGAATCATTGTATCATTTAACAGAAGCTCAAATTCGTAAAATAGTCATTGCTTATGAACCCATCTGGGCAATTGGTACAGGCAAAACTGCAAGTAGTGAACAAGCACAAGAAATGCATGCATTCATTCGCAAAAATATAGAGTTGGTGTATGGAGCATCAACAGCTAATGCTATTTCAATCTTATATGGTGGAAGTGTAAAAGCAGCCAATGCAGTAGAAATATTTTCTCAACCAGATGTTGATGGTGGATTGGTAGGCGGTGCATCATTAATTGCTGATGAGTTTGTAGCAATCATTAATGCATTAAAATAAAGAAACAACATCTCTTAGTAAATCGCCACCCTGTTAATTTATATGACCCAAAAGAAAATTCTAGTAGTTGTTTTTTTATTGTTTGTTCAAATCGGTTTTGCACAAAAAACAATGATTGACTCATTGTTCGACAATTTTAAATCGTTCATTTGGAGTAATACTATTAGCCAGGCAAAAAAGGATCTTGATAAAACGGGAAAACCAATTATGCCTGAGTTAATCAAAATGCTCAACAATAAAGGCTTTGTTAAACTGGTTAATACAGAGTATTTGATGTATCCGGGTTCTAAGGAGGTACAATGGACACATGGCTATTTTATTTATTATGATATAGATTGGCTTTCCATTAGAGCAGGATGGTTATTGGAAGAACTTACCTTTATGGATTTTGGGTATTGTACAAAAAATTATTATGATTATGGTGAAATGATGAGAAATCACAATGATCCTTTTAGTTCAAAAAAAGTTTGGGAGCTTAAATGGGAAAAAAAGCAAACCAAAGAGCAAGTAATAAAAAATCGGCCCATTTTAGCGGATAAAGTAAAACAATGGTGGACTGCTAATGGAGATAAATGGAACAGAATTGATGCCATGAAAGAAGCTTTACAATCAAATGATGAATTTAGGATAGGTATGGTATGTGAATTTTTGAGAAGAGGTGAGTGCGAAGAATTAACTAAAGATGTTTATGTATGGGAGATAAGGCCGCTCGTAGAAAAACTAGTCAAATCTCCAAACACTAGAATAAAATTAACGGCCAAAACATGGCTCAATAATGATTGGAGATTGAATGAGGAGTAATGTTCAATATGTTTTCTTCCATTTCTATTTAAGAATATACTGAGCCCTTTCAATACGGTCGTTTATTGCAATGCCAATTCCAGATTCGGGAAAGACTTCCGCTAAGATCACTTCATAATTCCCTGAATCAATTTTTCTAAGCGTAGCAAATAGTTGATTAGCAGCTTCACTCAGATCTCCTTTTGGGGATAGGCAAAAACAATTAACCTTATCGTTGGTAAAATCTTTAGAAAGACTTATGATAGCTATTTTCTTTCCTTGATGTTCCTGCAACAATTGCTCAATATTTCCCCTAAATAAAGGGGTATTAGGAGCATAATGACTTTTTAATTGTCCTGGGGTTTGGGGTATAGATGGAATCGAAGTATACTTTATTGCTAAACCTGTTAAATCAGTCAATTGTGCCGCACTAATTCCACCTACTCTATGTAAAACAATATGATCTCCTATTACTTCGCAAATGGTAGATTCTAAACCAACGCTTGTAGGACCACCATCTAAAATGTATTCAATTTTTCCTTCTAAACCATCATACACATGTTTTGCTGATGTAGGGCTTATATATCCAGAAGGATTCGCGCTTGGAGCCGCAAGTGGAAAATCAATTTGTTCTAAAAGTGCTAATGTTAATGGGTGATTGGGAATACGTATAGCCACTTTATTACTTCCAGCGGTAGTTATATCTGGAACTGTATTTTTTTTAGGCAGCAATAAAGTGATTGGTCCCGGCATTAAAACCTTGGCTATAATCAAACTATGAATATCTGCTTCTGCATATCGATTGATCTCGTCAATATTTTTTACATGTAAAATTAACGGGTTAAATGAGGGTCTGTTTTTAGCTGCATAAATTTTAGACACTGCTACTTCACTCAATGCATTTCCTGCCAGTCCATAAACGGTTTCAGTAGGGATGGCTACTAATTCATTCGCGTTTAATAATGCTACTGCCTTTTGTAAATCTGTTCCAATAGTTGTGATCATTGTTTACATTTTTATAGGCAATGCTGCTTCAACATAATCATCTAATTTGTCTATATGCAAAATGGTGCTGGTGTTGTTTTCGTTCGGATGAAACATAGGAGCAAATTTAGCACCATAAACAAATTCTGCAAAACTATAGGATGCTCTGGATATTACTGTATTTGAAAAACTTTCATCAAAGCCTTGAACAAAAATCAACATTTCTGCCTGGGCCGATTCAATATCTTCTTTGGTGAAATTGTATAAAGGACTATTCTCATTGATCATATGAACCAATGTCCAGTTAGCAGTTAAAGTATTGGCTTTGGCTATCTCTAAAGCCAAATCAAAAAATTTATTTTTCAATTGTCCTTCTTCTTCAATTCTTAAAGCGAGTGTAATCTTTACTTCTACATTCACTAAATAATTTTTGGTATAAGGCACCATTCTGAACATCAAAGCAACACCGTCTTTGAATGGCACAAACAAGGCATTTTTGCTATATCGAATAAAAGCCCTTGGGCGAGCAAATCTTCCATATAACAATCCTGTTGCTAAAGCAAAACTCATCAATCCAACCAATGCTTCCAAAGAGGCAGTTAAACTGGCGGCAAAGCCAATAGGATTGATTCTTCCATATCCAACAGTTGTAAACGTTTGAGCGCTAAAGAAAAACGCCTCACCCCATTGATCAGATTTGCTCTTTGCAACCATTCCCCCCAGATGATCAACACCTATATACATATACAAACTGGCAAAAAACAAGTTAACTGTAAAAAAGAACAATAGGATTGACCCCAAAAACTTCCAAATGGGCATGGAGAGTAGGGTATGGTAAATATTTAAACTTCTCCATAATGGAAGCCCTTTTGCTTCAATATTAGGCACCCCATTATTGTTGAAAAAACGACCCCCATTTAAGGCTGTATTGGTTCCAAGGCCGGTTTCCTCGTTGATCTTAGCTTTTCTATTTAATTTTCTGGTTAACATCTTATACTATTCTTGGTTGAAGATAACTCATACAAGCCTATCTTTGCGGCCTTATGAAACAGATTAGGAATTTTTGTATTATAGCTCATATCGATCATGGCAAAAGTACGTTAGCCGATAGATTATTGGAACATACCAAAACTATTGGGGAAAGAGATATGATGAATCAGGTATTGGATGATATGGATCTGGAAAGAGAAAAGGGAATTACCATCAAAAGTCATGCAATTCAAATCAGCTATACCCATAAGGGCATTGTATATGTATTAAACCTCATTGACACTCCAGGGCATGTGGATTTTAGCTATGAAGTAAGCCGGGCCCTTGCAGCCTGTGAGGGAGCTTTATTATTGGTGGATGCTTCTCAGGGGATACAGGCCCAGACAATCAGCAATTTGTATTTGGCCATGGAGAATGATTTAGAAATTATTCCGGTGATCAATAAGATTGATATGGATGGAGCAAAAATTCCTGAAGTAACCGATCAAATTATTGATTTAATTGGCTGTAAGCAAGAAGATATTTTATTGGCAAGTGGAAAATCTGGAATTGGAATTGAAGAAATTTTACAAGCAATTGTTGAAAGGATTCCCGCACCAGAAGGCAGCGTTGATGCGCCTTTACAAGCGTTGATTTTCGATAGTGTGTTCAATAGTTTCAGAGGCATTATCATTTATTACAGAATACTAAATGGCATATTGAAAAAAGGCGACAAAATTCGTTTTGTTGCTTCCGGTCAAGATTATATAGCTGATGAAGTAGGTGTTTTGAAATTAAATATGACGCCTAAGGCTGAAGTAAAAGCGGGTGATGTGGGATATATTATCACTGGTATAAAAAATGCAAAAGAAGTAAAAGTAGGAGATACCATAACGCTGGCAAATAATCCAGGTGAAATGATCCATGGATTTGAAGAAGTGAAGCCAATGGTATTTGCTGGTATTTTTCCAGTAGAAACCGATCAGTTTGAGGAATTGCGCGATTGTATGGATAAGTTACAATTGAATGATGCATCACTCACTTTTGAATTGGAGACCTCTCAGGCATTGGGCTTTGGATTCCGTTGCGGATTCTTAGGCTTGTTGCATATGGAAATTATTCAAGAAAGATTGGAGCGAGAATTCAATCAAACAGTAATCACAACAGTTCCGAATGTAAGCTTCAATGCATATACAACAAGAGGCGAAAAAATACAGGTTAATAATCCGGTAGAAATGCCCGATCCTGTAAAAATTGACCGTATTGAAGAACCATTCATTAAAGCGCAGATCATTACCTTGCCTGATTATATCGGAAATATCATGACCCTTTGTTTGGGCAAAAGAGGTATCTTAATCAATCAGAGTTATTTAACCCCAACAAGGGTTGAATTGATTTTTGAAATGCCGCTAACGGAAATCGTATTTGATTTCTACGATAAATTAAAAAGTTCTACCAGAGGATATGCTTCATTTGATTATACGCCTATCGACAATAGAGACGCGGATATCGTTAAGATGGATATTTTATTGAATTCAGAAAAAGTAGATGCATTGAGTGCATTGATTCATAGAAGCAGGGCGCAAGATTTTGGAAGAAGGTTGTGCGAAAAATTAAAAGAATTGTTGCCAAAACAACAGTTTCAAATATCTATACAAGCGGCCATTGGCGCAAAAGTGATTGCCCGCGAAAATATCAGTGCTATGCGAAAAGATGTTACCGCAAAATGTTACGGCGGTGATATTAGCAGAAAGCGTAAATTATTGGAAAAGCAAAAAGAAGGAAAGAAAAGAATGCGTCAAATTGGAAATGTTGAAATTCCACAAGAAGCATTTTTAGCAGTGTTGAAATTGGATTAATTCTCTATGTTTGGAATATAGATCCATTTACCCAATTCCCACCTAAATCCTTCAATAGTACCATAAGGAACAAGTGTGTGCTTTTTGCTGATTTCTCCTGTTTCGCTTACTAGTTTTGCAAATACAATCCGATCTATTTCAGCATCATAATTGAGTTTTGCATTGGCTTCTTTTTTGAATTCTAAACAAAATCGATAAGCAGGCTGAGGAGGTTTAATAGGGTCATTGGGATAACTAAAAAATCGGCCACCAAATAGTGGTTTATTATTATTGTCGAAGGTCAAAACTTCCAGCCATTTTTTAGTGCTTCTTGCATCATTCTCGTCATAGCCAATCAACGTATAATAATTTTTGTTGTTGAATTTTTTAAGTACAATATTATAATACAATGCGCCAATCCAATTTTCATTGGTTCTGACAGAGTCTACAGGACGTTCGGTAAAGTCAGTTCCGTCATAAAGTGGAATTAGTTTTAAAGATCCATCTGGTGTTTTTAATTGGATAGCCCCTTTGTATCTGTAATAAGTAAAATCTTTCATAAGCTGCCAGGTGATAATTCTAAAGCTACTATCTGGAGCATATAAGCGAGAAATGGTTTTCAAAGAATCGAATGCATAATTAAAAGAATAGGGCGTTTTCAATGCTTGTACTAAATTTTTTGTAAAAAAACTATCTGCCCTTAATCGATCGGTGATCTCTTCTGCATTGACAATATCGTATGCATATTTACTCAATGATTGTTCAGCTGTTTGTAATAATTTTTTATTGGCAATTGTTTGGGCATTGCTATTGCCGTAAATGAATAGCATTAATAAAAGGGTAAATGATACAGGCTTCATCTTATATAGAAAATGATATAATAGCAATTTACAAGCTAATTGGAGGAATTACTACAAAGCTCCAAATTTTATCTTTTTCTTAAACTATAGCAGGCTTCAGCAAAGGCAAATAAGTCGGTGAATCTGCAATCGATCATCGGGTCGGGAAAAGGTACTTCGGGGTGTGTAGTGGCAAGAAAAACGGTTTTTATACCCGCATTTCTTCCAAACTTCATATCACTCATTCTGTTTCCAACCATGATGCTTTTTGATAAATCAATTTGAGGAAAGTCAGATTGTGCTTGAAAAGCCATGCCAGGTTGAGGTTTGCGATTAGGAGAGTCGTCGGCCAGATCAGCACAAAAATAAATTCGATCAATTTTTCCGCCACCCATTTCAATAGCGGACAACATATTTTGATGTATCTCATTTAAATGAGCCATTGTCATTAATCCTTTTCCAATGCCTTTTTGATTGGTGACTATTACAATGGTTGAAAAACATTGATTGAGCAATGGAATGGCGGCAATGGTGTTTTCATAAAATTGAAATTCATTCCAATTGAGAATATAGTCTTCCTTTTTCTCATGATTCAATACACCATCACGATCTAAAAAAAGTGTCCAGCTTTTGTCTACGGTATTTAGGTTAAGCATGCTATTTAAAAATATCGGCTTCTACCAATTCACAAATAATGTGTCCTAATAAAATATGGCTTTCCTGAATTCTTGGTGTGATATCGGAAGGTACATTCAATAAATAATCGGAGAGGGGAGCTAATTTCCCTCCGGTACTTCCAGTAAAACCGACAGTAATAATACCTTTGGATTTGGCCACTTCAAATGCTTTTACAATATTCGGAGAATTACCTGATGTAGATAGTCCTATTAATACATCGCCTTTTTCCATAGTGCCTTCTACTAAACGAGCATAAATTTCATCATAACTATAATCATTGGCAACGGCTGTTAAGTAAGAACTATTGCAATGCAATGCATCGGATGGCAATGCTCTTCTGTTTTTATAGAATCTTCCAGAAAATTCAGCAGAAAGGTGTTGCGCATCTGCAGCGCTGCCACCATTTCCACAAAAAAGCACTTTATGTCCAGCTTTAAAAGAGTTGCTTACGGTAGCAACAATATGGTCAATTGTTTGCAATAAAGCTTCATTACTCAATATAGATTGCTTTACTTCAATAGAGGCTTTTATAATTGCAGGGATAGAGTTATTCATAGTCAATTTAAGATTGTTTTGCAAGTGCAACAATGGTATTGGTTAAAACTTCCCAACTGTATTTTTCTTTGCTTTTACGAAGATGATTTAAAAAATGCGCTTCACCTAATTCATATAAACGATCAATTCCTTCAGCAATACTTTCTGCATTGGGCTCCGTTACAATACCCGATTTATCTTCAAAAACCATTTCTGGTAATGCCCCAACATTGGTTACTAGAATGGGTTTTTCAAAATGATAGGCAAGGGGAGTAACGCCACTTTGGGTAGCGTTCCGATAAGGTTGAATTACAAAATCGCATGCATTCAAATACCATTGAACCTCATTGTCAGGAATAAAATTGGTAAAGGAATAAATGTTTTTTTCAATTCCTAAAGACCGAATTAAATTGCTGTAGTAAGTGGGTTCTTCGTAAAACTCGCCTGCAATGATCAATTTGGGCATTACTTTCTGTGGATTACGCTCATGCTCAAATTGCAGAATGGCCATGGCTTGTAATAATAAATCCAAGCCCTTGTATTTTCTGATGAATCCAAAAAATAAAATAATGGGTTCATCAATGGGCAATCCTAATTTTTGCCTTGCCATTTTTTTATCCATGATTTCACCAAAATGATCATACAATGGATGTTGAACTGTGATTACTTTTTTATTGCTGAACAATTTAAGGTCAGCAGCTACTTTTTTGCTTAGTGTAATAAATGCATCAATGGGTTGTACAAAATATTTAGTAAGCGATTCATCCCCCAATCTTTTTTCATGAGGAATTATATTGTCTGCAATACATATGATTTTGGAAACCTTGTTTTTCTTAACAATTCTTAATATGGTTCCTAAGCATGCACCCATAAATGGCAACCAGTATCTTACAAGTACAATCGGCGCTTTTTTTGCTCGGATTATTCTCCCCATTTTAATCCAATTCAATGGATTAATGGAGTTAATGCTTACATGAATAGTTAAATCGCTGGGAGCAGGCAGTGTTGAATATTGCGATTTGCCTGGAAACAGAAAGGATGGGTATTGTAAAGAAAAAGTATAGATGGTTACTTTGAATCCGTCTTCTTGAAATGCTTTTGCCAGTCTTTCATTGAAAGATGCAATGCCACCACCTCTAAATGGCCAAGTAGTTCCTATTAGAATCAACTCTTTTTGCATGAGTTTAATTGAGTGGCTAGGAGATGCCTAATTTATCTTCAATTAGGTAAACATTTCTTTCTGATGCATTTCTTGCAATCAATTCTGCAACAAAACCCGTTAGGAATAATTGCATTCCGATTACCATGGTTGCTAAAGCAATGAAAAAGAAAGGCTTATTGGTTAAAGCTACTTCTGGGTCAAATACTTTGGCAATAATCAAATACAAACTAGAACCAAGACCAACTAAAAAAAACAATGTTCCGTACAAACCAAAAAACTGCATGGGCTTTTTCCCGAATTTACCCAAAAACATAATTGTGCCTAAATCGAGGAAGCCATTTACAAAACGAGATAAGCCAAATTTGGTAGATCCATATTTTCTTGGGCGATGTTCAACCACTTTCTCTCCAATTTTTCTAAAGCCACTCCATTTTGCCAGTATGGGAATATAGCGATGCATTTCTCCAAATACTTCAATGCTTTTAACTACTTTTTTTCGATAAGCTTTCAATCCACAATTAAAATCATTTAATTGAATGCCTGAGCTCATTCTGGCAACTGCATTAAATAACTTAGAAGGAATATTTTTAGTCAATGTATTGTCGAATCTTTTTTTCTTCCATCCACTCACCATATCGTAGCCATCCAATGCGATCATATTGTACAATGAAGGGATTTCGTCCGGTGAGTCTTGCATATCGGCGTCCATTGTAATAATTACATCACCCTGTGCTGCTCTAAAACCTTCATTTAATGCAGCTGATTTACCGTAATTCCTTTGGAACTTAATTCCTTTAATGGAATTGTTTTCAGTAGCTATTTTTTGAATAACATCCCAGCTATTATCGGTGCTACCATCATCTATCAAAATCACTTCATACAAAAAACCTTGCTTTTCTACAACGGACTTAATCCATGCACATAACTCTGGCAAAGATTCTTCTTCATTTAATAATGGTATAACAATAGATAAATTCATGTAAGATTATTGATCTTCAAATTTCCTTTCTTTTCTGATTACCAGAGACATTAACATGGCTTTACAAAAATCCCAGATTAATCCTAATCCTGTTCCCAATAGAATTTTTCCTATTCCGGTTTCTTGCATGCTTTCAGCTGAACTTTTCATAGTCTTTTCAATGTCTTCCTCTTTAGCACCCATTTTTTCCATGAAAACCCTCGTTTTTTCTAAAGCGATCTGACCAGATTTAACAGTCAATTCTTTATCGATAATATTGTATAAAAGATAGGTAGCAACTGCAATAATTACAGCAGCAACTACATAAGCCATAAAACTGAATTTTAATGATTCAGCAAAGCTTAAAAACCCTTCGTTTTGTTTTCTTAACTGGAATCCTCCCAATAAAATAATAATAATCATGTAAGGAATAAATGCACTGTAAAACTGCACAGCGGTAAAAATATTAAGTCCTGCTGCCCAACTTCCGAACATAACTAAAACTGCGGTAAGCCCACAAATTAAACCATACTTAGTACCCTCGTTAATGATGTTGATTTTCATAATTGATTATTAATTTGAATAATATTTTCCTTTGTTGATAGTACCTACAATTTTGCCTTTTAATGAACGGTCTATAAAGGCGCTATTTAAAGACTTGCTCTTGAAATTGGTTTTGCCTAAACTGTTATTTTCATTTCTATTATAAATAGTTAGTTCGGCTAGAGCACCTTCTTCTATATGAGTAGTAGGAAGTTGAAAAATATTACGTGCATTGAGTGAGAATAATTCAATGATTCTGTCATTGGATAATTCTTCCAATAAATGATTGACAACTAAAAATGAAGTTTCAAGTCCGATCATTCCAAAAGAAGCCGCATCAAATTCACAGGTTTTATGATCCCAATCCTGTGGTAAATGATGTGAAGCAATACAATCGATCGTGCCATCTAGAATTCCGTCTCTCAACGCAAACATATCTGCTTTGGTTCTCAGAGGAGGGTTCACTTTTAAGAAGGTATCGTAAGATTGTAAATCTTCATCACAGAAAAATAAATGATAAGGAGTTACACTGCAACTCACTGAAAGGCCTTCTTTTTTTGCTTCCTTAATTAAATTCAAAGAATTAGCGGTAGAAATACCTGTAAAATGAATTTTTGAACCAGTATATCTTACTAAGTCAATATCTCTTTTGAGGATGCTTTCTTCAGAAATTGCAGGAATGCCAGGTAATCCCAAGCGTGTTGAAATAATACCTTCATTCATCAAACCAGCTGCTCCAATGCTTTTGTCGATAGGTACTTGTATAAGTACTCCATTGAATGCTTTTACATATTGTAATGCTTTGATAAATAATCCAGCTGATTGAACGGGGTTAATGCCATCTGAAAAAGCAATTGCACCGCTATTTCGCATATCATACATTTCAGCCAATTCTTTTCCTTCGGTCTTCTTTGTGATCGCCCCAATAGGGTGTATAAATATGGGAAGTTCGTTAGCCTGTTTAGCAGTGTATTCTACAGTCGATTTGTTATCAATAACCGGAATTGTATTGGGTAAAGTAAATACCCTTGTAAATCCTCCAGCGGCGGCGGCAGCCGAACCGGTTTGAATCGTTTCTTTAAATTCATACCCAGGGTCACAAAAATGGGCAAATGTATCAACCCAGCCTGGTGAAACACATAAATGGTCGCCTTCAATAACTATTGATGCTTTATCAGTTAAATCGGCTCCAATTTTAGTGATGGTATTGTTTTCTATAAGTAGATCAAATATTTTACCGTTGAAAGGAGAATTGGTGTCGGTAATTTTTACCTGCTTCAATAGAATGTTCATGCAGTGGTTGAAAATTTGATGCAATATAGCCTGAAAATTCCTTTTAGCCTTATATTTGCAACCCATTTAAACAAAAGGTTTAAGTTAAGTATTTCGGGACGTAGCGCAGCCCGGTAGCGCACACGTCTGGGGGGCGTGGGGTCGCAAGTTCAAATCTTGTCGTCCCGACAGGACCCTTCGCAAAATGCGAAGGGTTTTTTATTAATGATCTTTTCTCTTTTCATACCCTTCCTTTAAAGTTTAATACTAAATATTCCATGCTTTTAACAACATAGTAAAGAACTGGGCAACAAAATACACTTACAAATTATCTATCTTTACAATATATATCGATGATGAAAAGAATCAGCTGCTCATTTTTATTCATTTTTCTAGGCTTTTTTGGACAACTCTTTGCCCAAAATACTCCACTCTCTTTTAGAGCTGCTTTTGGTTTAGCTACTTATTTTGGCGATTTAACTGAAAAACCCAAATTGTTTAACCAATCTTCTCCAAGTATTTCTTTGGGGCTCAATTATGACATTACTGAGCAGCTAAAGGGAAGACTTGATTTTTCATTAATGAAATTGAAGTCTGACGATCGATTTAATACAAGGCAAGACTTTATTACCCGGAATTTAAATTTTACTACTACTTTATGGGATCTACAATTGGGAGTAGAATATGAATTCCTGAATATGACAAGCAAGGATTTTATATTTACCCCTTATTTAGGTGTCGGATTAGGGCTCCTTCATTATAATCCTTGGACCTATGATAGAAATGGGGTGAAAAGGTATTTAAGAGAATTTGGAACAGAGGGGCAAGGGCTGCCTTCATACCCTGAAAGAAAAGTGTATAGTTTATTTGCTTTGTCTATACCGATAAACTATGGAATCAAAGTAGCGATTAACGACAATGTGAAGTTTTTTCTGGAGATTAATTTCAGGAATGCATTTACTGATTATATCGATGATGTTGGAAATACCTATCCCGATAAAGACATCATCCTAAATGAAGCCAAAGACCCAATAACTACGATTGGTCTCACTTATAGAGGGGATGAAGTATCTACACAGCCATACCCAGGAGTAAAGATTCAGCGAGGGGGATATACCAAAGATTTCTATTATACTACTTCAATAGGATTGATCTTTCGATTGAATAATATTCAAATCGGCGGCGGGGATGGTAGCAGTAAAAGAATTGGGAAAATTGGTTCAAGGAAATCTCGTTTAAGAGATCCAGGAAGAGTGTTTTAAGCATAAAAAAGCCCAGCTACAAAAGCAACTGGGCAAAATGATCGTTTATTTCAATTTAGACTATTCGGTCTTGAAATTTAGAATCTTTCCAATTTTGAAAAGAAAAAGTCTGCTTCGATAATGGCGTTCTCATCGCTATCACTTCCGTGAATGGCGTTTTCACCGATAGATGCTGCAAAAATTTTACGGATAGTTCCTTCAGCCGCTTGAGCTGGATTGGTAGCCCCAATTAAAGTTCTGAAATCAGCTACTGCATTGTCTTTTTCTAAAACTGCTGCTACTATAGGTCCACTGATCATAAAATCCACTAATTCTTGGAAAAATGGTCTTGCTCTATGAATGTCGTAAAATAATCCAGCTTGTTCTTCTGTTAATTTTATCCATTTCATTGCTTTGATGGAAAATCCAGCTTTTACAATCTGGTCTAAAATAGCTCCGGTATGCCCTTTTCCAGTAGCATCGGGCTTAATCATGGTGAATGTTTGCTTGCTCATATTATTAAATTTCGCGGCAAAAGTAAGGAATAGCAAGGGTTTGATATACCTATGCCTGACTAATTTTAACATTTAATGGTAAAATGTTTTGATTTACTAGTTTAGATACTGCAATTTTGCCGCCATTGTATGCAAAATATTGAGGCTTTTTATCCATTATTGTCTTCCCCACAACGTGTAGTGATCACCACACATCAAAAACCCGATGGGGATGCCATGGGCTCTTCTTTAGGTCTTTTTCATTTTTTGAAAGGAATGAATCATGAAGTAACGGTTATTTCTCCCACTAACTGGGCTGATTTTTTAAACTGGATGCCAGGAACAGAAGGAGTGATCAATTTTGAAATGCATAAAGAGAAGGCATTGAAAGTACTGGATGATGCCACTGTTTTATTTTGTCTGGATTTCAATATTTTTCATAGAACTAAACATTTAGCCCCTTATTTGGCCAATGCCAAAGCTATTAAAGTGCTGGTAGATCATCACCAACAACCAGATAGCCCTTCTTTCGATTATGGAGTGAGTGATACCTCCAAAAGTTCTACTTGCGAAATGATTTATGATTTTATTGTTGGATCAGGCAATGAAAATGCCCTGAATCAAGTAATTGCAACCTGTTTATATACAGGAGTAATGACGGATACGGGTTCATTCAGATTTCCTTCTACCACTGCATCTGTTCATAGAATGGTGGCTCGATTAAAAGAAGCCGGATTGGATCATGCAGAAGTGCATAATCATATTTATGATAATTTTTTAGAGAATCGGCTTCGATTCATCGGTTTTGCTTTGTTAAACAGAATGGAAGTATTGTATGAGTATAATACAGCTTTGATGTATATTACACGGCAAGATTTGCATAAATATGGTATTAAAACAGGAGATTCAGAAGGATTAGTGAATTATTTGTTGACCATAAAGGGCATAAAATTCGGAGCTATTGTAATTGATAGAGACGAAGAAAGAAAATGGAGTTTTAGAAGTAAAGGTGGATTTGATGTAAATCAATTTGCCAGAAATCATTTTGAAGGAGGCGGACATGCAAATGCATCTGGAGGAAGAAGTAGTGGGTCCGTTGAAGAAACTGTTGCGCATTTCAAAGAAGTAATTAAATCGTATAAAAATCAACTACAATAAATAAAAAATGAGGAGAATCACTTTCACGCTCTTGGCAGCGCTTGTATTGCTTGCAAGTTGTAATCAATATGAAAAAACACCTACAGGTCTTGCTTATAAAATCAGCAAAGGCAACAGTAAAGATTTACTTAAACAAGGTCAGTTCGTTAAAATGCATGTGGAGTACAAGCTTCCTGCAAAAGATTCTGTATTGAGCAGTTCTTTTGGTAGAATTCCTGTGTATTTCATGGTAGACACTTCAAGAATGTCTAAGCATAGTTTCATTGAAATCATTACCAAAATTGCTCCAGGAGATAAAGTAGATTTTGTAATGAATGTAGATAGCCTGAAAAAATTAGGCATGTTGGAATACAACAATATTTTTCATCAGAAAGATTTGATCAATGGTAAAGTAGAAGTTATTAAAACCTTTACTACACAAGAATTGATGATGGCAGATTACGAAAAAGAAATGGAATCTGAAAAAGCCAGAGAAATTAAAGAAGTAAAAGAATTTATTACTAAGAAAGGTGCAAAAGTTACTGAAACTCCTTCTGGAGCATTTGCTGAAGTTACCAAACAAGGTGATGTAAATGCAATGGCTGATTCTGGAAAACAAGTGTCTGTTATGTATAGAGGAACTTTTACCAATGGAAAGAAGTTCGACGGAAATATGGATCAAGATTCACCAAATAAGCAACCTTTGACTTTTGTTGTGGGTGCTGCTGGTGTAGTAAAAGGAATGGATGAAGCCATTCGCTTTTTTGGAAAAGGTGGTACGGGTAGAATGTATATCCCTGCATTATTGGGTTTTGGACCAAATGGTAGTGCTCCGGTGATTCCTCCATATGCAACTTTGATTTTTGATATTGAAGTATTGGATGTAACAGTTCCTGCTCCTCCTAAAGCTGCTCCACCTGCAATGCCAGGAGCGCCGCAGCAGCAGCAGAGATAAGAGATAAAAGATAAGAGATAAAAGATAAGAGATAAAAGATAAGAGATACAGGTTATTGAGTTATTAAGTGGTCGGTTTCGATACTTAATAACTCAATTTCTTTTTTGGCCTAATAGCTGCGTTAATTGAATGGCTTCTTTGGCTTCTTTTACGTCGTGAACCCTTAATATCGAAGCGCCTTTTAGTAATCCTACCGTATTTAAAACGGTTGTGCCATTCAGCGATTCGTTTGATTCAATTTGCAAGGTTTTATAAATCATCGATTTTCTAGACACGCCTACTAATAGGGGAGCATCTAAAATGCTCAGACATTCCAATTCATTCATGAGTGTAAAATTGTCTTCCATGGTTTTCCCAAATCCAAAACCTGGATCGATCAAAACATCTACAATTCCTGCTTTTTTGCAAGCGTTCAACCTTTCTTTAAAATATTGAATGATCGTTTCGCTAATATGGTTATCGGGTGTTTTTTCGTGCATTTTGTTAATATCACTTGAACAATGCATGCAGATATAAGGCACTTTCAATGAGGCAACGGTAGAGAGCATATCCTCAAAAAATTGACCACCACTGATATCGTTCACTATTGAAGCGCCCGCATTTACGGCAAATTTTACCACTTCAGGATGAAAACTATCAATCGAAATCAACACTGCTGGAAATTGTTGATGAATGGCTTCAATTACTGGCATTACCCGATCAATTTCTTCGGATGGATTGATTAAAGCTGCTCCAGGTCGGGTACTTTGGCCACCAATGTCTAGAATAGAAGCACCATCATTGATCATTTTGGCGGCTAATTCAACAGCAGTATGCGTATTAGCCGTTCTGCTTTTTTCATAAAAGGAGTCTGGGGTAGTATTAATGATTCCCATTACTTGTGGCTCATCAATAATCCATAAACTTCCTTTGCAGTTAAGTGTAAACATTTGCTCGATTCAGTTAAATTGCACCTGATTCAAAGATATTGTCAAAAGCCAATAAAACCATTATTAATAATGTCGGATACCAATAAGCAGTATGATCAAGTAGTAGCCAGTTCTTATGATATTTTTATTAAGAAAACCAAAGATTATGGAACAGCTTGGAGAGTATTAAGAACCATTTCGGTGGTGGATCAAATTTTTATCAAAGCATTGCGTATCAGAACCATTCAGGATTTAAAAACCCAAAAAGTAGGAGATGATATTGCTTCCGAATTCAAAGGTATTTTGAACTATGCAGTGATTGGCTTGATACAATTAGAAATGGAAAATGCAACTGTAGAAGAATTAGGGGTTGAAGAAACGGCATTAAAATACCAGCAAGCTGCAAAATTGGCAAAAGACACAATGTTGTCTAAAAACCATGATTATGGAGAAGCATGGAGAGAAATGAGTCAGGAGAGTTTTGCAGATTTGATTTTGGTGAAATTATTGCGCATCAAACAGATTTTGCAAAATGATGGAAAAACATTGATCAGTGAAGGGATAGATGCTAATTATGTAGACATTATCAACTATGCTGCATTTGCGTTGATTTTAATTGATGAAGGAAAACATATTTCATGAAGACTGCACTCTGGATCATTCGTTGGATAGTTGGGTTATTATTCATTTTTTCAGGATTGATAAAAGTGAATGATCCAATGGGTTTGAGTTATAAAATGCAAGAGTTTTTTGAAGTACTCAATTTGCATTTTTTAAATAACTATGCATTGGTTTTTTCTCTTGGCATGAATGTATTTGAAGTATTGGCTGGGGTTGCGGTAATTATTGGATGGAGGATGAAATTGTTCAGTTGGTTATTGCTTTTACTAATCATTTTCTTTACTTTCCTTACTGGCTTTGCATTGTTTTCTGGAAAAATAAAAACCTGCGGATGCTTTGGAGATTGTATTCCATTGACCGCGGCACAATCATTTGGTAAAGACCTGATCTTATTTTTGCTCATCTTTATTCTGGTTATTGCACATAAAAAAATCACTCCTTCTTTAAAGCCTTTCTTTTCTGTTTCCATTTTAGTGATTACCATCGGATTAATTTGTTTTTTGCAATGGTATGTTTTGCAACATCTGCCTTTTGTGGATTGTTTGCCCTTTAAAAAAGGAAAAAATATCATTGCACAAATGAAAATGCCTGAAGGAGCAACCTTGGATAGTTTCTCCATTCAATTTATTTATCAAAAAAATGGAAAGCAAATTCAGTTTGATCAGGAACATTTTCCTGCAGACTTTGATTCCACGTATTTATACATCAATCGAAAAGATCAATTGGTAAAATCGGGTAATGGATTAAAGCCCGCTATTATAGATTTTTCTTTATTGACGATCAATCAAACCGATACTACAGAAGCCATTTTTCAGCAACCAGGAGAGTACCTGTTGGTATTTATTCAAGATGCAGTCGACATAAATAAATGGCAAAATGCAATGATGAAAATATTGGCTGGTGTTGAAAAAAAATCAATACCAGTTTACCTCGTTTCAGCGGAAGCTGCAAGAATAAAGGAAGCCTTTCCTGCATATACTGTATTGAGCTGCGATGCAACAGTTATTAAAACGGCAGCTAGAGTAAAACCTACTTTCTTCCTAATGAAAGGAGCTACAATTCTTGATAAGCGCAGTTATTTGGACGCAGAACTAATCACCGATTAAGAATTAAGAGATAAAAGATAAGAGATAAAAGATAAAAGATAAGAGATAAAAGATATGAGATAACAGTTACTGGATGATAACCTCTGTGATCACTTCTTCTCCAAAAAGTTCATTTACGCGCGCAATGATCTGTGGTTTCTGAAATTGCAATTCATTTTTTAATGGACCAATATTGGTATGAATGAATAATTTTTTATTGATGATCTGCACTTTTTCAGTGTATTTGGCAATGGTCTTTCCCATCAATTTGCCCCATACTTCTTCTATCTGAACAGCTCTGATTCCATTCTTTAAATTACTCTTTCGAATAAATCCTTTTAATGCGTCTCCAATATGCATTTCGGCCATAATGTAAAGTTAGGGCTATTTTATAATTCAATCAGTTGAAATGATTTTCCGGTTTGCTTTAATTGCTTTTGAAGCCTGTCTACATGGGTATCTGTAATAAATACTTGGCCATAATGGTCACTGCATACCCTTTCCAATAATTGATACATCCTTTTTTCATCTAATTTTTCAAATACATCATCGAGTAATAAAATAGGAGGGTAGCCAATTTTTTTAGCGAGAAAATCCCATTCAGCCAATTTTAATGCGAATAATAAACTTTTGCGTTGACCCTGTGATGCTTCTGATTTAAATGCAAATTGATTGAGCAAAATATTCAACTCATCTCTGTGTATTCCCTTAGTAGTTCTTTGAAGAATAAGGTCTTTCTGGAAACTATTTTTAAGTAATGTTTCGAAAGAATTTTCTGTCAATTCACTTTGGTATTCCAAACCAAGTTCGTCCGATTTGCCAGCTATTGCTGTATATAAACTAATGACTGAGGGAATAAAATCTTTCAAAAATATTGTTCTGCTATTGAAAATATAATTGCCTGCTTTGATCAACTGACTATTGAGCACTTCCAACAATGCCTGGTCAATGGTATTGTTTTCAGCTTGCTTGAATAAACTATTTCTTTGTTGCAATACTTTTGTATAATCCATTAATTGAATTAAGTATTCCCGATCTGTTTGCGATAAAATGGTGTCAATCATTTTTCTTCTTCCTTCACCACTTCCACTAATTAATTCTACATCATCAGGAGCAATCATCACGCAAGGAAATTTTCCTACATGATCAGACATTTTTTTGATGAGCTCATTATTAACGCTTAATTCTTTTCGATTGTTTTCTCTTAATATACAAGTGATATTGTTGTTTTCTTTTTGCAAAATATAATTGCCAGATAATCGCATGCCCAATTGGCCATGTTGAACATTCTGGGCATCGGTTCTTGAAAAATAGCTTTTCGAAAATCCTAAATAATAAATAGCATCGAGTAAATTGGTTTTTCCCACTCCATTCAATCCTCCGATACAAACAATTCTTTCATGGAATGCCCATTTTTGTTGATGGTAATTCCTGAATTGTATCAGTTCAAGTTCTTTAATTTGGAGCATGGTTCGCAAAGTAATAAAGAACCACGTGAATAAATTGGCTGATTTGAAAGAAAGCCATTATTTTTAATAAAATTTATCGAGTGAAGACCATTCTATCTGAACAGCAAATAGCACTTACCGTTAAGCGGCTTGCTCACCAGATTGTAGAGAATAATCAAGGCTTAATAGATACAGTTATCATTGGTTTACAACCAAGAGGCGTCTTTTTGAGTGACAGAATTGTAGAAGAATTGAAACAGATGATCCCCGTTTTGCCCATTAAATACGGAAAATTGGATATTACTTTTTATAGGGATGATGTTCGAAAAGCGCTCCATATAGCCAATGCAACTGAAATTCCTTTTAGTATTGAAGGAAAAAAAGTGGTATTGATCGATGATGTGTTGTATACGGGTAGAACAATTAGAGCAGCATTGGATGCATTATTGGATTTTGGAAGACCCTCAAAAGTTTCACTTTGTGTTTTAATAGACAGAAGGTTCAGTAGAGAATTGCCTATTCAGCCCGATTTTTCAGGCAAAGCAATTGATACCATTGTATCAGATAAGGTAAAAGTAAACTGGGCTGAAACGGCTGAAAAAGATGAAGTGGTTATTGTATAAAATTATTGATTAGCTTTGATTTTTAATGAAACTATCTACCAAACACTTACTTGGTATTAAGGATCTCTCTAAGGAGGACATTAATCTCATTTTATCCACTGCCGAACAATTCAAAGAAGTATTACAAAGACCTGTAAAAAAAGTACCTTCTCTAAGAGATATTACTATTGTGAATTTGTTCTATGAGAATTCTACCAGAACCCGCATGTCATTTGAATTGGCCGAAAAACGACTATCGGCCGATGTGCTCAATTTTGCAGCAAGCAGTTCATCTGCAGCAAAAGGAGAAACATTACTCGACACGGTAAACAATATTTTGAGCATGAAAGTGGACATGGTGGTAATGAGGCATAGTGCATCAGGAGCGCCTCATTTTCTGGCCAAACATATTCCCGCAGCAATTGTAAACGCAGGAGATGGTATTAACGAACATCCTACGCAAGCCTTGCTCGATGCATTTTCCATGAAAGAAAAATTAGGCAGGATCGAAGGCCTTAAAGTGGCTATCATTGGAGACATTATGCACAGTAGAGTTGCGTTGAGTAACTTGTATTTATTGAAGAAAATGGGAGCTGAAGTATTGGTAGTTGGCCCACCAACTTTAATCCCTACTTATATTGGAGAAGCATTGGGTGTAAGAGTTACTTATAACCTTCAGGAGGCATTGAAATGGTGTGATGTTGCCAACGTTTTAAGGATACAATTAGAAAGACAAAACCAGCCACTGTTTTCTTCATTAAGAGAGTATAATCTGGCATATGGTATAAAGCGAAGTAATCTAGATAGCCTCGGTAAAGAAATAGTGATTATGCACCCAGGCCCAATTAATAGAGGGGTAGAATTAGACAGTGATGTGGCTGATGGAAAAAGTTCCATCATTTTAAATCAAGTAGAAAATGGGGTTGCAGTGAGAATGGCGGTATTGTATTTATTAGCAGGAAGAGATGACAACCAATAACTCTTAACTAATAATTCTTAATTCATAACTCATAACTCATAATTCATAATTCTTAATTCATAACTCCCAATGCGTATCTGTTTATTTCCCGGAACCTTCGACCCAGTAACCTTGGGTCACACGGATATTATCAACAGAGCATTGCCTTTGTTTGATAAAATTTATATTGGAATTGGTATCAATTCATCAAAGAATCCAATGTTTAGTGCAGAACAAAGAATGGAATGGTTTAATCAAATATACAAGGATGAGCCAAAAGTAGAGAGTGTTATCTATGATGGATTGACCGTGCATTTTTGCGAAAAAATAGGAGCACGTTTTATTTTAAGAGGGATACGATACGTGAGTGATTTTGAATATGAAAAAACAATAGCGGATGCCAATAGAACAATGGATAGCAATATAGAAACCATTTTTTTAACTGGAGAACCAAAATATACTTCAGTGGCTTCTACCATTGTTAGAGATATTTTGCGAAATGGCGGAAACGCTTCTCCTTTCTTGCCACAGGCAGTCATCAATTCGCTTTAATTTATTGCAACTATATGAATATTTGGTTCAAAAAAGACCTCTCCTTAGCCGATTTTGAAGGGATGTCGAGAAATACTTTAGACACCCATCTTGGAATAGAATTAACAGAGATTGGTCCTGATTTTTTAAAAGCCCGTATGCCAGTAGACGATCGTACCAGGCAGCCTTATGGTTTATTGCATGGGGGAGCATCACTTGTATTGGCGGAAACGCTGGGTAGTTTTGGAGCAGCCATGGTGATCGATTTAAATGAATTTATTTGTGTAGGGCAAGAAATCAATGCCAATCATTTAAGGAGTGTAAGAAGTGGATTTGTAACGGGTATTTCAAAGCCTATACATATTGGTTCGAGTTCACAGGTTTGGGATATTAAAATTTATGATGATCATGAAAGAATCATCTGTGTGAGTAGAATTACGGTTGCTGTGATGAAGAAAAAAACTCAATCACATCAATAATGGTAGGATAGGTTTTTTTTAAATAATCCGGAAGTACATCTGTCCCAACCCATTCAATTAACGTAATATCTTCTTCTGTTTGAGGCGTTAATGGAGGATGGCCTTTTACTTTCATATGGTACCAATGACTTTCTTTGATTACCTCCTCTTTCAAGTATGGGTCAAAATATTCATGAAGTGTAATGCGAATAAATCTCCCAAGTTCAATTTTCGTTAAACCGGTTTCTTCCTGAACTTCTCTGATAGCACAGGCTTCTATGGATTCTCCTAGGTCTAGTTTTCCTTTAGGAAGGTCCCAAAATCCACGTCTGAAGATCATGAGTAATTCATTTTGGTCATTAAATACCAAACCACCTGCAGCAATTATTCGCTTTTTATCCATATTATCAAAACTCAATTAATTTTTGTCATTTTCCAATTCAAAAATGGTTTTACTTTCGTTGCATGACAAATGAAAAAGCAGTAGCAGAAAAATTGTTACAAGTAGAAGCGGTCAAATTGAGCCCTAATGCACCTTTTACATGGGCCAGTGGTTGGAAAAGCCCTATTTATTGTGACAATAGAAAAGTATTGTCATTTCCATATGTAAGAGATTTTATAAAAAGCGAGCTCTGCAATGTAGTTTTTGAACATTTTCCGGATGCTGAAGCATTAGCTGGTGTTGCTACAGCAGGCATACCATGGGGAGCAATGGCAGCAGATCAATTGAAGTTGCCATTCATGTATGTTCGACCAAAACCAAAAGAACATGGTTTAGGAAATCAAATTGAAGGAGCTTATACAAAGGGGCAGCGAGTGTTGGTAATAGAGGATCTCATTTCTACTGGGAAGAGTAGTTTACAGGTAGTAGAAGTTTTAAAAAAAGCCGAAGTAGAAATAGTAGGTATGGTGTCGATATTCACTTATGGATTTGATCATGCTATTAAAGCCTTTCAAGAAGCTGGAGTTTTAACAAGGTCATTAACTAATTATGCAACAATGATTGAATTGGCAGTAGAAAAGGGGATTGTTACACCTGAAAATAAAGCCCTGTTAATGGATTGGAGTAAAGACCCAGCTCATTGGGGAATTAAGAATTAAGAGATAAGAATTAAGAATTATGAAAGCAGAGAGCAGAAAGCTGAGATAAAAGATAAAAGATAAAAGATAAAAGATAAAAGATAAGAGAGCAGAAAGATGAAAGCAGAAAGAACAGATAAAGGTTCCCCAGATGTTAATAATCAATAACTCGAAATTTAAATCTCTAAACTTTAATAATTCATAATTCATAATTCATCTTTCATAATTCAAATATGCGAATAGTCATTACCATTTTTATAATGTTCATTGGATTTATATCCAAGGCACAAATGCCCAAGCAGCAATGGGTAACCATTAAATCAGTGAATCTTAAATGCTGGGAATGCAAGGAGCGTTTAGAAAAATACTTGGTTGTAGAGAATAAGGCCAATATGGAATCTGGCATGATCCAGTGGAAAATCAATTTATTACAAGGGGAGATCAAGGTCCAATTCTGGCCCGACCGAACAGACGAAAGCGCCATTAGAACAGCTTTAAACAATGCAGGATTCGATGCTGACGATGAAAAAGCAGAGCCTGAAGCATATAAAAAACTGCCGCCCATTTGTAAACGTGCCGAAGATGGGGGCGGGCCCTTACCCAAAAAGCCTTGCCATATTCAACCCTATAATTAACAAATCACTCTTATTTATAGCCGATTGACACTGTGTTTAAAATAGATTCAACGCTTGTTTCGACTGATAATTGAATGGCACTGTCTTAAAAAGGCCGCCTTTACCCACTTTTACAGTTCCTCTGGCTTCAATAAGCACTTCTTTATGGAATAGCATACTTGCGGAATGTTTGAGCAGATTCTTCATGTCTAATTGAATGGTGGCTGGAAGGGCAAATTCACTCATTCGCTCAATATGCATAATGGTATCTAATTGAAATTTGCCTAAAAAAAGGCTATCAATAAAAACATCACTGTCAACTTTTCTTAAATCTAGCCCAAACTGATTCGGGTTATAATAGACAATTTCAAAGCTTAGGGTACTTTGATTAAATCCCAAAGAATTCAATTTTACTTTCCGAACATCTCGATATTCAAATTCTTTTGGCTTAGAACATGCCATTAAAATCAGGCAGCAAAAAACTAAAACTAGGGGAGTCTTCAAATTGATGATTTTATGGTATTGATGATTTTGTTGCAAATTAAGATTAAATTGCCTTCTAATCAATACTAATAATCTTAGTTTTATATTGAATTTTAGACTCCAAATTGTATACTATTATTTTTAGTTTAAAAATTAAATATTAAAACATTGATTTAAAGTAATTTAAGACATTTTATTTGATAATTTAGTTAATATAAATTATTGCCAATATTGATTTATTTACCGAGAATTGGGTAATGCTTAAACAAAATGTAAAATGAACACATTATTAATTGAAAATCAATACTTTGGAACTGTTAACTACTATAAAATGTTGTTTGAAAATTCATATATTCAAATTGATCAATATGAAAGCTTCCAAAAAATGAGTTTCAGGAACAGGTGTATCATTCCTGGGTCAAATGGGTTGATTCAATTAACGGTACCTGTGGAAAAAGGAAGGAATCAAAACACCCCTATTCGAGAAGTGAAAATTGCTTATAAAGAAAATTGGGTTCTTCAACATTGCAGGTCGATGGAAGCCTGCTTCAACCGCGCCCCCTTTTTTGAATTTTATAAGGACGAGCTTTTTGGCTTGCTAGAGAGTCGGCCAGTTTTTCTATTCGACCTAAATTGGTCAATTCTGCAATGGGTGCTGAAAAAGCTAAAAGCACCCCTAAATATTGGAATTTCCCAAATAGAAGGAAACGCCCCCGATATTTTAATCGATGATAAGAGAAATAGCCAATTGCCCAAGAACTATAACCAAGAAACTGAAACGATTCAATACACCCAGGTTTTCGAAGATCGGATTGGGTTTAAACCAAATTTGAGTGTATTAGATCTTTTATGCTGTACTGGACCCGCTGCAATAAGCTATTTAAAAAGCAACGATTCGTTAAAATAATGGGTCTATTAATTGAACATTGGGTTCTACATGTAGTTTTACAAGATTGAAACCCTGCTATTAAAATCAGGCTACCATTAATGAAGTGGATTAAACTGTTGTTGTGTTCTTTGATGGGATTGACCTGTTTATGTTCCTATGCCCAAGAGTTTTCGAATAAAGGCAAAGACTTTTGGTTGGGTTATGGTTATCATGTTCGAATGGCAGTAGGTAAATTACCTGCAGCAGATAATGGCCAAAACTTGATTTTGTATTTTACTTCAGACCAAAATGCCAATGTTTTGGTAGAGATTCCAGGTGTAGGATATTC
>JBAXUV010000002.1:0-279307 GCA_037129425.1 Sphingobacteriia bacterium
GTGTTTTTGTTAACTAGAACAAATTTATCTTCTTTTTAATAGCAACAAAATATTTCATCATTTTTTTTAAAATTATTTTTTGCGGTAAAACCCCTATAAATAAAGGGATATAGAAGATTTTGGATATTTATTTTTCACATATCTACGCACAAGAAAACGCTGAAACTCAATGATATCAATGGTTTTAAACGACAATAGCCGAAAATCAATACCCGCAAGGGTTTCAAAGGAATATAAGGAAGTTTTTTAAATACCAAATTTGTTTTCTTAAACTATCCACACTCAATTCACATGTTGCATTAAACTCCTGAATGCGATGATCTGGTTGCCCCAACGGTCCATGGTTTCCTTCCTGAGTGAAGGAGCAAATTCGGCTATATAGCGATCGTAATCTGCTTTGCTAGCAGCATGGTATTGAACTGCATAAGTGGGTCCATCTTCTTCGTCTATATCTAATAAGCGAACAAAAACGGTATGGGTGAAACATCCTGTTGCGGTTACTGCAGGAATATGATCGTTTTTCATCCAATACAACCAATCGGTGTGTATTTCGGGGGCAACTTTGGTAGTTACGTTATATATGTACATGGTTATTAGTTATTGGGTTGAAAGTTCCATATAAATGGGGCAATGGTCGCTGTGTTTGATGTCGGGTAATATGGATGCTGCCTTGAGTTGAGGCAAAAGGGTTTTGGTAATACATATATAGTCTATGCGCCAGCCTTTGTTTTGCAATCGCACCGAAGGGAAGCGTTGACTCCACCAGCTATACCCGCCAGTGGTATCTGGGTTTAATGTTCTGTAAGTGTCTATCCATCCATTGCTTAAAAATTCAGTCATCCAGGCCCTTTCTTCTGGTAAAAAACCAGAAGAATTTTTATTGCCCTTTGGGTCATGTATATCAATGGCTTCGTGGGCAATATTGTAATCACCTACAACAATCAGTTGCTTTCTTTTCTTTTTGAGTTCTTCTAAATATGCATTGAATTCATTCAACCATTGGTATTTGTATTGTTGGCGTAGATCTCCACTGGTGCCCGATGGAAAGTAGGCATTTACAATACTGATTTTTCCGAAATCGGCTCTAATTACTCGACCTTCAAAATCACTTTGTTCAATACCATTGCCGTAAAAAACTTTGTCGGCCTTGGTTTTAGATAAAATCACTACGCCACTATAGCCCTTTTTTTGAGCGGAGAACCAATAACTGGTATAGCCAGCTTTTTCAAAATGGGCATGGTCTATATCTTCTATGGTGGCTTTGCTTTCTTGCAAACAAATAATATCTGCAGGATTAGTAGCCAACCAATCCGCGAATCCTTTTTTAATAGCAGCTCTAATTCCGTTTACATTGTAAGAAATGATGCGCATAATTATTTATTGAAAAAATGAATTAAAGCCAATAATGAATAAAGCATTCATTGTTTCGGGTGAAATACTGTTATCTAACATAACAAATCTTTCCGGAGCAATGTTTCCATTGGCTACACAAATTAACTCGTTATTGAGGTAAAATTCCCGAAGGTATCGGTCACCAGCAATTTTTATTTCGAAAGAAATTTCCTTTAGTTTCCCTTTGATTAAATAATCGTAAGTCAACGGAATTTCACTTTCCAGGGATTCAAAACTGGTTACAGAACTTAAATCAACACCATTGCTTATTTGATTAAGAAATATTTTTTTTGTTGAGTCTACTATATCCATTTGAATTTCAAAAATAGCTGTTGTGTCTTTTTCGTTTAGTAAGAAATGATTGTAACCCGAAATTAATTTAACTACTGGGCGCACAGTATTAAAATTCAAGTATTGGTATGCATCAACACCTAAATATGCTGCTAATTGAATTGTATAATTTTTATTAGATAGAATATCCCTGCCTTCTTGCATTAAAAATACAGGATGGCTATTATCTCCACCATTCGTATTTTCAAATGCTTTGACTAAAGTTCCTGGAATTAATGTTTTGTTTTTTCCATATAACACAACATCTTTATACAATTGATCACCCCATCTGATCAATTGATCTTGAGCTTTGTATTTGAATTTACTAATACCCTTTGTAGTACTTACTTGGGTTCTATTGAGACCATTGGTTTTTGCGAGAATAAAATTGTCTCCCACAAAAGCACCCGCAACCCTTAAGTCAATAGCTTCATTGGTTGTGGTAGAATCAAATAGAATGGAAAAAGATTTCTTTAGTGTTTCCAACATTCCTTTTTTAGTAAAATGCAGACCGTTAATGGGTATTCCTATTCCATTACTTGGCCCTTGTTTTACATAAACATCCAAGTCTTTTTCAAAAATGACCAATTGATTTTTGTCTTCTAATCGAACTTCTAATCTTAATATGGATAACACTTCTTTGATAAAGCTAGAATCTACTATTTCTAAGTTGAATTGCTTTATATATGCTGGTGTTGAATATTCAATGAAATTGATATTTAGTTGAGGATACTTAGTTATTGATTTAATGCTTGTGTTATTTTTAATAGCAACAAATTGAAAATCATTGTTTTTATTTAATACCCAGTTTCTTTTTGTAGTTAAAATGGAGTCGAGTAAGATGGTACATTCTTTTCTTGTAGCGCTGTCGATCCAATAATTCATTAAAGGCCCATACACCGAAATAAATCTAAAATTACCAGGATAAATATTGGTTTGAGCTTGTGTAAACAAACAGGTCAGCGAAAAAATAAAAGCAGCAACAAATTTTAGCATATGCTATTCTTGAAATTATTCTAGAATTTCATTCAATTTCGTTAATTTGAATGAGCATAAAAATAAGCATCTTTTAATGGAGAATAAGCAACGAATCATTCCTGCAAAAAAATCGGTGTATTTAGAAGGGCCGAAGCCCAGAATGAATGAATTAGCATTTGCCTGGGAAGTATTTACCCAGTTTATCAAAGCATTTCGTTTTTTGCATTTTGTAGGACCATCGGTAACAGTTTTTGGAAGCGCAAGGTTCAATGAAAATCATCCTCATTATAGAGCTGCAAGGGAAGTAGGCAAAAGAATAGCTGAATTAGGATTTACTACCATGACTGGGGGAGGCCCAGGTATCATGGAAGCTGCTAATCGAGGGGCTTTTGAAAATGGGGGCATATCAGTTGGAATCAATATCAAATTACCCTTTGAGCAGCACGAGAATCCTTATGTACACAAATCATTTACCCTCAATTATTTTTTCATCCGCAAAGTAATGCTGGTCAAATATTCCTATGCATTTATAATCATGCCAGGTGGTTTTGGAACAATGGATGAATTTTTTGAAACCCTCACATTGGTTCAAACCAAAACCATCAATGATTTTCCGATCGTATTATTTGGAGTGGAGTATTTTAAACCGCTGATGGATTATTGCGCTTATATGGCAGAACAAGGAACTATTTCTCCTGAAGATTTAAAACTGGTGCTACTTACTGATAATATGGATGATGCCATGAATCATATCAGTGCCTATGTAGAAAGAAATTACAAAGTAAAACCCCGTAAAAGATTGTGGTGGTTTTTTGAGAAGAGGTAAGGATTGAATGATTAAGCAACTTTGATTTCGTCATCACTCCAAATAATGCACAATTTCTTAAGTCGATTTAGTAAAGCAACAATATTATCTGTTTTTGTTTTTTTAAACAAATTGGATCTTTTTTTCTTTGCTACTGATGCTGAAATATTCAATTCCTTTGCTGCGTCTATTAATGAATGGCCTTCATTTAATAAATTTGCCAGTCTATTTTCTTTAGGCGTAATTGTTTCAAGCCAATCTAATGGGGTGTTCTGAATTGCGATAATATCTTTTGGAGTCAATCCAAAGTTTTCACCAAAATAATATTCATTATTCAATACAGCATTGATTGATACAACTAATTCATTCAAACTATTTTCTTTGCTTATGAACCCTCTTACACCATAACGAATCATACCTTCTAATACATCTCTGCTACCAAACATAGTATTGGCAATAATCTTGATAGTTGGATGATGCTTTTGTATTTGCTTGGCTACTTCATAACCCGACATGCCTTTAGGCATTTGCACATCAAGGATTAGTATCGTCGGTTCTTGCTGGTGTTTAATAAATTCTAAACAAGCCTCTCCGCTATTTACTGTTTTTAAAATTTCACATTCGGTGTGCTGTTTTAAATAATAGAACAATGTTTCACACATCTGTACATGGTCATCACAAATTAAAATGGATGGCATAGTAATTAGTTTTATGCTAGAATAATGATGTGTGGGGGGAAGGACAATGTTATTCTGCGGATTTCGAATGTAATATATGCAATAAAATTGTAATAGGGGGGGGGGTACATTTGTCTATTTTATTTAAATAAATGCTAAAAAGAAGTAAAAATGCAAAAAAAGGGACATTTGTACCCGCCTGCATTTTTTGTTAGTTCAAATTTCTCTGCGAAGTTTACTCAACAATTAATTAATTATGATTTCAGGGTTGATTTTTAAAAGCATGTATGAAAATCAAGTGCAAATAGTAGATGCTTTTATAAAAGCAATAAAAATAAAAGTTAGTTTAAACACTATTAATCAAACCTTACATGAACATCCAGACTATCCGAGTTTTTTATCTATTTCTGATTCTTTAAAAAAGTGGAATATAGATTGTTTAGCACTACAAACCAATGCTCATAATTTATTATCTATACCAACGCCATTTATTACAAACTATAAAAACGGGCAGTTCATTGTTGTAAAGGAATTATTGGACAATGAAATGAAAATCACTAACCAGCATGGGAACATAGAATTAATAAATACGGATCAATTCTTGGCTCAATGGAGTGAAACTATTATTGTAGCCGAATCCAATGAAAATTCCGGTGAAAAGAATTACGATAAAAAACAACGAACACAAATATTGAATACTGTTGCAATTGCACTTATTCCATTAGGAATTATTGTTTCTGTGCTAGTCCCTTTTATAAATGGAGTAGTCAATTTAGTTGCCACTTTGTATCTATTTGCTAAATTAATAGGACTAACTACATCAGTTTTGCTTTTGTGGTATGATATTGATAAGGGCAACCCATTATTAAAACAAATTTGTTCGGGTATACAAAAGACTAATTGCAGTGCCGTATTGAATACCAAAGCTGCGTCTATTGGCGGAATAATTACTTGGAGTGAGGTTGGTTATATCTATTTTGCTTCTTCCTTACTATTTTCAGCTTTTGCAGGAATCAATACTGTTTTACCTTTATTAAACATATTTTCAATATTGGCTTTGCCTTATATTGTTTTCTCTATTTATTACCAGTGGAAGATTGTTAAACAATGGTGCTTATTATGTTTAGCAGTACAATCGGTATTATTATTAGAGGGGGTTTTAACTGTAATAGATAACTCAATTTCTTATACAGCTATCGAACAAATAATGATCAATAATTGGTCATCATCACTAGCTGCATTATTAATGCCAATAGCAATTTGGTTTTTATTAAAACCAATTTTAAAAAGAAATCAAGCAGCTAAATACGAAAAGCGGAGTTATTTACAACTGAAATACAATGAGCAGGTTTTCACATCCTTATTACAAAAGCAACCTTCTATTTTAGCCTACCCTACTGAAGGTCTGGGAATTACCATTGGTAATCCTAACGCAACTAAAACTATTGTTAAAGTTTGTAATCCATTTTGCGGGCCATGTGCAACTGCACATCCGGAGTTAGAAAAGATAGTGAAAGAAAATCCTTCAATTAAAGCACAGATAA
This sequence comes from Sphingobacteriia bacterium, assembly GCA_037129425.1. Lineage (GTDB taxonomy): Bacteria > Bacteroidota > Bacteroidia > Chitinophagales > Chitinophagaceae > Sediminibacterium. The sequence continues at coordinate 5,727 of JBAXUV010000002.1, forward strand.
TATTTACTACTACCAATAATGAAAATGATCGGGGGTCAAAACCAGTGAAACATTTATTGGCCATTGCTGCAAAAGGCGATGAAATCTTAATGGAAAATGCTTTGGATGATTGGTATTTAGCTAAAGAAAAGGATTATGAGCAGTTTGCAAATAAGTACCCCTTGAATGGGGAATTGCAAAAACAAACTAAAAAAATAGATTTAATGAAAAGCTGGTGCGATAAAGTAAAAATTCAATATACGCCAACAATTTTCATTGATGGATATGAATTGCCTAAAAACTATCAATTAAAAGATGTAAATTATTTCTTTTCTTAATGAAAGAACAAACCCATTCTTTTGCTTAGTGCCCAAAAGAATAGCTCAACGGCACTACACTTGCTGATCGACAAGTGGTTGGGCGAGCCAATAAACTGCTGATGCTTCAAGCTGCAGGATTAATTATTATTAACCGCTATTCATAATATGTGGATGGCTTAAATTTTTATTTATGAAACAGAAATATGAAAACTTGGGATTAATTTTAAGTAGAGATGCCCAAAAAAAATTAGTTGGCGGAGAAGTAGAAGATGATGGAACTGGTGCTGCACCTCCAAAATGTGGCAGATGCGAAGGATATATGCCCGTTTGTTGTTATTCAACAGTTGACTGTTGTTATAATTCTGCAGGGGCATGTTGTAATAAGTAAATTAAACAATGAGCGATTTTATAACAATCGCTCATTTTATTCATTTTTAAATGCATTAATTAATGTCAATACAATAAACCTTTCTTTTATAGGCATAGATATTTTACTAGTTTATAACCCAAATAATAATGTACAATAAACTTTATATTTTTTTATTACTGACGTTAGTATCATATACTATGATGGCTCAAACTAAGTTTAGAATTGAAATTGAAGCACCCAGCTTTATTAATGACAGCTTGATTATTTCAGTTCCTGTAATAAAAGTTGGACTTGAAGATATTTACAACTTAAAATTAGATACCAACGCTAATGTTTCATATTTTAAAAAAATGATAACAACAAAGGCGTCTGTATTTCAAGTCAAAATACAAGATAATAATTTCATAGAAGGAAATTTCTTGTATCCTCAACCTGTTGCTTTTCAATATTTTGATAGAACATCAAAGCAAATAAGTGTGTCATCAATATTTTTTGTGGACAGTGGTAGTTTTAAAATTTTTCTCCCAAAAAATTTTAATCAACTTGACATAAATATTAATTCCCCGTTAAATAATGAGTATACTGAATTTAAAAAACTAATTACGGATCTTTATTTTAATAATAATAGTAATTTAAAAACTTTTATTTTAAGTAATCTTGAGGAAAAAGAGAGTCGAATAGGTAAATATATTAAAATCAATACTGACTCTTATATAGCTTTATGGGAAATTATTAGCGACTATACTCTATACGGGTATAATAGTGTTTATTTAAAAAATTTGGAATTATTCTCAAGTAATATTAAAAGTCAGTACGTTTACAAAATTGTAGTTAATAGACTTAAAGCTGATAGTGCTACAATTAAAGGAAACGAATTTCCTTATATTAAGTTTGAAGGAACACTAGAGTTAAATAAAGAAGAATTTAAAAAAAATAGCCTTACTTTCATCGATTTTTGGTCTATAACTTGTTCGCCATGTATTAGGGAAATGCCTGAGTTACTAAAAATGTATAATAAATATAAAAGCAAAAAGATAAAATTTATTTCAATAACAGCTGAAAGCGAAATTGATAAAAGAATAATTGCAAAAAATATTTTGAATAAGCAAAATATTGTATGGAGTAATTATTTTGATTATAAAAATCAATTTAGTACAAAACTCGGAGTTTCTGCTTATCCATTATATTTATTAGTTGATCAAAATGGGTATATTATTGAAAAGACTTATGGTGATTTAAAAAAAATAAAATCCATACTTAATGAAAAATTAAAATAGAAATGTTTTTCACTCAACTTCAATTCTCCCTAATCAATTAAGTTCGAATTAGACCAAATCCACGAATATAATTTGTCTTAAGGATTTAATTTATGAAAATGGCTTTTTTATTACTAAAAAAGCAGGAAGAATTATTTTAAATAAAAAATATAAACAAACGTCTGGAGTATCATTTAAAAGAAATATAATACTATTATAGTCACTTATGAAAATTTGAAATTATTAAGTTTTGATTTTTCATATTAACTAAATCTTTTTTAGAATGCCCTTCCCCTTCCAACCTCAACAAAACCAGATGGACTGTGGTCCTACTTGCTTGTATATGGTAAGTAAGTATCATGGTAGGGTTTTTGGATTGGAGAAGTTAAGGCAGTTAACAGAGATTGGCAAAGAAGGTGTGAACATGCTGGGCATCAGTGATGCAGCGGAGCAAATCGGTTTTCAAACAACTGCATTAAAACTAAGTTTCAATAAACTACTTGTTGATTCTCCCAAACCAGCTATTCTGCATTGGGGCCAAAATCATTTTATTGTTTTGCCCCTTCAAAAAAAAACGCCTTTCAGTTTTTTATACAATAAACAGCAATTCAACAACATTACGATTGCTGATCCTGCAAAGGGTATTATAACTATAAGCAAAGAACTTTTTCTACAAAAATGGATCAGCGATAAAAATACGGATGGTGAACCAACAGGTATTGCATTATTATTAGAGCCTGGCCCAAATTTTTACAACAATGCGTATGGAACAGATTTTAATGAACAATCTACTAAGTACGCCAGCCAACTTTTAAGCTATATCCGCCCTCATAAAAAATTGGTATTTCAATTGTTCTTAGGCGTTGTACTGGGTAGTTTATTGCAACTGGTCTTTCCTTTTTTAACACAGAGTGTGGTAGATGTAGGTATCAATACCCAAAACTTACAATTTGTTTATATAGTACTATTTGCACAACTCGCATTATTTATTGGAAGATTGAGTGTAGAGTTCATCCGCAGTTGGATACTCTATCATATCAGCAGCAGGATCAACATCACCATCCTTACTGGTTTTTTAATCAAATTGATGCGTTTACCACTTGCTTATTTTGATAGTAAGAAAACAGGCGATATCCTACAAAGGATGAACGACCATAAGCGCATCCAAAGCTTTTTAACTGGTACATCGCTGAGTACACTTTTCTCATTATTTAATTTCTTGGTTTTTTCTATTGTACTGCTTAATTATAATGTCACAATTTTTGGTGTATTTATAGGGGCTAGTGTGGTGTATATCGGTTGGATTATTCTGTTTTTACAAAAAAGAAAACAACTTGACTATCAACAATTTTATGTGGCTGCTGCAGAGCAAAGCAGTACCATACAAGTGGTGCAAGGCATGCAGGAGATTAAGCTACATGGCAGTGAAAAACAACAACGCTGGCAATGGGAGCATCTGCAAGCAAAGTTGTTTAAGCTGGGCATGAAAGGATTATCGCTTAACCAATGGCAACAAACAGGTGCTTTTTTTATCAATGAAGGTAAAAATATTGTAATCACGTTTATTGCTGCAACAGCGGTGATACAAGGTCAGATAACACTGGGTGCAATGCTTGCCATTCAGTATATCATTGGTCAACTCAATGCACCGATAGAACAGATGATTGGCTTTGTTCAAAACTGGCAACTCGCCAAGATCAGTTTAGAAAGATTAAATGAGATCAACCAATTGGCCGATGAAGAACCAATAGTGCTAGATGACACCAAAAACATCCATCAAACTCTTACATCCGAACTCCCTCAAAATAGAACCATCCACTTAGAACAAATCAGTTTTACTTATCCTGGTGCTGGCAATGAACCAGTACTGAAGAACATCAATATGTTAATACCCCAAGGTAAGGTAACAGCTATCGTTGGAACAAGTGGCAGCGGCAAGACGACATTACTAAAATTACTACTCAAGTTTTACGACCCCATCAAAGGAGATATTTATATAGGCGACAGCCAAGAATCAAATGGCCTCAACTTAAATGCGATCAGCCATAGGGCATGGCGCAAACAAGCTGGGGTAGTGATGCAGGATAGTTTTATTTTCTCGGACAGCATTGCAAAGAATATTGCTGTTGGAGAAGACTATCCTGATAGAGAAAGATTAAGGTATTCAGCAAGCATTGCCAATATCACACCTTTTATTGAAAGCTTACCGCTGGGTTACAATACCAAGATAGGTGCAGAAGGTACAGGGGTAAGTGCCGGCCAAAAGCAAAGAATACTAATAGCTAGGGCTGTGTACAAGAACCCCAATATGATTTTACTGGACGAAGCTACCAATGCACTGGATGCTAATAATGAAAGCACCATCATTAAAAACCTACAAACATTCTTTGAAGGTAAAACAGTGGTGGTAGTAGCACATAGATTAAGTACGGTAAAGCACGCTGATCAGATAGTGGTTTTGCATAATGGAGCAATTGTAGAAAGCGGTACGCATGCAGAGTTGGCAGCGATGAAGGGAGAATATTTTACCTTGGTAAAAAATCAATTAGAACTTGGTGATTAGATAAGGGATTAATAAAAATATGCCTCAAGATCAAACATATAGTTTAGATGATATGCTACAAGCAGCCAATATAGAAAGATTGGATGAGGCTGATCGTATATATAGTAGTGAGGTAAGAGAGATAATAAGTACCAGACCAGCATGGATGGTACGCAATGGCATTGCATTATTCTTTATCATCATTTCATTATTGTTTACAGGAAGCTTTTTTATTCAATACCCTGATATCATCAAAGCACCTGTAAGAATAGTGGGTAATAATTTACCCAAACAGGTAATGAGTAAATCAGAAGGCAAACTGGTAGCATTGTTTGTAAAGGATAACGATATAGTACAAGAAGGAGCGCTACTAGGAATTATACAAAGCAGTGCAGATTATAAACAAGTATTGCTTTTAGACAAATGGATAGAAGCACTGATGAAGAATCTAAAAACTTCCAATAACTCTTCAACTAATGCATGGTGGAGCAATGCACAAACACTACCAGCACTCAATACTTTAGGTGATATACAAAAAAATTATCAAGAGCTGAGCCAACAGGTCTATCAATTAGGGTGGTCTACACCCAAAGGTTATTTTGAACAAAAGAAGCAAACCATAGCAAAGGAATTGAACACTATAAATGCACTCAATCAAAATGCTCAAACACAAAAGCAATTGATAGAGCAAGATTTACAAATGCAGCAACATTTACTAAAAGTAAATGAAGGATTGGTAAATGAAAAAGTAATTGCCCCACTTGATCTAAACAAAGACAAATCTGCCGTTATTGCCAAACAACAGCAATTGGTACAGGTAGATGCTAGCACTATCAATCAAAATAATAGTGTAATCTCCAAACAAAAAGAATTAATCGAGATTGCTAAAACTTCCAATGATATTCATCAGAATTTTATCACTGCTTTGCTAAATGCTAAAACAGCCATCACAGAATGGAAGAATCGCTATATGATTATTGCTTCGGAAACAGGTAAGTTACAAATGGCGAGTTATTATCAAACCAATAGTTGGATCAAATCGGGTCAGGAATTGTTTTATATCATCCCTGCTCAGCCTAGTTATTTTGCGGAAGTATTAGCATCGCAACAAAACTTTGGAAAAATCAGCAAAGGGCAAGAAGTGCATATTGCACTCAACAGTTACCAGCGCAATGAGTTTGGGGTACTCGATGGAATTATTACTTACATACCTACTGTGCCATATAGAGATTCAGCCTTCTTAATCAAGGTAGAATTACCCAAAGGGTTAGTTACAAATTATAACAAACAAGTTTTATTTAGCAACAATTTATCTGGCATAGCCGAGATTATTACTGAAAATGCTTCACTAGCTGATCGGCTATTGTATCAATGGAGAGGGTTGTGGAAAAGATAGAAAAAAGGGACATTTGTACCCACTTGCAAATTTTGTATATTTCTTTATACTTAATAGCTTTAATGAATTCTTTTGCATAGAACCCAAAAGAAAAGTCTAACGGTTCTACACTTGGTGACGATTAAGTGGTTGGACGAGCCAACAAACTGCTGATGCTTAAAGCTGCAGGATTAATTATTATTAATCGACATTCATTATAAATGAATTGCTTAAAACTTTTATTTATGAAACAAAAATTTGAAAATTTAGGTATTATTTTGAGTAGGGTAGATCAGAAGAAAATTAGTGGAGGTTGTGGTTCAGCAGGTCATTGTTATTCAGCATATTGGTCTGATTTAAGTGGTTGTTTAACTTCAGGAAGCACTTTTAATCCTGCGGATAATAATTCTCCTTACGGCCAAATATTTACTGATGGTTGTAGTGAATCAGTAAAATCTGCTTTTTTTAACTGTTGGAATAATGCTTGCAATTATTTGCCTTATTAAATAATCTATTACAAGAAATTAATATTTTGGGTATTACAATAAATCAATGATAAAAAACTTTCTGATACTATTCTTTATCTCCTTTTATTTATTATCCTTCACTGATAAGGATATTTTTAAAGTTTTTGTAACCCCTATAAAATATTCTTTTCAACTTAAAGAACCTATTGAATTTGTATTAGATATCTGCAGTACAAGAATCTTGGAAGAGGAAGTGGCTTGTACTGTAGATGTTTTTGATAATCAAATGAACCTGGTTCACAGCGGTCTTTATTCTCTAGATAAATTACAAAATAGGTTCTCCATTATACTTCCAGATACTTGTCTCGATGGAAATTATTTATTGAATGCCTATATCTCTAATCAAAAACCACATGAAAACATCAATCCGGCAATCATTAGTTATGGTTCAACATTGGAGAGCGCTCAAAATAAGGCAGAGACCGGATTCATAAATGCTATTCCTCAAAGTGATCATGCGCTATCTAATTTTAATAACCGATTTATTATTCAGATTCACAATAAAGATACCATTCCAATACAACGGGATTTTCTAGTCCACAATCAAAACAATTTATTAATCGCTAAAGGCCGGACAAATCAATCTGGCATAGCTTTATTGGACATCCCTAACAAAAAAGGAGACATATATACAGTATCTGCAAAAGATTGTGATAATGTTTTTTTGTCTACATTTTCTGATACAGGGTTTGCCATTCAAGTGAATGGAATAGAACAATTATCCATTTCTATTTTAAAAGGGGAAAATGAGAAAAGGATTCAGCCTCGTTTATTCATTTATATAGATACTTTATTAATCAGTGAAACCAAGCTGAATTTTGAAAATCAAATAGGAATAATTGAGACTTTATTGGATGGAAATAAACTCTATGGAAAGCTATTAACTTTTACATTATTTGATCAGAATGATGTATTCATTTTAAAGCATCATTTTTGGGTTAGTAATTCAAATACTAATGCATCAATAATACTTAAGAAATCAGAGCGTACTATACATAGAGATCATCTAAATAGTATTGTCAGTACATTCCCTTTACAATTTCAAACAGATATTGCACCTAACGCCAATTTATCCTATTCATTGCTTGATTCTAATAATCAAATTATTAAAATAGGACAAACGAAAGTGGATAATAATGGTTCTGTAGAAATACCTGATTGTTATTTTTTCGGGAAAACCAAGTTGAACTTATTTTTTACTGAATCAATGCCCTCGAATACTAAGAAATATGTTTTTTCGAAAAAAGTTTCAAATGAATATTTACAAAAATTAGCGGTGTATTTTCCGAAGAAGCCGGAAATTAAATATCCTTCAAATAATTACCAATGGGTAAATGATACAATTTATAGTAAAGAGATGCTGCCATCTGTTTTAGTAAAAGCCAGGAAGAAAACGCGGATTCAGGAAATGGATGAAAAATATATATCCAATGGAATGTTTCGTAGCCCCATCAGTAGAGATATTGTAGTTGAAGATGACGCTTCTGCACAGCACTATTATAGGCGATTCAATGATTATCTAATGAAATATATTCCTGGATTAATGGTCCTTAAAGGTGAGCTAATGTATAGAATGGGTTCTGTTGAAGTTTATGTAGATGAAATGCAGGGGAAAGCACTGCCGGACGATATGGATGAAATAGCCTATATAAAATTTATTAAGGGTTCACTAAGAGGTTCTAACACAAGTAGAAATACCGGCCCTTTAACACCAGGAAGTTCTTATAATGTGGGGGTGACTGCTTATGTAGCAGTTTATACAAAGAAATATGTTTCTCCTGTTGAGAAACCGGTTACTAAAATTCAATTAGAACTAATGGGCTTTAAAAATTGATCTAAAATATTCTTGTAAATAAATCACTTATTCTCTTTTCCCCATTGGAATAGTATAACCCAAACTTAAAATGAGTTGATACGATAAGAATGCTTCTTTGGCTGTTCCTTGGTACACTTTTAAACCACTGTAACGGGCATAGTCGAGTTTTTGAGAAAACTCTAAAAATACTTTTTTATAGAACGTAGCTTTTAACGCACCTTCTGTACCAATATTCCATCCTCCTAGTTGAAATCCATCTTGATTGGCTTTTCCGAAAAAAGTATTCTCCACATGAGGGATCACTGGGCCAATCCCCGCTTTTCCTAAAAAGTCTAATTTAAATTTTTCGCTCTTGCTTTCATACCAGGTCCAACGCTTCACAATATTGAACAATAAAAAATTAGCTCCATTGTTTAAGTAATAATTAAAGCCATTGGTTTTGGCAAACAAAATACTGGTGTCTACATTTCTTCCACCCAAAGTGCCTACTAATCGAGCCGTTTGACCATCGGTTAAAATATGTTTGGTATGATCGAAATTAATTTCGAAAGCCAATCCTTTTTTCTTGTTGAAAAAATAACCAAAACGATAATTGTATTGAGGTATACTCAAAGGCACATTAAAAATCCCCTGATCCCAACCTACATTATCGTGTGAAGTAACATTCTTTAAAGTATAGTTATTATTGAGGGAGGGTTGATTTACCCGAACATTCGAATTGGTATACCATTCTTTATTATATCCCCATGAAAAATAAAATTCTCCCTTTCTTTCTTTCTTTGCTGTTTTTTCTTGTGCGTTTGCGGCGAATGAAAAAAACAAAACACACAAAACAACTATCGATACAGTTTTCATATTACAAATGTCGTCAATTATTCTAAAATAGGGCTTAACCATCTCTCTGCTGTAGCAATATCCATGCTTTTTCTTCTAGCATAATCTACTAATTGATCACGCTGAATTTTTCCGATTCCAAAATACTGAGATTGTGGATGCGAAAAATACCAGCCACAAACAGATGATGCTGGATACATGGCCAGGCTTTCTGTTAAGCTAATGCCTGCATTGTCTTGGGCACCTAACAAATCAAATAATTTGTATTTCTCTGTATGATCGGGGCAAGCAGGATAGCCTGGTGCTGGACGAATACCCGTGTATTGTTCTTTGATTAATTCTTCTGGGCTTAATTGCTCATTGGCATCATAACCCCAGAATTCTTTTCTGGTGCGCAAATGCAATACTTCTGCAAATGCTTCTGCAAATCGATCTGCTAGTGCCTGTAACATGATTTTATTATAATCATCATGCGCCGCTTCAAATCTTTCTAAATGAGGTTCTATTCCATGAATGCTTACAGCGAATGCACCCATATAATCTTTGGTAGTAGCAGAAGATCCGTTTGCGCCTACTGGTCTGATAAAATCTGCTAATGATAAATTCGGCTGACCTGCTGCTTTCTTAATTTGCTGGCGATGGAACTCTAATTGTACAGCACCTTTTTCGGATTGCACTGTAACAGAATCATTTTCAGCAGTTGCTTCCCAGAATCCTATTACTCCTTTAGCAGTTAACCATTTTTCTGAAACAATTTTATCTAACAATGCATTGGCATCGTTGTACAATTTAGTGGCTTCTGCTCCAACTACATTGTCGGTTAAGATCTCCGGAAAATTGCCATGCATTTCCCAGGTAATGAAGAATGGCTTCCAATCAATGAAAGTTCTTAATTCATTCAAATCATAATTGTCTAATACTTTCACACCAGTAAAACCAGGAGCTACAGTTTGATAATTATCCCAATTAATCGACACTTTATTTTGCAATGCTTCCTGGTAAGGCAAATATTGTTTGATTACTTTCTTATTATCGAAATCAAATTTCAATTTGGTGTATTCCGATGTTAACTCCCCTAAAAAAGGTTGCTTTAATTCTTTGTTTAATAAGGAACCTGCAACTGTAACGCTTCTGGATGCATCCAATACATGCACAACCCCCAAATCGTATTCTGGTGCAATCTTAACGGCGGTATGCATTCTGGAAGTTGTAGCACCACCAATCAACAAAGGCTGCTTCATGTTGCGGCGCTTCATTTCTTTGGCTATATGAACCATTTCATCGAGCGATGGAGTAATCAATCCACTCAATCCAATAATATCTACGTTCTCTCTTTGCGCTGCTTCTAAAATTTTATCTGCAGGAACCATCACCCCAAGATCTACAATATCATATCCATTACAACCCAATACTACGCCCACAATATTTTTTCCAATATCATGCACATCGCCTTTTACGGTTGCCAATAAAATTTTTGCAGCACCTGCTGTTTCTTCATTAGTAGTACCTGCAGCAATATGGGCATTTTTTCTATCTTCTTTTTCTTGTTCGATGTATGGAGTAAGAATCGCCACACTTTTTTTCATTACACGCGCACTCTTTACTACCTGTGGTAAAAACATTTTACCTGCTCCAAATAGATCGCCCACTATATTCATTCCATCCATCAATGGTCCTTCAATTACATCCAAAGGACGAGGATATTTTAGTCTGGCTTCTTCAGTATCTGCATCAATGTATTCTGTAATACCATTGATGAGTGAATGCGCCAATCTTTTTTCAACAGGTTCATTGCGCCATTTTTCATCCTTTACCTCTACCTTGCCTTTGGCTTTTACAGTTTCTGCATGAACAATCAGTTTTTCAGTGGCTTCGTTATTGTCGTTGTTTTTATTCAACAATACATCTTCGCATAATTGTCTTAAAGTAGGTTCTATTTCATCATACACTACTAACTGTCCTGCATTCACAATACCCATATCCATGCCTGCTTTGATGGCATGAAATAAAAACACCGAATGAATGGCTTCACGCACGTGGTCATTTCCTCTGAAAGAAAAAGACACATTCGATACCCCACCACTCACTTTGGTAAGTGGCATTAATTTTTTAATTTCTCTGGTAGCTTCTATAAAATCTACTGCATAATTGTTGTGTTCTTCTATGCCTGTTGCAACTGCAAAAATATTCGGATCGAAAATAATATCCTGTGGCGCAAAACCTACTTGCTCTACTAAAATTTTGTATGCACGATGACAGATTTCTACTTTTCTTACTTTGGTATCGGCTTGTCCAACTTCATCAAAAGCCATTACAATTACCGCTGCTCCATAAGCCCTACAAATATGTGCCTGTTCAATGAATTTGGCTTCACCCTCTTTCATTGAAATAGAATTCACAATACATTTTCCTTGCACACATTTTAATCCTGCTTCGATGATCTCAAATTTGGAGCTATCGATCATAATAGGAATGCGTGCGATATCTGGTTCACTTTGTAAGAGATTCAGAAAAGTAGTCATTGCGCTAACACCTTCCAGCAATGCATCATCCATATTTACATCCAATACCTGTGCACCGCTTTCTACTTGCTGACGTGCAACAGACAAAGCTTCTTCATATTTATTTTCCTTAATAAGCCTTGCGAATTTTTTTGACCCTGTAACATTGGTTCTTTCTCCAACATTAATGAAATTAGTTTCCGGACGAACCACTAATGGTTCTAATCCTGCAAGACGTAAGTATGGTTTAATGATCGTCATGATTATATGGTTGCTTCCAAAACGGGTAATTGTCTTGGTTGAATTTTACGAACGTTATCTGCAATATGTTTGATATGATCGGGTGTAGTGCCGCAACAGCCTCCTACAATATTTACAAAACCTTGTTCTGCCCATTCTTCAATAAAATGCGCGGTTTCATGAGGTTGCTCATCGTATTCGCCCATGGCATTGGGCAATCCTGCATTCGGATATGCCGATGTATAACATGCTGCAATTTGTGAGAGCTCTTCTATATGACTTCTCATTTCTGCAGCACCTAATGCGCAATTCAATCCGATACTCAATGGATTGGCATGCATCACAGAAGTATAAAATGCCTCTAGTGTTTGTCCGCTCAATGTTCTACCCGATGCATCGGTAATAGTACCGCTGATCATGATGGGTAATTCAGGAATTCCTTTATCGCGAAAATATTTTTTGGTTGCGTAAATCGCACCCTTGGCATTGAGTGTATCAAAAATGGTTTCAATCAAAATTATGTCTACACCCCCATCTACTAATCCACCAATTTGTTCGTAATAAGCAGCTGCTACTTCATCAAAAGTAACTGCCCTAAATCCTGGATTATTTACATCAGGAGAAAGACTCAATGTTTTATTCAATGGACCAATTGCTCCAGCTACAAATTTGGGAGTAGTTCCTGGATTCTCTGCCATAAACTGTCTGATGGCTTCTTTGGCACATTTGGCTGCTGCAACATTTAATTCATAAGCCAGGGATTGCATATCGTAATCGGCCATTGCAATGGTAGTACTGCTAAATGTATTGGTTTCGATGATATCTGCACCTGCACTTAAATATTCTTTGTGAATGCCTACAATAATATCGGGCTGAGTAATACACAATAAATCATTATTGCCTTTTACGTCACTATGCCAGTCTTTAAAACGGTCACCTCTATAATCGGCCTCCGTTAATTTATGGCGCTGGATCATGGTGCCCATGGCCCCATCGATCACCAATATTCTCTTTTTAAGTTCTTCTCTGATTTGCATATACATTGGTTCCTTTACCAAACTAGGTTTGGAATGAATAATCAACCAATAAACGCAGGAAATGTATGGAAAGTCACCTCAAGACGTTTATTAGTTCTATAGTGCCGAACGAATCGGCAAACCCAGGCTGAACAATAAACAAATCTGCCTGAATTGACTGCAAAGATAAGCCTAGAATGGTGTTCAACAAAATTATTGATAGATACAGTTGATTTCGGCTTTCACCTTCTCTGTAACGCTGGATGCATCAATTTTGAAGTCTTTCATGACGATGGGAAAGCTAGCAATGGCGGTCATTTTACCATCTTTTACAGTGATGGTGCCGTTCACCGTAATGTTTTTAGTAACTCCATGTAGGGTTAGATCGCCCTTTACTATGGCTTTATATGTACCATTTTTAATAAAAACCACTTCTTTGATGTTGGTTATTGTGCCTTTGAAATCGGCCCTTGGGTAGGTATTGCTTTGAAGGTATTCGGTATTAAAATGTTCCTGCATTTCGGCATAGCCAAATTTAAAGCCCTTGATAAGGCAACTGAAACTCATAGCGCCATTGTCGGAAAGGCGGCTGGTTACTTCGTTGTTTACAGCTTTAACGTCTTCATCGTTTGGAGCAATAAAACTGATTTTTCCATTTCTGGTGCTGTACACTTTTTGGGCATTGATAGTGCCGAAGATCAAGATCAACCCGATTGAAACGCTAATTATTTTTTTCATAACTATTATTCTTAATAACTTTTAATTCTTAATTCTTCTTTCTTAATTCTTAATTCTTCTTTCTTAATTCTTAATTCGCTACCAAAACTCCCTCGTTTATTACTACGTTAGCATCCGGAATATAACCAGTACAGATTCCTTTGAAATTGATGGTATCACCGGGTTTCAGGCTTCCTGGATTGGTTTTAAAAGTACAATTGATTACAAATAATGGATCATTGGTTTTAAAATTCACTACCGTTTTTCCTTCTTGATTGGTGCTTATATCGAGCACTTCTCCGCTCAACTGAATGGCTTTGTCGAGGTATAATTTATTGGCAGCAGCTTCATCGGTTTTAAATGCATCAAAAATCGCCTGGGCTGATATGCTGACCGCTTTTTCGGTGGTTACATCTCTATGTGGTTTGGTAAAAATGCGGTAAACCATGATTCCCCCGGTAACTGCACCAATTAATACCAGCACTAAAATGATTCTTTTCCAGTTTGTCATTGATTCAATGTTTAAACAATAAAGATAAGCTATTTTACATATTGCTGCACGGGTAAACGATTGGCAATACTTCTTGCTAAAGTCATTTCATCGGCATATTCCAATTCTCCCCCAAAAGCAATACCACGGGCAATTGTAGTGACGCTGCAGCTCAAATGAGCCATCTTCTTTTGAATATAATAAATGGTGGTATCTCCCTGAATATTGGGGCTCAAGGCAAAAACCAGTTCCTCTACCGATTCAGTGGCAATTCGGTTGACCAAAGATTCTATGCTTAATTGATCAGGTCCGATTCCATCCAAGGGAGAAATGATTCCTCCTAAAACATGGTAAGTTCCATTGAATTGCTGTGTAGTTTCAATGGCAATAACATCCCGAATATTTTCTACTACACAAATTACTTTTTGGTTCCTAGCCGAATTGGCGCAAATAGCACAAATATCTCCATCACTAATATTATGGCATCTTTGACAGAACCTGCTGTCGCGCCTCATTTTGGCAATGGTTTCTCCAAATAATTGCACTTCATCTACATCTTGTTTCAGCAAGTGTAAAACCAATCGCAGTGCGGTTTTTTTACCGATTCCCGGTAATTTTGAAAATTGAGCCACTGCATTTTCCAGTAAGGTAGAAGGGAGTTGCATAATGTAAAGATAATCGGTTTACTTTGCCATTCAAGATTTGAATATGAAGCTGCATAATTTTAATTCAGGACCTTCTATATTACCCCAGCCTGTTTTGCAACAAGCTGCAGAAGCCATTATTAATTACAACAATACAGGCCTGTCTTTATTGGAAATTGGCCATCGTACCAATTGGTTTCAGGAAATTTTGCAGGAAGCTATTGCATCGGTCAAACAGTTGATGCAATTAGACGATTCTTATGAAGTATTGTTCTTGCATGGAGGCGCTACTACCCAGTTCATGCAAGTGCCTATGAATTTATTGGACACCAGTGCAACAGCAGCTTATTGCGATAATGGAATCTGGGGCAATAAGGCCTGGAAAGAAGCCAAGCATTTCGGAAATGTAGAGGTGGTGGCTGATAGTAGCGACAAACAGTATAGATATATCAATAAAGATTTCTCTATCCCTGATGGGGCAAGTTATTTGCATATCACTTCAAATAATACAGTAGAAGGAACTCAATGGAATCAATATCCTACAACTGAAATTCCACTGATTGCTGATATGAGCAGTGATATTTTTAGCAGACCAACCAATTTTAATCAATTTGATCTGATCTATGCTGGTGCGCAAAAAAATATGGGAGCAGCAGGAGTGAATTTGGTAGTTGTTCGCAAAAATATTTTAGGAAAAATTGCAAGGCCTATTCCTACTATCATGAATTACCAGAAACATATTGATGCTGGTTCTTTGATGAATACCCCACCTGTTTTTGCAGTGTATGTGAGTATGCTAACACTTCGTTGGATAATAAAAAATGGAGGACTGGCTGAAATGGGAAAAAACAGTTTGCAAAAATCTACTTTACTCTATAATACCATCGATGCATTGCCTATTTTCAATGCACCAGTAGTTAAAGAAGACAGGAGCGAAATGAATGCAGTATTTTTTCTAAATGATCCTGCTTTAGAAGAACCATTCCTGGCTTTGTGTAAACAAGAAGGAATGATTGGCGTAAAAGGTTACAGAACCGTTGGAGGAGTAAGGGTAAGTATGTACAATGCCCTGCCTTTGGAAAGTGTGCAGATTTTCTGCGATTTAATGCATTCCTTCGCTCAAAAGCACGGCTAGTAAGGCTTTGAAGCAGTTGCTTTCTTTTGTGATTTAATTCCGATATTTGCAGCATGGCAAAAATCCAACCTTTTAAGGCATTAAGGCCTCAGCCTCAACTGGCAAAGCAAGTGGCTAGTTTACCTTATGATGTATTAAGTAGTGCAGAAGCAAAAATTGAAGCGCAAGGAAACACTTTTACTTTTTTACATATCACAAAAAGTGAAATTGATCTATCTGATAAAATAGATGTTCATGCTAAAGAGGTTTACCTCCAGGCAAAAGACAATTTAGATGCTTTCATTAAAAGAGATGTATTGTTTCGTGAATCAAAAGATTGTTATTATATCTATCAATTGATCATGAATGGAAGAAGTCAGTCTGGATTGGTTTGTGTAAGCAGTGTGGATGATTACGAAAATGATGTGATTAAAAAACATGAATTCACACGCCCTGAAAAAGAATTAGATCGCATCAATCATATTAAAATTTCCGGAGCACAAACGGGTAATGTTTTTTTAGCCTATAGAAATAATGACTCGATAGATGCATTAATTGATAAATGGAAAGCCACCAAGTCTGAGGCATACGATTTTATTGCAGATGATGGGGTACAACATACTATTTGGATAGTAAGTGACTCTGAAGTGATCGCAGAAATTACACGTTTATTCAAAGAGGAAGTGGCCAATACCTATATCGCAGACGGACATCATCGTGCTGCATCTGCTGCAAAAGTGCGTGCTGAATTAGGGGTAAAAGCTACTCCAGCAACTGATTATTTTCTAACTACCTTGTTTCCTTCCAATCAATTATACATCATGGATTACAACCGTGTAGTAAAAGATTTGAATGGATTAAGTCCAGAAGCATTCCTAGAAAAATTAAAGCTCAATTTTGACGTGAGCTTAATCGGAAAACAAGCATTCCGCCCAGAATTGATGCATCAATTTGGCTTGTATTTAGCCGGGCAATGGTATTGCTTGATTGCTAAAGAAGGCAGTTATTCCAATGACCCAATTGGTGTTTTGGATGTAAGTATCTTACAAGAAAAAATATTAGCCCCCATATTGGGAATAATGGATCAACGTACTGATAAGCGCATTGATTTTGTAGGGGGTATTCGCGGACTAACTGCTTTGGAACAAAGAGTTGATAGTGGTGAGATGGCTGCAGCATTTAGCTTGTATCCAGTAACTATTGACCAGCTTTTTGCCATTGCCGATAGCGGAAATGTAATGCCACCAAAGAGCACCTGGTTCGAACCCAAATTACGCGATGGGTTGATTACCAATCTGGTTACAGATTAATTGCTGTTCATGAAGTATGTATTGTTTAGTTTGATGGTATGTTTTTTTGCTGCAGATATTTCTGCTCAAACGCTTTCTGTCAATCAATTACAAGAGAATGCACAACAATACATGCAGCAAGGCGATTACGAAAAAGCAGTTGCCAGTTTACAAAAAGCGAGGCAACAAGCGCCTTTAAATATGAGCTTGCTTACCAATTTATCTTTTGCCTATTTCTTACAAAGAGATTTTTCCAAAGCCATTGAAACTGGTAAAGTGGCAATTGCCATGGATGATGCAGATCAAAAAGCTTTTCAGGTACTTGGCTTGTCTTATAAATCGATCGCTTCCTATAAAGAAGCGAATAAAATGTACAAAGCTGCATTGAAAAAATTTCCCAATGGTGGAGTAATCTATAATGAATATGGCGAAAGTCTGGCATTAGATAAAAATCTGAAAGAAGCGATTATTCAATGGGAGAAAGGCATTCAGCAAGATCCTAATTATAGCGGCAACTATTTTAATGCAGTAAAATATTATATCGATCAACAAAACTGGTTGCGCATTTTGCTTTATGGAGAGATCTTTATCAATCTGGAAAGTTATTCTGCAAAAACAACGGAGGTGAAAAATTATTTGTTAACTGCCTATCAAAATTTGATTCAACCAAATATCGTAAAGCAACAACTAACCGATCGCTCCCTTTCGAATTTTGAAAAATCAATACTTACCATTTGGCAATCGCTTTTGCCTATCAAGGCTGCTACATTTAATATTGATAGTTTGACTTCTTTAAAAAACGGGTTTCTACAAAAATGGGATACCGACAATATTTCGCAATACCCTTATCGATTATTTGGTCATTGGCAACAGTTGCAAAAAGAAGGCATTTTTGCTGCCTACCATCAATGGATTCTAGGAGATACCATGAATGCGGCTGAATATGCAAAATGGCAAGTTGACCATGCCAAAGAGTTTGTACTATACCAGCAGTTTCAACAGAGTAGGGTTTTCAAAATCCCCACAGGGCAATATTATTTTTAATTGATTTTAGAGACTGTTCACTCAACTGAAATTTTACAATCGGTCTTCTATTTATAGCTTTTAGGCATATTTCAAAATTGCTATTTTGAAGGAATCTTTTTTATTTGTACTTATTTCTGTAATTTGATTGCCCTTATACGATTGATATGCATTATAGCCGTTTGTTTGATTGTTTAGAGCACCAGTTGGCTCATTTTCCAAAGAAAGATATGCTTGTTGCCAAAGAACAAGGTGTTTGGAAAAAGTATAGTACCCAGGATACTGCTGAAATTGTTAACCGATTTAGTGCTGGTTTATTGCAATTGGGAGTGAGTGGAAATAATTTTACTCCAGAAGGAAGCGATAAAATTGCCATCATTAGTAATAATCGTCCTGAATGGGTATTTACCGATTTAGCCGTTCAACAAATTGGCGCCATTTTAGTGCCTGTATATCCTACTACCAATCCATTGGAATTGGAATTCATTTTAAATGATGCTGCTGTAAAATATATTTTTGTTGCGAATGAAGAGTTGTTGTTAAAAGTAAATAGTATTCTGGGAAAAGTACCTTCTATCAAAACGGTTTTCACTTTCGATAAAATTGAAGGTGCTGCACACTGGAGTTCGGTTACTGAAATGGCCCATACTCAATTATTGCAACAAGTAAATGAAATAAAAGCAACTGTTCCAGAAGAGCAGGTTGCTACCATCATTTATACTTCTGGCACTACAGGAACTCCAAAGGGAGTAATGCTTACCCATAAAAATATTTGTTCCAATGTAAAATTTTCGAAAGAAAGTTTTCCTTTTAACGATGCTCCAGACTCTAAGGTCCTGAGTTTTTTACCGCTGAATCATATCTTCGAAAAGACTTGTACTTATATTTATCTCTTTAGCGGCATCAGTATTTATTATGCAGAAAGTCTAGAAACCATTGGAGATAATTTAAAAGAAGTAAAACCTGATGGATTTACCACTGTACCTCGCTTATTGGAAAAAGTGTTTGAAAAAATAATGGCCAAAGGTGCTGAGTTAACTGGTGCGAAAAGAAAATTATTTTTCTGGGCAGTTGATCTTGCGGAGAAATATGATAACCGAATTAGTGGTGGGATTTGGTATAACGTTCAGCTTGCTATTGCCAATAAACTGATTTTCTCTAAATGGAGAGAGGCATTAGGCGGTAATATTTCTTATATCATTACAGGAGGAGCAGCATGTCAAGTAAAACTCTTGCGCATTTTTAATGCAGCAGGTGTCAATGTTTATGAAGGCTATGGTCCAACAGAAAATAGCCCTGTAATTTGTGTGAACAGACAAGAAAAAGGCGGCACTAAATTTGGAACAGTCGGACCTCCAATTACTGGCATCGAAGTTAAGTTAGCCGAAGACGGAGAAATTTTAGTAAGTGGCCCATGCGTAATGAAGGGTTATTATAAGCGACCTGATCTTACAGCAGAGACTGTTATAGATGGCTGGTTATTAACTGGCGATATTGGCGTATGGGATGAAAAGAAATTTTTGAAAATAACCGATCGTAAAAAAGAGTTATTCAAAACAAGTGGTGGTAAATATGTAGCTCCTCAACCAATTGAAAATAAATTAAAAGAAAGCCCTTTTGTTGAGCAGGTAATGATCGTAGGAGCTGAAAAGAAATTTGTGGGAGCACTCATCGTGCCTTCCTTTGCTACTTTAGCTGAATGGATGCGCGAAAAAAATATTCCTTATACTACCAATGAAGATGTAGTGAATCATCCAAAGGTTTTGGAACTCTATAGAGGCTTAGTAGAAAGTTTCAATACTTATTTTAATCATGTAGAGCAGGTAAAGAAGTTTGAATTATTGCCTCGTGAATGGACTATTGAAACTGGTGAAATGACTCCTAAAATGAGTTTGAAAAGAAAAGTAGTCATGGAGAAATTTAAAGATGCTATAGAAAGAATTTATGCCTGATGCCCCGCAACTTTTAACCATTTTAGTAGTAGAAGACAATCCGGCTGATTTGTTTGTACTGGAAGGTCTGTTGTGGAAAACAAGGTTGAATATCGAAAAAATATTTAGAGCCAATAGTTTTGGCGAAGCCGTTTTATTATTAGAAAGCAATAAGCCCCATTTAATTTTATTGGATCTCTCTCTTACGGATAGTGCTGGTATTGATTCATTTGAGCATATCAATCAAATTGCTTCTGATATTCCAATTATAGTGTTGACTGGTTTAGCTGATATGGAAATGGCATTGGAAACTATGTCTAAAGGAGCGCAAGACTATTTGGTAAAAGGAGAATTCGAAGAAAAACTATTGGCAAAATCAATTCAGTATAGCATTGAAAGAAAAAGGAATTTAGAAAACACCTTGAGTACGAGGATGGCGATGGAGCAAAAATTGGAAGAGGAAAGAAATTTAAAACAAAAAGAAATTGCAGAAGCAGTAATTATAGCCCAGGAAAAGGAAAGGCATGATTTGAGCAGAGAATTGCACGACAATGTAAATCAACAACTCACTGTTGCCATGATGTATATTGCTTCAGCAGAAAAAAAACAGGAAGGAGGCTCTGATATTTTAAAACAGTCAGCTAATTTTATTTTTAATGCCATTGAAGAGATCAGAAAACTAACCAAAAATTTAGTTACCCCTTTAATTAAAGATTTTGGACTGGTGAAGGCCATCGATAGTATAATAGATGATGTAGCTGCTTTAAACACTGTACAAATTCATTTTAATTCTGATAGTTTTTTTGAAAATGATATACGATACGATTTTAAATTAAGCATTTTCAGAATTATTCAGGAACAAGTAAGCAATGTGTTGAAACATTCAGCTGCAAAGCATTGTACTATCGAATTGGGTAGAAATGAACAAATGATTTACCTCTTTGTAAGAGATGATGGAATTGGATTTGATACGAGTACTCAAAAAAATGGAATTGGTATTTATAATATCACCAGCAGGGTTGAATTATTTGGGGGAACTATTAGTATTGTTTCTGCATCAAATATGGGATGCAAAATTTCTATCGAATTTCCGGTGAACGATGCCATTTTAAGCTAGTCGTTCATTCTCTTTTTAGAAGCCAAAAACTTTTGTCGAATAATTGTTTGAACCGGCTTTTGCTGGATCTTACTTTCCAACCACGATATAATATCTAAATACATGAATGCCCTATTTTCTAAAGGTTGATCGGAAATTAATTTTAATTGAATCAATAAATCTTCAAAAAGCGGTTTTACTTTTTTGGGTGAACTACTAAAGGCATTTCTCAAAAACCCAAATATGGCTTCTTCTGCAGTACTTAGATTTTGCATTTTAGCCATGAATCGATAGACCGATTTTAATAAGTATTGTAATAACTCATAATTCCCCAATTCATAATGTGCAATCAGGTGCAATAAACGCGCATAACATTGTAAATCTGTTCTGAGGTCTAATTTTAAATTGATGATCTTATTTAAATAGTCAATGCTTTTTTCACTATCACCACTTCCAAAATACAATGAAGCAATCTTATAATAGAATACTAAAATTCGATGCCCATCTAAGTATAATTCATATTCTTTTAGTTTTGATTCAATCTCTGGTACCAGCTGAATACCCTTTGTAAATGTACCTTCCATGAAATGCTTATTCAATTTGGCAGTATACAAATAAGTAAATGTTTGTATCAGGTTATTCTGATTTTCCTGAACAATGGGAGTGTTAATGAATTGCTCAAATATTAAAATGGTTTCATTGAACTTTCTATAATTCCTTAAATCAAAATGTGCAGATAATAAATTGTGCATCCCTTTGATATAATGAGCAGTTTCCACTTCGATCATTTTCGGTTCCAAATGAAAAAGATCAACCCATTTTTGCGTGTGTCTATAATACAATAAGAATTCTTGATTAATAAATGCATACCAGCAATAACATTGATTCAGGTATAGTCTTTCGTAGAAACCTTTATAGAATTGCGATTCATTAAAAACCGGGTCTTTAAAATAAGCATCCAGGCCTTTTTTATCTTCTTCATTTCTGGCGATTCCATGTTTGATGTACCATGCATATAATAAGAGGGCAATATTGGATAGCTTACTGATGATTTCTAAGCGGGCATTGGTTTCATCTACTTCATTACACAATAGATCTGCTCTGTCTTGCATACTCCTGGTAATATGTAAGCTTTCGATCTTTTTCTCTAAAAACAAAACCTGCTGTATATAAGTAACCTGGTTATTCGATTTTGCCAACTCTTTAACCCGGTCTAATATTTTCAAACTCTGCAAGTACAAACCTTTGTTGTATAAAATTCTGGCAAAGTCCAATTGCTCGTGCAATTGAAGATCAATATTGCTTTCCTGTTTCAATAATCTTAAGCTTGCCAAGATCTCTTGGTATAGATGGCCCTTTAAATTAGATAACTGTTGTTTTTGAATACTGGGGTTTTTAGCCAATAATACCGACTCATCATAGTCTTTCATTTTATCGAGTGCATCAAATAACTGAATTACTTTAAGGTTGCCAGAAGCCGAATTTCTGGTCATATATAGCTTAAAATTGCGTTTTTCTGCCCTTTCTAGTGAATGAACCAATTGAAAAAGGGCATCTGCGCTGCGGTTGGGCATCGTAATTTATTTGTTCAAAAAATCAATACTGGTAAGGGTTTCAGCCGAAATATTGTGCCTTAACCAGTGTATTTTCGAATCAATATTGATCCAATTTCGAAGATAATACATTCTACATTCGAATATGACAGGCCGTACAGTTGTTATTTAAGGCAATCAATAACAACCTACACGTGCCTGTCTTTTTATCTATATCATTCAAATTAGGGTTATGGATCAACAAATTCAGATTTTCGATACCACACTTCGTGATGGGGAACAAGTGCCCGGCTGTAAACTAAACACAAAAGAAAAATTAGCTTTAGCCCTTCAATTAGAAGAATTGGGGGTTGATATCATTGAAGCTGGATTTCCAATTTCTAGTCCTGGTGATTTTGAATCGGTTCAAGCCATTTCAAGGGTAATCAAAAAAGCAACAGTTTGTGGATTAACCAGAGCGGTACAAAAAGATATAGAAGTTGCTGCGCAAGCATTAAAATATGCTGTTCGCCCACGCATTCATACAGGTATTGGCACTTCCGATTTTCACATCAAAGCAAAATTCAATACCACTCAGGAAGCAATTTTAGAAAGAGCTATTCAAGCAGTAAAATGGGCAAGAAATTTTACCGATGACGTAGAATTTTTTGCAGAAGATGCTGGTAGAACCGATAATGAATACCTCGCAAGAATAGTTGAAGCAGTTATTGCTGCAGGAGCTTCGGTAGTAAATATTCCAGATACCACTGGTTATTGCCTACCTTATCAGTATGGCGAAAAAATAGCTTATTTAATGAACCATGTACCTAATATAGACAAAGCCATTCTTTCCTGTCATTGCCATAACGACTTAGGATTAGCAACAGCCAACTCCATTAGTGGTGTTATCAATGGTGCTAGACAAATTGAATGTACGATTAACGGATTAGGAGAGCGGGCAGGAAATACTTCTTTAGAAGAAGTGGTGATGATCATTCAACAACACAAACACTTAGGACTTTATACCAATATTAAAACACAAATGCTCAACCCTTTGAGTAGAGAAGTTTCTGATATCATGCGTATGCCAGTTCAACCCAATAAAGCGATTGTTGGCGCAAATGCATTTTCGCATTCTTCTGGAATTCACCAAGATGGGTTTTTAAAAGATGCACAGACATACGAAATCATAAATCCTGAACAGGTAGGTGCTGAAGGAAGTAAAATTGTATTGACTGCAAGAAGTGGGAGGAGTGCACTGGCCTATCGTTTTCAAAAATTAGGATATGAATTTAATAGAAATGATATTGATCATTTGTATCAGGTATTTGTAAAAATTGCAGATAGTAAAAAAGAAGTAGTAGAAAGCGATCTGAGAGCAATGGCAGAAGCCCATGTTCCAGAAAATGCAATTGCATAATCAATTTAAGAATCAATGGGAAAAACACTTTTCGATAAAATCTGGGACAAACATGTTGTAGAAACAATTAACAATGGTCCTTCTGTTTTGTACATCGATCGACATTTTATTCACGAAGTAACCAGTCCGCAAGCATTTAAAGGGATAGAGCAAAGAGGTGTTTCACTTTTCAGGCCAAAGCAAACCATTGCAACAGCTGATCATAATGTTCCTACTTTAAATCAACATTTGCCTATTAAAGATGAATTATCTAGAATGCAGGTAGAGCAATTGATTGAAAATTGTGAGAAGCATGGAGTTGAATTATATGGTTTAGGTCATCCATACCAAGGTATTGTTCATGTGATTGGTCCGGAATTAGGCATTACACAACCAGGTATGACCATTGTGTGTGGAGACAGTCATACTTCCACTCATGGCGCATTTGGTACAATTGCGTTTGGAATTGGTACCAGTGAAGTTGAAATGGTTTTTGCTTCTCAATGTGTCTTGCAAACAAAACCTAAAACAATGCGCATCAATATCGAAGGTGCATTACAAAAAGGTGTTGTTTCTAAAGATATCATTCTCTACATCATTGCAAAAATTTCATCGAGTGGAGCAACTGGGTATTTTGTTGAATATGCAGGAAGCACCATCCGATCTCTTTCTATGGAAGCAAGAATGACCATTTGTAATATGAGTATAGAAATGGGAGCCAGAGGCGGAATGATTGCTCCTGATGAAACTTGTTTTGAATACATTAAAGGAAGGGCTTTTGCGCCCAAAGGAGAATCATGGAATGAATCCATCAATAAATGGAGTCAATTGTATTCTGATTCAGATGCCATTTTTGATAGTGAAATCAATATTAATGCAGCAGATATTCAACCGATGATTACTTATGGAACCAATCCAGGATTAGGCATTGCCATCAATGGAAATATTCCTAGAACAGAAAATATTGTTGATGAAGGTGAACGAAATAATATTATCAAAGCATTGAAATATATGGGGCTTGAATCGGGGGCTTCATTATTAGGAATGCCTGTGCAACATATTTTTATTGGTAGTTGTACCAATTCCAGAATTGAAGATTTAAGAGAAGTGGCTGCTTTGGTAAAAGGTAAAAAGAAAAATAGTTCGGTTCATGTAATGATTGTTCCAGGCTCACAACAAGTAGCAAAACAAGTACACGCCGAAGGGCTTGATCAAATTTTTGCGGAAGCTGGTTTTCAGGTAAGACAAGCGGGTTGCAGTGCTTGTTTAGGAATGAATGAAGATAAAATTCCTGCTGGAGAATATTGTATTAGTACTTCCAATAGAAATTTTGAAGGACGTCAAGGTGCTGGAGCAAGAACATTATTGGCAAGCCCATTAACAGCTGCAGCTGCTGCTATCACTGGTGTAGTTACAGATATTAGAGCGATGATATAATTAATAAACATGAAAGCTTTACAAAAAATACATAGTCGTTTTGTTCCATTGCCAATGGAAAATATTGATACTGATCAAATCATTCCTGCTCGATTTTTAAAAGCAACCACAAGGGAAGGATTTGGAAAAAATTTGTTTCGTGATTGGCGCTATATTAATAACGATGAATCAATGCCAAAAAATGATTTTGCATTGAATCAATCGCAGTATACAGGAGAAATTTTAGTTGCAGGAAAAAATTTTGGGTGTGGGTCTTCCAGAGAACATGCGGCCTGGTCCTTATTAGATTATGGATTTAATGCAGTGGTTTCAAGCTTCTTTGCGGACATTTTTAAAAACAATGCATTAAATAACGGCGTATTGCCAGTTACTGTTTCAGACAATTTTCTGCAAGAAATATTTCAACAAGGCAATGAATCAACCCTTACCATTAATGTAGAAGCTCAAACAATTACCATTGATGCTACTGGTGCTTCATCTCATTTTGAGATCAATCCATATAAAAAAACCTGTTTATTAAATGGGTATGACGATATTGATTTTTTGTTAAGCAAAAAGGAACTCATCAGCGAATTTGAAAAAAGCACTAAAGAATAATATGGATAAGAAGATAGCAGTAATCAACGGAGATGGGATTGGCCCGGAAGTAACGGCGCAATCTATAAAAGTACTCAATACTATTGCATTGGAGTTTGGCCATCAGTTTAGATTTGCTTATGCTTTAATGGGAGCAGATGCAATCGATAAAACGGGTAATCCTCTGCCAGATGAAACGGTAGCTATTTGCAAGCAAAGTGATGCTATATTATTTGGAGCGATAGGTCATCCTAAATACGACAATGATCCTTCTGCAAAAGTTCGGCCTGAACAAGGCTTGTTGAAATTGCGCAAGGAGTTGGAGTTGTTTGCAAATATCAGACCTATCAATACTTATGCTTCATTGGCTCATTTATCTCCATTAAAATCAAAGCAACTTCAAGGTGTTGACTTTATCATTTTCAGAGAACTTACCGGGGGAATTTATTTTGGAAAGCGATCTTTAAATGAAGATCAAACTTTTGCAACCGATGAGTGTGCTTATCATTCTTATGAAATTGAAAGAGTTGCTCACTTGGCGTTTAAATATGCTCAAACAAGAAGAAAAAAATTAACCCTGATTGATAAAGCGAATGTATTGGAAACTTCTCGCTTATGGCGAAAAGTAGTACAGGCATTGGCAAGTCAATACCCAGATGTTTCTGTAGATTATATGTTTGTTGATAATGCTGCAATGCAAATAATCATCAACCCTGCTCAGTTTGATGTAGTATTAACAGAGAATATGTTTGGAGATATTATCAGTGATGAAGCAAGTGTGTTGAGTGGTTCATTGGGTTTACTGCCATCTGCCTCAGTTGGAAATGGATCGGCTTTGTTTGAACCTATACATGGTTCCTATCCTCAAGCAACCGGAAAAGATATTGCTAATCCATTGGGGTCCGTTTTGTCTGCCGCGTTGATGTTAGACCATTTCAAATTATATACAGAAGCAAATTTGGTTAGAGAAGCAGTCAACTGGACATTAACACACAGTTTTGTTTCAAAAGACATCGACCCAATTAACAACTATGGAACAGAAGCTATTGGAGATTTAATAGCAGACTATATTAAACGAAACAATAAAAAAGAGTCGAGCAGCAATGCTACGCTAAATGCTTCAACCATTATATAAACGAACAGTTGTTTGTATAATAATATTATTTTGGATAGTTCTTTGTTTTCTACTTGAGTATGATTATCTTTAGTTCTCTAATGAATACCATTTTGAATAAAGGAATATATACTACAATTAGTGCAATGACAATTATTATTACCATTGTCATTATTATTCCTTTATTGAAAGGTGGTGTTTTATAATAAAAGCTAAAAACTTAAAATATAAACCCTGCCAAAAGCGGGGTTTTTTTGTTACTTGAAATAAACGTTGTATGTATTATAATAACGAAACAATTATTTTTCACAATGGACAATTTGTGAAAGCAGCTGATGCAAAAATGGATCTGTATTCCCAGTCTTTGCATTATGGGTATTCTGTTTTTGAAGGTATTCGATCCTATCAAACAGCCAGTGGTGAAACTAAAATCTTTAAGCCCATCGAACATTTTGAAAGATTGAAAGTTTCCGCACAATCTATCAATCTTCCTTATACCTATCATACACAAGATTTAATTGATGCTACTTATGAAGTATTGAGGAAAAATAATTTTCAAAATGCATATATACGTCCTGTAGTTTATGCACCAGCAAATATGAGTTTTGCAGTGAATACTGAATCCTATTTATTTATTGAAGCTTGGGAAATGGCTCCTTTTTTGGGTGACAAATTATTGAGGGTGATGACTTCTTCTTTTCAAAGACCCAACCCTAAAGCGTTTAAGATTCATGCAAAAGCAGCAGGGCATTATGTAAATTCTATTATGGCTAGTCAGGAAGCAAAAGCTAAGGGATTTGACGAAGCGCTATTATTAGATATGAACGATCATATAGCAGAAGGACCTGGTGCCAATATTTTTTTTGAGAAAGATGGCGCTTTATATACACCCGAATTAGGACATATTCTTCCTGGTATTACAAGAGCCACTGTTTTTGAAATTTGCGAGCAATTACATATTCAGGTAACAGAAGGTACTTATACCATTCAACAATTAAAAGAAGCAGACGCCGCATTTTTTTGTGGTACTGCTGCAGAAATAATAGGATGGGAATCAATTGATACAACAGTATTTCCAAAACAATGGCAAAAAAGTGTAGGAGCAAAAATTCAAAAAGCTTATACTGATTTAGTGCATGAAAAAAATTAAACGAAACAATGGAATTAAATAAATACAGTAAAACAATCACACAAGATCCTACACAACCTGCAGCGCAAGCAATGTTGTATGGTATAGGATTAACTGAATCAGATCTTAAAAAAGCACAAGTAGGTATAGTTAGTATGGGCTATGATGGCAATACTTGTAATATGCATTTGAATGATTTGGCGAAAGTGGTGAAGAAAGGTGTTTGGGAAAATGATTTAGTGGGATTGATCTTTAATACGATTGGTGTAAGTGATGGAATTAGCAATGGAACTGATGGAATGCGTTATTCTTTAGTGAGTAGAGATGTAATTGCAGATTCAATTGAGGCCGTTTGCGGAGCTCAATATTATGATGGTTTAATTGCATTGCCTGGTTGTGATAAAAATATGCCAGGTTCCTTGATAGCAATGGGAAGATTGAATAGACCAGCCATTATGGTGTATGGTGGATCAATCGCTGCGGGGCATTATAAAGGACAACATTTAAATATCGTTTCAGCTTTTGAGGCATTGGGTCAAAAGTTGGCTGGTAATTTAACTGAAGAAGATTTTAAAGGAATTGTACAACATGCTTGCCCCGGAGCTGGTGCTTGCGGTGGAATGTATACGGCAAACACTATGGCTTCGGCGATTGAAGCATTGGGCATGAGTTTGCCTTATTCATCTTCTAATCCTGCACTGAGTGATGATAAACAAAATGAATGTTTAGCCGCTGGTAAAGCCATCAAAGTTTTATTGGAAAAGAATATTTGCCCAAAAGACATCATGACTTTTAAAGCATTCGAAAATGCAATAACCATTGTAATGGTTTTGGGAGGAAGTACCAATGCTGTATTGCATTTAATTGCCATGGCAAAAAGTGTTGATGTTGAAATTACTTTGGCCGATTTTCAACGCATTAGTGATAAAGTACCTGTATTGGCCGACTTTAAACCAAGCGGCACTTATTTGATGCAAGATCTTCATCAATACAGTGGTATTCCTGCAGTAATGAAATATTTATTGAGTAAAGGAATGTTGCATGGAGATTGCTTAACCGTTACAGGAAAAACCATTGCTGAAAATTTGGCTGACATCCCTGATCTAGATTTTGATCAGCAAAAAGTAATTATGCCCATTGAGCGCCCGATTAAATCAACTGGTCATTTACAAATATTGTTTGGCAACTTGGCAACAGGAGGAAGTGTGGCAAAGATCAGTGGAAAAGAAGGTGAATTATTTGAAGGTCCTGCAAGGGTTTTTGATGGAGAAAAAGCATTGATAGAAGGAATTAATTCTGGCTTGATCAAGGCAGGTGATGTTGTAGTAATTAGAAACGTGGGTCCAAAAGGAGCACCAGGTATGCCTGAAATGCTAAAACCTACATCGGCCATTATTGGAGCAGGTTTGGGTAAGTCGGTTGCACTTATCACTGACGGAAGATTCAGTGGCGGAACACATGGTTTTGTTGTTGGACATATTACACCAGAAGCGGTAAGTGGTGGATTGATTGGGTTGGTAGAGAATGATGATATCATTGAGTTGAATGTGGCCACCAAAAAAATGACTTTAAAAGTATCAGAAGAAATGATTGCTGCAAGAAAAGCGAAATGGGTAAAACCTGCACCAAATGCAACAAAGGGTTTATTGTTTAAATACGCACAATCAGTGAAAGATGCTTCTGAAGGTTGTGTAACAGATGAAATTTAATTGTATGAATACTTCAACAACTGAGTTAGAAAAAATTAATGATACGGCAGTAAAAGAACTCTCCGGCTCACAAGCTGTTTTAGAAGCCTGCATTGCAGAGGGTGTAGATACTATTTTTGGATATCCTGGTGGTGCCATTATGCCAATATATGATGCATTATACGATTACAATGAAAAACTAAAACATATTTTGGTTCGCCATGAACAAGGGGGAATACATGCTGGGCAAGGATATGCGCGCAGTAGCGGAAAAGTCGGAGTGGTGTTTGCAACAAGTGGGCCTGGTGCAACCAACCTAGTAACTGGTTTAGCGGATGCAATGATCGATAGTACTCCATTGGTTTGTATAACTGGCCAGGTATTTGCACATCTATTAGGAACAGATGCATTTCAGGAAACAGATGTAATCAATATTACGACACCTGTAACTAAATGGAATTGTCAAGTAACAGAAGCTTCGGAGATTCCACATGTATTAGCAAAAGCATTTTATATAGCACGTACTGGAAGACCAGGTCCTGTATTAATCGATATCACTAAGAATGCACAGATTCAAAAATTCAATTACGAAGGGTATATAAAATGTGATCATATCAGAAGTTATCGTCCTAAACCGATCATTCGTAAAGAATATATTGAACAGGCTGCTGCATTGATTAATCAAGCAAAAAAACCATTCGTTCTTTTTGGGCAAGGGATCATTTTAGGCAAAGCAGAAAAAGAGTTTAAAGCATTTATTGAAAAAGGCGGTCTACCAGCGGCTTGGACAATTTTAGGATTAAGTGCATTACCAACCGATCATCCCCAAAACGTTGGAATGCTAGGGATGCATGGAAACTATGGCCCCAATGTATTGACCAATGAATGTGATGTGTTGATTGCAATAGGAATGAGATTTGATGATCGGGTAACTGGTAGATTAGATAAATATGCCAAGCAGGCTAAAATTATTCATTTGGATATTGATCCTGCTGAAATAGATAAAAATGTAAAAGCAGATGTGCCTGTATGGGGCGATTGCAAGGAAACATTGCCAATGCTTACTCAATTGATCGAAGCAAAACAACATACTGCTTGGTTGTCCAAATTCAATGAATATACGCAACAAGAAATTGATATTGTTATACAAGAAGAATTGCATCCTAAGGAAGGTGAAATTACCATGGGGGAAGTGATTCATTTATTAAATGAACTTACCAATGGAGATGCAATTATTGTAACTGATGTAGGACAACATCAGATGGTAGCTTGCAGATATGCTAAATTCAACCAAACTAAAAGCAATGTCACTTCTGGAGGTTTAGGAACAATGGGCTTTGCATTACCCGCTGCTATCGGAGCAAAATTTGGCGCGATGGATAGAACGGTGGTTGCCGTTATTGGTGATGGTGGATTTCAAATGACTTTGCAAGAAATGGGAACCATCATGCAAACTGAATTGAATGTAAAAATTTTGATTCTGAACAATCGCTTTTTAGGAATGGTCCGCCAATGGCAGCAATTGTTTAACGACAAACGATATTCTTTCGTAGATATTCAAAGTCCTGATTATGTTCAATTGGCTAAAGCTTATGGTATTGCCGGGCAATCAGTAGATGATCGATCAATATTAAAGTCAGCACTTAAAACCATGCTTGAACACAATGGTTCTTATTTGTTGGAAGTGATGGTTGGTAAAGAAAACAATGTATTCCCCATGGTACCTCAAGGTTGCAGTGTATCAGAAATCAGATTAAAATAATCAACAAATGAAAGCAGAATATACCATCACTGTTTATACTGAGAATCAAGTTGGTTTATTAAACCGCATTGCCATTATTTTTTCTCGCAGAAAAATTAATATCGAAAGCTTGAATGTATCTCCATCCGAAGCAGAAGGCATTCACCGTTTCACTGTAGTAATTAATGAAACTGAGGAAGTGGTTCGTAAACTTTGCAGACAAATTGAAAAACAAATTGAAGTACTCAAAGCATATTTCAATACCAATGAAGAAATCATTTGGCAGGAAATGGCATTGTACAAAGTTTCTACTGATGAAGTTGCTGAAAAGTTAAAAGTAGAGAGATTGTTGCGTGAATATGGAGCAAGAGCAGTTGTTATCAGAAAAGATTATACCATTTTTGAAACTACCGGACATCGAGAAGAAACAGATAGGTTAGTGGATGTATTGGCACCTTATGGACTCATAGAATTTGTGAGAAGTGCAAGAGTTGCAATCATTAAAGCCAGTAAAGGTTTTCATGAAAAGCTGAAAGAGTTTGAAGCTGTGGAACCAGCAGAAGAACTCATTGAGAATGAGTTTCTAGACAAAGCAGACCAGGTTTTTACCATGTAATCATTAAATAGTTTATAAAAAATTTTCATCAACAGACAATCAAAAAAAATGGCAAATTATTTTAACTCTTTACCACTTCGCGAGCAACTCAATCAATTAGGTACTTGTGAGTTTATGGATAAAACTGCTTTTGCGGATGGTATCAATGCATTGAAAGGAAAAAAGTTAGTAATCATTGGTTGCGGAGCACAGGGTTTAAATCAAGGATTGAATCTTCGAGATTCTGGATTAGATATTGCTTATGCATTGCGTAAAGATGCTATCGAGCAAAAAAGAGCTTCCTGGAAGAATGCTACCGATAATCAATTTAAAGTTGGTACTTATGAAGAATTGATTCCATCTGCAGATGTGGTAATCAACTTAACTCCAGATAAACAACATAGTGCTGTTGTTTCTGCAGTAATGCCACTAATGAAACAAGGAGCAACATTGTCTTATTCCCATGGTTTTAATATTGTAGAGGAAGGAATGCAAATCAGAAAAGACATTACTGTAATTATGGTTGCTCCCAAATGTCCTGGAACTGAAGTGCGCGAAGAATACAAAAGAGGATTTGGGGTGCCAACTTTAATAGCCGTTCATCCAGAGAATGATCCTGAAGGAAAAGGATGGGATTATGCTAAAGCTTATTGTGTTGGTACAGGTGGTCATAGAGCAGGTGTTTTAAGTTCTTCTTTTGTTGCAGAAGTGAAGTCGGATTTAATGGGAGAACAAACCATTCTTTGTGGCTTGCTTCAAACAGGTTCTATTTTAAGTTTCGATAAAATGATCGAAAAAGGAATTGATGCTGCTTATGCTGCTAAGCTTATTCAGTATGGATGGGAAGTAATAACAGAAGCCTTGAAACAAGGGGGCATTACCGCAATGATGGATAGACTCTCCAATCCTGCTAAATTAAAAGCATTCGAGTTGTCTGAAGAATTGAAAGATATTATGCGCCCACTGTTTCAAAAACACCAGGATGATATTATGAGTGGTGTTTTTTCTTCAACGATGATGGCAGATTGGGCCAACGATGATAAAAACTTATTGACCTGGAGAGCGGCTACTGGAGAAACAGCTTTTGAGAAAACCACACCAGGATCTATGAAAATAGCTGAACAAGAATTTTTCGACAATGGCCTTTTAATGGTGGCTTTTGTAAGATCAGGTGTTGAGTTGGCTTTTGAAACAATGGTAGAAGCCGGCATTAAAGAAGAATCTGCATACTACGAATCATTGCATGAAACACCATTAATTGCCAATACCATTGCTAGAAAAAAATTATTTGAAATGAATCGAGTGATATCTGACACAGCAGAATATGGATGTTATTTATTTGATCATGCATGTAAACCATTGTTGGCTGATTTCATGAAAAAAATAGATACAGATGTGATTGGCAAAAACTTTAATGCTGGCAAAGATGCAGGTGTAGACAATAAAACCTTGATTGCAGTGAACGCAGTTATTCGTTATCATCCGGTAGAATTAATTGGCGAAGAATTAAGACAAGCCATGACTGATATGAAGACCATTAATACAAACGCTTGATATACTTAATATGGAAAATGTTATAGCTAATAATACCCTTTGTTTTGGATTAGATGTTGTGGGTGCAGCGCATCGACTGCAGACAGTTGTAACACATACTCCCTTAACGTATAATATCAACTTGTCCAAGAAATACCAATGCAAGGTTTTTTTGAAAAGAGAAGATTTGCAAGTGGTCCGTTCGTATAAGATTCGTGGCGCATATAATATGATGAGTAGTTTGCCTGCCGATCAATTAGAAAAAGGAGTTGTTTGTGCATCAGCAGGTAATCATGCACAAGGGTTTGCCTATAGTTGTAGAAAGCTGAATATAAAGGGTGTAGTGTTTATGCCCATTATTACACCTAATCAAAAAGTGAGTCAAACAAAAATGTTTGGTGATGGTCATGTAGAAATAAAATTAGTTGGAGATACATTTGATGATTGTGCTATTGCCGCAATCGAATATGCTCATGCAAATGCGATGACATTTATTCCTCCTTTTGATGACCACAGAATTATTGAAGGACAAGCCACAGTTGGGGTGGAAATTTTAGCAGATCTGCCTTATGTTGATATTGTTTTTTCACCAGTAGGTGGCGGTGGTTTATCAGCAGGAGTAGGAGCTTATTTTAAAACCTTTTCTCCACACACTAAAATTATTGGAGTAGAACCAGAAGGCGCTCCTTCTATGTATGAAGCATTAAAAGCAGGCCATCCGGTTACTTTAGAAAATATTGAAAGATTTGTGGATGGGGCTTCAGTTAAGCGAGTAGGGGATGTTCCTTTTGCAATCTGTAAAGAAGTATTAGATGATATGCATTTAGTGAATGAAGGGAAAGTTTGCACGACCATTTTAAAATTATACAATGAAGATGCGATTGTTGTAGAACCTGCAGGAGCTTTATCAATTGCTGTTTTAGATGATTATGCAGAAGCAATCAAAGGAAAAACCATAGTTTGTATTGTCAGTGGAAGCAATAACGATATAGATCGTATGCAAGAAATCAAAGAAAGGTCTTTGCAGTATGAAGGTTTAAAGCATTATTTTTTAATAAGGTTTGCCCAAAGGCCAGGTGCATTAAAAGAATTTGTGAATCATGTTTTAGGGCCTACTGATGATATTACTCGATTTGAATACATGCAAAAACACAATAAAGAAAGCGGCCCTGCTTTGGTTGGCATCGAATTATTAGACAATAGTGATTATGCCAAATTAATCAGTAATATGAAAAAATACAATGTGAATTACACGCCATTGGATAAGAATGACAATGTGTTTGGATACCTGGTATAAAATTAAATAAGTCTCATAAGTAATAATATTATGCAAGTTTTAAAATTTGGGGGGAGTTCGGTAGCCAATGCAACGAATATTAATAAGGTAGTTGATATTGTATTAAAGGCAATTAAACAAGAGCCTGTTGTTTTGGTGGTTTCTGCTTTGGGTGGTGTGACGGATCAATTAATTTACACAGGTAATTTGGCTTCTACAGGAAATGAAAATTATAAGCAAGAAATAAAACAATTAGAAACCAAGCATCTTGAAGCAGTAAGGTTATTATTACCTATTCAAGAACAAAGTGCCACTTTGAGTTGGGTGAAGCAGCAGTTGAATGAATTGGAAAGTTTATGCGATGGTATTTTTCTATTAGGAGAATTATCTCCTAGAATTAAAGACAGGTTGGTTAGTTATGGAGAAATACTATCCTCTTATATTATTGCATCAAAACTGCAATCTCTCTCTGTATCTCAACAATGGGTAGATGCTAGATTACTCATCACTACAAATGATAAATTTGGAAATGCGGCAGTTAATTTTGAAAAAACTAATGCAGACATTACCCATTATTTTAATCAGCATTCTTTTCAAGTATATATAGTGCCTGGCTTTATTGCATCCGATGCAGATCAAAATACTACTACATTGGGTAGGGGAGGATCTGATTACACAGGTGCAATTTTTGCAGCTGCATTAAATTCTTCTACTTTAGAAATCTGGACAGATGTAAGTGGAATGATGACGGCCGATCCTCGTTTGGTGCAACACGTTAAACATATTGAACGAATATCTTATCAGGAAGCCATGGAGCTTTCGCATTTTGGCGCTAAAATAATTTACCCGCCAACCATTCAACCGGTAATGAAAAAAAATATACCGGTTTGGATAAAAAACACTTTTGAGCCTGAAGCAAAAGGCACCATCATAGAAGAAAAAGTATTTTTTGATAATGAAATTATACGAGGTATTTCGAGTATTAATTCAATATGTTTATTGAGTTTAGAAGGAAGTGGAATGGTTGGTATACCAGGATTTTCGAAAAGATTATTTGAAATATTGGCAATAAAAAATATCAATGTAATACTGATTACACAAAGTTCTTCTGAACATTCTATCTGTGTTGGCATTAGCGAATCAGATGCAAATACTGCTCAGCTGGCCATTGATCAGGCATTCGCTTATGAAATTGAGACAGGTAAGGTTGATCCTGTTAAAGTAGAAACTGAATTGAGTATTGTTGCATTGGTAGGCGAACAAATGAAAAGCCATCCTGGAATAAGTGGAAAAATGTTTGGTGCTTTAGGAAGAAATGGTATCAATGTAAGGGCCATTGCACAAGGATCTTCTGAAAAAAATATTTCTGCTGTACTTTCTGCAAATGATGTAAAAAAAGCGATCAATGTATTGCATGAAATTTTCTTCGAAACAACTTATAAACAGTTGAATGTATTTATTGCTGGAGCGGGAAATGTAGGAGGTAAGTTAATTGGCCAAGTCAATCAACAGTTGGCATATTTAAAAGAGCATCTGAGGTTACAAATTCAAGTTGTTGGAATTGCCAATAGCAAAAAAATGTTATTGAATGATGGAGGAATTGATTTGAATAATTGGAAAAATGCTTTAGACAATGCTTTGCTAGCAACAATTAATGATTATGTTGAAAACATCGTTCGTAAAAACTTGCGCAATAGTGTGTTTGTTGATGTAACCGCAAATGCAACAGTTGCTACTGTCTATGGTGATTTATTGCAAAAAAGTATTGCAGTTGTAGCTTGTAATAAAATCGCATGCTCATCTAATTATGAATATTATAAACAATTAAAATCTTTATCACGCGAGTACAATGCTCCCTTTTTATTTGAAACCAATGTAGGTGCAGGATTACCTGTAATCGGTACTTTGAATGATTTATTAAGGAGTGGAGATAAAATCAATAAAATTCAAGCAGTACTCTCTGGCACTTTAAATTTTGTTTTTAATAATTATGATGCAACTGTACCTTTTGCTCAAGTTGTTAAACAGGCTCAGAACGAAGGATATACAGAACCAGATCCAAGATTGGATTTAGGTGGAACAGATGTAATGCGTAAAATTATGATTCTGGCAAGAGAGGCTGGTGAAAAAATAGAGATGGATGCCATATCGAATGAGTATTTTTTACCAGCAAGTTGTTTTGAAGGCTCGGTAGAAGACTTTTATTTGGAAATGGAAAAACAAGAGCCTCATTTTAGGAAATTATATGAAGCTGCAAAATCGGCGAATTGTAAATTAAAGTTTGTAGCTGTTTTCGAAAACGGTTCAGCTAAAGTTGGACTGCAACATATTCCTGCCGATTCCGATTTTTATCATTTATATGGAAAAGATAATTTAGTGTTGTTTTATTCTGACCGTTATCCTCAGCAACCATTGGTAATTAAAGGAGCAGGAGCAGGAGCGGATGTAACTGCTTCTGGGGTGTTTGCAGACATACTAAGAGTTATGAATTAAGAAAGAAGAATTAAGAAATTAGAAAGATGAAATAAGCGATATGAGTAGTGAACAAATAGTAATTCATGCACCTGCAACGGTGGCCAATATGGTTTGCGGGTTCGATGTATTGGGTTTTGCTGTGAATGAGCCTTATGATATCATGAAAATTCGATTTTCCGATAAATCGGGAATTACCATTATTAATGAAGACGAATACAATTTGCCAACCGATCCAACAAAAAATGTAGCTGGAGCTGCTTTGTTGGCCATGTTGGAAGAGATACCCGAAGAATTAGGTCTTGAGTTATCTCTTAATAAACAAATTAAACCAGGTTCTGGTGTTGGCTCAAGTGCAGCAAGTGCTGCAGGTGCTGTTGTTGCGGCTAATTGCTTATTGAACAATCGTTTTACAAAGGAAGATTTAGTAAGATTTGCTATGAATGGGGAGAAGCTTGCTTCAGGAGTTAAGCATGCAGATAATATTGCTCCATGTATTTATGGAGGAGTAACATTAATTCGATCTATTTTTCCTTTGGATATTATTGAACTAGACGCGCCCCCTTTATTTGTAACCATTGTACATCCGCAAATTGAAGTGAGAACAGCAGATGCAAGAAGTATTTTGAAGCAACAAATTCAATTGAAAGATGCAATAAAGCAGTGGGGTAATATTGCAGGATTAGTTGCTGGATTACAAAAAGGTGATTATGATTTAATCGGTAGATCACTTGAGGATGTTTTGATTGAGCCAATTAGAAGTATTCTTATTCCTGGATTCGATCTGGTAAAACAACAAAGCAAAGAAGCGGGTGCATTGGGTGGTGGAATTTCAGGATCTGGCCCTTCAATATTTATGTTGAGTAGAGATCAATCATCAGCCCAAAAAGTGGAAGCTGCAATGAAAACTATTTATACAGGAATAGGCTTAGCGCATCATACTTATATTACTACTATAAACCAAGAAGGAATCAAAATAATCCAATCATAATTTTCCGACCGTATTTTGTTTTAACCATATGCAGTATTATAGTTTAAATAAACAAGCCCCTGATGTCAGTTTTAAAGAAGCAACCATACTTGGTCAGGCTCCTGATAAAGGTTTGTATTTTCCTCGAGCTATTCCAACACTTGATGAAGAATTAGTACAAAATATTCAGGCATATTCAAAACAAGATCTGGCATTTAAAATTATGTTGCCCTATGTAGGTAATGCCATTGCTGAAGAAGCCCTTTTTCAGATAGTGAGTGATACCATCGATTTTGAACTTCCTTTAGTAGCTATAAACGAATCAATTTCATCCTTAGAGTTATTTCACGGACCAACATTGGCATTTAAAGATGTAGGGGCTCGTTTCATGAGCAGGTGCTTGGGATATTTTTCAAAAGGACAAACCAGAAAAATAACGGTGCTGGTAGCAACTTCAGGAGACACTGGTGGGGCTGTAGCCAATGGATTCTTGGGAGTAGAAGGAGTGGATGTAGTGATTTTATATCCTTCCGGAAAAGTAAGTCCTGTGCAAGAATTGCAATTAACTACTTGCGGGCAAAATATAACTGCATTAGAAGTGGATGGAAGCTTTGATGATTGTCAAGCCATGGTGAAATTGGCATTTATGGATCAAGACTTGAATAAACACATGCAACTTACTTCTGCCAATTCCATTAATGTAGCACGCTGGTTACCCCAACAATTGTATTATTTTTTTGCGTATCAACAATGGAAAGAAAAAGAAATGCCTCCAGTTATAGCTGTGCCTAGTGGAAATTTTGGCAATATATGTGCAGGACTTGTAGCATATATCAGCGGCTTGCCAGTAAAACATTTTATTGCAGCATGTAATTTGAATGATTCTGTACCTGAG
This sequence comes from Sphingobacteriia bacterium, assembly GCA_037129425.1. Taxonomy (GTDB): domain Bacteria; phylum Bacteroidota; class Bacteroidia; order Chitinophagales; family Chitinophagaceae; genus Sediminibacterium. Next base: position 45,164 of record JBAXUV010000002.1, read on the forward strand.
TATTTACGTACAGGTACTTTTCAACCTAAAAAAGCAGTGTCTACCATTTCCAATGCGATGGATGTTGGAGCCCCTAGCAATTTTATTCGAATACTCGAACTATTTGAATCTAACTATCAATCCTTAACAAGCCTTATCAGTGGATTTACTATTTCAGATGAAGTAACAATTGAAACAATCAGCAATGTGTTTAATAATTACCAATATATTTTAGATCCTCACGGAGCAGTTGCATACAATGCGCTTGCTCAATATTTGAATATTCATCCTAATCAAAAGGGTATTATGCTTGAAACGGCACATCCTGTAAAATTTCCTGAAACAGTAGAGGCGGCAATTGGCAAAGCATTGGAAATTCCATCTACTGCAAAAGCTTTATTTGGAAAAGAGAAGCATAGTATCGCTATGAAAGCAGACTTTCTTGAATTGAAAAATTATCTATTGGCTAGATAATTGATGATTATAGATTCTTTATTCTTTAATCTTACATTGCGCCATTGGAATTTCTTCCATTAAATCGTTGTATCCTACTACAAGACCCTGTACTTTAATTTTGTCTCCTTTTTTAATTTGCTGAATTTTTACAATATTGCTTGAATCTATATTACATGCAATGTTGTTCATAGAAACAGTAACACCTGTGATTTCTGTAACTATTCCCTCGATTAATACAGCTTGATTGATAAACTTAGCATTAGCTTGTGTTGGGTTGTCTTTGAATTCTTTTGTAAGTGCTTCAGCAGTCATTTCAAATTTTGCTTTTTCTGAAGAAGGATCTCTGTGTTTCATGGAAGAAGTCATCGACATTCCTAGATCTACCACCATTTGAGTGGCTTTTTCTCTGTTAAAAGCAACCCAGATAGCTGCAATAACGATAACTCCAAGAACGCTGTATAATATTTTCTTTTTCATTTGTTTGTTTTGTAGAAGGTAGATGAATTTATTACAAATTTGGTTTTTTGTTTCTTCTCATTATATGACGTGTATCATATAATCGGATGTTTTGAATCATTTAATACTGAAAAAATTGCAAATAGCTTTGTGTATTACTTTTCTATGACAATGTACTTTATCTGATTTAACAAAAGCTGCTACTGTACAATCAATCAATAAAAACTAAGTGTATGAAAAAAAAGGCGCTCTTCCAACAAGGCATAACCGGTTTGGTTTGTTTGCTCTTTGCTTCGCTGTTCTTTGTGCAGTGCAAAAAAGACGGAGCAAATGCTTTAACTGTTTCCCGTTCCTTGGTCAATACACCAGACACGGCAATTTTCTCTCCGTTTTATGATTCTACCATTGTTCCTAATTCAGATGCTGTTCCTGGTGTGAATGATGTTGTTATTACTAAGAGTGTAATTAGTATTATACGTAATAACTGTGTTTCTGCTAGTTGTCATGGTGGTTCTGGAGTTAAACCATATCTGAACACCTATGAAGATGTAATGACAATGGTAAAGCCGGGTAATCCAGAAGAAAGTCAATTATTTCAATTGATTACTACCAGTGATTTGAATAAAGCTATGCCGCCAATAAATTATGGGGTTGATTTAACTGTTACGGAAAAATCAATCATTTATAACTGGATTAAAAACGGGGCCAAAAAAGTACCCACTTTAGTTGATTACAGACCTGCAGGGGTTGCTTTGGTTACCATTGGTTGCTCGTCTGCCAATTGTCATAATCAGGCAACTGCATCAGGAGCTTGGGCAAAAAAAGGATTATTGGGAACACTTACTGTTGCAGATACTGCAACTTTTACTTATATCAATCCAGCAACTAATTTACCTACTCTTTATACTCAATTAAAAGAACCTAAATTATCTTCTGTTTGGAAATCCTATAAAGACAGTGTGAAAAGATTTTATCAAGATACATTGGCAAATGCCAGTTTTAGACCTTATATGATTTTTGCAACTCCAATATCATCTTCCAGTACAAGAGGACCTCTAAATACTTATGATGATGTGCTAATGGATATTATGTATCCAAAATCAGTAAGGTCAAACTCTAGCATCGTTTTTATTGGTAATGGAAAAAGTTATTATGTAAAAGGTGATCATTTAAATGCTACCAGCTCATTATTATCAAGAGTAGATTCTACCATTTTGCTTGCTAATCCAAGAACCAAAGTTTTTGCTACAGCTCACCAAGGAGACATGGCATATGGAGATGGAGGATTAAAACCTTCTGAAGTAGCCCTTATTAAAGGCTGGTATTTTCTAGATCCCAATATACCTGATGTCTGGAAATATGGTATTGATGGAACTGGAATTTATAAATACAGAAAAACAGGAAAAATAATTACCAAATAATAGTAATACTATAAAAATTATTTTATGAATAAATTATTCACTTACGCTGCCACCATCAGTTGCTTTTTATTATTCTTTGCTTGTTATAGTAATAAGAAAGATATATCAACTCCAACTGCTAATGCACTAAAAGCTATCTCATTTAGGGATGATGTAGTTCCCATCGTAACTTCTGGAGCTTGTGGTTGCCATAATAATGGAACTACCAGAGCTATTCAATTCTCTACAAAAGACACCATCTACTATAATGCAATACAAGCAAGAGCGGGAATATTTAATGATATGGTAAATGGAAAAGAGCATCCTGCTGAAGGTGGAATTTATTTTACTCCATCTCAAGCTGCTGTTATAAAAACCTGGATTCAACAAGGTGCAAAAGACAATTATGTACCCCCTCCAGTAACTGGCCCGGTTACGTATTCAATAAATATTGTACCAATTTATAAAGCTGTATGTAAAGGAAGTGCTTGTCATGGAGGATTAGGACCTAATCTGGATTATGCGAAAATGGTATCAGACAAGGATCAATTAAGTGTAATGATGAGTAGCGGAGGTGCAACAGGTCACAAGGGTGGATCTCTTAGTTTAGATGCAACCACAACACAAACTTTTTTGGCATGGATTGCTCAAGGATTGCCTCAATAAAAATCAACCATAATCACCAAATAAAATTAACATCATGAAAAAAGCAATATTATTAATCTTCTTGCTGGTAGCAGTTGTATTTACCAATTATGCGCAAACTTATAAAACCAGGGATGGTGCCATATTCTTTAATCCCAATAAAGACCAAAGTCATACAGATTATGCCGCAGCCAGTAAAGAAGGAACTGCAGTTTTAAAAGTTGAAACGGGCGAAGTTGCATTATTAGTAGCAATGAAAACTTTTCACTTTAATAATGCATTGTTAGAAGAACATTTTAATGAAAATTACTTACATACAGACAAGTTTCCTAATGCAACATTTAAAGGAAAGTTGATTGGATTTAATGCAGCTCAATTATCAAAAGATGGGGTGTACAACATTTCATCTGAAGGGCAAGTAACGATGCATGGAGTTACCAAAGATTTTAAGTCTCCGGTAAAATTGACTGTAAAAGGAAAATCTGCAACATTCGATTGCGATTTTAAACTAAAAGCTGAAGACCATAATATCGATATACCTGGACTTGTAAAGCCAAAATTGTCTGAGTATACACCCATATCAGCTACAATTGTATTTCAGTTAAATTAATCTGATAATTCAAAGGTTATGAAAAAATCAATACTATATTTCATCCTGCTTTTTAGCTTTTTTGTAAAAGCAAATGCACAAGACGACCTATTGGGCGATCTGATGAAAGAGGACTCTTCTAAAGTGAAGCAGAATGTTACCATTGCCACTTTTAAATCTACCAGAATCATTAATCTGCAAAGTGTTGAAATGACGGGTAGAAAAAATCTGCAGTTTATGATCAGTCACCGATTCGGATATCTTTGGAAAGAAGGTAAGGGTTGGACAAATATTGCACAACTATTCGGTTTAAATTCTGGTTTTGCAAATACATATATGTCTTTTGATTATTCCTATACCGATTGGTTGAATCTAGGTGTAGCTGCAACTGGAGCAGGTAATTTTGAAGGCTGGGCTAAATTCAAGTTATTGAAACAACAAACAGGCAAAAAGAATGTGCCTGTGTCAGTCGCCTATTTCTCTTTATTTAATTTTAATGGATCTGAGGGCCCGAGCCCTGATGATTTTGCATGGAATCGGTTTTCCTATTTGAATCAAGTATTGATAGCTCGTAAATTCAGCGAAAGTTTCTCCCTGCAGCTGATTCCTTCTTATATACACTACAATATTGTTCCTTATGGCATCAATAATACCAATGATATTTTTTCTATAGGTATTGGAGGAAGAATGAAGTTGACCAATAAAACTGCCATCACATTCGAGTATACTCGACAATTAAACGGGTACAAAAATTTGATGGACGAATCTGCATCTGCAGTAAATTATGTGCCTGATGCTATTTCTTTAGGGTATGATTGGGATACAGGTGGGCATATATTTCAATTCTTTTTATCCAGTACATCATCTGCCACCAATATTGCCCAGTTAACCACTAATCTCAATAAGATCAAACCTGGTAATTTCTCTTTAGGATTTAATTTAAATAGAAGTTATTCCATTAAAAAAACTGTTCAAACAAAATAGTTTTATTCCGTTTGCTAGCCCATCTATCAATGAAGCCCTGAGTAATTAGGGCTTCGTTTTTTTTTGTAACATTGCTACATGGTTGTAAGGGTTATACTATTTATATTTTTTCTTTTACCCCAATTGATATCTTTTTCTCAGGTAACCCCTTTGCAAACAATTCGAGGCAATGTATCAGACAAATCAATTAAAACGATTCTTTCTGGAGCAACAATAGAATTGCTAGACAATGTAAAAAGAACGGTAGCTGCTGATATAAATGGTAATTTTTTGATTGAAAAAGTTTCTGTTGGAAGGCATAACCTGCGCATTAGTTATATAGGTTACAAGCCGGTTTTTTTAAATAACTTACTGATTGAGTCTGGTAAACAAACTGTGCTCCAAATAGAATTAGAAGAAGATATTATTACCACCAAAGAAGTAATCGTTCAAAGTAAGCCTAATAAGTCTAAGCCCATCAATGAAATGGCAGTGGTAAGTGCTCGTATGTTTAGTGTAGAAGAAACCAGGAGATTTGCTGCAGGCTTAAACGATCCATCTAGAATCGCAACAGCATTTGCTGGTGTTGTTTCTCAGGGTGATGCCAATAATTTAATTATTAGGGGAAATGCTCCCAATGGATTGCTATGGAGAATGGAGGGAGTTGATATACCTAACCCTAATCATTTTGCTAAAGTGGGTACTTCTGGTGGGGGAATCTCCATTTTAAGTGCACAGTTATTGGCTAATTCCGATTTTATGACTAGCGCTTTTCCAGCGGAATTTGGCAATGCATTGTCTGGTGTATTCGATATTAAATTGCGAAAAGGGAACAATACAAAAAGAGAATATACTTTTTCTGCAAGTACTATTGGAGTGGATGCAGCCACTGAGGGTTATTTTAAAAAAGGATATGGAGGTTCTTATTTAATCAATTACCGATACAGCTTTTTAACCTTGATGCAACAATTGGGTTTAAATATTGGAGAAGCAGCTACTTATTTTCAAGATCTTTCATTTAATATTCATTTACCCACAAAAAAAATAGGTACTTTTTCCGTTTTTGGTTTTGGTGGATTGAGTGATCAAAAAGCAGAAGCGTCAACCGATTCGATCGTCTGGACCAACAACTCATCTAAAAGAACAGGTAGATTTAATGCCAGTAAAACAGGAATGATTGGCTTTGCACACACAATTGCATTGGGAAAGAAAACCTTATTAAAAACCATTTACAGCGCAAATGGGTACCAATATGACGAACAAAATAGTAGGCTAGATAAATTCAATGGCCCCTTGATTTATACCAGATACAATCAATTCAAAGAAATCAATGGAATATGGTCTATGGTTGCCACACATAAATTCAATCCGAATCATTTATTGAAGATTGGAGCATATACCAGCGCTAAGGGGTATGATTTGAATCAACGTGAATCAGTTAATAATGTATTAAAAGACAAAGTGAAATCGGATGGAGATACTCGACTTACCAATTATTTTGCACAATGGAAATGGAGCCCCAGCAATCAGTTTAGTTTTTTAGCTGGTTTACATGGTCAACATTTTGCCTTGAACAAAACTTCTGTAATCGAACCTAGAATTGGAATGAAATGGATGACTGCTAAAAACCAATATTTATCGATGGGTGTAGGATTGCATTCACAAATTCAACCATTGGGGAATTATTTTGCTAGGATAAGAGTGGGAACAGACACACTTCAACCTAATAAAAGTTTAAGTTTTAGCAGAGCTACTCATTATGTTATAGGGTACTCTATTCAATTAGCACCCAACTGGAATTTGAAAACAGAAATTTATTATCAATGGCTTTATGCTATTCCAGTTTCTGCATCAACAAAAACCAGTTTCAGCATGATCAATCAAGATGATGATTACGCTATTGAAGCTTTAAGTAATAAAGGAAATGGAAAAAATTATGGTGTAGAATTAACCTTAGAGCGTTATTGGAATGATCAATTTTATTTACTCAGTTCCTTAAGTTTATACGAATCTAAATATTTGCCTTCCGATAAGGTTTGGCGCAATACTCGATTTAATTCCAATACAACTTTCACTTTTTTAATGGGAAAAGAATGGAACCTGAAAGGAAAACATAGTTCCACCTTCAGTTTAGATTTGAAAATGATTTATGCTGGCGGGGTGCGCGTTACCCCTATTGATTTAACAAAATCAATTGCACAAAAAACAACTGTTTTCGATAACAATAGAATTTATGAAGATAAACTGAGTAATATTTTCCGAATCGATTTTCAAACAGAATGGAAAGTACAATATGGCAAAAAAACAGGAAGCCTTATTGTAGGGGTACAAAATTTACTCAATCAAAAAAATCCTGTCAGTCAATCCTACGACCCTATATCCAAACAAATTAAATACAGTTATTTGCTGGGATTAATTCCGGTGATAGGGTATAAGGTTGATTTTTAATTCAACCAATCATTTTTGGTTATAGGCTTTCAGTTGATCATTGGATAATAATACATCTAATGATTTCAATTCTTTCTGCAAATCAGCGGATAGCTCTGAATAAACCTTATAAGCCCCATCAGTTGGTTTTCCTTCTCCCGTTTCTATACTTCTACCTAGAGAAGCCAATCTATTATTTAATTTGATCGGGAAATTGAGCGGATCTTGTGAACTCTGATTTTTTACTTGATACAAATTTTCTTCAATAGCACTCAATTGATTTACAATTAATTTATTTGATTCCAGCACTCCAGCTTTAGCCATTTTTTCTTTGATAGAACGTATTGTAATTACTGCATCATTTGCTTTTCCAACCTGTTGATGCACTAACATAGCTAGTTTAAATCTAGCTTCGGTATCAGCTAAAGTTACGCCTTTGATTCTTGGATCTAGTTTTATTTCAAATGATTGGGTCATTGTTTTTCCAGATGCTGTTAATCTTACCTGATATTTTCCTGGTGTTGCCAATGGGCCTCTTACAGAACCACTCCATAAAATCATGCCCTTGAAAGAACTGGCATCAGGATATCGAAGGTTCCATTCAAATCGATTCAATCCAATTTTTACACTAGGTGGATTTGGTTTTCTAAAATCTTCATCATCCTCATCAGCAGTTTCTGTTTTTGGTTTATTTTTTGTTCCTATAAATGTTTGAATTACTTTATTCTGTGCATTAAGTACTTCAATTTTTATATCGCTTGTATCTTTTAAAGTGTATAGAAAAACAGCATTTTGAACATTTCTTACAGCATAGTATGGCTTGTATAAATGCACCAATTTGCTACTTATAGAATCTGTAAATTCTCTGATTGGAGCAATATCATCTAATACATAGATAGACCTTCCATGAGTACCAATTACCAAATCTTTTTCAGTAACTGCAATATCAGCTACTTGTACATCAGGTAAATTCAATTGTAGCGGTTGCCATTTTTCGCCGTCATTAAATGATACCCAAATACCATGCTCTGTTCCTGCATAGAGTAAACCTTTTCGTGTAATATCTTCTCTGATGCTATGTACATAATCATCTGAACGAATTCCTGCTATTATTTTTTTCCAATGTTTTCCAAAATCATCTGTCTTCCAAATATATGGAGCACGATCGTCCATTTGATATCGTTTGGCTGCAACGTATGCAGTGCCTGCATTGTATTTAGAAGCTTCAATAATACTCACTCTTGTATTTTTTGGAAGATCAGTTGGCGTAATATTCTCCCAAGTTTTTCCTCCGTTTTTGGTGATATGAATTAGTCCATCATCTGAGCCAGCCCATATAATGTTTGCATCTTGTTTCGAAGGAGCTAATGCAAAAACGGTTGCATAAATTTCGGGGCCATTCATATCTCTTGTAATCACTCCTCCACTTGTACCTAATGTTGCTGTATCGGCATAGGTTAAGTCTGGACTGATTTTTTGCCAAGTTTGTCCTTCGTTAACAGTCATCCAAACATGTTGAGAACACACGTATAATCTTTTTGGATCTACTGGAGAGAATACGATTGGATAAGTCCATTGCCATCTTTCAGGCAATGTTTTAGCTTCTTCTCCTGAAAAAAATCTTGGATATACTTGCACATCTCTATATTGTCCTGTTGCACGGTTGAATCGAGTTAATAATGCTCCCTGACTTCCTGCATAAAAAATATCAGGATTCTTTGGATCTTGAGCAATGTATCCACTTTCGCCACCTCCTACTGCATAGGCATAACCAATTCCAGGTTTGGTAGAATTGGTTCTTGTACTCATATGATTCCATCCTTCACTTGGAACAGCAATGGTACTATTGTCTTGTTGTGCACCTGCAACATGATAAGGAAAATCAACTGTTGTAGTGATATGGTATAATTGTGCAGTTGGAAAATCTTCATCCGTCCAACTCGCTCCTCCATTAATTGAAACGGTACCTCCACCATCATTGGCTTCAGCCAAACGCATAGGATCTGTTGGATCAATCCATAAATCATGATTATCACCATGTGGCACCCTAATGTTTTGTTTAAATGTTATACCGCCATCAACGGATTTGTAAAAATCTACATTCAAACCATAAATAGCATCTTTATTAAGTGGATCTGCAACTATGCGAGAATAATAAAAAGCTCTTTGGCGTAATTTTCTTTCGTTGTTAACTAGTTTCCAATTGTTACCTCCATCATCAGAACGATACAATCCTCCATCATTTGCTTCCACAATTGCCCAAACTCTATTTGGATCTGCAGGAGATATTGTAACACCTATTTTGCCAACAGGCCCCTTTGCCATTCCTGGATTCTTAGTGAGTTCTGTCCAACTTGCCCCACCATCGGTTGATTTAAATAATCCTGATGTTCCCACATCAGCCCACATTTTATAAGGTGTTCTATACACTTCCCAAATTGTTGCATAAATATTGTCCGGATTTTTAGGATCGATTACCAAATCTGCTGCCCCTGCTTTATCACCTTTATATAAAACCTTATTCCAAGTTTTTCCACCATCAATTGTTTTAAAAACACCACGTTCTTCATTAGGCCCAAACGCATGACCTAAAACTGATACATAAACAATATCTGGATTGGTTGGATGTATACGAACTCGAGAGATTGATTGAGAATTGTTGAGTCCAATATTTTTCCAAGTTTTACCTGCATCAGTTGATTTGTAGACGCCATCTCCTTGCATAATATTTCCTCTGAATTCTGTTTCACCTGTACCAATATAAACAATGTCAGGATTAGATTCTGAAACTGCCACTGCTCCAACTGAAGAACTGGTAATTTGCCCATCAGTAACTGGCTTCCAATTCAAACCACCATCTGTAGTTTTCCATAAGCCACCACCAACTGCTCCAAAATAGTATTCCAACTTTCTTTTAGAACTACCAGCAATGCCTAAAGATCTTCCACCTCTGTTTGGCCCAATATTTCGCCAAGTCATTCCTTTGAAAGGGCTGCTTGTATCTGTGTTTTTGGTTGATTGTGCATTTACATTGAAGTTTGTGTGGATGATAAATGCCACAATGCAAATGGCATATGTGTTGAATTTGTTTAACATAAATGAGATTTATTCAATTGGGCTTTTAAGTTACATAAAATACTCGATAACATGGCTACTCCTTTCTCACTAAATGCATAAGGTAATTTTCTTAAACCACCCCAACTTGAAGTCGCAAAATGCGACTTCAAGATTTCAAATTCTTTTTTTGAAATCTCAAACATAAAATCTTTCGGAAAACGTTTAATATTTCGTTTTACTTGCTCATTTAAACGTTTTGTTTCTACTCCATAAATTTCAGATAAGTCTTCATCTATCATTACTTTCTGGCCACGAATGATATAAATTTTATTCAGAATCTTTTGTTCGGCAACCAATGCTTTAATTCCTTTTTTGCTATTGTATTTTTTGTAGAAGAAGGTAAAATTTAGAAATAGAAAAGGAATATAGATCTTCAAGCGATTTGCTTAAGTTTGTATTTGTATTTACAATTTTGACAAATGAAAAAAATCCTCGTTTCATTATTATTTTCTTTGTTTATCCAATATACTTATGCTCAATCTCAAGAAGATTCATTATTTATATTAATAGATAAGGCTATAGCAAATAGACCAGATTTTGCAAGTAAAAAAAATTTACATATTGATAGCTTGAAAAAAGCTATTTTAAATAATTCGGTTTTAGAAGAAAAGTTTGAGTTAAACAACACATTGTTTAATGAATATAAGCATTACAATCTTGATTCAGCCCTACAAATCGCAAAGAATAAAAAATTGATAGCATTTCAATTGAGTAATCAAAATATGCAATATCAAAGTGAAATGAATATTGCTGAAATGCTTGGAAAAATGGGGATGTATAAAGAAACATTTGATTTAATGGGTCGCATTAATAAAAGTAATCTAGATAAAAGCCTTTTGCCATATTATTATCACATTTTCCATTCTATCTATATTTTGCTCTGGCAAAATGCATTATCAAATGAAGAAAAACTAGAATATCAAATTCACTTATCACAATATAAAGATTCTTTGTTGCAAGTAACTGACCCCAAAACACTTGCATTTAAACTTATTTTGAGTGGTAAATTGGTAGAAAATAAACAATATGCTGCTGCATTAGAAATAATGAATCAGTGTAGAATTGAATTTGGCCAAAATGAACCAGAAAAGATCATGATTGCAAATGGATTTGCTGAGATTTATGAAAAAACGGGTGAGATAGAACTTGAGAAAAAATACTTGTCTATAGCTGCTTTGGGAGACATCAAAAGAGCAGTTAAGAGTTATGTTGCCCTCAGGAAATTAGCTATTGTATTATTTAAGGAAGGGTACAATTTGGAAAGAGCTTATAATTACATTAAATGTGCTATGGAAGATGCTACTTATGCAAAAGCCCGTTTTCGAATGATTGAAATATCTGAAGCCTTACCTATCATCACAGCAACCTATGATATCAAAATGAAAGAAGAGAAAGATATTCTCTTTAAATACCTCATTTTGATTTCGATACTTTCTTCAGCATTAGTAGTTTTCATTGTTTTATTGTTTAAACAATTACGTAAAATTTCCTTTGGCCAACGGATTATTGAATTAAAAAATGATGAATTGCTTGCAACAAATAATCAGCTTAAAAAATTAAATAAAAAACTATCAGAAGCCGACCAAGTTAAAGAAGCATATATTGGTTATGTTTTTAATCTGTGTTCTACATATATAGACAAATTGGAGAATTATCGCGTTGATTTATATACAAAATTAAAATCCAAGCAAATTGATGAAGTTGTAAGAATAACTGGAAATAGCTCCTTGGTTACCAATGAAATAAGAGAATTTCTCCAAAATTTCGATGCTGTTTTTCTTAATATCTATCCCGACTTCATTGAAGATTTTAACAACCTCCTCAAAGACGGTGAGCAAATAGTTCCTAAAGGAGGTGATTTTCTCACACCAGAATTAAGAGTGTTCGCTTTGGTTAGACTTGGAATAACTGATAGTAGTAAAATCGCGATTTTTTTACATTATTCCCCACAGACAGTTTATAATTATAAGTTGAAAGTAAAGACCAAGTTGGCAATTTCCAAAGAAGAATTTCTGATTAGAATACATCAAATTGGGAATCAAAAAGACATAAAATCTACTTAGCAAGCAGTAATTATCTACTTTCTCGAAAATATATTCTTTTATAACTTGTTGTAATTCAATTAATAAGATTTAAATAAGTCTATTATACTCCTACTTTTTAGTTCTCCTATTGATATATCACCTAACTCGGTTAAATATTTTTGTCAAGCCAATAAAAGATAGTTTAACCAAATTTTAAGTGTCATGAATCGATTGCTTCACAAGGAAAGCCTCTTGGCTGTTTTTTGCCTTTTGCTAAGTCATTTTATCTTAATCCAACCGTTAAAAGCTCAACAAACTGTTGAAGTGAAGGGTACTGTTTTTGATCTTGAAACCAAAAAACCCTTAGTTGGAGCAAGTGTTAGTATTAAAGTAAATGACCAGCAAATAGCTACAATAACAGACAATGATGGAAATTTTCGTCTTAAAATTCCAACAACAACCAATAATTTAACTATCACATTTATTGGATATAAATCCCAAGATATTGGGATTAGCAGCACAGAGAAACTTGTAATATTCTTAGAAAAATCTGCCGAAAATCTTTCTGATGTCGTTGTAATTGGTTATGGAGGTGTAAAGAAGAAAGATCTTACAGGATCTGTTACATTACTTAAGCCAGACGAATTAAACAGGGTTAAAGCTACAACTACAACAGATCTTTTATTGGGAAAAGTTGCTGGATTACAAGTAACTCAAGGCTCAGGATCCCCTGGTGCTAGCGGAACAGTAAGGATTCGTCAAGGTGCATCTTTAAATGCATCCAATGAACCTTTGATTGTAATAGACGGAATGACAGAAGGTACTTTATCTTCAGTGAATCCCAATGATATTGAAAGTATTACTGTTTTAAAGGATGCATCTGCCTCTGCAATTTATGGTGCTCGTGGTGCAAACGGGGTGATAATTGTAAAAACCAAAACCGGTGTTCTTGGAGCTGGAAATAAATTTACCAAACCTGAGTTTAATTATAGAGCGGATGTTTTAATTAATCAACCTTTTAAATTGCTTGATGTTTACGAAGCGAGCGAATATAAAGCTGAATACACTAAAAGAGGATGGAATACAGCACTATTAGGTAATGCGAATACAAACTGGCAGCAATTAATTTCACGTACTGGTGTTTCAAATCTTCATACAATCAGTATGTCAGGAGCGATGCCTTATACACCATACCGAGTTTCAGTAGGATATAATCAAGAACAAGGAAATGTATTAAATACTAAGAGAGAAATGGTTACAACTTCGGTTGTTTTATCACCAAAGTTTTGGAAAAACCATTTAAGTATCAATGCTACAGCCCAATACACTTATATTAATAGACCCCAAAGTGGTAGCTCATTTAGTACAGCAGCTTTAACAGATCCAACACAACCCGTTTATTTTGATTACGGACCTGCTACAGTAAATGGAGTGAACTATCCACAGAAGGCATATGGGTATTTCATGTATGGTGCTGATGCTAATGGAAATAAACCACAAAGAGCAACAAACCCTCTTGCTAGCGCATCTTTGCCTGGCTTGGGTTATGATAGAAGTAATCGATTTTTGACTAGTATTTTGTTGAGCTATAAAGTACATGGGTTAGAAAATCTTACTATAAATACAGGGGTAAGTAGCAGTTCATTTAAGGTAAACAATCCTTCAATCGGCAGAGATAATATGCCTGAAACTTGGTCTGTAGCCAATGTGAGTTTGGGAAAAGGCGGCTTAAATACTTCTTCCACTAATACTTCATTCATCAATAGAACCGTACTTGATTATTATTTGAATTATAAAAAATCATTTACAAATCATCAATTTGATTTAACGCTTGGTCATACCTATGAAATGCAGAAAAGTGGAAATACTAGTGGTGTTCAAAAATATAGTGACCAAACACTGGTATCAGGCAGTGTAGAAGGTACTATTGAAAGTGCTGTTAATATGTCCTCATGGTTTGCCAGATTAAATTATAAACTTTTTAATCGATTTGTTTTCACAGGTACATTAAGAGCTGACGCGTCTTCCAGATTTGCACCTGAAACAAGATGGGGTTCATTTCCATCTGCTGCATTTGCTTGGAATATAGCCGATGAAAATTTTATTAAAAAAATTAAAAATATAAGTGAACTAAGATTAAGGGCAAGCTATGGAATAACTGGGCAACAGAATATCAATAATGATTATGCATATCAAGCCTTATATTATGCATCTACTCAAAATTTTATGTATAGAGTTGGAGATCAATTTTTCACAACATATCGCCCATCAGCTTTTGATAGATCTGTTAAGTGGGAGCGAACTAGCACTACCAATTTTGGGTTAGATTTTGGATTTTTTAAAAATCGATTATATGGAGCAGTAGATGTTTATAATCGTTATACTTCTAATTTATTAATGAATTCAGTAATGGTAGCAGCTGGTTCTAATTTTGCTGAATCACTCACTCAGAATATTGGTGAAATGTCGAGTAATGGGTTTGAATTTTCAATTGGTGGTGTCCCTATAAAAAATAAAAACTTGGAATGGAATGTAAATTTCAATTTTGCTTATAATGCATCAAGGATTGAAAAATTAACTGTCTATGATGGACCACCTGATAAAACTTCTGTTAAAACTGGGAATACGGGGTCTAATCGTTTTGTTCAATATCATAAAGTAGGAAATACTCCTAACACTTTTTTTCTTGCACAACAAGCATTTGACAATAAAGGAAACCCAATCGAACAATTCAATAATCCTAATTATAATCCAAGCATAACAGGGTCAGCGCAATATGTACTTGATGATGGATCAGATGCTAATAAATGGGATACTAAAAAAAGTTCATTAGTACCTTATTACGGAGGTTTTTCAACTTCACTAAAATATAAGGCATGGGATTTTGGAACCAATATGCATTATGCTTTCGGTCAATATGTATATTGGGAAACCATGAGTGGGGGAAGTAATAATTCTTTCTTTGATGCTTCTGCACAATTTCCTACAAACACATTTAGAAATTGGGCTCCTACTTGGGCGAAACAACATTATTTTACTGACTATTGGCTCTTCAAAGGAGATTATTTAAAGATTGATAATGTAGTTGTTGGTTACACATTCAATCAGATTTTCAAGAATAAGAGTTCTTTACGCGTTAGCACTGGCATTCAAAATCTAGCCACTTTTACAAAATATCCTGGGGTAGATCCTGAAGTATATAGTGGTATTGATGTTTCCAGTACTCCTCAACAAAGAATGTATATGCTCTCTTTAAACTTAAAATTTTAGTATTATATGAAAAAGTTAATCAAATATTTTTCTCTTGTTTTGATAGCTAGTATCTTCTGTTCTTCTTGCGAGAAGCTTGATTTAACACCTACTTCCTCAACAGCATTTACTGAAGATCAGGTTTATAGTACATATGATGGCTATTATGGAGTGTTCTTAAAAATATACAGTGCTATGGCTGTAGCTGGACAAGGTGGAGCAGGCGGGAATGACGTTTCATGGGATGGAGGGCGAAGTGTTTACTTAAGGTCGTTATTTTGGGTACAAGAAGCTCCGTCAGATATCATACTCTACAGAACTGGAACTGGTTATGGTATTCAATCTACAGTATCACTTAACTGGACAAAAGGCACAGAGTTTCCTAATTACTTTTATTATAGAGCATATATTATAATTGCTTTATGTAATGAGTTTCTAAGAAAAACTGAACAAAGTGAGATGGAAAAATATGGAGTTTGGGATAAGGCAAAAAACGATGTTGAATTTTGGAGAGCGGAAGCTCGTTTTGTAAGGGCATATCAATATTATCAATTATGTGATTTGTATGGCGCTGTAGGTTGGGTAGATGAATCAACACCAAATGGAACATATCCTGTGCAAAAAACCAGGAAAGAGATATTTGAATATGTTGAAAAAGAACTATTAGCTATTGAAAGTAAAATGATGCCTTCGAATAAAAAATTATTTGGAAGAACAAATCAAGCTTCCGCATGGTTCTTACTTTCAAGACTATATTTAAATGCAGAAGTGTATACAGGCACTCCAAAAAATAATGAAGCATTGACCTATGCTAAAAAAGTAATCAATGATGCAAATTATAGCCTAGCTCCTAATTACATTGAAAATTTCTTAAAAGATAATAATACTAGCAACGAAATACTTTGGGCGATACCAACAGATACCGATAAAATGCAAGGCGAAGGGGTAACAAATTTCTTGCTTAAATTTCCGATAAGCGATTATATGTATGACTTTATCGATTATGGTATTTCAGCAAATTATGGTTCAAATGGGTCATTAAAAACAACATTTGTAAATAAATTTTTACCAGAGGATCAAGATTTTAATCCTACAGATCGTTGGTGTGACAAGAAAAAAGATAAGAGATCTTTATTGCTAGGAGGTCCATTAACTGCTACTTTCAATTCTAATGGAACAGTTAATAAACCTGCATTATTAAAAGAAAACTGGAAAGTTGGTTCCACGTTTTTCACCTCTGTAATTTATTATGGTTATACAATGACAAAATGGAGAAACGTTACAAAGGATAGAGTGAAGACACCGCCAACTACCTACTCTAATATTGCATTCCCGATGTTTAGAAAAGCAGACGCCTATCTTATGGCTGCGGAAGCAATTTTACGTGGCGCCTCAAATGGTTCTCGCACAGAAGCGCTCACTTATGTGAATGAAGTAAGGAACAGGGCGTATAATTCTGGACCTTATTTAAATCAGTATAATGTAGCTAATGGACAAATCACAGACAGTCAATTAACACTACCATTTTTATTAGATGAAAGAGCGAGAGAATTGTGGACAGAGAATTGGAGAAGAAGTGATTTAATTAGGTTTGGTGTTTTTACCAAGGGTTATAATTGGGAGTGGAAAGGTCGTTCTACATCTGGTGAAACAAATTATGTTGGGCAGGACGTTGATGACAAGTACAAATTATATCCAATTCCACAAAATGATGTGCTTTATAATCCTAACTTAAAGCAAAACCCTGATTATTAATTAACGTATTTCAAATTTATGGCATAAACTAAATTATTATAACCGCGAAATTTATTGCTCGCAACCACAAAGTTACAATAGTTATTAAACAATTATTAAATTCATATCCTTTAACCTTTGTGTCTTTTGCGGTTATATTTTTTAGTCTCTTGCTCTTCATTACTAGAAACTTATCATTCTCTTTTTTGAAAAAGAAATAAAATGAATTTAAAACCAATCTGGTTCTTTGCACTCCTTTTTTTTGCTAATTCCTTATTAGCTCAGGTTTCTAAAGATGAATTGTTCAATACTATTGAAAAAACTGCAGGGGTATATTTTGCTTATCCTCAAAATGAGATTAAGCCAAAAACACCAATTCCCATTGGGTATAAACCATTTTATATTAGTCATCTAGGTAGGCATGGTTCACGTTATTTAATTAGTGATGATGAGTATAAAGGAATCATAGATTTATTTGAAATTGCTTATAAAAAGAATGTTCTCACAGTTTTAGGAAAAGATATTCTTTCACGACTATTACTTCTTTGGAAAGAAGTGGAGAAAAATGGGGGTAATCTTTCACCAGTAGGTATTCGAGAACAGAAAGGTATAGCAGATCGTATGTATAAATCATACCCTGAAGTATTTGTAGATCGAAGTAACATAACTGCATGTGCAACAACTGTTTCTCGTTGTGTTATGAGTATGAATTATTTTACAGAACAACTTAAAGTAAATAATTCAAATTTATCAATTGCACTCTATTCTGGTGAAAAATGGCAACAGTTTCTTAATCATCACACTGAGAAAGCAATCTCATATAGGTCTGCAACTAACACTTGGAAACCAGACTATAAAGAATTTGAAAAAAAACATGTTAATTCTGATCGAATCATCAAAACAATATTTACCAATTATGATTTATTAGAAACAAATATTAGTGCCAATGCTATTATGTGGTCCTTATATAATATAGCTGGAGGAATGCAGAATGTAGAAACAAAAATTTCTTTTTATGATCTCTTTACTAAAGATGAACTTTTTGATCTATGGCAATGCAAGAATTATAAAACTTATGTAAATGATGCAAACTGTGCTCTAAACGGTGGAATAATGATGGAAAATGCTAAACCTTTATTGAGAAATATCATTGATAGTGCCCAAAAAGTTATTGATAAAAAAATTGTAGGGGCAGATTTTCGTTTTGCACATGATGGTAATATTATTCCTTTGGCAATGCTTCTTCACTTAGATGGTTGCTATAATAGTATATCTGATCCAGAAAACTTTTATAAAGTATGGTCTGATTTTAAAGTAGCTCCTATGTCAGGAAATATTCAAATGATTTTATTTCGTTCAGAAAAAAATAATGATATACTAGTTAAATTTCTCTATAACGAAAATGAAATATTAGTTCCGCCAGTGAAAAGTGATTTACTTCCTTATTATCATTGGAATGATGTTTTGCAATATTATAGGTCGTTACTTTAATTTATCTGATCGGCTGTTTTCTTTCTTAACGCCAAGATTGTTAGCCTTCGGCTAACTTCTACCGTATTGAACTTACTCAAAGCCCCACGGCAACCTTTGGTTGCCCTGCGGGTTATTTATTTTCTCGCTTATACGCCAAGATTGCCAAACCTCGTTACACTCGGTTTGTCTTCTACCGTATTGAACTTACTCAAAGCCCCTACACCAACCTTCGGTTGTTGCAGGGTTTATTTCTGCTCATTCGCTCAATCAAGCAAGCTTGTTTCGCGACTTCGCAAAAATAAACCCGCAGCTTTCGCTGCGGGTCTTTGTGGTCTCGCCAAGAATCGAACTTGGATCTAGAGTTTAGGAAACTCCTATTCTATCCATTGAACTACGGGACCCAACCGGTATTCATCCGATTGGCGCAAAAATAGTAGATTTGGTTACTTCATCACAAAGAAATCATCATGAAAAGACTATTTTTCTCCCTTATCATCTTTATTATAGCTTCAAACTCAATTATGGCGCAAACAAACAATAAACCAATCATCAACCACATTGCCATTACAGTTGCCAATTTGCAAGAAACAGTTCGTTTTTATACAGATATCATCGGCATTGATACCATTGCCAATCCTTTCAATGATGGAAAACATGTATGGTTGGGTATTGGTCCTAAAGCAGCTTTGCACATTATCGACAAATCGCTTTTACCAGCTGGGGCTCCCACTCAAATGACCTATTCAAAGGGTAATCATCTTTGTTTTAGTGTAGAATCAGTAGATGCGATAATGACAAAATTGAAAAAGGAAAAGATTTCTTTTGAAGATTATCCTGGTAAAAAAGGAGGCTTCAATCTTCGCCCCGATGGAGTAAAACAAATTTGGTTTCAAGACCCTGAAGGCAATTGGATTGAGATCAATGACGCCAAGCAATAAATTAATTATTCGCCTGCACAATCAATTTCATAAAATCACTCAGCTTAGCATCGTCTAACCAACGGGTAACAATTACCATATCATGTTCTTTGTCGATGATGATATAATTACCTCCATAACCAGCTGCATAGTAGATGGATGAAGACAGCCCCTTAATTTGTTCTTGATTGGTATTGAGCCACCATAAATAGCCATAGCTTTTAAAAGCAGTAGAAGGTTGTTGAATTGCATTCACCCAATTTGCTGAGATCAATTGCTGATTTTTCCATTTACCATTTCTTAAAAACAATAAACCAAATCTTGCATGATCTACTGCACTGATAAAAATACCACCACCATGATGCCCGCCACCGCTTACAGACTGAACCATTTGTCCGTCCATATTTACAAAGGAATTCTCATAACCATACCAACGCCATGTTGTGGAAGCGCCGATGGGGTCCATGATTTTTTCCTTTAGTACAACAGGCAAAGGCTTTCTCCAAACTTGAAGTAATGAATAAGCCAAGAGGTTTACTCGAACATCATTGTACTTATAAACTGTACCAGGCTCATTGAGTTTTCTATTTTTCCAATCATCCAATCCACCTTCTTTGGGTGGGCGATCGGCCCAATCATTTAATCCAAATAAAGTACCCGACCAATCCGAAGACTGGGTTAATAAATGATCCCATGTGATGGATGAATTATGAGCTCCTTCAAAGCTATTGTCCCAAACATATTGGCCCACTTTATCATGTACATTTTTGATCAAACCATTGTCGATGGCTAATCCTGCAACCGTAGACAAATAACTTTTTGTGGTACTAAAAGTCATGTCTACTCTATCTACATCGCCCCATTGCGCAACAATATAGCCGTTCTTAATAATTAAACCAGCCGGGCCTCCACGAGGTTTTGTAGGACCAATGATCTTATAATCTGGTTCTCTTGCATAAGATTTTAATAAGGCAATGCGCAGATCACGCTCTACTTTATTATCGTTATTCATTGCAAATGAAACGGCACTATCTAATAATACTTTATTAATTTTTAGTTCCGAAGGATTCTTTTTCTGCCAAACTGCATCGGGATAATAAGGTTGTTGTGCTATTGTTACAACAACAAATACCCAAAGTGAAATAGTCAACAGAATAAACTTTTTTTTCATTGCATTCATAAGATATATCATTACTTGTTATTTTTTTTTCTAAAAACCGATTCGTATAAATCAATCCATTCTTTTGGCGTCATTTTCGAAACTAATTCACCAATTAGATCAAAGGGAATATCCTCGTACTTTTTATAGCGTGTGCAACTCTTACCCATATCTAATTTCTTTGGAGATGCTTTTGCATGGGCTTCTGTAAACCATTTATATATTTTTTTGTCTGCGTAAAGACCCATAAAATATACATTGACGCTGTTTTTTTGAGAAGCCAAATTAATAAAAGGCAATGGTAATTTCGGATCGCAATGATATCCTGCTGGATATAGTTTATGCGGAACCACATAACCAATCATTCCATAACTCATTTCTTCTTCAAATCCTTTGGGCAGATTTTTTTTGATCACTTTTCGAAACTGCTCAATTATTTTTTGCCGGTCTTCAGGCAATTCGGCAACATAATCTTTTACTGATGTGGCTTTTGATTGCATAAAATAATATTTTATTTTACTCCAGGTTGTTTTAAAACAAATCCAGTTTTCTTTTTCTCTAGATCCACCATTTCCTTTACGTCAGCTAATAATTTTTTAGCATCATATACAATACCATCTTTAATTGTATAGCTCACACCACCTCTGCGAATCACTTCGTTATTGGCATTTAATTCAATAGCGCCTGTACCATACAAGACTTGTAAATTTTGTAAAGGATTTCCATCAACAATGCATAGATCTGCCAGTTTTCCGATTTCCACCGATCCTAAATCTTTTTCAGCACCCAAAGCTTGTGCAGCATATAATGTTGCTGAACGAATTACTTCCAAAGGATGGAAACCCGCTTCACGCAAGAGTTCTAGCTCGCGAATAAATCCAAAACCATAGAGTTGATAAATAAATCCATTATCCGATCCTGCAGTAACTCTTCCGCCACGATTCTTGTATTCATTAATAAATGTCATCCACAATTGATAATTTTTCTTCCACTCCACTTCTTGTTCCGTTCCCCAGCTATGCCAATAAGATCCATGCGATACACGGCTAGGTTCATAAAATTTCCAGAGAGAAGGAAGTGTATAATCTTCATGCCATTCAGCTCTTCTTGCGCGCATTAAATCTCTGTTGGCATCATAAATATTAAATGTAGGGTCGAGTGTAAAATCCAATTTGATCAATTCATCCATTACTTTATTCCAATGAGGGCTAAAAGGCGGCGCAGCTTGTGCCCATAATTTTCCTGCTTCTTCAAATCGATTTTGTTCGTTGTTGTAATTATAGTTCGGTGGAAAATTTTGAATGGTTTTATTTTCAAATAAAGCTTCAGGTAAACCATACCAATGTTCCATTGATGTTAATCCTGCACGTGCAGAGTTGAGTACATTCCATCGGGCTACATCGGTTTGTGCATGATGGCAGGCACTGCGTAAACCCAAGCGCTTATTCTCTCTTAATGCCGCATCCATTACTTCTGGTGATGCACCAAAAAATTTAATTCCATCAGCTCCTTTATTTGCATTCTCATTTACCCATGCTTTAGCTTGATCTGCTGTTACTATAGGACTTTTGCTTCCCTGACCAAATGCTGTATAGGCATAAATGCGTGGTGCAGTGATTGTATTGGCGGCAGATTTTTTCTTGTGATCGAGTACCCAATCCAATCCATTTCCAGCCGATGGATCTCTGATAGTAGTAATGCCATTGGCCATCCAGAGTTTAAAAACATATTCAGCAGGTGTGCCTTGTTCTTTTCCACCAATATGACCATGCATATCTATCAATCCAGGTAATGCATACATGCCATTGCAGTTGATCTCTTTTCCACCCTCTTTTAATTTGGGTCTTCTCGCATCATTAATTGGAACACCTGGATTTCCTAAATTGGCAATTTGGACGATTCTGTTTTTCTCAATGACTATATCAACAGGGCCATAGGGAGGTGCGCCTGTTCCATTAATTAGTGTAACACCTCTGATAATTAACTGAGAATAAGGTCCCATGCCCTCATTTTTCAAGGGGGAGGGAGTTATCTGAGCCAATATTTTGAATCCACAACTCAACAAACCGATAAAAAACAGCCATTTTCTCATAATAAAGCTTTTGTTAAATATACGTTTTTTGGTCTGACCATGAATCCTATACCCCAATGCCCCAATAACTAATAAGCAATAACGAATAACTGATTCCCCCTTATCTTTGCCCTCCAATTTTAAATCATGAAGTTTTACAATCTCATCATTAAATATCGTTTTTGGCTCAGTTTATTAGCCATTGTAGCTGCTATTGGAGTGAATATCAGCAGCGGATTCTGGCCTTCATTTATCCTATACTTTATTGGAATTATTGGTTTGGCCAGTCATTTTTTCATTGGGCCGCTTCGATTAATACAAGAACCCATGGAAGCGGGCAATATGGAAGAAGTGGAGCGTATCCTCAATACTGTTTGGTATCCTAACCTACTGTATAAACCTGTTCGTTCAACCTATTATACCATCAAGGGTAATATGGCCATGATGAATCAAGATTTTGATACAGCAGAAAAGCATTTGAAAATGAGCTCATCTCTAGGCTCACCTATGCCAGAAGCCGAAGGCGCCAATAAATTGCAATTGGGTATGATGGCCATGCAAAAAGGAGATTTGAAACAAGGAGAGAGTTATATACGTGCTGCTATTCGTGCAGGAATTTCTGATAAAGAGAGTGAGGCAGTTGCATTTATCAGCATGTGTCAAATCTTTATGAACAAAAGAGAATTCCGCGCTGCAAAAGATTATTTTAGAAAAGCCAAAGCATGTAAGCCAAAAAGCAAACAGGTATTGGATCAAATTAAAGAGGTAGAGAAATATATTTCTCGCATGCCAGGATAAATGCTAACACTCAAACATATTACACAAAACGATGCCGATCTGGAAACAGCTCGGCATTTGTTTAAAGAATATGCCGATGAATTGGCAGTAGACCTTTGCTTTCAAAGCTTTGATGCAGAATTGCAAAATCCATTGAAAAAATATGGTCCTCCAACTGGTTGTTTAATCATGGCTTTTTGGAATGATGAACCTGTTGGAACCATTGCCCTGCAAGCTTTAGACGAGAAGGGGGTTTGTGAAATGAAGCGTTTATTTGTACAATCACCATTCCGCAAATACGGTATTGGAGAAGCCTTAGTAAAAGCGATATTGGAAGAAGCTAAAAAGTTAGGTTATACCAAAATGAAATTGGATACATTGGAACGTTTAAAAGCAGCCATTGCATTGTATTTAAAACATGGTTTTGTTATTACCACTGCATACTATCATAATCCATTGCCTGAAGTGGTTTATATGGAGAAGGAAATAAAGGGTTAAATTTTGTTTAATTAACAATCTTCTTGCCTTTAAATAGTATATTGCATTGTTGAAAAAACCAATCGTCATAGCATTATTACTCTTATTTACTGCATCTAATCTCCTGATGCCCTATGCTAATTTCGACGATACTCGTTCGCTTCAAATTGTTTACAATACTTGTTTAGCAACTGATGCAGACATGAATGTGATGGAGTTTGTAGGAGAAAAATTATTGGGAATGGGTTTTGAAGGCGATGAGGAAGAGGAAGAAACGGTGCCAGCAAAATCGACCACACCAATCAACACTGGGGTAGTAATTCAAATTCAAAGTGGGGCCATGTATCAACAACCTCAGTTTGTATATACAGCCCAGATAATTCCTGTTGTTAGAACAATTATTCCTTTGATAAATGCAGGTGTTCCATCTGCTGATTTTCATCCTGCCATATTTCATCCTCCAACAATAGTGGCTGCATAATCCATTATTTGCTGCTTTCAACAAAGCAGTTGTCATTTTATTTTCTATATCAATTTAAAATAATTATATGAAACGTATTTTCATCATACTATTCGTATGTATTGGCTTATTGGCTACTACAAACGCTCAAAAAAACAAAGTAACTCCAGCAGCTGAAAAAGCATTCACCCAAAAATTTCCCAATGCCAAAGAGGTAAAATGGGAGAAAGAAGGTAAGGATGAATATGAAGCCAGTTTTCTAATGGACGGGAAAAAAGGCTCCGCTAATTTTTCCAGTACTGGAGAATGGATGGAAACAGAAATGGCCATTCCTCAAGCAAACGCACCAAAAGCAGTTTTGGATGGTTTTAATAAATCTTTTATGGGAGCAACTATTAAAGAAGTATACAAAATCGAATCTAAAGCAGGCAAGAACTATTTCGAAATTGAATATAGTCTAAAGGGTAAAACCAAAGAAGCTAAAGTAGATCCAACAGGAAAGATCATGTAATTCAACTACCATAATTCTCCATCCACCGATTATACTTCTAACCGGCCTTTATTTATTTTAATTTAGGCGATGAAGTATGATTGGTGGTGGTTTAAACAATCTTCAATGAAATCATTAAGTATAGTCTTGATGCTGCTAAGTTGTTTTTTCAGCTTAGAGGCTCAATATAAAATAGGGTCAGTAAACGGAACAGTGATTGATAAAAAAACCGGCCAACCCATTGAGTATGCCTCTGTGCAAATAATAGAACAAAAAAATAATACAGCACTTAAAACAGCTATTAGTAATAAAAAAGGAAAATTTAATTTAGATAGTATTGCATTTGGCACGTATAGTTTGAAAATAAACTACATGGGGTTGATAGCCCCTCAACAAACAGTTACCTTAACTGCGAGTGCATCTTCTATTTCATTGGGCAATATCAGTATGGAATTAAGTTCCAATACGCTCGAAGAAGTGAGTGTTACTTCAAAGAAGAATATGCTCAGTTCAACAGTTGGCAAAAAAGTGTACAATACCTCACAAGATATCATGGCACAATCGGGTACGGCAAGTGATATATTGCGCAATGTGCCATCAGTAGAAGTTGATATTGAAGGTAATGTTAGTTTAAGAGGTTCAGGAGAATTAATGATACTCATCAATGGAAGACCATCTCCACTAATGGGCAAAAACAGAGCGGAAGTATTGCAACAAATTCCTGCGAACACTATTGAACGGATTGAAGTAATCACCAATCCTTCTGCCAAATATCGGCCAGATGGAACTGCGGGTATGATTAATATTGTGATGAAGAAAAATGTGAAAGCAGGTTTCAATGGGAATGTTACAGGTAATATCGGTAATAAAGAAAGAGCTAATGGAAGTTTAACCCTCAATTATAAAACAAGTAAGCTCAATACTTTTGCTACTTATAGTTTACGACAAGATGAACGTAATCGTTTTGGCAATACCAATCGTCAATTTTTAGATTCAGTAACTGGAGCTACTACTGGCTACTACACTGAAAATTATCGATCCAAAGCCAGGCCATTGTCTCATTTATTAAGAGGAGGGTTTGACTATACCATCGATAAATTGAATAGTGTAGGGCTTTCAGGGAGTTATTTAAAAACCAGTTTAGCAAGAAGTGATTTGTATGAGCGAACATTCTTTGATAAGAATATGCAAGTTACTCAACGTTTAGACAGAACAAGATATGCGCCAGCAGTTGAATTTGAAAAAGATATTACGGCTTATTGGCAGCATAATTATAACAAAGAAGGGAAGGAGTTAAGGGTTGAGTTCACTGCATCTTCTCAAAGTGAAGATGAAAAAAACTATTACAATAACCAGTATTATTATCCTGTAAAACTCTCTATTCCGGACAATAATTTTGTGAATCAAATTGAATACAACCAGCAAGCCACAGTAGATTTTGTAAATCCATTAGGCGAAGATGCTAAACTAGAACTTGGTTATGCGGGGTCTTTCATTCAGCAAGATATCGATTTTTTAACGGAGAATTACAATCCTTCAACAGGAACGATCATAAAAAATCCATTGACCTCCAATCGCTTTAAGTTGAATCAAAAAGTGCATGCATTCTATAGTACTTATTCTAATTCCATTGGCGAATTAGAATATTCATTGGGTTTGCGTGCAGAACAATCTTTTATAGAAAGCAATTTGGTTACCAGAGATTCAATCATCAAGAATCAATATTTCAATGTATTTCCATCGGTTCAATTATCCTATAAACTTTCCAAGGGTCAATTGCAATTGAATTATAGCAAGCGAGTGAATAGGCCAGAGGGAGATGATTTAAATCCTTTCCCCGAATACATGGATCCAATTAACCTAAGAGCAGGCAATCCTTATTTATTACCTGAATTTATTCATTCCTTAGAATTTGGTTACCAGTGGAAGAATAAAATATTTACAATTGTTCCAAGCATCTATTATCGGTACAAGTACAATGGATTTACTTCCATCACTCAAAAAATAAATGATACAGCATTCCTAACTACCAAGCAAAATCTATCGAACGATCAAAGTACAGGGTTTGAGTTAGTGGTTTCGGCAAAACCAACAAAAACCATTACGGCCAATTTGAGTACCAATGTATTTTACAATACCATCAATTTTGGCACAGCTACTGCTCCAGACAAAAAATCGATATGGAGCATGAACACTAATTTTAATGCAAGTGCTTCCATCACTAAAACAACGATGTTTCAATTCACTTGCATTTACCGATCTGCCAGGCAAACAATACAGGGCTTTTACGCTCCCACATTTGTAATGAATATGGGATTGCGTCAAGACATGATGAAAAATAAATTATCTGTTGTGGCTACTTTGAGTGACGTGTTTAGTACACTCAAACAACGATCAGACCTTAGTTCTAAATTCTTAATCCAAAATCAATTGACCAGTAGAGATGCGCAGGTATTCTATATTGGATTTAATTACCGTTTCGGTAAAACAACCAAAAAGGCAGAAGATAAAATGCAATTTGATAATGCCTTGTAAAAAAATTAATTCACATAAACTTTATTTATGAAAAAAATTATTCTTCCTATTTGCATCTTGCTAGCTTCAGTTGCAACCAATGTTAACGCTCAATCAAATTATCAAATAGTTAAAACCTTTCATATCGCCAGCATGGGCGGCTGGGATTATCCTGCAGTAGATGTTAATTCAAATAAATTGTATTTATCTCATGGGGGTCAAGTTAATATTTTGGATAAAACTACTGGCGATTCTTTAGGCATCATTACAAGTACAGCAGGTGTGCATGGTATTGCATTTGTTCCATCTTTAGGGAAAGGCTATACCAGTAATGGTAGAACCAATAATGTTACTGTATTCGATTTAAAAACAGGAAATACCATTGGAACAATAGCAGTAGGTAAAAACCCAGACTGGATCATGTACGATCCATTCTCCAAAAAAATTGTAACCAGCAATCATAGTGGAGGAGATCTATCATTGATTGATGTAAATACCGATCAGGTAGTAGCAACCATTGCTGTAGGTGGTACTAAATTAGAAACAGTGGTAAGTGATGGTGCTGGAAAACTATTCGTAAACCTCGAAGACAAGCATCAAATTGCTGAAGTAGATATTGCAAAAAGCGCAGTGACCAATATTTGGGAATTAGCGCCTTCAGAAAGCCCAACAGGTTTAGCCATCGACACCAAAACAAAAAGATTGTTTTCTACCTGTGATAAAACATTGGTGGTAATGGATGCAACCAATGGAAAAATTGTAGCAACTGTGCCAATCGGAGAAGGTTGCGATGGAGCTGCATTTGATCCTGCATCGAAATTGATTTTTACTTCTAACGGATCCGGTACTGTTTCAATAGTAAAAGAAGTATCTGCCAATGAATATAAATTAATAGAAACTGTAGAAACTAAAAAAGGAGCACGCACCATCTCTTTGGATACTAAAACGCATATGGTTTACCTTCCTACTGCCGATTACGAACCTATACCGGCAGAGGCGCCAAAAGGTACTAGGGCTAAAATGGTTCCAGGATCGTTTCAGGTATTGGTATTGGCTCCAAATAAAAAATAATTGATAATAATTAAATATTTATTGTTTATCAATAAATATTACTATGTTTGTACTGTTAAACTAAAACAACAAACATGGAAATTAAAATTAGTACTCAACAGATCTTGAATGGATTGTGTTTCCTTTCAGCGTTGATTTTCGTCGGTCTATGTATTGAAGCGGGAGGTTTTTTAACCAATAGTATTTATACATTGGCGTTTAATCCTATTGGAGCCAAGTATTTTTGGAATCATCTGGATATGTCAAGCCTGTATGCATTCGATAAAGGGCATTTTTTTGCAGAAACTACTTTCATGAATATAGTGGTGATATTAAAAGCGATCTTGTTTTGGGTGATTGTAAAATTCTTGTACAAGAAAAAGCTCGATCTATCCAAACCATTCAGTAATGAAATGAGGCAATTTATTCTCTTAATAGGATATATAAGTCTTGGTATTAGTTTATTTTCTTCCTGGGGATCAAGCTATACCAATTGGCTGATTGGTAAAGATGTAGTAATGCCTCCACTCAAGGAATTAAGATTAGAAAGTGCCGATGTATGGTTATTCATGAGTGTAGCACTATTTGTGATCGCTCTAATTTTTAAAAGAGGAATTGAAATTCAAACTGAAAATGACTTAACCGTATAATATGCCAATAATTATTAATCTAGATGTAATGATGGCAAAGCGAAAAATGTCATTGAACGAACTCTCTGAAAAAGTAGGAATCACTTTATCTAATTTATCCATTTTAAAAACAGGAAAAGCAAAAGCAATACGTTTCAGCACACTCGAAACTATTTGTAAAGTGTTGGATTGTCAGCCTTCGGATATATTGGAATATGTAAAGGACTAAAAAGTTAATTGTGTGTTCATTTTATAATACTCCATCACAGCAGCCGCCAATGCTTTTGCAAATACGGAACGTTGTGTAGCACTAAAGCGCACCTCTTTATTGCTTTCTATCTGCCAACCAAAAACATTGGGGTAGGTAGAAGTTGAAGTATATCTTTTGGTATTATAGCCCCCATCGAAATAGGATTCTGTTGAAGTGGGGGCTTTGTCTTGCATACTCGGAACAGCCGGAATTCCTTTGGAAGCAATGATAGTACCAAATGCATTTTTTCCAGTGAGTAATTCTTCAGCAGACATTTTTGTGCTAGCAATTAAAGATGCAATTGATGTTTTAGCAGGAAGGATAGTTGCCGGATTGCGGAGTTCATCATCAGTTAATAAGTATCCTAATTCCAAACGTTGATTGGCGTGACCATGCCCATGCAAATCGATATACAAAGTTTGAGGCCATTGCTTTGATGCTAATTGTAATGCTGTATCAATGCTATTGTGAAAACGATTCCAAATAGCCACCGTTTGTTCGTTGTTGCAATTGGCTTCTGGCAAAGGTCTGTTCTGATCTAGCTTGGATCTTTTCAAATGCGTAATGATGAGCGAAGGGTGTTTTCCATAATCGGCCATGAAAACACTATCAATCGTTTTGGCTAATTCGATGGTGTAAGAATCTGTTACTGTAGTAATGCCAGGGCAAGCTCTAGTGGCAATGCTATCAGGTGCAATGGTTCCTCCATGCGGCACACTAATTACCAATGGCATATTGCCATATTGTACCCAGGTGAAATCGTCGATCCATTTTTGATCTATTGGAGGACTGCTGGAAGATATCGACTTCTTTAAAGCGGTTGGGTTAAATTGAATATTGATTACACCAAAAAATACAAGTAGAAATAGTATAAGGTTCTTATTCATTGGTTAATGCAGTTGATTGAGTAAAATAGGCTTTATTCCTAATAAGGGGTCTTTGTATAAAAATAGTATATTTATAATAAAGCTTAGAAAAGCATGAAAGGCATCCATTTCTGTTTAGACGAAATAAAACGAATAGTTGGAAGTTTTTTTATTTGTTTATTGTTCTTTACATCATCTGCGCAAAAACAAAATACAGATAGTGTATGGCAGATTCTAGAAACCACTAAAAATGACAGCCTGATATTATATAATTTTTATAAACTAAGTAATATTTATAATAGTATTTCAATCGATTCTAATATAAACTATAACACAAGACTTTTAAAGTTATGCGAAAAACTCAATAAGCCAAGATATAATGCTTTGGGGATACTTAATTCATCTTGGTTATATATTAGAATAGGAGATTATCAAAAAGTACAGGAATACATAACAAGAGCAGCTGAAATTTCTGAAAAAATTCAAGATTCGGAAGTAATGGCTAGTGTATCATATTACAGGCATTTTATTGAAACAAATCCTAATAAAAAAATTGAACATATCCGTAAAGCAGTTCAATTAAGAAATGCACTTTCTAAAATGGACCCCCGATTTACTATTATGTTAGGTAATTTTTCATCAGCATTTCTTGCTAATAATCAAATTGATTCAGCTTTTTTTTACGCCCAAAAAATGTATGAGACGGCTATAAAATATAATGACACATCTTCAAGTTTTGTAACAGGGATAATGGGCAATATATATTTGAAAATGAATCAGCCAGAACTTGCCTATGTTTTTTTTAAAAAAGGCATTTATTTTGGCGGACAAAAACCAAGTATTGGAAACATAATGAGGGCTTATTTGCCCATGGCAAATTATTTTAGTACAATCAACCAACCAGATTCTGCCTTATATTATTGGAAAAAACCCTTTGAATATGGGCCTAGGGAATTATTTGTGACAAAAATGAATGCATCTAAAAGAATTTACGAGTACTATTATAAAAAGGGTAATTATGATAGCGCTGCAAAATACATGAACTTTTATATTGTTGCTAATGATAGCATTAACAGCACCAATAAAGTGGCTCAATTACAGATAGCCAAATTTGAGGAGGAGCAAAAACAAAAAGAACAGGAAAAAACCAAAGCAGAAGAAAAAGAATCCCGCAACCACAATCTCCAACTCGCCATCACTGCCATAGCTATTTTATCAGCCATCATTTTATTCTTATTATTAAGTAGAAGTATTTTAGTAAGCCATAAAGTAGTAGAGTTTTTAAGTGTGCTGGTTTTATTAGTAGTTTTTGAATTCATCAACTTGCTGATTCATCCTTTTTTAGAAAGTATTACTCATCATTCACCAGTGTTAATGTTATTTGGTTTGGTAGCTATTGCCTCTTTGATTATTCCATTGCACCACCGCTTAGAACATTGGACAACGAAAATATTAGTGGAAAAAAACAAAGCCATCCGTTTGGCGAATGCAAAGAAGACTATTGAGGAGTTGGGAGAGGAAAATTCAAATAAAGAACATTAAAAAATAGCGCCATTCTAATACTTTTTACATGTATAAATATTTACTAATTACAATCTTATTTTTTAGTTGCATTGTTATAAACGCACAAACATTGAATTTGGATAGTCTTTGGAAACTTGCGCAAAAGGAAAAAGAGGCAGACAAAAAGTTTGATTTGATTTATAAAATTGGTGTTGAAGTAACCAATGGAAATTTAGATACCTTATTAAAGTATTCGAGGAACGTTCTCGAATTTGGTGAAAAATACAATGATCTAGGATGCAAGTTTGCAGGGAATATTTTCCACTCCTACATGTATGTAAGAATTGGTGATTATGCTAAAGGGCAAGAGTACACAGTAAAAGCTTCAAAATTAGCAGAAGGGATGTCTAATAATGCAAATTATATGGCAGCTGTATATGGCACAAAAGCATTTCAAGAACGAAATTCAATTTTACAAAGTTCATACATGCAAAAAGCTATTGCTTTATGTACTAATCAATATCAAAAATTTTCTTTGCTCGTTAATGCAGCTCAAGGTTTTTTGCAAATGAATCAATCAGATTCTGCATTGGCTTATGCCCAAAGAGCTAATGAATTAATTTTAAAGAATAATACCTTCGATAATAGACAACTAAATTATGTTTTTGGGGAAATTTATTTGAAATTAAATCAGCCCGATTTGGCTTATGTATATTTCAAAAAAAACCTTTACTTACTACAATTATTGCCTCCTTTTAATTATACTGCAATTCATGGTTCTGTTTATTGGGGGTTGATCGATTATTTTAAATTTCAAAACAAGATAGATTCAATGTTAGTCTACCATAAAAAGTTTTTTTCATTTGAAACACCTAATGTTTATCCACAAAAAATAAAAGCATCTGAGTGGATCTTTATGTATTACATGCAACAAAATAATAAAGATAGTGCTTTTAAATATTTACTTTTTAATAAACTAGGGATGGATAGTTTAAATAGTTCTAAAAAAGTAACAGATTTACAACAAGCTAAAATTAAAGAAGAATTAAGACAGGTTGATTTAGAAAAAGAAAAATTAGAAGCAGTTGAATCCCGCAATCGTAACATACAACTCGCCATCACTGCCATTGCTATTTTATCTGCAATTATTTTATTCTTGTTACTCAGCAGAAGTATTCTGGTAAGCCATAAAGTAGTGGAGTTTTTAAGTGTGCTGGTTTTATTAGTAGTTTTTGAATTCATCAACTTGCTGATTCATCCTTTTTTAGAAAGTATTACCCATCATTCACCAGTGCTAATGTTATTGGGTTTAGTAGCCATTGCTTCATTGATTATTCCATTACACCATCGATTAGAGCATTGGACTACCAAAATATTGGTGGAGAAAAACAAAGCCATTCGTTTGGCGAATGCGAAGAAGACCATTGAGGAATTGGGGGAGAAGGAAATCAACACTTAAATGTTTATATTTATATATGCCCAACAAAAAACCCATCTGGAAAAAAGGACGCGGTAAATTAGGAGTACTTGCTCCATTACTTGGTTCTTGGATTGCACAAACCGATTCTCCCATGGGTAAACTATGTTGTACCCGTGTTTTTGAACCAGTGCTTGGCGGCAATTATATTCAACTCACCACTAAATGGAGTTTTTCAAAAGGGGTATATGAAGAAAAAGCAATGATTGGCATGAGGGATGGTAAGATATCTTTTTGGTCTTTTACTTCTGATGGAAAAAAATCAGAGGGTACCATTGCAGATGGAACCGATATTCATGCAGCAGCTATTTGCTTTGAAGCACAAATGCCCGCAGGGCTTGCCAGAATGATCTATTGGCCCAATGAAACAAGCGGCTTTAATTGGGCAGTAGAATCTAAAACCAAGAAGGGCTGGAATAGGTTTACAATGCACCATTATACTTCAGCGTGAAAACAGTTTAGAAATAGCGTATTTCTACTCTTGTTATTGACTCTTTCCTAGAATAATATTGTTTTCAAATGCACCAGGTATAACCTACTGTCTCGAACAGTAAAGTTGCTGGGTGAATTTCGGTAGCTACGAATGATGTGTTGATAGCAGTTCATGATTGCAGACAAGCAAATAAAAAAATCCGCCGAACATTCACACCATGGTGATAGACAGGTGTGTTTATTTTCAATTCAACTTATGAAACAGTTATTCTATATTTTATTCGCCATTATTTTTTCAATTGGCTGTAAAAAAGAAACTCAGCCAGTATTACCGATAGATAAATCATCAGCCTTGTCTAATGATAACGAGTTTGTTGTGTTAATGGATGCAATGAAGCGCTTCGATCCTTTATATGTAGATATCGTTTATAGAAAAGATCAACATCATACTAGGTTTACTAAAGAAGATTTTTTACCTGTAAATGAACAAACAACAGAAGAAGCATTCATTAACAATTTAACCAATCATTATTATTTTAAAAATAAAGAAGAGGTCTTGCTTCATTCTACAATCATTCAAGAAGGCCTCACCAAATTGTTTAATACTTATTTGGCTGGCTTAACCACCAAGGAACAGGCTATAATTTATTTTAAAGCAAGAAAATTATATGCTCAAAATAAATTAAGCAAAAAAATAAATCTTGGTAATGAAAATAATGTTCGCTCAATGTCTTTTGACATGCCCATTGCCGAAGATGATTATTATAGGGTAATTACAGAGGAACAAGATGCAGATGATAATTTAACTGGAAATAATTATCATAGTGGTTGCACGGATGTATGTTGTATCAATAAAAAAATATGTGTAAACAATGCTTACATAAAGTTTTTAGAAAATATGAAATTCATTGCTGGTGCAGCTGTTGCAGGTGGAGGTCTTGGTTTTAAATTGGGAAGTTTATTTGGTGGTCCGCAAATTGGTGCTGCCGTTGCTATTATTGGAGGTGTTTATGGCGCTGCAGCAACAACAGCTATATATTATCTAACGTACAGTACCGAAAAAGAAAATTGCGATCTTAATTATAGAATTTGTTTACAAAAAACATAAATGTATTACTATGACAGTCTCTGCATTATTAGACAAAATAGGAAGCAAAATATACTATCCTGTACTTATTGCATGTATTGTATTCGATCTTGTTTTCAATCAAAAAATTGAATCGAGAGAAATAGGATATACATGGTTGTATGATGTGAGAGTGCTTCTTCATTCAATGGTCTTTATAAATATTACCATGTTTTTAACTGTAAGGGTTTTTATTCCGATGCCTAAATTGGTTTCTAAGAAATGGGTAATATTAGGTAGAGCAGGAGTAATTGTTTTATATCATGTATTACTTTACTTGTTCGCTTTATCTGCTCATTTTAGTTAAATATATCATGCAGGCAGGCTAAATGGTCTGTCTGCATTTTTTTATTGCAGTAACCCCTCTACCACTTTGGCGAAATGCGCATGCTCCAATACATGAATCTTGGCTGCTAAATCGGCTGGACTATCTCCAGGTTCCACCGGACAGCTGGCCTGAAATAGTATATCTCCCTCATCATAATGTTCGTTCACATAATGGATGGAAATGCCACTTTCTTTTTCCCCCGCTGCAATCACCGCTTCATGCACATGCATCCCATACATTCCCTTGCCCCCATATTTGGGTAATAATGCAGGATGAATATTTACTATTTTCCTGGGGTAGGCGGCTACCAATTCAGCAGGTATTTTCCAAAGAAAACCGGCCAAAACGATGAAATCGATATTTCGCTGTTTTAGAGCCAAAATGCAGCTTTTTGGGCCAAAAAAGCCCTGTTTTTCCACTAAAATGGCCTCAATTCCCCATTTTTTGGCAATTTCTAAAACCCCAGCACCCGCCTTATTGCACACAATTAACGCCACCCTTGCAGTCGAATTCCCGCTAAAATGTTCGATCATTTTTTCGGCATTGGTTCCTGTTCCAGAAGCAAAAATGGCAATCTGTTTCATGGGTACTTTCGTATTTATTTAGCTCTTTTCTTGGTAATGGTATGCCAGATACGTGTGAGGTATTGTTTAAAAAAGGGGAACTGTCCAAAAGGGATACTTACTATCAACACACAAATTGGCCAAAGTAAGGTAACCAAGACAATATATATAATTACATATTCTGTTCCTCGCTCAATGGGTGAGTAAGACAATAGTTTTTTGGCAACATAACTGCATGAGCTACCACCTATAGCAAACGTACAGAAGATCAGGGTAAACTGAAACCAACTAACTTTCCATTTCTCTTTTAATCTGGTAAACATCGCGCGAAGTTGCTTTAAATAATTCAGTTATAAGTCAAAAAACCAAGCAGTATTTGCAGCATTTTAAAAAAAACTGGTCGCTTTGTTTAATTCCCTCAGAATTATGCAAAAAAAGTTAGAACTGAATGAGTATTTGTCACGCTTGTATCATATTTTTGCAGCCGTTCAAGGATATTTTTCCTCACCAGAACCATAGAAGTGCATATGACATTGCCTAGACCTATAGCCAAAACCAGCCTAACGGCTCTATTTTTTCTCCTTAGTGTGTGTTTGAGTGTTGCAGTTAATGCACAAGATGGTAAAGCACTTTTCAGTGCCAATTGTGCCTCTTGTCATGCTGTTCATAAAAAAGCTACGGGACCTGCCTTAACTGGCGTTGAAGACCGTTGGCCGAATAAAGAACATTTGTATGCGTGGATTCACAATAGCGCCGCTTTCTTAAAAACAGGAGATGTGTACGCCAACAACTTGTACAATGAGTACAATAAAACGGCGATGAATGCTTTCCCAAATTTAAAAAATGAGGAAATCGATGCTATTTTAGCCTACATTAAAACGGTCCCTGATCCAAATATAGTTGACCCGAAAAAATCTTTAGATCCTGCCGCTGAAAAAGGCGTTGAAGGAGACAATACTTTATTATTTGGAGTGCTTACTTTAATATTAGCTGTTGTTGCCTTTATTATGTTACAAGTGAACGCTAACCTCAAGCGTTTATCCGATGAAAAAACAGGCCAACCTTACCTAGAACCTATTCCTGCTTGGAGAAACAAAAGCTATATTGCCATGGTAACAGTAGTATTGTTTGTAGTAGGCGGATACCTTACTTCTAAGGGTGCGATGGGATATGGAAGATCAAAAGATTATCAGCCGGTTCAACCGATCTATTATTCACATAAAGTACATGCAGGCGTAAACCAAATCAATTGTCAATACTGTCATACAGGGGTTTACCAGGGCAAACAAGCTACTATACCTTCTGTAAATGTGTGTATGAACTGTCACTTAGCTATCAATGAATACAAGGGTGAAAAAATTTATGATGAAGCTGGTGAAGAAGTAAATGGTACTGCAGAGATTAAAAAATTATACAAATACGCTGGATTTGAAGAAGGCAAACCTTGGGATGCTAGTAAAGCAACTCCAATTGAGTGGGTGCGCATTCACAACTTGCCTGATCACGTTTATTTCAACCACGCTCAACACGTAAAAGCTGGCCAGGTAGCTTGTCAAACCTGCCATGGCGAAATTCAAAAAATGGGTGAAGTAAAACAATTTACCGACCTAAGCATGGGCTGGTGTGTAAACTGTCACCGCGAAACCAAAGTACAGTTTAAGAGCAATGGTTTTTACAGCATTTATGAGAAATACCACCAAGACCTTAAATCTGGTAAAATCGATAGTACCAAAGGAATTACTGTAGAGAATATTGGCGGTACTGAATGTCAAAAATGTCACTATTAATACCCCCAAACCTCCTAAAGGGGGAGCAGGGTTAAGTTGAATATTATTTTATAATGGTTTTAAATAATCCCTCTTTGGGATAGGTTCATTATGGAGCAAAAAAAGCACTGGCAAAGTTTTGGAGAGCTGAATCAGTCTGAAGCGTACAATAAGGACGTTAAAGACGAGTTTAGAGAAGATTTACCCTTCGACGCAGCAGATGATGGGAAGAGTTTTTTAGATGCGAAAGCGCCTCGTAGAGATTTCTTGAAATATTTAGGATTTAGCACAGCCGCCGCAGCTGCAGCAGCTAGTTGCGAAATGCCTGTAAAAAAAGCCATTCCATTTGCCAATAAGCCCGAAGATGTAGTGCCTGGTATTGCGAAATATTATGCAACTACATATGTGCAAGATGGCGATGCAGTAAGCGTTCTAGCCAAAGTTCGCGATGGTCGTCCAATAAAAATAGAAGGAAATGATTTGAGTCCAATCACCAAAGGCGGTACCTCAGCAAGAGTGCAAGCTTCGGTATTAGATTTATACGATACTGCCCGTTTGCGTTTTCCTACAATCGATGGAAAAGAAGTAACATTCGAAGCTGCCGATAAAGCCATTGCTGCTTCAATCAGCGGACCAGCTGTGGTTCTTACCAGCACTATTACTTCTCCTTCTACAAAAGCAGTAGTAGCGCAATTTTTAGCAAAATATCCTGGAAGCAAGCATGTTACTTATGATGCTGTTTCTTATAGTGCATTATTATTAGCCAACGAAGCCACCAATGGTGTTCGTGCTATTCCTTCTTATCATTTTGATAAAGCAAAAGCCATTGTAAGTTTAGGTGCCGATTTCTTGGGCACATGGCTTAGCCCGATTGAATTTGCTCGTCAATATGCTGTTGGAAAAAAATTAGACGAGAAGAACCCAACAATGAGCCAACATATTCATTTTGAATCAGTGGCTTCTCTTACAGGTTCTAATGCAGATGAAAAATATTTACACCGTCCTTCTGAAACCGCTGCTATTGCTGCTGCTTTGTTGAGTGCAGTAAATGGCGGATCTGTTAGTGGAATTGCTGATGCAAAATTAAAAGCTGGTGTTGAAAAAGCAGCTAAAGCATTAAGCGCAAACAAAGGCGCAGCCTTGGTTGTAGCAGGCAGCAATGATGTAAATGTTCAAATCATTGTAAACGCCATTAATAATGCTATCGGTGCTGGTGGTTCAACCATCAACTGGGCAACTACTAATAATACACGCGCTGGTATTGATGCAGATTTTACTGCATTGGTAAATGAAATGAATGCAGGAAACGTTTCAACTTTATTGATCCACGGTGCTAACCCAGTTTATTCTTACCATGAAGCAGAAAAGTTCAAAGCTGGTTTGAAGAAAGTAAAAACTGTGGTTTCTTTTGCAACCAAAGTGGACGAAACTGCCGAGCTATGCAAATTTGTTTTACCTGATCATAACTATTTAGAAAGCTGGGGTGATGCCGAACCAAAAGCGGGTCATTTCTCTTTTATTCAACCTACTATTTATCCTTTATTCAAAACACGCCAATGGCAAGACAGTCTCTTAAAATGGACTGGTGTTGCTGATGATTATTTGGCTTTCTTGAAAAATTTCTGGTCTGCTAAATTAGGCGGTGTTGCAGGATGGGATAAGGCTTTACAAGATGGTGTTTTTAGCACAGCTACTGATGCTGTTTCAGCTGGAAGCTTTAATGGTGGCGCTGTTGCGGCTGCTGTTACTGCTGCAAGTGCTGGTAAAAAAGGCGGTAAAGTTGAATTAGTATTGTATCAAAAAGTGGGAATTGGTGCTGGTCAAGGCGCTTCCAATCCTTGGTTACAAGAATTACCAGATCCGGTTACTCGCGCTACATGGGATAACTATGTGATCGTATCTCCTGCAATGGCAAGAACCTTGCTCAACATCGATCTAAACAACGGTGGACAGGCAGATGCATACGAAGTAAATCCTCCAAAAAAAGTAGTGAAAGTTACTGTTGATGGAAAATCTATAGAACTTCCTGCTTTGATTATTCCTGGTACACACCCTGATACCATTGGTATTGCAGTGGGTTACGGAAGATCTGCTAATATGGGTAAGTCTGCCGATAATGTAGGTAAGAATGCTTTCCCTTTAGCTTGCTCTAATGGTTCAACCGTTAATTATTATTGCGCTGATGTAAGTATCACAGTTACAGATGCAACATATCCAGTGGCGCTTACTCAAACTCATAGTCGTTACGATACCGCTCAAGGAAATCGTACCGAAGTAATGAAG
Source organism: Sphingobacteriia bacterium (assembly GCA_037129425.1). Lineage (GTDB taxonomy): Bacteria > Bacteroidota > Bacteroidia > Chitinophagales > Chitinophagaceae > Sediminibacterium. The sequence goes on from JBAXUV010000002.1 coordinate 84,814, forward strand.
GAGTTAACGCTTGCTCAGTACAAACATCACCCTACAGAAATCCGTGAAGAGCGCGATACAGAATTAAAACCTTGGGGTGGTTTAGAAAAATTTGAATCACAAGGAACTATTTATCCGGTTTACGATCGTCCAGGTCTTAAATGGGGTATGAGTGTAGATTTAAATACTTGTAATGGTTGCGGTGCTTGCGTAGTTGCTTGTAATGCAGAGAACAACGTTTCTGTTGTTGGTAAGCCAGAAGTATTGCGTGGTCATGAAATGCATTGGTTGAGAATTGATCGTTACTATAGTGGCGATATGGATAATCCGAATGTGGTATTCCAGCCATTAATGTGTCAGCATTGCGATAATGCACCTTGTGAAAACGTTTGTCCGGTAGCAGCTACTAACCACAGCAGCGAAGGATTAAATCAAATGACTTATAACCGTTGTATCGGTACAAGATATTGTGCCAACAACTGTCCTTATAAAGTACGTCGTTTTAACTGGTCTGATTATTCTGGAGCGGATAGCTTTGGAGATAATCAAAACGGAATTGTAAACGATGTGGTATTAGATATGAACGACGATTTAACTCGTATGGTGTTGAATCCAGATGTTACTGTTCGTTCTAGAGGGGTTATTGAAAAATGTTCTTTCTGCGTTCAGCGTTTACAAGAAGGAAAATTAAAAGCGAAGAAAGACAGCAGACCATTGGTTGATAGTGATATCAAAGTAGCTTGTCAACAAGCCTGCCCAACTAACGCCATCACTTTTGGAAATGCCAATAGCAAAGAAAGTGCTATCACAATGGTGCGTCAGGAAAATCCGAACCGCCAGTTCTATGTGTTGGAGCAATTACATGTATTACCGAATGTAACATATATGGCCAAAGTGAGAAACACCGAAGAAGGTGCACATCATGAAGGTGAAAAACATGAAGGCGAAAAGAAAGCAGCAGGTGCAAAAGCAGCTACTGAAAAAGCGCACGGATAATTGTATTTAGAAATTGAAATTAAGCCGGCTTAATAAAATAAGTCGGGAACAAAATAAGAAGAGATGCATTTAAAGTACGAATCACAGCTCAGGGAACCGTTGGTGTATGGAGACAAAACATACAAACAGGTAACAGAAGACATCGTTCGCCCTATCGAAGCCAAGCCTACCAAATTATGGTATATTGGTTTTTATATTGCGGTAGCGTTATTGATGTTTGGTGTTTACAGCGTTTATCGTGAAGTTACTTATGGTATTGGCCAGTGGAACCTAAACAAAACCGTGGGTTGGGGTTGGGACATCACCAACTTCGTTTGGTGGGTTGGTATCGGTCATGCCGGAACATTGATCTCTGCGATCTTATTATTATTCCGTCAGGGATGGAGAACCGGTGTAAACCGTGCTGCTGAGGCAATGACCATTTTTGCGGTAATGTGTGCCGGTCAGTTCCCTATCTTCCACATGGGTAGAGTTTGGATGGCTTTCTTTGTATTGCCTTATCCTAATACACGTGGTCCTTTATGGGTGAATTTTAATTCACCATTGTTATGGGACGTATTTGCAATCTCTACTTATTTCACCGTTTCATTATTATTCTGGTATTCTGGATTATTACCTGACTTTGCAACTGTACGTGATAGAGCGTTCACCAAATTACGCAAGCGTTTATATGGTATTGCTTCTTTCGGTTGGACTGGTTCAACCAAACACTGGCAGCGTCATGAAAGTTTATCATTGGTATTGGCAGGTTTAAGTACGCCGTTGGTACTTTCTGTTCACACGATTGTATCTTTTGACTTCGCTACCTCAGTTATTCCTGGATGGCATACAACTATCTTCCCTCCATACTTCGTTGCGGGTGCGATCTTCTCAGGTTTTGCCATGGTACAATCGCTGATGATTATTGTGCGCAAAGTATTCAACATGCAAGATTATGTAACCATCGGTCATATCGAAGCAATGAATAAAGTAATTGTACTTACAGGTTCAATTGTAGGTATTGCATATTTAACCGAATTGTTCATGGGTTGGTATAGCCAGAACAAATATGAAGGATATACATTCTGGTACAGCCGTGCTAATTTATTCAGTCCTTATGGATGGAGTTATTGGGGTATGATGGCTTGTAACGTTTTGAGCCCGCAAATATTCTGGTTCCGCAAAATGAGAAGAAACATTTTTGTTACTTTCTTCATGAGTGTAATTGTAAATATCGGTATGTGGTTTGAGCGTTTTGTAATTATCGTTACCTCTTTATACCGCGATTATTTACCAAGTAGCTGGTCTGTTTATTATAGCCCTTCTATTTATGAGATTGGTTTCTATGCAGGAACATTTGGATTGTTCTTTACTTGCTTCTTCTTATTTGCAAAATACTTCCCTGTAATTGCAGTTGCGGAAATCAAGTATGTATTGAAAACAACGGGTGAAGGATATAAAAATCAAATGGGTAATATAGAAGAACAAAAACTAGAAGAGTTTGTGCACGAACACGCTCATTAGAATTAAGAGAGAAGAATTAAGAATTAAGAGTTGATATAAAGTTTACTGCGTAATGCAAAAAATCGCAGACAAAAAATTTAATATGGCAAAAAAGAAATTCGTAGTTGGTTGTTTTGATGATGAAGCAGTTTTATTTCCTGCTGTAAAAAAAGTACGTACTGCCGGATTTAAAATCCATGATGTATATACTCCTTTTGCAGTGCATGGATTGGATCATGCAATGGGTCTCAGAGAAACAAGCTTACACACTGCAGGTTTTATCTATGGCATCACTGGAACATCTACAGCAATTAGTTGCATCAGCTGGATTTTTACAAAAGACTGGCCTTTGAATATTGGTGGTAAGCCCCATTTTGCATTGCCAGCTTGGATTCCGATCATTTTTGAATTAACGGTATTATTTGCAGCGGTAGGAATGGTACTTACTTTTTGCTACTTATGTCAATTGGCTCCATTTGTGAAGAAGCATCATTTTCATGCTCGTGCAACCGATGATCTATTTGTAATGGTCATTGAGTGTACCGATAAAACCAATGTAGACGATCTTAAATCATTCTTACAAAACAACGGAGCTGTTGAAACCGATGTTCAAATTGCAGAAGATGGTTGGTGGATTGGCAGATACGATAAAGATGAAATGAGATTTGAAAACAAACAAATAGTTGCTGCTTAATTTATATAGAAACATTGAATGAATAGAATTATGAAGAATACATCCATCATAGCTTGTTTAACTGCAGTTGTTCTTTTAGCAGCTTGCAGCGATGTTAAGCGCAAGCCCGGCAGTGTTTATATGCCCGATATGGCCTATAGCAGAGCTTATGAGTCTTATGCAGATCATAGCAACTTAGCAGAGAAAGGAATTAATTATACCAATATGCCAGTTGCTGGTACAATTTCTCGTGAAGAAGAAATGCCATTTCAAATCGCTAAAGATGTGGCTGGTGACACTACCAATTATACCGCTTCTAAATTGGTAAAAAATCCTTACGATTCTTTATCAACTACTCAATACGATGAAGCTGAGCGTTTGTATTTAGTGAATTGCGGTATTTGCCATGGGGCAAAACTAGATGGCAATGGTCCTTTATATAAAGATGGCAATGGTCCTTATGCTGCAAAACCTGCAACATTGGTTGGTGATGCAAAATATGAGGCAATGCCTGCTGGTCAAATGTTTTATTCAGTGGCTTATGGTAAAAATTTAATGGGTTCTTATGCTTCTCAATTGAGCAGAAAACAACGTTGGATGGTCATCGCCTATATAAAATCTAAACAACAACAAGGAAAAAAAGCGGCACCTGCAGCAGCTCCAGTAGCAGCAGCAACAGCAGCAAAATAATTTAAGCAAATCAGTATAACTGAACTAAAAGAGTAACAATGGCATCTATAAGAACACAATTTGAAATTCCCGGAAAAATGAAAACTTGGTCTTATGCCTTGATTGGTGTTGGATTGGTTGCATTATTATATGGAATGTTCACTAAAGGATTTAGTTCCGACGAGCACGAACAGGTTCATTTCTGGGGTACATTAATGTATAACAGTATTTTCTGGACATTGATCTGCAATGCCAGTATGTTCTTTATTTGTGTAACTACTTTAGCTCAAGCTGGTTTTACTACTAGTTTCCGCAGAATACCTGAAGCTATTTCTGCGATGGTACCTATTTTTGGTTCCATCACATTTGCGGTGTTGATGTACATCATTTTCGGTCACAAGCATCATATCTATCATTGGTTAGATACTGAAGCTGTTGCCATTGATCCTATTTTAAAAGGTAAAGTTGGATTTTTAAACCCTACATTTTTTGTAATCTGGACCACTGCTACAATTGGTTTGTGGAGTTTCTTAGGTTGGAGAATTCGTCAGTTGAGCAGAGAGGCTGATGAAGCTGCAATGAATAAGGAAACCAGTGAGAAATTTATTTTAAGAGGAACAGTTAGAGCTGCTTTATTCACCGTATGGTTTGGTTTAACGGTTGGTTCTACTATTCCTTGGTTATGGATGATGAGTATCGATGCACATTGGTATTCTACCATGTATAGCTGGTATACTTTTGCAAGTTCATTTGTTGCAGGTATGTCTTTATTGGCACTATGGTTGATTTATTTAAAGAACAAAGGATACATGGAATTGACCAGCCAAGAGCATTTGCATGATATTGGAAAATTCATGTTTGCTTTCTCTATCTTCTGGACTTATTTATGGTTCTCTCAGTATATGTTGATTTGGTATGCCAACATTCCAGAAGAAACGGTTTATTTCAAACACCGTGTTCAAGGTCCATATAAAGGAATTTTCTTCTTCAATTTGATCATTAACTTCTTATGTCCATTGTTGATTTTGATGAAGCGTTCTGCTAAGAGAAATTACACATTGGTTACATTCATGGCTGTATTAATCATCTTTGGTCACTGGATTGATTTTTACCAAATGGTAATGGGTTCTTTAATGAAAGAACATGTTGAATTGGGTTGGTTGGATTTTGGAATATTAGCTTTCTTCGTAGGCATGATGATATTATTTGTAGGTAAATCTTTGGCAAGCAAACCATTGATTCCTAAATACCATCCATATTTAAAAGAAAGTGTTATACATCAGGTTTAAACAAACCTATTGGTAAATTAATTGTTAGAATAAGATAATATAGATAAGACTATGACAATGTTTTTAATCATCGCGGTAACGGTACTGATTTTCTTGGTCATCTTTCAGATTGCCAAGGCAAGTGAATATGTGGCCGTATTAAAGGGAGAAGAGAAAAGCCGAAAGCAAGACAATAAAATCAATGGTTTTTTGATGGTAGTGTTCTTGGTATTAGGTTTAATTGGAGTATGGTATTGTAATGAAATCTATTTTGGTAAAACTTTGATGGCACATGATGCTGCCAGTGTTGAGGGAGCAAGAGTTGATTCTATGTTAATGGTAACAGTAGGAGTAACTGGAATTGTGTTTTTAGGCACACAAATTTTATTGTTTTGGTTTTCTTTTAAATACCAGGAATCAGATAACAGAAAGCCTTATTTCTTTGCACACAGTACAAAATTAGAATTGATCTGGACCATCATCCCTGCGATTGTATTAACTGTATTAGTTGTAATCGGATTGCGTAACTGGTTTTTATTTACCGGAGAGCCTCCACAAAATGCAATGGTAGTAGAAGTTACCGGAAAGCAATTTGGTTGGATATTCCGTTACCCAGGTAAGGACGCTACGTTCGGAAAGAAATATTTCAAAAACATTGATAATGCCACCAATAATTTAGGTATTATCTGGGATGATCAAATGTCTCATGATGATCTGGTTTTAGAACAAACCATGTATTTGGTAAAAGGAAAACCAGTTAAATTAATTATTGGTTCTAGGGATGTCATTCATGATGTAGGTCTAGTTCATTTTAGAATGAAGATGGATGCAGTTCCTGGTATTCCAACAACTATGTGGTTTACTCCAAAGTACACTACTAAAGAAATGAAGGAAATTACCAATAATCCAAACTTCGCATATGAAATCAGTTGCGATCAAATGTGTGGTAACGGACATTATTCTATGAAAGGAGTTATTGAAGTATTGGATCAGGAAGAATATGATGCAAAAATGGTTGGAATCAAGCCTTATTATTATGCAGCATTCCCAGAAAAAGATCCTTCAGTAGCTAAACCTGCCGACAGTTTAAAGTTAGCAGCTAAGCCTGTTGAAGCAGCAACAAAAGTTATCGCAAAAATGTAAAACAAGTAACAACCTTCTATTGTGGAAGTTGTTTAAAAAAATAAAGACCAGTGTATGAGTAACGAAGCAGTATTACACACACATGCTACAACAGATGTTCACCACCACGACGCACACGGTGATCATCATGGTGAACACCATCATCATGAAACATTTATTTCCAAGTATGTATTTAGCCAAGATCATAAAATGATTGCTAAGCAATTCCTTATTACAGGAATGGTTTGGGCTGTATTAGGTGGTTTAATGAGTGTTTTGTTCCGTTTACAATTGGGTTATCCTGATAGTACATTTCCTTGGTTAGAAGATATTTTAGGTAAATGGGCTGCTGGTGGTAAAATCACCCCAGAAGCTTATTATGCATTAGTAACAACTCACGGAACAGTATTGGTATTCTTTGTATTGACTGCAGGATTGAGTGGTACTTTTGCCAACTTTTTAATTCCATTGCAAGTAGGAGCAAGAGATATGGCTTCACCTTTCATGAATATGTTGAGCTACTGGTTCTTCTTCACTGCAAGTATTGTAATGTTGTCTTCTTTATTTGTTGAAACTGGACCTTTCAGTGGCGGTTGGACAGCTTACCCTCCATTAAGTGCTTTGGGCGATGCTTCACCTGGTTCTAAAACAGGTATGGATCTTTGGTTGATCTCTATGGCATTGTTTGTGGTTTCTTCTTTATTAGGTGGATTGAATTATATCGCTACCGTGTTGAATATGCGTACTAAAGGAATGAGTATGACTCGTTTGCCTTTAACCATCTGGGCATTGTTCTTCACTGCAATCTTGGGTGTATTATCTTTCCCGGTTTTATTCTCAGGTTTTATCTTATTGATTTTTGATAGAAATTTTGGAACAAGTTTTTATCTCTCTGATATTTTTGTGAATGGAGTAGGAGCTTTACCTAACGAAGGTGGAAGCGCTATTTTATATCAACATTTATTTTGGTTCTTAGGACATCCGGAAGTGTATATCATTTTGTTACCTGCCATGGGTATGGTTTCTGAAATCTTATCGGTGAATTCACGTAAGCCGATCTTCGGATATATGGCAATGGTGGGTTCATTATTTGCAATTGCTATTTTGGCTTTCTTGGTTTGGGCGCATCATATGTTTGTGACCGGATTAAATCCATTCTTGGGTTCAATCTTTGTATTACTTACTTTATTAATTGCTGTACCATCTGCCATTAAAGTATTTAACTGGCTAACTACTTTATGGAGAGGAAATATTCGTTTCACTCCAGGTATGTTGTTTGCCATTGGTTTTGTGAGCTTATTTATTTCTGGAGGATTAACCGGTATCTGGTTAGGTAACTCAGCTTTGGATATTCATTTACATGATACTTATTTTGTTGTAGCACACTTCCATATTGTAATGGGTGTTGCAAGTATGTTCGGTATGTTCGCTGGTATCTACCATTGGTTCCCTAAAATGTATGGTAAATATTTAAACAATACATTGGGCTATATCCATTTCTGGGTAACTATTGCAGGAGCTTATTTGATTTTCTGGCCGATGCACTACCAAGGTTTAGCTGGTATGCCACGTAGATACTACGATTTCAGTGCATGGGAAAGCTTTAATAAATTCGGTGATTTAAATAGATTCATCAGTACTGTTGCAATGATTGTATTTGCTGTTCAAATTTTGTTCTTGTTTAATTTCTTCTATTCTATTTTCAAAGGAAGAAAATTAACCAATCCAAATCCTTGGGACTCTAATACATTAGAGTGGACAACACCAATTCATCCAGGACATGGTAACTGGGTAGGAGAAATTCCTGAAGTACATCGTTGGGCATATGATTATGCGAAAGACGGGAAAGAATTTATTCCTCAAACAACACCAGTAGGAGCCGACGAAAGTCATCATTAATTGAAAAGCTGGAATACGTATTTCGTATTTTCAGTACAAATAGTTCAATGCTCCCGAGAAAACGGGAGCATTGTTTTTAAACGAAGTGCTGAGCATGACAAATAGTTCTGAACAACCAATAGCATCATCTTCTTTTTCACTTGCTTCTAAAGTGAAAGATTATTTTTTATTGATCAAGTTCACGTTGAGTTTCACAGTTGTTTTTTCTTGTGTTATTTGTTATCTATTGGCTCCGAAAGTAGTGCAGTATGATTGGGTAATGATCTGCATTCTTTTTCTGGCAGGGATGTTGGTTACCGGAAGTGCTAATGCCATCAATCAAGCGGTAGAAAAAGATACTGATGCCATGATGAAGCGAACTTCGAAACGTCCGGTAGCCAATGGATCGATGTCTCAACAAGAAGCCTATATTTTTGCTTTGGTTGCAGGAATACTTGGGGTTGCTATGATGTGGTACTTTTTCAATTTATCGGCAGCCTTGGTTTCGGCATTCAGTTTGTTTTTATATGCATTCATCTATACGCCTCTTAAAAAAATCAATTCCATCGCAGTATTAATTGGTGCTTTTCCTGGAGCATTGCCATGTTTGATCGGATGGGTTGCGGGCAATGACGATTTTGCTGCAGGTGGCTGGATTTTATTTGGAATGCAATTTTTGTGGCAGTTCCCCCATTTTTGGGCAATTGCCTGGGTAGCACATAATGATTATACCAAAGCAGGTTTTAAATTATTACCCTCTGCAACAGGTCCAACAAAGTTTACAGCTGTGCAAACGATCATGTATTCTGTACTGATGATTCCAGTGGGTATTTTGCCTTATTATTTTGGATTAACAGGTATTACCAGTTTATGGATCATTTTAGTATGCAATTTATTTATGGTTGTTCAAAGTGCTCGATTGTATCAATCGATGGATGTAAAAGCAGCCAGAAGAGTAATGTTCAGCAGTTATATTTATTTGCCAATAGTTTTGTTAGCGATGCTAGCTGATAAGAATTAAAAGATAAGAGATATAAGATAAGAGATAAAAGATAAGAGATATAAGATAAGAGATAAAAGATAATTGATATGACAAGTGTTCAGGCCAACGAGCCACAAAGAATTCATCCACAGAAATTTACCCTTTGGGTAGCCATGGGCAGCATCGTAATGATGTTTGCAGGATTAACCAGTGCCTATATTGTAAAAAAGAACCAGAGTACTTGGTTGGAATTTGAATTACCACTGGTATTTTGGTACTCTACTGGGGTCATTTTATTGAGCAGTATTACCATTCACCTAGCACAAAAATCCTTCAAAGCCCGAGAAATGGGTAGGTATCGAAGCTTAATTACTGCTACTGCACTTCTTGGGGTATTGTTTATCACTTTACAGGTATTCGGCTTTTTGAATCTGGAGAGCAGAAATATTGCCCTAATAGGGAGTAAAAGCAATTCAGCAGCTTCATTCTTACTCGTAATTACTGGTTTGCATATGGCGCACGTATTGGGAGGGGTGATTGCCATATTAGTGATTGTGATACGAGCATATATGAGTAGAGTGAAGAATTACAGTAGTTTATCCATCGATATGGTGAGCACTTACTGGCATTTTGTGGATGCTTTATGGATCTATTTATTTATTTTTTATAATTGGATAGGATAATTACAAAAAACTTGCATTTTATGCAGCTTTTTTGAGCGCTAGACAATACTTTTGTAACAGAAATTTACGACCAATATGGCAACAACTGCAACAGCACATGTAACCAAGTCTTGGAGTGGAGGTAAAAGCCCCTTCAACGTAGAGTACGGCAAATTAATGATGTGGTACTTTTTAATGAGCGATGCTTTTACATTCGGTGCATTCCTTATTTCTTACGGAACCATTCGTTTCTCTACCAATGGATGGCCTGACCCAAATGAAGTATTCAGAAGCTTCCCTTTTGCTCCAGAAGGAGTACACGCACCATTGGTGTTTGTAAGTATCATGACTTTTATTTTGATCATTAGCTCCGTTACCATGGTATTGGCCGTTCAAGCAGGTCATAATATGGATAAAAAAGGAGTGACTAAAAATTTGATCTGGACCATCATAGGTGGTATTGCATTTTTAAGTTGTCAAGCCTGGGAGTGGAATCATTTACACCACGAAGGTGCTTGGTGGGGTAGCAATCCATTTTTAAACCATGATGGAACCGCTTCTTCTACTAATTTCACCAATTACTTTTTTACCATTACGGGTTTTCACGGATTCCACGTATTTAGTGGAGTGATCATCAATATTATTATGTTGATCATGACATTAACCGATAAGTTTGAACAAAGAGGACATTACCTTATGATTGAAAAAGCTGGTTTGTACTGGCACTTTGTAGATCTTGTTTGGGTATTTGTATTCACTTGTTTCTACCTGATTTAATTTAATATTTTTCACTATAACCTAGTATTTTATGTCACATACTGCAGAACATGCTGAGCACGCAGGCGGAGGAACCAAAGAAATTATAAAAGTAACCATCATTCTTACTGTATTAACTATTGTAGAATTGATTTTAGGATTTTGGATGATTGGTATTCCATTAGAACAAAGTTCTTTCCGTTTAGCTGTTAAAGGAACCATCGTTATCTTAATGATGGCAAAAGCATTTTATATTGTTGCTTATTTCATGCACTTGAAACATGAATTCAAGAACTTGATCATGACCATTGTTGTTCCTTTGGCATTATTCATCTGGTTTATTACTGCATTCTTATATGATGGAAATTCTTTTAGAAACTTGCGTAATACCTACGATCCTCATTTTAAAGAACAAAGCACTATTAAAGTAGAGAAGAAAGAAGAAGCAAGTCATGGTGCAGCTAAGCATGCAGATGAGAAGCATACTGAAGAGAAGAAAGCTGAAGAGAAAGCGGGACACTAGAGCGAATAAGATTACTCAATAATTTTAAACTGTTTGAACCATCCCGATTTTTTGGGATGGTTTTTTCTTATCAATAATCTATGAATCAAAAAGCCATTTTAGGATTGATCATTGCATTAGGTATTCCTATTGTTTGTTACTTAGTGTTGAAGTCTTATAGTGATAATGCGGTAGACATGCCACGTCATTACTTATTAGACACAGTTGTAACTAAAGTGCAAAGAGGTAAAACAGTAGATGACAGTATCTGGCACAAAACGGCCAATATCCAATTAACCAATCAGTTAGGAGATACCGTAAGCTTATATGATAAAAAAGGAAAGATTCTGGTGCTAGATTTTTTCTTTACCAGTTGTAGAAGTATTTGCCCAAGACTTACCAGAAATATGGCCACTTTACAACAATCTTTTAAAAAAGGTGGCAATGTTCGCAACAAGATCGATACGTCAATTGTTCAGTTTATATCGTTTACAGTTGATCCTGAAAATGATTCGGTATCAGTATTAAAAAACTATGCAGACAGATTTGGAGTAAACCACGATAATTGGTGGATGCTTACTGGAAATAAAAAATCAATCTATGATTTTGCTTTTCAGGAATTAAAAGTAGACCAGTTTTCGGAAGAACCTGTTTCGCCAGATTTTGTACATACTAGTCGATTTGTTTTGTTGGATAGAGACTATGTGGTACGAGGATATTACAATGGATTGGATACTGCTTCTTTGAAGAAATTATCGAAAGATATTGGGCTGTTATTATTAGAAAAGGATAAAAATAAAAAAAGTAGTGTATTCCGTGATATCATCGATTTAAGTTGGTTGTGGTTGATTATAGTAGTGGCAGTAATCTTTTTTATGGTGTACATGCAGTCAAGAAGAAAGATAAACGGATAAATTCAACGGTTAAAATAACAATGGATTTAAAATAAAATTTTAATAAGTATATAAAATTTATAAGTAATTATGTTAAAAGCAAGTATTGAAAAGAATGATAAATTGGCTGGTTGGTTGATTGGGATTTTTTCTGTGGTGGTCTTTGCAGTGGTAGTTGTTCTTGGTAGAGTAAAATTAGAAGTCAATTTAGGTTTTGATGTTCATGTGTTTGCAATGGCCAATGCATTTATTAATGCCACTATTGCGGTTTTATTAGTAGCCGCTTTAGTAGCAGTGAAACAAAAAAACTATGTATTGCATAAGCAACTCATGATGACTGCCTTAGTTTTATCAGTGCTATTTTTATTGTCTTATATCGCTCATCATTTATTTGCTGGGGAAGCAAAATTTGGAGATGCCAATCATGATGGATTGGTTTCGGAAGATGAAATAGTAGCAGCAGGCAGCATGAGATTGATTTATTTTGTGATTTTAATTACCCATATTTTTTTAGCTGCTATTATATTGCCATTTATTTTATTTACTGCATACAGAGCATTAACTGCTGAGTTTCCTCGTCATAAGAAATTGGCAAAAATTACCTGGCCGCTTTGGTTTTATGTGGCAGTGACTGGTCCAATAGTATATTGGATGATCAGCCCTTACTATCAATAGGACAGGCAGGATGGGGCCATACCCGCCTATTGAATGATGTAAGGTATTGCTGAACTAAAACGGGGGCGGATTAAATCAGGCTTTTCGAAATGGCTCAAGCCTTCTTTGTTAAGATCAATAGCTCGTTGGCCTGCACTTCAGTGATATATCTTTTCACACCTTGTTTATCAGTATAATTTCTGTTGATGAGTTTGCCTTCAATCACTACTTCGGTTCCCTTCAATAAAAATTTCTCAGCAATATCTGCCAACTTACCCCAGGCTACTACATTGTGCCATTGTGTGTCGGTTACTTTTTCTCCTTTAGCGTTGCGATAATTTTCATTGGTAGCTACACTTATATGCGCTACTTTTTTGTCTTCGCCAATTGTTTTTACATCTGGGTCCTGACCTAGGTTGCCAATTAATTGGACTTTGTTTTTCATTGCGTTCATAACGGTTCAGTTATTTGATTTTAAAAATTTAGCAGTAGCTACTGCCGTTAACAACACAAATATGGAAAGCGATTTTAAGACTTGGTTATTTTAAACATCTATTGGCGTAAGTAAACGATTGTAAGCATTTATAAACGTTTGTAAGTATTTCTAAACGGCTTCAAACCTTTGCCATTTCTTCGATTATAGTCAACGATTTGAATCGCTTAACGATTTGTTCACCTTCAGCGTTATTCCATTTGTACTTGATTTTGTATATTGTACTGTAAATATTAAAGCATGCAAACAATACTAGGCTCAGGTGGTTCCATCGGAATTGAATTAGCAAAATATTTAACTGCCTATTCAACTGATATTCGATTGGTAAGCAGAAATCCTAAGAAAGTAAATGAAACGGATCATTTATTTGCAGCAGACTTAACAGATAAGGAACAAATATTTCGAGCCATTGAAGGAAGTGAAATTTGTTATGTGACCATTGGCTTTGATTACAAAACAAAAGTGTGGCAAGAAAAATGGCCTTCATTTATACGAAATGTAATTGACTCTTGTGTGGCCCATCATACCAAACTGGTTTTCTTTGATAATATATACGCTATCGATCCCAATCATGTTGGGCAGATCACAGAATCTTCTCCCATTAATCCATCAAGCAAAAAAGGACAAGTAAGGGCAGTAGTAGATCGGCTAATTTTAGAAGCAGTAGAAAAAGGAAAGATCAACGCCATTATTGCAAGAGCGCCAGATTTTTTTGGCCCGATCAAAGAGAAGAGCATGTTGCTCAATTTGATCTATGATAATTTTGCAAAAGGTAAAGCAGCGCAATGGTTTTGTAATGCTGATGTAGTTCATAGTTTTGGATACACTCCGGATTTATCGAAAGGAACAGCCATTTTAGGGAACGATGCTACAGCCTATAATCAAATTTGGAATTTACCAGTAGACCCTGCTTTATTAACGGGTAGAGAATGGGCCTCATTGATGGCAAAAGAAATGGGGGTAAAAGATTCTATACAAGTATTGCCTGCATGGGCAATCAAATTGCTTGGTGTATTTATTCCTATATTAAAAGAAATGCCTGAAATGTTGTATCAATATGATCGGCCTTACTTTTTTGATTCTGCCAAATTCAATCAACAGTATCAATATACACCCACCAGAAACGAAGATGCCCTTCAATTGGTTTTGCAGTCCTTGAAGCAATAAATGAATTCCGTTTTTTCAACTGATAGAATGGGTATTTCTACTAGTGACCAATTGCATGTGATGATTATTTTGAGTATCGTTTGAACCCTTTTGAAATGATCATCGATGCAAGAAAAACATTGTTCCTTTTGCAGCAAAAAAATTAGTGGGAGAACAGATAAAAAATTCTGTAACAGTTATTGCAGAACCAGCTTTCACAATTCCCAGAACGGTCCTGCTAATAATTGTATTCGGCAAATTAATTTGTTGTTACAAAGAAACAGGCGTGTTTTAGCCAATCTACATGCATTGTTTCCCAAGAAGAAAAACATACCAATCAATACATTGTATTTGCATGGGTTTAATACCGCGCATTTTACGCATCAACAAAAGCACCAAAAACTGGGCACTTATATTTGTTGTTATGATTATGGCTATAAAATGATCGGAAAAGATGAAGTGGAGATCATTCAGTTTTAATACCTAATCTTCACTTTCGCAACACCAGAACCAACCATATCTATTTTCTTTGCGGCGGATTTACTGAGGTCAATGATTCTGCCAGCAACAAAAGGCCCTCGATCATTAATGCGAACAGTCACCGATTTGTTATTGCTTAAATTGGTCACTTTTACTTTTGTTCCAAAGGCCAGTTTTTTATGGGCTGCAGTTAAATTGAATTGACTAAAAATTTCTCCATTCGCTGTTTTACGGCCAATAAATTCATCTCCATAATAGGACGCATAGCCGGTTTCGGATCCGCCACTGGATTTGGAGGGAGCCGTTTTTTTGCTACAAGCGCTAAACAATACAAGGCCAATTAATATAGCTGGAAAAATTCTTTTCATCTTACTAATAACGCAGAATTTTCCTTTGAAGTATTTCAGTTTGGCTAAGCAAACGGGGCTTTCACAATTTTAGCTTTTACCAAGCTGTTGCGGATATCAATGAAAATTTCGCTATCAACAGCAGCATGAGCAGTAGCTACATAGCCCATACCAATGGCTTTATTCAATGATGGAGCTTGAGTGCCGCTGGTAACTTTTCCAATGGTATTTCCTGAAGCATCTTTAATTAAATAATCATGACGAGGAATGCCTCTTTCCAACATTTCAAATCCTACCAATTTCTTAGTTACCCCCGCTGCTTTTTGTGCTTGCAATGCTTCGCTATTGGTAAAAGTTTTTGTGAACTTGGTAATCCATCCCAGTCCTGCTTCTAAAGGAGAAGTGGTATCGTTGATGTCCATACCATACAAGCAATATCCCATTTCTAAACGCAATGTATCCCGAGCACCTAAGCCAATCGGCTTAATACCTGCATCTTTGCCAGCTTCAAAAATGGCATCCCAAATAATATTGGCTGCATTATTACTGTCTTCAAAATAAATTTCTACTCCACCAGAACCGGTATACCCTGTTGCACTGATAATTACATTGTCTACACCAGCCATTTTACCTCTCACAAAAGTGTAGTATTTGAGGTTCATGATATCTGTGTCGCAAATGGATTGTAAAATTTTAGTAGCGTTGGGTCCTTGAATGGCCAATAAACAAGTTTTATCAGAGATATTGTGCATCTCCACATTATTGGTATTATGTGCTACTATCCAGTTCCAATCTTTTTCTATGTTGGAAGCATTTACTACCAACATATAGGTTTTGTTTTGTTCGATGCAATAAACAATCAAATCATCAACTATTCCACCTTCATTATTGGGTAAACAGCTGTATTGAGCTTGACCATTCGTAATTTTCGAAGCATCGTTCGAAGTAACTCTTTGTATTAGATCGAGGGCATGTTCTCCCTTCAACATAAACTCACCCATATGACTCACATCAAATACCCCTGCATTTTTGCGCACTGTTGCATGTTCATCATTAATCCCTGAATAACTAATTGGCATATTGTAACCTGCAAACTCAGCCATTTTTGCTCCTAAATCAATATGCTTTTGTGTGAAAGGGGTATTCTTCATTAGACTCATTTTTGAGCAACAAAAATAAGCCAAACCAACGGTTTATGATTCTTAAAGACTAGTTCTTGGCCAATATTTTTTCTTTGATTCCATTACCGAGTTCTTTTATACTCTTTAATGAGATATCATCGTTGTCTCTTTTGTCTAAAATCATCTCAACATAACCCATTTTAGACTTTAGTTGAAACTTGGTTTCATCTGATAAAACAACTTCTTTATCTGTTCGATAATTCTTAAACAGATCAGCGATTCTAGACTGTGCAGCAATATAGGATTGAACTGTAGCGGTTTTCTCTTTCTCAAAATACGCTTTGAATCGGTATTCTTTGTTAGTTTCAGAAACGGTTACTTTAACTTCACCACTTCTGGTTGTTTGATTGCGTTTGTGTTTGCAGCAAACTAAAAATAGTATTGCTAAAACAATTAATAAACCTACTTTTCTCATAACAGTGTTTTTATTTTATGAAGAACCCCATCCCAACCAAGAGACGGGGTTCATAATCCAACCTTTCCAACCGAGTTTATGATTGTAGATAGAGTAAAGAAATTCTACTTCCTTCTGCTCCTAAATCATATATATCTCTTTTTTCTTCTCCCTTGCCTGCCAACTTGGGATTGATTGAATTGGGTGTTTCATAGTATGCTTTTTGATAACGATAACGAGCACTATCCACCGGTTTGTCCAATTCTTTCTTCAAATCTTCTGCTTCTTTCTTTTTGCGCTCGTATTCTTTCTTCAATTCTTCTTTGCTCTTCTTGAATTCTTCTACTGCATTGTTATCAGAACTATTATCGTCGTTGTTGTATTGATTGTCGGAATCTTTTTTTACTCTTTCTAATCCTCCAGGAGTCATGATGTATTCTACATTAGAACTATATCCTCTAGAATCGTTTCCATTCCAATCGTCTTCCCACTCGTAATCGTTGTTGTTGTGATTGATATTGAACCAATTGAGTCTTTTAGATACATTTCGATCAAGCTCAATCTTTTTGCCTACCGGAACTTGGATGGTTACAACAACCCCTTGATTGCGAAACTTTGTACCTTTTTTTAAGTTGAATCCTCTGTCGAGATAAATCATGCTATCAGCCTGAACTATACCATAATTGATCTGTTCAATATTTCTCAACGCAGCTTCTTCATCTGGGCCATTGCTGTATTTGTGGTAGGAGATATGGTACAATGAATCACTGCTTTTGGCAATTCTTAAATTGATATTATTCAATACCAAACTATCGTTGTCTAAGCTGATGATACCATCCAATTTCAACCATCTTCCAATTACCTGTACTTTTGCATCTGCTACTTTTACAATCATTTTCTGAGTAGTAGGTTGTACAATAGCTATGTCTTTTTTATCTCTAGCTCTTGCATCAAAATCCTGTGTGATAGATGCAATTAGGCATACAACACTAACCCACCCCAAGGTCCATAATCCTCCGAAAGTAAATCCTAAGTATTTGCTGCCAGCTTTTGCTCCAATGATCTTTCTGATCAACCAGATTACAATACCAACAACTGGAACAAATAAGAACAATAATAGGGTAGACCATGCCAAGAAATGCTGCCAGAAACCTTCTAGTAAAAAATCTTTTAATGGAAATACACTAACACTTCCTACTAACATTGCTAATAAAGCAATCAATAAAGAGAAAGCAATAATACCAGCGATGAATAAGAAGAATGCTTTGAATAAGATGGCAATTGCACTTCCGATTTTACTACCTGTTGATTTTGCAACGTAGCTTGCTTCAGATCCAAAACTTCTTCCTTTTTGATTGACTGTTTGTCCAAAATCTGCACCAAAGGTTTTTGCTTTTTCAGAAAATTCACCACCCCACTTTTCAGCACGTTGTTTAAAACCTTCTAAATCTTCTTGAATGGTATTCTTGATAGTATTCAAATCTACTTTTTCGCCACGCATTTCTAATTTTTCTGATGCACTATTTGCTTCTGGAATAACTGCCCATAGTACAGCATAGCTTATAAATAATGAGCTACCAAATGAGCTAAAAACAAAAGATGGAAAAGAGTCAAAATGAAACCAAAAAGCAGACCCTATAATTGAACTAAAAATTCCAAGTACTAAAGGCATTGCAAAAATTAAACGAGGAACCCAGATTGCAATGTCAAAATAAGTTGCAATACCACTTGCCACGCCTGCCACTACTTTTTCTTCAGGATTACGATACAATCGTTTAGTAGAAGCTACATGATCCAATGGCTTGGATGGAAGAATGATCCACATTAATAAGTACAATAAGAATCCTGCACCTCCGCTAAATGTAAATACAACAAATATGATACGAATGATAGATGGATCTATTCTGAAATAAGCAGCTAAACCGCTACATACACCACCCAATACTTTATCATTGGTGTCTCTGTATAATCGCCCTTTACCTGGAGCTGTAAATTGTTCAAAATTAGGGCGATAGCTTTCTTCTTGATTGCCACCTAGTTGAGATTTCATATTGGATTCTTCTCCTTCAAAATCTTCAGGTCGGCCCATACTAGCTATAATGCTGTCTACATCTTCATTGGTGATGCATGTACTGCCTTTCTTTAATCGCTCGCCAAATAATTCGGCAATACGACCTTCAATATCGTTGATGATTTCGTCTCGTCCTTCTTCATTGGCAAAGAATTTACGTAAGCTCTCAACGTATTGCTTTAATACATCGTAAGCAGCTTCTTCAATTGGTATTACCCTGCCTTGAAAGTTTATATTGATTACCTTTTTCATGGTATATGTTTTAATTGTAGTTAAGGTTGGTTATTTTGATTTTCTTGATCTGACGGGTGCTCTTGATCTGTATGAGCAACTGGTTGGGTAAGCACCTGAACGGCATCTGCCAGTTCTTGCCAGGTTCTTTCGAGTTCACCATAAAAGGCTAATCCTTTTTCGGTCATCACGAAGTATTTACGTGGGGGTCCGCTATTACTTTCTACCCAACGGTAGGTGAGTAACTCGGCATTTTTCAATCTGGTTAAGAGTGGATAGAGTGTACCCTCCAGAATATGTAGGTTGGCAGATTTCATTCTATCAACCAAATCGGATGGGTAAACTTCACCCTGCCGAATGATTGAAAGGATACAAAACTCCAAAACGCCCTTTCGCATCTGACTCTGTGTATTTTGAATATCCATGATAATTGATTTTATGGGGGTGATTGATGAAATACGATTAGTTCATGTTTCTTCTTGGAGCTCTAACTCTGCGCATGCGTTCGATGTTCCAAAAATCTGCTAAACCAAAAACTGGTTTGTTAACAGTTACTAATGTGTTGTTGCTGGTTGTGTTGGTTGTTAAAGTTTTCATGACTTTTATTTTTAATTGTTTTAGTTCGTTTGTTTTGACAACACAAAGATGGGGATTATTTTAGTACCATGCAACACATAGTACCAAGTATTTTGAAGTAATGGGCAGACTTTAGATATAGGTTAAATATAATTAATTGATTTGCAATAAGTTATGATTTTTTAGATTTTTTGTAAAAGGATAAGCGGTAATTATTATGTGATGAATGGTTTTTGATGAAAAAATCTGATTTAACTAACCTAATACTACCAGAATGCTGATCCTTATATCTATATATACTATTATAGATATAGCAATTCTATTTAGTATGATTTAAAATGAACTGTCAAAAGATATTAATCGTTTATGTACGATGAATATTAAAAACTCCATAGCTTTGCTTTATCGTATAAAAACGATGAATATGGCAGTTCCTAAACTAGATGAATTTATCAAAGCCGAACAAGAGTTGGCTGTGTTTGCAAAATCTTTATCGCACCCTGCGCGAATAGCTATATTAAAAGTATTGGCACAAAAAAATGAATGTGTTTGCGGTGAAATAGTAGAAGTACTCCCATTGGCGCAATCAACTGTTTCGCAACATTTAAAAGAATTGAAAGAAGCTGGATTAATTAAAGGAACTGTTGATGGACCACGTAGTTGTTATTGTATTAATTGGAAAGCATTTGAAAAATTCAATCAATCATTTAATCATTTATTTCATAAGCTCAAAGATCAACAAGCAAATGCTTGTTGTTAAACATAAAAGAATAATACTATGAAAAACGAACAAGCATTAAAAGAATTAGTAAAAGAAAAATATTCAATAATTGCCGACCAAAGCTTGGAACAAAATCAATCTTCTTGCTGTGGTGCTGGTGGTTGTTCTACTGAAGTGTATAATATCATGAGTGATGATTATTCGCAAATGAAAGGCTATAATGCAGATGCAGATCTTGGTCTTGGATGTGGATTACCAACGCAATACGCAAAAATAAAAGAAGGCAATACTGTGGTTGATTTAGGAAGTGGAGCAGGTAACGATTGCTTTGTTGCCAGAGCAACTACAGGCGCATCAGGTAAAGTAATTGGAATTGATTTTACGCCGGCAATGATTGCAAAAGCAAGAATCAATGCAGCAAAACTGGGTTTTGAAAATGTACAATTCAGAGAAGGGGATATCGATGATATGCCTTTGGCTTCAGAAATAGCGGATGTAATTGTGAGCAACTGTGTTTTAAACTTAGTGCCTAATAAAGATGGGGTATTTAAAGAAATATTTCGTGTGCTAAAACAAGGAGGACATTTCAGTATTTCAGATGTGGTATTGGTTGGTCAATTACCAGATGCGCTTCGTAAGGATGCTGAAATGTATGCAGGCTGTGTTTCTGGTGCAATTCAAAAAGAAGTATATCTCGAGTTGATTAATAGCAATGGATTTTCCAATATTCAAATTCAAAAAGAAAAAGTAATTGTAATTCCAGATGATATTTTAGTTAATTATTTAAATCCAACAGAAATGGCGGCATTTAAAAATGGTCAATCAGGTATATTTAGTATTACTGTTTATGCAGAAAAACCTTTAAAAGAAGCATGTTGCAAACCTGTATCGGGATGCTGTTAAAAAATCAAATTTTGATTATGCCAAAAGTAATTAGCTAAAATATAATAACTATGAATAAATTTAAATTGCTTTTGATTTTAATAATATTAAACTTCTTTTTCATGAATGCAAGCGCTTCGGATATTTTTCCGTTAATCAAACAAAATTTAGTAAACGCAGAAAAAAGCTTTTCATCAATACCCAACGAGCGTAAAGATGAATTAAAAAAATTAAGCACTTACATACAGGAAAGAGTTACAAAGCATCAAAAAATTTCATTGACTTTTATTTGCACACATAATTCTCGCAGAAGTCATTTTGCACAAGTATGGGCACAAACAGCGGCTGCATATTATGGTATATCTAATGTATATTGTTATTCTGGAGGAACAGAAACCACCGCATTTAATTCAAACGCAGTTAAAGCATTGCAAAAAGTGGGCTTTGAAATCAAACAGTTGAGTGAAGGTTCTAATCCGCATTATGAAATTAAATTCGCTGCTGATGGTCCAGCAATTAATGCATATTCAAAAAAATATGGAGATGCTCCTAATCCATCTAAAGACTATGGTGCAGTGCTTACTTGTTCTCAAGCTGATGCATCTTGCCCAATTGTATTTGGCGCCGATGGAAGATTCAAAGTTCCTTATGAAGATCCAAAACTATCCGACGGAACAAATCAGCAGGAAAAAGTTTATCAAGAAAGATCTATGCAAATAGCTTCAGAAATGATGTATGTTTTTTCTTTGATCAGCAATTAATTATTAGACTGATTATTTTCAGGACTGCCTATTAAGGATTCCAATACTGAAGTAACTAAAGTTACCAAGAAACTAAAAAATAAAGCTGTCCACCATCCATCCACCATAAAGCCAGGAACTATTTTTGTAACAAGTTGGATGATAAAAACATTAATAAATAAGAGAAAAATTCCCAATGTAAAAATGGTGATTGGAATAGTAAGAATTACTAAAATTGGTTTAATAAAATTATTGAGTAAGCCTAAAACTACTGCAACCATAATTGCAGTAAAACTATCCGCTACAGTTACTCCAGTTAACAAATAAGCTGCAATCAACACTGCAACAGTAGTTGCAATTGTTTTTGTAAAAAACTTTCCCATAACGATCATTTATTGTTCAATTTCGGAAAAAAACAAACACCGCCATTTTTTAAATTGGATCAGATAACGGTCAGCTCATAAAAATCATCAGGATTAAGATATTTATTAGCTAGTTCCTGTAATTCATCTGACCCGGTGGTCTTGATGATTGCTACACTCTTATAAAAATATTGATCATCAATGCCATTCAATACATAGTTTTTCCATCTTGCAATTAATTGAAATGGTCCATCTAAATCTCCCAAAACAGATCCTATCATGTAATTCTTTACCAAACTCAATTCTTCTGCTTCAATTGGTTCGTTACATAAAATGTCCATTTCTTTATAGACCTCTTCTATAGTTGCTTTACAAACATCTCTTCCTGCTTCGGTACTAATCATCCATGCTCCTTCATGAATATGGTTTTGTATATAACTATGTATGCCATATGTATATCCTTTATCTTCTCTGATATTACTCATTAAGCGTGATCCAAAAAATCCGCCATAAATATTATTGAGTATTTGTACTTTTTGATAATCTGGATGATGTCTATTGGGGAAGGGTCTTGCTAATCTAATCGCTCCTTGAACTCCATTAGGGTCATTAATGATGTGCATTTTTTTCTCAATAGCAGGGTGCAAATGGTATTGAATATTGGGTATAGCCCTTTGCTGTAATGGCAATTGTCCGAAAACTTGATTCAGGGAACTGGCTAAATTTGCAGGGATCTTCCCCGCAGTAAAAATCAGGCATTTGCCCTGCTGATAAAATTGTTGATAGAATGCTGCCAATTCTTCTCTGTTCAATTGATCGTAATCCAGCGTAGATGTATATTTTCCATAAGGATGATGAATACCATAAATGTATTCGTCAATTAAACGATTGGCAATAAAATCGCATTTTTTTAAATTTACTTCTAATCGTTGTTGTTGATTTTGTCGATAGGTGTTCAGTTCTTCCTCTGGAAAAATGGAGTCTGTAATTATTTCAGCAACTACAGGCAATAATTCATTGATATGCTTGGCTAAACAATGCAATGTGATGGTAGCAGTTTCATTATAGCAGCTTCTATTTAAATAAGCACCATAAAATTCAAAGTACTCGTTTATTTCAAAAGCAGTTTTCTCTTTGGTCCCATTTTTTAACATGAAATTAGTGGTAGCAGCAACTATGTTTTTCTGCTCATACCAATTACCTGCATAGAAAACCCATTCTATCATTAACACTTCTTGAGTACCAGCATCCAAACTATAAACCGGCACGCCATTGTCTAAATTATATTGATCACATTTCTTTAATTGTAAGTCAAAACTTACAGCATCAGTAATATGTGGAGTTATTTTTCTGTTCAAATTCATTTGCATTATTTGATTCTATTGCTTGGCGTGATAGTAAATAGTATTGCTATTCGATTCCCTGAAAATTTTTTTGCTATACTCTTGTAAATCAGCTGGGGTTATTTGTTGGTATTTTTCCAATTCAGTATTCATTAAATTTGCATCGCCCAATAATTCGTACATAGCTAAACTACTAGCTCTGCTCATCACACTCATATCTTCAAAAGCAATTATACTCTCCGTTTTATTTTTTACTTTGATCAATTCATTATCGGAAACATGGTTCTGCTGAATCGCATTAATTATTTCTGCAACACCATTTTCAGCTTCTTCCATACTAACTCCCTTTACGAGTTTGCCTTCAATTGTAACAAGTCCGGCATCAGTACTTCCAAAATGATGACAATCTAAATTGGAAAATAATTTTTGTTCTTTTACCAATGACTGGTATAATCTGGATGATCCACCACCGCCTAAAATCTCCGTTATTAAATCAGCTGCATAATATCCTTTTTCTAATCTAGCATCCATATGCCAGGTTTTAATAAAGGCATCTAATGGAACTGCTGCTTCAATACTTAATTTTCTAGCTTCTTGTTGCACTGGTTCTTTGGCTAAACAGCGAATGTATTTTTCACCCATTTCAATAGGGCCAAACCATTTTTCAGCCAATTGTTTTACTTGTTCTGTTTTAACATTACCTGCCACTACTAAAATAGCATTCACAGGTCTGTAATGTTTAAAGAAAAAAGCTTTTACATCGTCAATATGTGCATTCTCTACATGGCTTAATTCTTTTCCAATTGTCATCCATCGATATGGGTGAACCGTATATGCCAATTCACGCATTTTATGCCAGACATCACCATAGGGTTTATTCAAATAATGTTCTTTAAATTCTTCACATACCACTTTCTTTTGAACAGCTAAACTTTTTTCACTGAAAGCCAAACTCAACATTCGGTCACTCTCCAACCAAAATGCTGTCTCAATATTTTGCGCAGGAAGCTGGCAATAATAATTAGTTAAGTCATGGGTAGTATACGCATTATTATCTCCTCCAGCTCTTTGCAATGGCTCATCATAATCAGGAATGTGAATGCTCCCTCCAAACATCAAATGTTCAAATAAATGGGCAAAACCAGTTTTAGTAGGATTTTCATCTCTGGCGCCAACATCGTACAAAACATTCACCACAGCCATTGGAGTGGCATTGTCTTCATGGACCAATACAGTTAGGCCATTGTCTAAAATAAATCGGTTGTATTGAATCATAGTCTAAAAATCGTTTTGCAAAATAGGTCTTTGTACGCTATTTACGAATATCCTGAACATCTAACGATAGAATCAACGGCGTCTCTCCTCTAAAAACAACTACTTTAATTTTTCCAATTGCATTTTGGAATAGATTTTTATAGACTTGTATGTTCTTAGTAAAATTGCTTTCTACAGAAAAAATTACATCTCCTTCCTTAAATCCTGCCTTATCTCCGGGAGAGCCTTTTACAATATCTACTACCCTGATTTCACCTCCAATCAAATAAATACCTAGTCCTGTATAACTATAATCAAAGTCTTCATTAAAATGGACATTGGGTTTGATATGAATAGATTGTTCGGGATAATTGAGAATTACATTAAATCTTCTGAGTAAATCATTGCCTAAAATACCTCCCAATACCGGATAATTGGTTACATTATAGGTATCATCAAACACATGCACAGGAACGTTTTTAAATTTGAATTGTCCAATCTTTACAGACTTTACAACAGTAAGTTCCATTTGTTTTTTACCACCAAGACCTTCCGCCTGAGTTGTAAAAAAACGCCTATTAGTTTTAAAAATACTACTGTCTTCTGTAAAATCTTTGGATAGTAAAAAACAAAGCCCAGCGCCAGTATCGAATATAAATCGATTCAAAATTTCTCTTGAATCTTGAATGATGGCAAATTGCTGTGGTAGCGTGGTGAAATTGGGTTTTAAAAGTTGGCCACCTCGAGGATATTTATAAGTACCTGGGGTATAAATTTCTACTTTGTTATTATCATAATCTAACCGAACGATAAATCTTCTTAAAAAACTATACCCAATAATCCCATCAATTCTTACCCCATAAACACTGGTGAGTAAATCATAATCATTGATATGAAAATCCAAATGATCTACTGTAAGTCCCAAAAAATGCAGGGAATGGTCCATGGCAAAATCCACTTTCTTCAATCCAGCTATCCCGCGGATGGTTTTTTCGGTTTTGATGAGTGGAATTTGAAGCAATGCCGTAGTTGTAGAGTCCAGCGAAATTCCCCCACTACCTGTATCCAGTATAAAATTGAGTGAATCTGTTAAGTTATCGAACTTTGCTTTTAAAATAATGATACCGCCAGAAAGCTGTGAAAAAGGCAATTTGGTAATCAATTTACTTTCGGGCTGTACAAATTCTTCTTGAGAATAAGCAACCAGACTGCAGCAAATAGCAATTGTAAACAGCAAACATCGGAACATATAGTACAAGATAAGCGAAATGACCCTAACCGATAAATAGACAAATCAAAGAAGCATTTGGTTGCATCATAAGAACTATAACAGCATTACCTTTGTTATCAATTTAAATAGTCGCATATGCAATTAGCTGATTTATACCAAAAAGCCCTTGATTTTGAGTTTCTTTCTCTTGAAGAAGGAATGTTCTTATTTGAACAAGCTCCTTTAGCCGATCTTATGCATATTGCCGATGAAATGCGAAAGAAACAAGTTCCTCACGGAAAAGTTACCTGGCAGATCGATCGAAATGTTAATACCACCAATGTTTGTATAGCCAATTGCAAGTTTTGTAATTTTTATAGAATTCCTGGTCATGCAGAAGCATATATTACTGAAATGCCTGCTTATCGCACCAAAATTGAAGAGACTTTTAAATATGGAGGCGATCAATTATTGCTGCAAGGAGGCCATCACCCAGCACTAGGCATTGATTTTTATGCTAAAACCTTCCGAGAGATAAAGCAGGAATATCCAACTTTAAAACTCCATGCATTGGGGCCACCTGAAATTGCCCATATTGCTAAGTTGGAGAAAATGAGTCATCACGATGTATTAAAAACTTTGCAGGAAGCAGGCTTGGATTCATTGCCAGGTGCGGGCGCGGAAATTTTAGTGGATCGGGTTCGTCGATTGATTTCAAAAGGTAAATGTGGGGCAGATGAATGGTTGGCTGTGATGCATGAAGCCCATAAACTGAATATTACTACTAGTGCCACCATGATGTTTGGACATGTAGAAACACTTGAAGAAAGATTTATTCATTTGATTCGTATTCGCGAAGTTCAGGCAATGAAACCTGCCAATGCTAAAGGATTCCTCGCCTTTATTCCATGGACTTTTCAGGATGTAGATACTTTGTTGACCAAAATCAGGGGAGTGCATAACCTAACTACTCCTGATGAATATATCAGAATGATTGCCATTAGCAGAATCATGTTGCCCAATATTAAAAATATACAGGCCAGTTGGTTAACCGTAGGTAAACAAACTGCTCAGATTTGTTTACATGCTGGAGCAAATGATTTTGGTAGTATTATGATTGAAGAAAATGTGGTAAGTGCGGCAGGGGCTCCACATAGATTCACATATAAAACCATCCAAGACGCTATCAGAGAAGCCGGTTTTGAGCCCCAATTAAGGAACCAACAGTACGATTGGAGGGAAATACCAGCTACCATTAGTGAGCAAGTGATCAATTATTAAATATTTTAATAAGCCAATAATTCATGTATTTTTAACGTTGTTAAGAAGTCCAAACCTCATGAAAAATCTAGACAACTAATTCTTTGTCTCATTTTTTAGGATGTATTAATATGAATGTTTTTAAGTGCATTATTTGTAATGACTATACAGTTGCCCGAGCCCAAACTCAAATGGTAAGGGTAAAATCCAATGGGGTACACATGATTGGTATTATGTTAATTGCCAATGTTCTAAGTGCCTGTGGCCTATATATCATCTACTTTTTATTAAATAATGGCCGAAACGATATCTATTATATACTCAATGAGCTACATTATTGGGAAGTAGCAGGTAGGGTAGGCATCATTATGATTCTTGCTATGGTTTATTTAATTGCTTTTGCTGCTTTTGGAGGTAAGCAATATTTTTTAGAAACCATTAATGAGTTTATTTCAAAGGATATTGCCACTCAAGAAGCCATTTCCAGAAAAGGTAGCCGGGTATTTTATGGCTCATTATTGGTGTTTTTCTTCATCTCCGGGACACTTTTCTATTTAGTTAAAGTGGCTGGTTTCTAATTATTTCATCTTTTTTTACAAATTTTGTAACAAAGTCTTTCCTGAACCGTATTATAGGTGTTCAACATTCAACCATTAGTAACTGCTGTTAATGACTGAGAGCCAATATAATCAATGCGTAAACAATCATTCCGATCATTTATTTCGGTTTATTGTTAAGAATCTTCGACACGAAGAAGACGCGCGTGATATTGTTCAATCGGCTTTTGAGAAATTATGGAGAAATAGAGAAACAGTAGAAACGGATAAAGCCAAATCTTTTTTGTTTACTGTAGGGTATAATCAGATGATTGATCATATCAGAAAACACAAAAGAGTGCAATTAAAAGATGATTTTTCGGATGACAACAGAACACAATACCAGCAGGATGACAGTTTAAAGAAAACTTTGATGCAGGCGTTGAATCGTTTAAATGAAACTCAAAAAAGTTTGGTGATGCTGAAGGATTACGAAGGGTATAGTTATGAAGAGATTGGAAAAATCATGAGTTTGAATGAAAGTCAAGTAAAAGTATACTTGCACAGGGCCAGGTTAACCTTGAAAAATTATTTAGTTAACCGCGAAAACGTATAACAAGAACATGGAAATAAACCGTCATAATTACGAAACATTTTTTCTGCTTTGGGTAGATGGGGAACTGTCTAGTCTAGAGGAAGATATGGTTGAACGGTTTATCACAGAAAATCCTGATCTGGCGGAAGAATTGGCTGCATTGCAAGAAACCAAATTGCCCTTGGATGAATCCATTGTTTTTACCAATAAAGAAAGTTTATTAAAAGTTGAATATCCTGCTTTATCTATGAGCAGCTATGAAACCTATTTTTTATTGTATATAGATAATGAATTAAGTGCAAAAGATAAAGCCGATGTTGAGTTATTTGTATTGCAACATCCTGAATTGCAAGCCGAGTTTATGTTGCTGAAGCAATCCAAATTGACACCTGAGCCAATTGTTTTTGCCAATAAAGAAGTACTTTATAAAAAAGAAGAAAAAGAAAAGCCAGTTATTTATATGCAATGGCGTAGAATAGCAGTGGCAGCAGCATTAATTGGATTGATTTTTTCTTTATGGATGATTACACCTGGTTCATCAAGCAATCAAACTAAGCAAGTACTGGCTTCTACAATTAATGCAAATAATTCTACAGTCAATACAAACAAGCGCAATCCTGTAGCCTTAGATAATAATAGTCAATCAATTGATGAAATACAATCAAACAAATTGATTGCAGCTAATAACTCAAGAATCGGAAAAAAACAAAACCAAACAATTGATTTTAATTCGGGTGCTCAAGAAAACACTTTAGCAAATAGTACAGTAACTGAAAAAATGGGCTCATCAATTACAGAAAAAAGAGAAGAGGAACTTACTGCAAGCACCAATGCTACAATAGAGCCAATTGCTAACAATTTTCAAGTAGGTGGTAATCCAATAAAGAACAGCCTTTTAGCACAAGCAACAGTTACTGAAGATGAACAGCCCAATAATTTGATCAAACAAGCAGTGTACAGAGAATTGGATACCGATGAATCCAATAAAAGTTTATATGTAGGTGCATTGGAAATTAATAAAGATAAATTACGCGGAATCATTCGCAAAGCAGGAACCATATTTCGTTCTAAATCTAAACAAGACGAAGATAAAATAGTCACTAATAAATAATACCATGAAACAAATCGTATGCATGTTTGCAGTGTTACTTGCTGCAGGAACTAGTATTGCCCAAACAGATAGCACGGCTAAGTCAACTGACACCGTTAGAGTTGGTAATTTTGTAATTATCAAAAAGAATAATGGCAATGAAAAAACCTATAGTTCTAATAAGAATGATGTAAATATTACTTATAAGATAGAGCGTAGGCCCGCAAAGAAAAAGAATATCAGTACCAATTGGTGGATTTTCGATTTAGGTTTTGCCAATATTCGGGATAATACCAATTATACTGCAGCACAAGCAGGGCCTTATTTTAAAACACTAAGACCAGCAGATGGTCCTGTAAATCAAAATAGTTATCGATTGAATACAGGAAAAACAAGCAATGTAAATATTTGGTTGTTTATGCAAAAACTCAATATCAGTAAACATGTATTGAACCTCAAATATGGCTTAGGGTATGAAATGTATAATATTCGATATGATACTAGAATCAGCTATAGAAAAGATCCTCAACCATTTGTACACAACGACTCAATCAGCTTTAGTAAAAATAAATTATTCGCTGGCTATTTAACCGTTCCGATGATGATCAATTTCAATCCAACACCTGATAGCAGAAAAGGATTTAGTTTGAGTGTTGGTATGAGTGCGGGATATTTATTGGAAAGCAGAAATAAACAAGTGAGTGGCGAGAGAGGTAAACAAAAAGTAAACGGAAATTTCGAGATGGAACCTTGGAGATTGGCTACCATTGCTGAATTAGGCATTGGACCAGTAAGACTATACGGTTCTTATAGTTTGAACAGATTACAAAAAGATGTTACCCGTGTTGAGCAATATCCGTATGCTGTAGGTATTCGCTTTAGCAACTGGTAAAATGCTTTCTTTTTCTCATGTAATATATACGCTCCTTTTCTAGGGAGCGTTTTTTTTGCCAGAAAATTAACAGATGGCTACAATGAAATTTTGTACTTTTCGTTAATTATTAAAATCCTGGTCATGAAATGGGCATTTAATTGGTTTCTATTAATTGGAGGAGTATTGCTCAATACTTCTTTTAAGAAACATCATACCATTAATCCATTCACTGCCGATAAGGACACTTATTCGGTCTATATTATAAAAAGCGAATATGAATTGAAAGTGTATGATTCAACAGGAGAGTGGATGGCTTCTTATCCAGTAGTATTTGGCAATAAAGATTTGGGAGATAAAATGATGCAGGGCGATCGCAAAACACCTGAAGGAGTTTTTCATATTACTAGCAAAAGAAAACACGAAAAATGGAATCGTTTTATTTCCATCGATTATCCCAATCAGGAAAGCATTAATAAATTCAATCAACGAAAAGCAGATGGGTTGATTCCTGCCAATGCAAAAATTGGTGGAGAGATAGGTATACACGGAACCTGGCCACATGAAGATTATGCTATTGATCAATACCGAAGCTGGACGGAAGGTTGTGTAAGCACCAAGAACCAATACATACAAGAGTTATTTAACTTATTGCCAGTAGGAACTCGCGTAGAAATCCGCCCATAACTTCTATCTCATATCTCTTATCTCATATCTCTTATCTCATATCTCTTATCTCCTAATTCTTAATTCCCTTTAGCCAATCTGTAATTCCCATTTGAATTTTCCCCGCAACCTGCGTGTGAAAACTGGGTTTTACAATGCGCTTCTCATCTTCTTCATTACTCAAGAATGCAATTTCTACCAAACAATTAGGAAAATCAGTTGGTGCGTTTAATGCAAAATTGAAATGACCAATATTGCCAAACTCATCCAATTTTAATTCGAGCATTCTTTTTAAAATGGTTGTAGTTAATGGTCGGAATCCAATATGTTTATAATAGGTACTCACACCTTTCACTGTTTCTTTTACACTAGAGTTTAAGTGTAAGGAGATTTCCAAATCAGGATTTTTTTCCTGCAGCCAAAGCACCCGATCCTTATTATCAAAACTGGTATCTGTTTGGCGTGTCATAATGATATTTTTAACGCCTATTTTCTTCAATGATTTTTCTAAGGCTTTTGCAAAGAGCAAGGTTTGTTCTTTTTCAGATGCTTTTAGTTTGATTCCTGAAGCGCCAGTATTGGTTCCACCATGGCCAGCATCAATAGCAATGGTCATTTTACGAATATCTAAGTTTGTTGGTTGGCGTTTGATTCTTACACTTAAAATTTTTCCTTTGTAGCTGATATTATATCCCCAATGTTGCGCATGTTTAAGTTCGATGGTTACCCTAAATACATCGTCTTCTATCTGATTGTAATAAACGTTTTTTACTTCTTTTAATGTACTAAGTTGAGTAATCCAATTGGTATTACTTTGAACTCCATAAATATCCACCATTATTTTACTCGGATTAATTTCCATCCAAGATTTATATGGTAATTTTTCGTCCAGATTAATATTTACATAATCAAACAAAGAATCTCCTTTTGATATAAAGGAACCAGTTAAGTAAAATGGTTTTTTATTAGGCGATGCTGAATCCGGTTTTACAAAAGCTTTTTCTAAAAGCGCTGTATGCCATTTGGATAATTGAATAGTATACATGTCTTTTGTAGAATCTATGATTTTCAACAACACATTGGTGTCTATATAGCCCATCTTGGCGCCTCCTAAACGGTCTTCTCCCATTCCATAAGACAATGCAGGTAACTTGCCCGTTGTTCTTCCATAATAAACTGCACTGCCAATATTGTTTTGAGCCGAACAAAAATTTGCAATAAGGACTAAAGCCGCAATGATTAATTGTTTCATTGCTTGAAGGTATTTATTTGTAGGCTAGTAACAAAAAACCCCGCACGATATTCTGTACGGGGTCGGGGGGATTTCTTGTATTTATTACAATTTATAGCCGTTGTCTGCTATTAATTGATCTGCTATTCTTCTGCGAGCATCTTTGGTATTGAAAGGCTCTACTTTTGTAAAGCGTTTTAAACCAATATGCATCATTCTTAATTCATCTCCATCAGCAAAACTATTCAATGCATCTTTGCCTGCTTTATTAATTCTGTCAGCTGCGTCATACAAATAGGTTTTCATGATATCTGTTTGAATACCGATTGCTGCTTCTCCTTTAGTGTTAGCCAGTTTCATCACACGCAATAAGGCACTTTCTGCATGAAATACTTCGATAGACATGTCAGCAATATTCATCAAAATTTCTTGCTCCTTATCTAATTGCATCATCAGTTTTTGAACAGCAGCACCTGCAACCATTAAGATTGCTTTCTTAAAGTTAGCAATTGCTTTTAATTCTTTTGCATAAACACCTTCTTCTTCTCCGCCAAAATCCGGAATGCTCATCAATTCTTTTTGAACCGCCATGGCTGGTCCCATCAAATCGAGTTTGCCTTTCATTGCACGCTTCAATACCATATCTACCGTTAATAAACGATTGATTTCATTCGTGCCTTCATAAATACGATTGATTCTACTATCTCTATACGCTTTTGAAATTTGATATTCATCGCTAAAACCATTACCACCATGTATTTGCACGCCTTCATCCACTACAAAATCTAGTACCTCACTGCCATATACTTTTAAGATGGCGCACTCAATAGCATATTCCTCTGCTGCACCTAATAAAGACTCCGCAAATGATTTTCCGCTAGCAGCCAATTCATGTTCTTTATCATCAATCCATTTTGCAGAACGATAAAGTGCAGACTCGCATACCCACATTCTGATAGCCATTTCAGCCATTTTGTGTTTGATCGCACCAAATTTTGAAATAGATATTTTAAACTGTTCGCGAGCAATGGCATATTGGATGGAAGTATCTGTTGCTTTTTTTGCTCCTCCCAATGTTGCAGCACATAATTTTAGACGACCAATGTTGAGGATATTAAATGCAATGATGTGACCCTTTCCAATTTCACCTAATACATTTTCAACCGGTACTTTACAATCCTGGAAATACAATTGAACAGTTGAAGAACCTTTGATTCCCATTTTGTGTTCTTCAGGCCCCTGTGTAAATCCTTCTGTACCTCGTTCTACAATAAATCCAGTGAATTTATCGCCGTCAATTTTAGCAAATACAGTATACACATCTGCAAAACCACCATTGGTGATCCAGCATTTTTGACCATTCAAGATATAATGCTTTCCATCATCGCTTAATTTGGCAACTGTTTTTGCACCTAAAGCATCACTACCACTATTAGGTTCTGTTAAACCATAAGCGCCCTTCCATTCTCCGCTCGCTAATTTGGGGATATATTTTAATTTCTGTTCTTCTGTACCAAAATACAAAATGGGTAAAGAACCAATTCCAGTATGCGCTGCAACAGCTACTGAAAAAGAGAATCCACCGCCCAATCCCTGGTTAACAATAGTTGAAGTAATAAAATCTTTACCTAAACCGCCATAGGCTTCCGGGAAAGAAGTAGAGAGCAAACCTTGCTCACCGGCTTTCTCCATCAAAGATGGCATCAAGCCTGGTTCCATTTTATCAATACGATCTAAAATGGGAAGGATCTCTGTTTGCAGAAACTGCTCACACATATCCATTACCATGGTTTGTTCTTCATTGAAATCTTCTGGTATGAAGGTTTCATATGGATTACTTTCTTTGATAATCCACTCGCCGCCTTGAAGGGCTGTTGCATTTTTGGTGGTTTCCATTGTTTAGTTATTAAGTTATTGGTTAAGATTATACTTCGAGGATTCCTAAAGTAAGGTTATCATACACGCGCTGAAAAACTGATTTTACTACTTCAATCTCATGCTTATCTACACCTACCAAGGCTTCTGCCATAGTTTGATTGGCCAAATCAATGGTGATATGTTGCAATTCCAGGGCCGCATCGGTCAATTCAACTAAATTGATTCTTCTATCTGTAGGAGAGGCAATCCTTTTGACTAACTTTTGCTTTTCCAAATTGTCTATAAGTCGGGTAATACTTGGCTTGTCTCTAAAAGTTCGATTGCACAATTCCTGCTGACTCAGTTTGTCTTCTTTCCATAAATGGTACAAAACACTCCACTGTTCAATCGTTATTTCCAGTCCTGCATTGCGGAAATTCTTCTGCAAACGCCTTGCCACAGCGGTTGAAGCCATTCCGTTGATGACACTGTATAATTCTCCTCGTCTAAAATGGTTGTTTGACATATAGTTAGTTATGCAACTAATTTCAAAATAAGTTCGTTTCTTTGACATTACCAAGAATTTATTGGTAAAATTTAGCCAAGTAGCATGAATAGTCAGTTTATTAAATTGGAAGGATCTCTGTTTCATTATAATCGATATGGATCAGGCCCTAACTGGATTTTCTGTTTTCATGGATATGGAGAATCTGGAGAGAGTTTTGCTTTATTCGAACCATTTCTGGGCGAAACCCATACTTTGATTGCTATAGACATTCCCTTTCATGGTAAAACCGAGTGGAATGGACCTTTGTTGCTAGAACCCCTTTTATTAATTCAATTCATCAACTCAATAACAGGTAATACTCAATCTAGGGTGACTTTTTTGGCCTATAGTATGGGGGGAAGAATTGCATTAAGATTATTCGAACTGATGCCAGATCGTATACAATCTATGGTTTTAGTGGCGCCAGACGGATTGCATCAAAATAAATGGCAATGGTTCACTACAAAAACAAGTGTAGGCAATTGGATTTTTAAAAACACTATGGAAAATCCTCAATGGTTATTTCAACTAATTAAAATAGCCAGGTCCTTGAAATTACTCAATCCCAGCATCAGTAAATTTGTTCATTACTATTTAGATGATCCAAAAGAACGTGCTGAATTGTATAAAATATGGACTACCACTAGACGTTTCAGGCCCAGTTTAGCCTTATTGAAATCATTGATTAAAGACCATAATGTACCATTACAGTTGATTTTCGGTAAATATGATCGAATCATTCTTACAAAACGAGGTACCCATTTTAGTAAAGACCTGAAAGAATTAGTGAAAGTGTATGAAATAAATGCCGGACATCAATTGTTACAAAAAAAGTATGCAAGCATAATTGCCGATTATTTTTAACCAATAATGGTTTTCTTTGCTGCTCATGATCAACTATTTTATTTATCTACTTGCATGTATAGGATTGGCCTATTGTGTATTGATTGGTATATATCATTACTGGTTTCTTCAATTAAAAAAATATGTGCCAGTTCAAAAACAGGCTGCACAAACATTTTTTAGCATCATTATTCCTGCAAGAAATGAAGCGATTTTCATCGAAGACTGTTTAAAAAAAATTCAAGCTCAAAACTATCCTTCCGATTTATTTGAAGTAATTGTGGTGAACGATCATTCAACCGATGAAACTGGCGCGATAGTAGAAATGATGAAATCTTCTTTTTCATCTTTGCGATTGATCAATCTATCTGATCATGTTACAGGAAATATCAATGCATATAAAAAGAGAGCTATCGAAATTGCAGTAGCTGAAACCAAGGGTGAATGGATTATTACCACTGATGCGGATTGTGCTGTATTGCCTAATTGGTTGCTGAATTTTGATCAGTTCATTCAGGAGAAAGATCCTGTTTTTGTTGCGGCACCTGTAATGTTTTCAAATACGAAAACTTGGCTGGGTTTATTTCAGTTATTAGATTTCATGAGTTTACAGGGTATAACTGCTGCTGCCGTTGCAGCTGGTTTTCATAGTATGTGCAATGGAGCTAATTTGGCGTATAGTAAAAAAGCTTTTTATGCCGTAGGCCAGTTTAAGGGAATTGATCAGTTGGCTAGTGGCGATGATATGTTCTTGATGTATAAAATCAAGAAAGAGTTTCCTGGCCAATTAGGTTTTTTGTTTAGCGATGAAATGATTGTTACTACTGCCCCTATGCCAGATTGGAAAAGTTTTTTTAATCAACGGATCAGGTGGGCTAGCAAGGCAGATAGTTATTCGGAGCGCACCATTTTTTGGGTATTAGTGTTGGTATATATTTTTAATGCAGGATTATTACTGGGATTGATAGCAGGAATTTTTCTGAAGGGAATTTATCCTGGCATCGCTTATATCTTATTGCTCAAGACGATCGTTGAAATGATTTTTTTGTATCCTGTTGCTCAATTTTTCAAGCTAGGGTCAACTTTATGGTTATTTCCATTCATGCAACCTTTTCATATGGTCTACACTGTTGTAGCAGGCTGGTTAGGCAAATTTGGCACTTATCAATGGAAAGGCAGAACAGTAAAGTAATTAGAAGTGTTTATGGATTTCTGCGGGTGGATTATCTGGGAAGAAAGCATAAATCAATAATGGTAATAATGCCAATAATGAAACTGTAAAGAGTAGAAACTTCTTCATAAAACATTGGTTTAGGTATTAGACTTATAATTCTGCAATAAGTTTAATGCAGTGATTGGATTTATTAATTGACTACCATGTAGATACTCATGCACGAGTATTTGTTGCTTATAACTAGCTGATTGACCTTAATTCTACCTTTAATTGATTTTTTAGTGCAATCAATGCGCCTCCGCAGAGCCAAAAAACACTCCCGATTTTATCGGTCTCAATCATATCACTTGCACAATTTATCACTCCAATCATTACTAAAACAATACCTATAACCAGTGATATGGTTCTATATAGTTCACTTTGGAATTGATGGTAAAGATATTGAGCTGCTAAGAGCATGTAAATGAAAAGGGAAATAAATAATATCAATCCAATAATTCCTTGTTCTATGGTAATCAATAAAAAGTAATTGTGAACGGTGGAATGTTCTGGGTTATTACTTACCCAGGTTTTAAATGCACTTACAGTAAACGGTTGGTATTGATGGTAAAAGCTATTGGGTCCAAAGCCAATAATTGGTTTTTCAGCAATCATTCTTGCAGCAGCAACCCATCGATGAAATCGTTCGGCATTGGAGATGTCTTTTCTGTTGATGGTTGCAGATAAATGTTCTCCAAAATTCTCATGAAAAATGGTTTGATCATGGTTGGGTGCAAAAGCGATATAATTTTTTTGATAGGAGAGCGTGCTGATAATAACACCAATTAATATGATCGAAACAATGATTGCTTTACCCATCCAGTTTTTCCTGAAAATGAAGATGCTTAAAAGGCCAATGATCATGGCCAGCCATGCACCCCTTGAATAAGCAAATAATAATGCGATTACTGCAATAATTAATAGCGATTTACTGAGTTTTTTATGGAATGTATTCGATGGGGTGAATTTCCAAATGATCCATCCAATGGGAATTAAACAAACTAGCAAAGCAGAATAGTTTACATGATTCCTAAAAAAAGGGAACATGGCTTTTTTAATGGCGCCAAATTCAAAACCATACAAACTTTGCCTGAACAATATTTGTACAATTAAAACACTCATGGGAATACATAAACATAGCACTAGTTTTTTCCAGTCGGTGTAATTTTTTAATGCAATTGGGGTGATCATCAAAAAAGGAATGATGTACCAGATTTTTG
This sequence comes from Sphingobacteriia bacterium, assembly GCA_037129425.1. GTDB lineage: Bacteria > Bacteroidota > Bacteroidia > Chitinophagales > Chitinophagaceae > Sediminibacterium. The sequence continues at coordinate 122,690 of JBAXUV010000002.1, forward strand.
CTAAAAAATATTTAATCGATAATAGGGGTGTTGTAGAAAAAAAACTACAAACCAAAATCCATAAAAGGTGCAATACTACTAGCAATAGGAGGGGTGAGCGTAAAGTATCATTGAAAATATCTGGCTGATGAAAAAGTTTCGCTACAGCAATTGTTGTAATTATTAATAAAATTATTTCAATCGGAAAATCAAGACTAAGTGTAGGGCTAAGGTTTAATTCTGTTGATAAAGGAATGAGTACTAATAAAATCCAAAAAACTTGTTTTGTTTTGATAATAATAAAATTGGAAACCACAGGGTATAAAGCCCATGCAAATGGAATGCATAAATACCAAAGTTGGCTAAACCAAATAGCCAATCCTCCTGCAATAAAAAACAACAGGTAGCTAATTAAATCCAATAATCGATATTGGCGCAGAAAGAACATTTTAAATTTGCTTCATTTGGTGCTTACTTAAAATCACTATTGCGCTAAAAACCAATCCCAATAAAGCTGCTACGGTAATGATCAAAGGTTTATTTGGCCAATTGATTTCACTGGCAGGAATTCCTTTTTCCATCACTTGAATAAAATGAGGCATCGTTTCAGAAGCGATCCTAAATTCCTGACTGGCTTTTTGAGTTTGATCTAATTGATCGATAATTGTTTCCAATTCAGCCCCATTTAATCTTTTGCTAGCAGCATCATTCGAAGTATTGTTTTTTGCTATCTGATTGTATTTTTCTTTTAATATAATAACAGTACTATCTAATTGATGAATGATCTGTTGGTTGTTTTCTTGTATCATTTTACGCAATGATAATTCCGCAACTTCAGCAATATCATTTACAATTTTTGCTGATAAATTTTTGTTTGTACTTAAACAACTGATAATTAATTGGTCTTTATCAGTTTTAATAAAATGCAATTTTTTTCGAAGTAATTCGGTTGCTTTAAAACCTGAAGTGGAATCGGATTTGGGTAAATCAAAATAAGCAATCAATTCATTTTTATGTACTACCTCTAGCAATGTATTATCCATTTCTGCAAAAGCTTGTATTCTATCCAAATCGTCTCCTGATCCAAAATTGGTGTATAAATCTTTGATTTGCTGATTGAAGAGCCTGGCTTTATCAGATAATTGTGGATTGCCTGCTAACAAGGTTGTACTCGATTTGTATTGAGGTGTCATTATAAAAACTATTATGGCAGCAAGCATTGCTGATAATAGGGTAAAGCTTAATAGTACACGCCATTTTGATTTTAGCAATTGAACAAGGTCTATTAGGTTAAATGTTGATTCCATAGGATCGATTTTAAATTGGAGCTACAACTACATTTCTGTCTAAACTTTCTTCTAAGGAAATAAATGTTTCCGTTCTTTCAATGCCTTTGATTTTTTGCAATTCATCATGTAGTACAAAGCGCAATTCTTGAATGTCTTTACATACTATTTCTGCAAACATGCTATAATTGCCCGTAGTATAATTCAGTCGAACGATTTGTTGAACCTTTTTTAGTTCTTTCGCAACGGAATCATATAAAGAACTTTTTTCCAGATAAATACCGATAAAAGCGATTACATCGTAACCCAAAGATTTGAGATCTACCGATAATTTTTTACCTTTAACTACTTTTAGTTCTTCTAGTTTTTTAATGCGAACATGGATGGTGCCTCCGGATACAAATAATTTCTTTCCCAGATCGGCATAAGATATTTCTGCATCTTCCATCATTTCCTGGATTATTTGAAAATCCAATTTGTCGAGATTCAATTTACCTGACATATTTAAGTGTTTAATTAGATAATATTCAATTAATATTCAAATATATTGAACATTATCTATATTATTAAATTATTTATTGAAAAATGATTAACTAATATCCTTTTTACTGTAATTTTGTTTTATCAAAGTAAGCATTAATACAAACAATCGTTCTTTATACTGTGGGGTGATGAAATTTTTGGCAGACATACCCTCTTGTCTCGGGGGTGAGGATAACAGGACAAACTTAGCATAGAGCCGCAAGAGTAGCAATACTTGAGCGACCAGGGTCGACCACTGAACTTTGTGCTTCTGCTAACTGCCTCGTGGAGGTTCGATCCCTCCCCCTACAGCTTTTAGCCTCGTTGAGTAATCAACGGGGCTTTTTTATTCCTATTGATTCTTTTCTTTCACTACTCCAGGTTCGGGGTCTTTTAATAAAATACTTCTTTCATTGATCAAATCCATTAAAACTGGATTGTTCAAAGAATCCAAGACCATATTCTTTAAATAGAAGGTTTGAATAGGTTGATTGCCCTGATGCCAGCGGATGATTTTACATTGACAACTTGCATTGGCTGGAGTATTGATCACTTCTTCAATACGACCACCCTTTCCTAGTTTTTGGTACACTTCTCTTATACCTATAATCCTATTATTTGCACCTGCATCAAAATTCCAGGAAGCAGATATTGCGTCTAAATAATTATGATTGATATCCAGACTCATTAGACTGTGCCGAGGATATTCAATTTTATGATCTGTATTCATTATTCTTGAATGAATTGACAAAATTTTTGGGGATTCAAATTGAACATATCCGATATGATTGAAACTGGCACCATATCGGTGATAAGTGAAGTATCCTCCTTTGTATTTGATGTCTACTAAATTGGCTACTACTTTGTGATATCGGTTGGGATCTGATAATCTTGCTTGAGGAGAGCTGGTATAACATAACCAAATTCCTTCCAAGCTATCGATCTCTGGTTGAGTTACTTGGTAAGGCAATAAATTAAAGTCTTCTTGAATGGTTTTCCACTTTTGAGTAGTGGCATTATTGATATTCCAGTAATATATGCTGGTCCCCAGAAATAGCATACAAAGCGGTATGAAAATCATCCGGTAAAACTTCAGTCGCTGGAAAATGGATTGTTCCGTTTCTTTTTTCAGTGCCGCTAAACGTAATTTTAGTTGCTGATTTTCGGTGATAATCGAATAACTGTCTTTGGAACTGCCATTGCTTTCCTCAGTTGCAATTAGAGAAGGGTCAATTGGGTTTAATTCAAAAGCTTGTCGCCCCATCTTATATAAATACACATAACAAGTATCAATTAAAAAAGGCCTTGGGTTGGCAACTAAACCCATTAATGCATCTTTAATTTGGCCTCCGGTAATATCGTATTTTCTAAAAGGGAAAGCCGCTTTGTCTTTCTGTGGATCGGTTTCGTATGGAATATGACCAAATTCTTCAGCTGTTTCTGGCAATCGATTACTGATTTCACTTAAAGCAATAGCCAGTTCCTCGTAATTCTTCCGATTCGTATTTTGAACAATCGATTTTCCAGTCTCCTGCTGAAATTTTTCGATGGCTTTGTTCAATAAGTAAATAATTTCTTCTTTGCCTTTTTTTAGCATAATTTTTCTAATTGACTGTAAATCAATGCATAGCAAATTTCGGAAACACTGAAATCATTTCGGAAATTACAAAAATTATTTGAAAACCCTTTAGAAAGAACAAAATCTGCCCTTGATAGTTATGTTGACTACTTTGGCCCTTGAATTAAGTTCAAGCAAGCTATTTTAAAGCTATAACTACTGCTATATGAAAAAAAACATCCATGGTTTAATGGCAATGTTCGGGGTGGCAATCTTATTGCTATCCAATTCAATCATTGCACAAAACACCAATTCCAATGCTGGAAATGATTTAATTACTGTTACAGGAAAGGTAATATCCATTAAGGATAACCAACCTTTGTCCAATGTTTCGGTAAAAGTGCTCAAAGCTAAAGGAGGTACAATCTCAACTGAAGACGGTTCTTTTACTATTAAAGTAAAGAAAGGGGATGCGCTTCAGTTCTCAAGAGTTGATCTCATTTCTCAAAATGTTTCCGTTTTTGATCCTAAAATGACAATCGTTAAAATGCAGGATGCTGAAAATAATCTTTCAGAAGTCTTGGTTTTAGCTTATTCCAATCAAAAACGTAGTTCTTTCACAGGTGCTGTTGGAACAGTCAAAAACGCAATTATTGAAAGTGCGCCAAATGCTTCTGTCCAAGAAAGTATTCAAGGAAATATTGCGGGTGTGCAGTCAACCAATGCAAGTGGTCAACCAGGAGGCGTTCCAAATATCCGAGTAAGAGGTATTGGTTCGATTAATGCTGGTTCTGCGCCATTATATGTAATTGATGGAATTCCTGTTGTAAGTGGTGATATATCTGGAATGAATAGTAATACCATTGCTGGTTTAAATGCCAATGATGTTGAAACGATGTCTATTTTAAAAGATGCTGCTGCAACTTCTTTATATGGTTCTAGAGCAGCCAATGGGGTGGTTTTGATTACTACCAAGAAAGGGAAAAATGGCAGGTCTAAAATCAATTTCACTTACCAAAATGGTGTTAATAATAATACTATAAGAGAAGAACAGAAAACCTTGAATACTGCTCAATACCTGCAATATTACAGAGAAGGTTGGGTAAATGCAGGAAACCCTGCAAGTTCATACGACTCTTTATTAAATGCAAATAGTATTAGTAGAACAACTGATACCGATTGGTTTGATCAAGTGTTACGTCAAGGTAAGTATTCTCAATACAACTTGAATGCTAGTGGTGGGAATGAAAAATCTACCTATTTTGTTTCAGGAAGTTATTATCATTCTGATGCACCAACGAAAGGAATTAATTATGATAAAGCAACTTATAGAGTTAACGTTACTTCTGAATTATCAAAAAGACTTTCTTTCAAAGGAGGATTTAGTGGAAGTTACCAGCGTACCAGCAACTTTTTAGGAGGTTCATTTTTTGCGAATCCAATCAGGGCTATGTATCGTTTAGCTCCTTGGTTGCCTGTTTATAAATCCGATGGACAGTCTTTTGAATATGGGTATAATAATGGATACAATCCTGTTGCCGTAATTGAGTTAACTAATCGTAATGCTAAAACCTATAATATATCTGGTAACGCTTCATTGAATTATAAAATCATGAAGGGCTTAACTTTTGAAGGTTCTTATGCAATTGATTTTAACCATGCATTTAGTACTATTCAATATAATCCAAACGTAGGAAATGCCATTGTTGCTGTTGGTGGAAGTATTGAAAACTATACACAAGACATTACAAACTGGGTAAGCACCAATATTGTTCGATATAAAACGGAATTTGGCAGCAATCATAAATTAGAAGCTTTTGCAGGTTATGAAGCACAAAGCAGATCTGATGTAGATATAAATATTGCAGTGAATGGAATTGCTCCAGGTACATCTACTGCTGCTGGCGGATCTAGCCCTACATTAACAACTGGTACAGGAACTGCCAATAGATTAGTTAGTAAGTTCTTAAACGCAAATTATTCATTTAAAGATTTGTATTTTATTTCTGGATCAGTAAGAGAAGATGCTTCTTCTCGTTTTGCTAAGAATTTCAGAAAAGCTACATTTTGGTCTATCGGAGCAGGTTGGAATATTTCTAACGAGAAGTTCTATGATGTTGACTGGTTGAATGAAGTGAAATTAAGAGGTAGTATTGGATATACTGGTAATCAGGGTATTGATAATTTTGAATCATTTGGATTATACAGTGCTGGTAGCGATTACAATTTGCAATCTGGATTAGCTCAAACACAACTAGCAAACGACAACCTTACATGGGAGAAAAATTTCCCTATAAATGTTGGTATCGACTTTTCTATGTTTAAGGGAAGAATTTCTGGTTCATTTGAAGTGTATACCAGAACAACAAGTCAATTGTTAATCAGTCAGTCTATACCAAGTGTTAATGGAGTAACTAATATAACAGTGAATAGTGGAGCAATGAAAAATTCTGGTGTTGAATTAACTGTTTCTTCAGTAAATATTTTGCCAAGAACACGTGATGGATTTAAATGGGTAACTGATTTTAATATCACTACTAATAGAAATGTAATCACTGAAATTGATCCTGCATATGTTGGAAATGCTAACTATTCCAGAGCTGTAGGAAATGATTTTTATACTCATTTTCAAAGAGGTTACGCGGGTGTAAATCCTGCTAATGGAGAAGCACTTTGGTTTAGAGATGCAACAAAAGAAACTACAACCAATGCATTTACTACAGCATTGCCTCGTTTGCAATATGGTAGTGCTTTGCCTAAATTTTATGGTGGATTAACCAATGCTTTTTCTTACAAAAATTTCAAATTTAGTTTTCAGATTTATGCATTTTGGGGAAATACCATCTATGATGATTTTGGCTACTTACAGAAAACAGATGCCAACCTTGGATTCTCTGATCAAAGCAATGGTTTGAGCAGGTATGAATATGGTAGAAGATGGACAACACCAGGTCAAATTACAGACGTGCCTAAACCTGTATTCTTAGGTACTCAATCTTCATCAGGAAGTTTTGAGAGCAGTCGCTTCTTGTATGATGGATCGTATATCCGTTTAAGAGATGTTACTTTGTCTTATAACTTGCCTTCTTCATTATTGGCTAAGTACAATATCAATAATGTTCGTTTGTATTTACGCGGTCAAAATTTGTATACCTATGTTAAAGACAAGCGTTTCAATACCGATCCAGAAGTAAGTATTGACGGAACAATGTCTCAAAGACCACCCGTATTTAATACATTTTTATTTGGCGTAGATATCAATTTTTAATTGCATAAAATTTCTTTTATGAAAAAAATATATTCAACAATTGCTATTTCTTCTTTGCTTTTATTGGCATCTTGCGGCAAAGATTTTCTAGATGTAAAACCACAGCAAAGTGTTTTAACAGAAGACGTATTCAACAGTATGTCTACTTCAAGAGCTGCTGTTAATGGATTGTATTCATTAATGCAATCGTATAGTTATTATGGTAGAGATGCCATGGTTATCCCAGAAATATTGTCTGATAATGCTACAAGAAGTGTTAGAACAGGTAATCGTTACACAGGAATAAATACCATGACCCATACAGCCACTGATGCAAACGTAAGTAGAATGTGGAGTCAAATGTATCAGGTTGTTAGTAATACCAATGCAATTATTGCTAATGAAGCCAATATCAAAAAAGTAGCTACTCCGCTAGAGCAGGCAGAAGCTGATCAATTGGTGGGAGAAGCATATGCGGTAAGAGCTTTGGTGTATTTTGACCTAGTGAAATTTTTTGCTCGCCCTTTAAAGTTTACTTCTGATGGATCACATTTAGGAGTTCCATTGGTAATTAAACCTATAACGAATATCGTTGATGTTGTATATCCTCCTAGAAATACAGCCGCAGAAGTATATGCTCAAATTGATAAAGATATTACCGAAGCAATCACTCGCCTTCCAGCAACTGGTAATGTTCTAAGTAATGGATCGGTTAACAATACTTTATTTAAAATTCGTTTGAATCGTTTTTCTACATTGGCATTAAAAGCCAGAGTAGCTATTTATAAAGAAGATTGGACTACAGCTGTGGATGCAGCTAATCAGGTGATTGCATCTGGAAGATATTCTTTGTACAGTTTTGGTTCTATGTTGCAAGATTTTAGAACACAAAATAGTGCAGAGTCTTTATTTGAAGTGGCCAATAATACCAATGATAATCCTGGAACAGATTCTTATGCTTATATCTGCAGTCAACAAGGGTATGGCGAAATGTTAGGTACTATGACTTCTATGAATACTAGAAGCACTGGTGCAACATTAACAACTTTCAGAGGTTTATATGAAGCATATGCTGCTACTGATGTACGCAGACAATTTATAGCATTGGGAAATAGGAATTCATTGGGTGGAGAAACCAATGTTCCATTACCAGTGAAGTATATCAATATTTCTACTTACATGGAAAACATTAAAGTATTGCGTTTGGCTGAAATGTATTTAGTAAGAGGGGAGGCAAATGCAAGATTGGCTGTTGCTACCAATAACGCATCACTTTTAACTTCATCTTTAACTGATATCAATTTAATCAGAAAATCCAGAGATACAGCATCTGCAACTAGACCTTATGCTGCTGTGCTAACTGGAACACCACCAGCTGGAAGTATTTCTGCAACTGCTTATTTAGACAGTATTATTGTTGAAAGAAGAAAAGAGTTTGCTTTTGAAGGTCAACGAATTTTTGATTTAAACAGAACACAAACCAATTATGTAAAAATCAGTTCAGGCGGAAATGCAACTTCGAGATTAATACAGTATACGGTACCTACTTCTACTTTTTATCAAAGAACAATTTTACCTATACCAGTTACTCAAGTGCAAAACAATCCTCAAATGGTGCAGAACCCTGGATTCTAATGCAGTAAATAAATTCTTTAGTATGAAATGAGCATCAATGCAAATTGCTTTTATGTTCATTTCATATAATTAAAATCAAAAAAATAGATGAAAATGAATAAATTCATTTCCATAAAAGCTATTGCTTTGTTCATATTGCTGGGCTTGGCCCAGCAGGGAATTGCTGCTGAAAAAAAAGATACTGTTCGTGTGTTATTTGTAGGTAATAGTTATGTTTACTATAATAACTTGGCTCAGATGATCGGTTTAATCACTGATAGTATGGATACTAAGATTATTTGTAAAAAATCTACTATTGGTTCTGCCACTTTAGAACAACATTGGAATGGATCAAGAGGTCTAAAGTCAAAGCAAATTATTGCTAAGAACAAGTTTGATATTGTTGTAATTCAAGACAATAGTATGTGGCCATTGGAGCACAAAGATAGTTTGCTGTTTTTTGGACATTTGTTTTGTGACTATATCAAATCCAATGGAGCAAAGCCTTATTTATATAATACTTGGGCCAGAGAGAAAACACCAGAAACTCAACCTAAAATCAATGAAGTATACAATGAATTAGGAAAGTCCGAAAATGCAACAGTTGTGCCTGTTGGTGCAAGCTGGGCATTAGCAAGACAAACAATGCCTTCTATGAATCTATTTCATTCAGATGGGTCACATCCTTCTGCTTTGGGTACATTCTTGATTGCATTGAATTTTATCAAAAAAATTACAGGCAAATTGCCTAAAAATTATGCTACAGTGTACAATTATTTTGATAAAGACGGTGAAACTTTTCGAATCATGCAGTTAACAGAAGCTGAAATTCAGTTTTGTGTTGGCATAGTAAACGCAACTATTCAATAAATTTCCTTTTTAAGAAATAATCTAATGGTAAAAAAAATAGCTTCTAACCTTACCTTCTGGGTATTGTTTGCCATAACAGTTGGTATTTTATTGGGGCATTTTTCTCCAGCTACAGGTGTTGCCATGCAACCATTGGGAAAATATTTTATTGATATCATTAAATTATTTATCAATCCAATTATTCTAGTTACCATTATAACAGGTATTTGTGGAATGGGTGATTTAAAAAAAGTGGGCAAAGTGGGAGGAAAGGCTTTGATCTATTTTGAAATTGTTACTACTGTAGCCTTAATTATAGGACTTGGTGTAGGATTCTTATTAGAACCAGGAGCTGGAGTAAATACAAGTGCTGTAAGTAAAGGAGATATTTCAAAATATAGTGGGGCCCCCATATCTATTTCCTGGATTCAATTTTTTAAAGACAATATCACTATTCAAGTTTTATTGTTTGCCATACTTGCTGGTATAATCATTAGTAAACTACCTCAGAAAGAGGTAGTTCTGAAAAAAATCTACTGGGTATCTAAATATGTTTTTAAGGGATTGCATTGGGTAATGAAATTAGCTCCAATTGGTGCTTTTGGAGGCATGGCATTTACAATAGGTAAATACGGGGTAGCTACTTTATTACCCTTGGGTAAATTAATGGCCTGTGTTTATATCACCATGGCATTGTTTATTTTTTTAATGCTCGGTGCCATTCTACGTTATTATAAAATCAGTATCTGGAAATTTTTGGGATATATTAAAAACGAATTACTCATTGTTCTTGGAACTTCTTCTTCTGAAGCGGCATTGCCTTCTTTGATGGAAAAGTTAGAACATATGGGTTGCCATAAATCTGTGGTTGGTCTGGTTGTACCTGCTGGTTATTCTTTCAACTTAGATGGAACCTCTATTTATTTATCCATGGCCATTGTGTTTTTAGCGCAGGTATTTGATGTGAGCTTAAACATGGAGCAAATTCTTACCATCATTGGAATATTAATGGTTACTTCAAAAGGGGCAGCTGGTGTAACTGGCAGCGGTTTTATCATCTTGGCTTCTACATTAACAGCAACCAAAGTAATTCCTATAGAAGGATTGGCCTTATTGCTTGGAGTAGACCGTTTTATGTCTGAAGCCAGGGCCATCACCAATTTTATTGGCAATGGCGTGGCAACTATTTTTATTGCTAACAATGAAAAAATGTTCGACAGAGGTAGAATGTATAAAGCTTTTGGCATTCATAAATCTGCTGAGTAATCATCATTTTATTTTAAATCTCCATCCTGCATAAAACATTCTTCCGGTAATTGGTCCCCATACCATAGAAGCATCAAAGAAATTATTAAATGGTTGATCTGCTGCAATGATGGCGTTTTGCTGAAAGAAATTGGTAATATTTTCTGCGCCAACATAAAAATCCATAGGATGCTTTTTACCAAATGACTTACTTATTTGAGCACCCATATTGATGAATGCGGGTGAAATGTTTTCTAATTGATAATTCACTGGATTGGCGCTGGTATTAGGGATTCTTTTTTGGCCATTATATGTAATCGTATAATCGAATTTCCATTTATTAAGTGCATAGTCGATGCTTATAAATGCACGATTATTGGCAATGAATGGTCGTTCCAATAATTGACCACTATAAGTAGTGTTTACATCAAAATAGCGATAGGCTATTCTTGTTTCTAATTTTGTAGCTGGTATGATTGTTATTTCTGCCTGAAAACTATTGGAATATGATTTCCCTTGGAGATTATAAAATTTTACTTGACGAGCATTTTCCAAATCAACTACCACTTGATCGGTAAAATCATTCCTGAAAAAATCCAAACTAAAACTAGCATCTCTATTGAATAACCTGAACTTTTGATCGAAGCTGATTCCTTTATTCCAGGCAATTTCCGGATTTAACCCATAAGCTTTACCTGGCTGGGCATTGAAAATATTCACTTGTCTTGCACTTACAAAAACACTCATATTCTCCGCAAAAATATTGGCTGTTCTTTGTCCTCTTCCTGCACTGAATCTAAAAATGGTTCCTTTAATGGGTTCATATCTTAGGTTGATTCTGGGTGTAACAAAAGTTCCAAATAAATTATTATGATCAATTCTTATTCCGGCAACCGCGCCAAATTTATCGCTGGGTGTAAATGTGTATTCAAAAAAACCACCAGGTACTATCTCTGTTCTTTGGTAATTGGCTTGCTTAAAGTCTTCGTTGTATTGATCGTATTGAAAACTTATTCCGGTTCTAAATTTATGAATGGTTGTGCCAATGATTGATTGATAAATCAGGTTACTATAAAAACTCTGCTGCTTTGCATTGTAATTGGTTAATCCAAAATAGGATTGTTGATTATGACTGATGGCAGCAATTTGTAAGCCGATACTCTTGTACACTTTTTGTGGAAATACATAACCAATTTTGGCAAATCCCTCGTAACGTTCTGTGTTGATACCAAGCCCATAATTATTGGTAGTATTTTTATCTTTCGCCTCATTAAATGCTACTTGCCCGCCTACTTTATTGTCTTTCATCGCTTTAATACCAAATTGAATCAATAAGCCATTGGCATTATCAAATTTATATCGGTTTATAACACTGAATTGATTACCAGTAGGTAAATCTCTAAATCCGTCTTTATTAAAATCGATGGTATTATTGTTTAAAAAATTATCATGTAACAATAAACCAGTTGACCACTTCTTATTCAATTTAGTACTTAGGTTCAGATTGAGATCTGTTTTCCCAAAATCATTCATGTATATATTGGCCAGTAATTTTTCGCTGTTCTCTGGCTTTTTTAGTTCCACATTAATTTGACCTGCTATGCTTTCAAAGCCATTGGCAACAGAACCTACACCTTTGGTTAGTTGAATAGATTCAATCCAAGGTCCTGCAATGGAATTCAATCCAAGTGGCGTGGCAAGGCCTCTTGGGCCCGGTAAATTTTCTACAGTTAGTTGGGTATAATTTCCACTCAATCCCAATAACTGAATTTGTTTAGAACCTGTTACTGCATCATTATAAGAAACATCTACCGATGGATTGGTTTCAAAACTTTCACTCAAATTGCAACAGGCGGCTTTGAGTAATTCTTTTGATGTCATTGTTTCGGTTCTGATGGTACTCATAGTTGCAACAAAACTAGACCGCTGTGTATTGGTTACAATGACTTCTTTTAATTGTCGATTATTGGTCATCACTACTTTTATTTCGCTGGCATTGGCTACCGAAATAGTATCTGATTTATAGCCTGTATAACTTACCACTAGATTGCTTTCTGTTCCTGGATGTTCAATTTCAAAATAACCCAAACTATCTGTAAAAACACCTTTATTCGAACCCATCCAAATAATACTTGCATTGAATAATGGATTGAACTTGCCTTTATTGCTGGCTTCTACAATAATGCCTCTTACTATTTGCATTTGAGGATTACTGTTAACTGTTCCATGTTCCACTTGTACAGAATCTCTATATAAACAGCAGGGCGGAAGATCTCTATAAACCGCTTCTTTGGCTTTTTTGTTTTCTAAATCATGTCCTGCACCAACAATTCTATTTTGAATTTTTTCTTTGCTAACTTGAGATGGGATGTATTGAAGTGTTAATATTTTGCTTTCTATATCCCAATCTGCTGATTTTACTCCTCTGCCTTTTGCTGCAGTTTCAATTCTTGCCTTACACATTTCGCAAAGTCCAAAAACTTTAAATGTAATAGTGCTATCTGGTATTGCTTTTTCAGTTTGCGCATGCACACTAAATAAGGAGCTTATCAAACAAAAAACAGCGATAAATAATTTTTTCATCTTCTATTCAATTATAAAGTACAGGAAGTTGCATTGGCAGCTCCCTGTACCATTCGATTAATTCTTCTTAGCCTTCACTTCTGTAAGTGCCATACCACATTTGGTGCACTTTGCTTTTTTATCTGTACTGGTAACATCTGAATGCATAGGGCATACATAGGTTTTAGTTGGCGTTAAAGCCATACCGCATTTATTGCATTTGGTAGTTACAGTTCCTTTTACATCAGGGTGCATTGGGCAACTATAACTGCTATCTGCTTTTGGTGTGTTGGTCTGTGAAAATGCAGCAAAGCTTAAGCATACAGACAATAATAGAAGGATTGTTTTTTTCATTGTTTACAATTTATAATGATGAATAGGATGACGTTGTTGTCAAAACACAATCAGGCAGCTATACAATAGTGCCTTCAATTCTTTAGCGAAATATCAAATGAGAAAAACGCAATCGAGCTTGTAAATGGGAATTGCTCGATGTAAAGGTGGGGGGTTGCTGTTATAGGCAACAGCAGCAAAAATTTGTTCTGTGAACGAATGACTAGCTACAATTGGTTGAACAGAAACAATATAGAAATTATTATCTAATCCTTTAAAAGACGATTTGCCAAAATGAGTGTCTTTTACTTTACAATAAGTATACTTGGTTTTGCAACAGTTGTCCATCTTATCGTCCATTCCACATTTTTTTTCTTCAATAGAAGCAAATGCAATCACCGTTGACTTAAGCTGATAACAACAAAAGAACTGTTTTACACCGAAGCCAAAAGTGGCAGTTGTGTAAATACTGATTAATAATATCAAAACAATTCTTTTCACTTCTGCAAATGTACCATAATTATTCAAATTGTATCTTCGCGGCCATGGGCCAGAAAAAACTCATTCGTTTTGAAGCAATTAAAGGGTTCTCCAATGTGCTAGAATACCCAATCGGTATGCAAGGTAAATGGGCGGAATTGTTTAATAACAATCATCCTATTACATTGGAATTGGCCTGTGGTAAAGGAGAATATGCAGTTGGATTAGGTAGAATGTATCCCAAAAGGAATTTTATTGGAATAGATATTAAAGGGAATCGAATCTGGAGGGGGGCAAAAACAGCTTTGGATGAAGGTTTAGGAAATATCGCCTTTATCCGATCCCATATCGATAAGATCACCGACTATTTCACACCTGGTGAAGTTTCAGAAATTTGGATCACTTTTCCTGACCCACAATTAAGGGCTTCCAGATCTAAAAAAAGGCTAACTCACCCTCATTTTCTGAGATTGTATCAACAAATATTGCAACCAGGAGGACTGGTTCATTTAAAAACAGATAGTCCAAGGTTATACAATTTCACCCTGACTGTACTCAACTTATTTGAACTAGAATTGTTAGAACATACAGATCAGGTATATGCTTCTTCTGAAATAAAGCCTGAACTAACCATTAAAACACATTACGAAGGTTTGGATATTGCCCAAAGCAACAGAGTACATTATATCTGTTTCAAGATCAATAAATCCTTGCCTAAAGAAAAAGATATTTTATTAAAATCATTATTCAGTGAGCAAGAACCTAGTTGAGAAAGTAGACTTTTATTATGATGAGAATGGTTATATGGTATTTACTGAAAAATACCATATAGATAAAGGCCATTGCTGCGGACATGGATGTAGACATTGTCCTTATGATTTCGAATCTGTTCCAGAACCTAAAAGATCTCAACTGTTGGAGCAAAAAGGGGTAGTTAGCTAGAATTTATTGTTTTGACTCTGAGGTTACCATACATATATTTTCGACAATGTATTTTCTTCTTTACCTACGTGCATGACATTTATTCCATCAACATAATAGGAGTGGTTAACTACAAACCTATAAGTTACTTCTCCCTTTGGTAGGGTTGCCTCACAAGTCCAATACCCATTTTCTTTTCGCATTTTAATAGGGTTCTTTGTTCCATTGGTAAAATCTCCAACCAGCCATACACGTTCAGCAGCTTCAAACTGTGTTAATTTAAACGTTACCTTACCCTTATCTTGTTTACCCCAGAGCGTTGCTAAATAATCGTCTGGTTTTTTTGCTAAAACTTTTGAAAAATAGCTATTGCTAATTTCAACATTATTGACTTTTTTATTTGCTATACCCAACCATGTTTCAATAGCGGTATTGTTTGGCTCAAATTCATTTAAGCATACTAATAGCTCTATTGCATCATTTGTTTGCCCTTTCTCTATCCAACTAACTGCAAGATTAAGGGCATCATTATTTTTGAAATTGTATTGATTTGTCTTTGTTCTTCTTAAGTTATTATACAGCTCAACGGTAGCTTTTATGCCTTTGTTTTTATAGGTTTTTTCCAGCGTCGGCGTTATATTTTCAGGAAAATAGCTTTCAATATCTTTATGATGTTTTCCTTTTTTTAATTCATCTAGTAAGGACAAAGTAGCAACGGTTGAAAAGTCGTGTTTGTAGTATAAATTAATAGAAGCGGCTTTTAAGTTTACAGCCATTGATACATTGGTAGTATATTTATAGGGAAATTTTTGCGATGACTTTTCCAGTAAATTGGTAATATCACTTAGCTGAAAACTAGCACTTTGACTTAGGTATTGTGTAACTACATCTCTTCTATGGCAGGCTTCTCTTTTGTCATCTTTAATGCTGTAGTTAGTTAATGCAAAATTATTACTGTTTTTTTTAACTACATAGTCTCCTGTAACTGTTGCATAATTACCGGTAGCATCGGCTATAAATAATTGAGCAGAATTTAGTTTAATTAAGTTGAATTTGCTCAAATAAGCCAAAGCTTCATCAACTGATTTACACTTTTTTAAAAGATCAGTAGCTACTTGTTTTTTTCTATCTTCCTTCTTTTCATCTTTTGCTATGTGAATTTCATCAATTGCAGTATAATCTAAAAACAATCCGTGCTCATTTAAACCACCCTGAGGATTTAAGTATGCCAACATTTTAAGATTAATGGAAGAAAATAGTTTGATATTTAAATCCGTCCAAATCGCGTATCCAAACTCGTCATGCTTTGCAGGGTAAAACCAAATTCTGTATCTGGTATTTTGTAATTCATCTTCATTATTTCCTATCCAGACATTTTTACCATCATTTGCCATAAAAATGGTGCAGGCATTTGCACAGAGGGATATTACCCAGAAAAAAGCCACGAAGGCATATTTCAAAAAAGAATTCAATTTCTGCATTTTTTAATGTTTTGATTAAAGAATGCTCAAAAATATTGCTAGGATAAGCCGTCAGTGTTCGGATTTATACAATCGAACCTATTTGGGACTATATTTTTTGTTCTTTACTGAATTGGGAGGGGGAAATACCCACTATTTTCTTAAAAGTGGTATTAAAAGTGGTCTTTGAGTTAAAACCTGAGGCAAAAGCGATTCCTAAAATATTCAATTGCTCCATTTTTGCAGAGGCCAATAACCTTTTGGCTTCTTCTACCCTGAACTTATTAATGTAGTTATAAAAGTTGTCTCCTGCAGTTTCGTTAATTAAAAAAGAGGCTTCATGAATACCGATGCCCAATTTTTCGGCAATGGTAGGTAAGTTCAAGTCATTGTCTAAATACATCTTTTCCGTTTCCATCAGGGCAGTCAGATGAATAGATAAATTCTCCATTTGGGATTCGCTGAGTCGCTTTGTTTTGGGCTTTTCTATTGTAACTGTCTCTTTATCAACAGTTTGATATTTGGGTAATTCATTTGTTGCATTTGTAATAGAGTCATTTTCAAATAAGTCAACAATTTCATCAATATCTTTTTGTTTAAAAGCAAAAATTGTTTTTTGCTTTATTGAATAATAGGCTAGGAAAAAAACACAAATGGCATAAATAACATTTGTAGCCTCTGTAATATATGGTAGCCCAAATAATGCATCGTTCAGCCAAATAACTAATACAATAGAAATGATGTTTAAAAATTTTATAAGCCAGTCTAAATTAACTTGATGCATGTTAGAAACTATTCGCTTCATATTAACTTGATGCCTTTTTAGCAATACATAAGCGTAAACTAAATAAGGCAACATAATGATGGGCAATAAATTTCTTATTAAAAACGGTATGTCCTTATCAATTGTAAATATGGGATAAGTAGAAATGCTTGCTTTATTGTAATTCCAAAAATGTTCTGCAAAAGCGTATATAATAAATGGTACAAAATGTATCCAGTATAATTTCTCAATTTTATTGTTTGGGTTAGTGAAACTCAAAACGCTCAAAAGAAAGCTTGGGGCCAACAGAAATTGTGCAGTATTAGTGCACTTAAACAGAAAATTATTTGAATCTGTAATTTCTGTAATGAATAAGTATGAACCAATAAATGCAAAGCCTATTGTAAATACAAATAAACCAAGCCATTTATTGGCTTTTACATTTTGTTGCAAAGGGTGAAAAAAAAGTAAAAAACCAAGCAAAATGCTTGCACCAGCTATAAAGCAAACTAAAAACTGATTCATTTCTCCAAATTTTTAAACCATTTTTGAGCATTGGGTCTTCGATGCGGACAACCTGGCCAACAACAAGGTTGTCTTTTTCCTTCTTGTAATTCATCCAACATTCGATCTATATGTTCTTGCCTTGTTTCGGTTTTTTTGACAATCGTAATCCAACAAATCCATTCGTTACGCTGAATAGGAGTAAGTTTATTCCATTTCTCCAGAATATCAATATTCCTTTTCAACGCTTTTTGAATATCATTAGGTACTTCGTGTAAAATACCATCTAAAATATTACTTTTCATTCCTTTATTTTGAAATAGATTTTTTTACTTATAAATTCCTTTATTGCTTTTATATAAGATTCAGGTTGTTCAACTGAAATAAAATGCCCGGCATCAGGTATAAAAGCAAATTGGTGATTTCGGAAAAGCACTAAATATTCGTTTGTGAATCCCCATTTCTGATTGTCACATTGCCCTTTCATTACCAAAGTGGGAAGAGTAGAATTTTTAAGCTTAGGCCTGGGATCTTATACTTGATCAAGGCTTTTAAAAGTCATAACTGCTACATAAAAACCTGTAGAGGTTTTATTACCCTCCAAATGTATCAGATTTTTTTATTTTTTATAGATAGACTTTCCTTCTTTTATTGTTTCCATCACTTTAATATCTTTTAGGGTCATTGGATCTACTTTTAATGGATTTTTATCCAACACTACCATATCGGCCAGTTTTCCTGAACTCAGTGTGCCCTTATTTTTCTCTTCAAAAAATTGCTCAGCACCCCAAATAGTAAAGGACTTTAAAGCTTGATAGGGTGTTAACCTTTCATCAGGCCCCATCACTGTGCCGCTTCGGCTTATTCTGTTTACGGTTGTCCACATAATCATCATCAGGTTTGGTAATGCAACAGGAGCATCAGTATGACTGGTTACCCTTATTCCTTTTTTTAAAGCAGAATTTATTGGACTTATTTGTTGGGCTTTTTCAGGTCCAATGATTTCTTTATACCAATCACCCCAATAAAAAGTATGCATAGGAAAGAAAGAGCCTACTATATCATATTTCTTTAAACTATCCAATTGATCCATTCGGATCAATTGACCATGAATTAAAATGTTGCGTCTGTCATTATTGCCATACTTAGCAGCAGCTTTATTCACAGCTCTGAAAAATTGATCGGCAGATGCGTCTGCATTGCAATGGGCTTTTAATTGCCAGTTGTTGGCGAATGCAGTGTCCACAATTTTCTGAACATCAGCATCATTTGGTATTGCCGGATAACCTTTGTATCCAGCTTTCTGGCCATCAGGTGGAATGAGGTAAGGAATTGTTCTCCACGCAGTTCTACCTTGTGGAGATCCATCGAGTGTGAGTTTTAAGCCAGCTATGCGATAATGGTTTTTATATTCTTTACTATACCACTCACTCCGCATATATTTTGGATAGGTATAATCAATCCAGGAATTTACATCAATAATAAATTTACCTCTTGATGCAAAATCGGCCATTGATTCATGATTGCCCATTGCACGACCTTCATTAGCAGTTGTATACCCAAAACTGGCAGCCATTTTTTGTCCTGCATCCATATATAAATCACCCAATTCTCTGTTGGTGGGTGTAATCAGTTTGATCATCGACGGCATCGCAGCTAACTCTTCCAAAACACCATTTGGCTCTTTACCACCATTGACTCTTCTAATAATACCACCTTCAGGATTCTTTGAAGCCGCAGTAATACCCAATACTTCAAGACCTTTAGAATTAACACTACAAAAATGGGCAGAAATATGCATTGCCATTACCGGGATATCTTTTGAAACTTTGTCTAAATCATCTTTTGTCGGAAAGCGTTTTTCTTTAAGCGCTGCATCATCAAAGCCAATACCTATAATCCATCCATTTGTTTTATCAGTACCATTTTTCTGATGCCATGTTTTTAATTCATTGACTAATTCATCAATATTATTACAGTTGCCATCTGGAGCAGCTAGTAAGTTTGCTGAAATGGCTTGTGCACCAAATGCGAAAAAATGCGCATGGCCATCTATAAAACCTGGCACAAGCGTTTTCCCTTCTAAGTTGAGCATCTTGGTACTATCCGTTTTCAATTTTTCAGCTTCAGATTTGCTGCCAGTAAATACTATTTTTCCATTTTTAATAGCAACAGCTTCCACATAATTGGGCTGCTCTCCTTCCATTGTAATGATATCTCCTCCATAATAAATTTGGTCGGCAATATTGTTGGAATCGGTGGATTTATTATTTTGATTGCATCCAAAAAGAAACACAACAAAACTGAGAAGGGTTAAAAGTGATTGTTTCATACTTATCTATTAAAGTTGGTAATTTAAAGGCCATTGAAAATAAAAAATAATATAATAATTCCCAAATAGAGTAGACCTTATAGTCCAACTTATTTTAAACTTTGTAAATTCATAACTCATAACTCATAACTCATAACTCATAATTCATAACTCATAATTCATAACTCATAATTCATAACTCTTATTCTAATGCCACTTAATAAGTCTTCTAAAAAATTAAAATCAGTTCTCCCAAGCGGGACAAAAGATATTTCTTTTTTCGAACAGGTATTTGAAGTGGCTAAATTAATTCCCAAAGGCCGAGTAACTTCTTATGGAGCAATCGCTCATTTTCTTGGCACCAAATCGAGTGCAAGAATGGTCGGTTGGGCAATGAATGCCGCACATAGTATGCCCGAAATACCTGCACATAGGGTAGTGAATCGCAATGGAATGTTGTCTGGTAAAATGCATTTTGCTACTCCTACAAGAATGGAAGAGTTGCTCAAAAAAGAGAAAATAAAAGTAGTGAATGATCAAATTGTAGACTTTAATGACAAATTCTGGGATCCTGTAATCGAGTTATCTTAATTATATTTGCCGCCGATGAGCGCAAAACCTAACCTTCACACTATTTTATCTCCCAGACTTCTAGAAATCTATGATGTTTCTGAAAGTATTGTTGTAATCATTGATGTATTCAGGGCCACATCCACCATTGCTACAGCCTTGTATAATGGGGCAACAAGAATCATTCCTGTGGATACGGTAGAGAAATGTATTGAATTAGGCATTACCACTGGTGGTATTACTGCAGGTGAAAGAGATGGTAAAATTATTCCTGGTCTAAAGCATGGCAATTCTCCTGCGGAATATCCTAGAGATTTTATTGAAGGAAAAACTTTAGTGCTTACCACCACTAATGGCACAAAGTTGTTGCATATGGCATTGCAAGCGGGTGCATCAGAAGTGATTACTGGATCATTCCCTAATCTTTCGGCTGTATGCGACCATTTGGTCAAACAGCAGAAAAATGTTTTTCTGGGTTGCTCTGCCTGGAAAGACCGCTTCAATTTAGAAGATACATTATTTGCCGGAGCGGTAATTGATCAAATCAAAACTCATTTTACCATCCATTGCGATAGCAGTTTGATGGCAGAAAATATGTATTCTATGCACAAACATGATCTCAAATCATTTATAAGGCATACTACCCATTGGCATCGTCTTGCACAATATGGTTTAGAAAAAGACCTTGAATATTGTGTAACGCCCGATCAGGCCAATATTTTACCATTTTATCAGAATGGAGACCTTATTGTTGCTTAAAAAGTCAATTAACAAACATTTCATCCACAAAACGTTTAAAAGGCTTCGATAATCGGCCTAGTTTCCTTTACTTTTGCAAATTGGTCTTTTTCGACTAATTGAACCTATGGCACTACCGTATTTAGTTAAACATATATATAACAACGCTACAGAAGAAGTAATTCGCAGGGGAAAAAAAATTCATGCTTTAGGCAATGTAGAGTTGATAGAGCACGATGATCTGTTGGGCAATATCGTTTTTCGTGTGAAAGATGATGGGTATGCTACGTTTTATAAAGTTCATATTACCCAATTCAAAGACCCAAAGACTCTTTCACTTCGTTGTACTTGCCCTTATAATTTATCTGAAGTTTGCAGGCATAAGGCTGGCGCCCTTTTTCATCTCCAAGATATGTTGGATAAAAACCTATTAGGAGACAAAGAAACATTATACGACCAAAAGCATACAGTAGTAAAAATAAAACTACTTGATCTGAAACTTTTCAGAATGCTTACTTCCACAGAAACATTCGAAAAAGCACAGGAATATATTCGCACCAATACAGCTAACTTATTGGAAGCTAAAAATGAAAGAGTTGTTGCAGAGGTAGAATATGAAGGAGAGAAATTTAGAGTAGTATTGCAAAAAAATGAGGAAAGGAATTTCGATACAAGTTGCACCTGCAACAGCGAAACCGATCATCCATTATGTATTCATAAAGCCATCGTTTTTCATCAGTTATTAAAAAATCACGGACCGGCTTATTTCGATAGTATTCGTAACTGGGATAAAGAGAAGAATAAGTTATTGGCATTATACGGGTATTCGCTGGATGAAGATTTAACCAATAAGTTTGAGTTCACCTATACCGACGGAAAACCTTTCTTACGCGTATTAGATACTTCCATTAAAAGAGTTAGTCTAAATCCGACAACCGATTTTAAACCAAAATTGGCTGAAACGATGGTAACTGCTGCGGACAGTTTTGATGAACCTGTAGCCGCAACGATGAAAATGGGTCTTGTAATAACTACCCAACAATTGCAATACCCTTATGTGCAATTTGAAGCAGTTCAAGCAGAAGCAGATGATTCCAACACAAAATATGTAACAAAAACAGTTAAGCTAGACCTCACTAAATTTATCAATACCGAAGTGTTTTCGGAAGACGATAAAATGTTGCTTCAACAGTTGAGAAAATTAATGCCTTCTGAAGTGAGTAGGTATTTGAATAGGAATTCTCCATTCAGTGGAATTTGGGAAAATATCATTCAACAACATGATGATGAATTACCTGAAGAAACCAGGCATTTGATCAATGAATACCTGCATCCCAAGTTCAAAAAAATTATTACAGAATTAAACGATAGTCCTTTTGTTTTTTACTTACCCGATAATAAAACTTTCACCACTGCAAACCTAGAACAGGCAAGCTTTTCGGACCATTTCATTAGTCCTGAGTTTGAAATTAGTTATATCAATAATCAATATATAATTGATTGTAGAATTAAACTGCCATTGGCGGATTTGAATATTACCGACAATGGGTCCAGTTCTCATTTTTTGTTTCAATACCTGCAGCAATTTTTTATTTGGAAAAAGGCAGAAGATATTTTGCTGGTAGAAAAATTTCTTCCTTCCGGAAAAATGGTAATTGAAGCTGAAAACTGGTCTAAGCAATTACAAGAATTTATTTTACCACTATCCAAAGAGTATGGTGTACATTTTACCAATGTTAAAAAAGAAGAGGTAAAAGATGCAAAGCCTGAACTTAAAATTTTATTGAAGGAAAAGGGCGATTATTTATTGTTCCAACCAATTTTTAATTACAGAGGCTACGATGTAACCAATACCGATAAAGAAAAAATATTTTTCCCTATCGCCGATAAATTGTTGGTGATCCATAGAAATCTTTTATTAGAACAAGAGTTGATGCAAAGAATAGAATCTTTACATTCTGGCTTTGTAAAACCGGTTGATTCCAACATTTTAGCGTTGAAAGGCAAAGATGTTTTAAAGAACAATTGGTTTTTCTTGTTTATCGATGCGGTTAAGGAAATGAATATTCCTGTGTTTGGATTTGACGCCTTAAAAAATTTCAGATTCAATACTGCTAAACCAACTACAAAGATTTTCATCAGCAGTAATACCGATTGGTTTGATGCTAAAGTGGAAATTCAATTTGGGGAGCAGAAAGTAACAGTTGATGATGTTAAAAAAGCATTGTTGAATAAACAACAGTTTGTTCAGTTAACTGACGGAACCCTTGGGATATTGCCTGAAGAATGGATCAAGAAATATTCATTGCTATTTAGGGTTGGCGATGGAAAAACGGGTGATATGAAGTTGAGTAAATACCACTTCAGTGTAATCGAAGAATTGTATTTGCAAAGAGATGAAGAAGAACTGTTTTTTCAATTAGAAGAAAAATACGAAAGAATAAAAGGAAATCATTCAATCAAACCTATTCCGGCTCCAGCACATCTGCAAGAAGTATTAAGGCCCTACCAGGAAAGTGGTTTTCAATGGCTGAATTATTTGCGCGAAGTTCAATGGGGTGGAATATTGGCGGATGATATGGGTTTAGGAAAAACCATTCAAGCTTTGAGTTTTTTACATCATCTAAAAGTAGAGAATGGCAAACTAAAAGCATTAGTGGTCTGTCCAACAACTTTGTTGTATAACTGGCAGAATGAAATAAAAAAATTCACGCCTTCGCTTACTTATTATATACATCATGGAGGATTAAGGGTAAAAGAAGGGATCGCTGATGATACCATTGATGTAATCATCACTACTTATGGTACGCTCAGAAGTGATATCAAACAATTTGTAGAAGTGAATTTTGATTATGTGGTATTGGATGAAAGTCAGGCAATTAAAAACCCGGGAAGTAAGGTTACCAAAGCTGCTTCTTTATTAAAAGCGACGAGCAGATTGTGTTTGAGTGGTACTCCTTTGCAGAATAATACCTTCGATATTTTTGCTCAGATGAATTTCTTGAATCCAGGTATGTTAGGAAGTATGGAATTTTTCAAACAAGAATTCTCTATTCCTATCGACAAATTTGGAGAGAAGGAACAGAAAGAGCATCTGAGAAAATTACTCTATCCATTTATTCTAAGAAGAACGAAAGAGCAGGTTGCCAAAGATCTTCCTGAAAAACAGGAAATGGTCTTATTCTGTGATATGGGCGATGAACAACGTAAGATATATGAAGCCTATAGAAATGATTACCGTGATAAAATTTTAGGGGTAGTTGAAAACCAAGGGATTCAAAAATCTCAGTTAACTATTTTACAGGGTTTAATGAAACTCCGACAAATTTGCGATAGCCCTGCTATTGTAAAAGAAGAGGAAAGGTTTCCGAATGTTTCTGTAAAATTAGAGGAGCTAGGACGAGAAATAACCGAGAATATAAGTAATCACAAGGCCTTGGTGTTTTCTCAATTTCTAGGTATGCTTGCTTTGATTAAAGAGAAAATGAAAGAACTGGGAGTGGACTATGAATATTTTGATGGAAGCAGTACAATTAATGAAAGAGAACGTGCTATTCAACGTTTTCAAAATGATGACAATTGCAGGGTATTCTTAATTTCTTTAAAAGCAGGAGGAGTGGGGTTGAATTTAACCGCTGCTGATTATGTATACATTGTTGATCCTTGGTGGAATCCTGCAGTAGAACAACAAGCCATTGATCGTACCCATCGGATTGGGCAAACCAAAAATATTTTTGCTTACAGAATGATTTGTACCGATACGGTGGAAGATAAAATTCTCAAATTACAAGAACGCAAAAGAAATTTAGCCAGAGAAGTGATTACCGATGATGAAGGCTTTGTAAAAACCTTAACCAAAGAGGATGTTGAATACCTCTTCAGTTAAGGATTTATTTATTTGAACTTCAAATTCATCGATATAATGTCGCTTTGCATTCCATAGCTCTTGCTATAATGTCCGTATCTTATTTCTAGCATTTCAAAATGTTGAATACCAAATACCCCTTTTGGTGGTGTTAATCGAATGCCTGCTCCATAAAAATTGCTATTGAAATTAGATAAATCGTAATTGCTGGTATAATATTGAGCAGTTGGAACAGTTTGTTGATAAGGCGCAAAATATTTTGTAGCCGTTTGAGTATAATATCGATAGAAAGGACTCACCGAAAAAAACGAATTGATTTTGATGGGTGTTTCTAAACTGGCTGTATGTGCGGTAATTCCCCAATCATCTGTATAGAATCGATAATACCCTCTTAAGATCAGGTTATCACCCAAAAAATAATTAGCCCTGATGCCCAATGGAATTTTCACTCTGGTGTTTGGCAGATTTTCTTGCACAACCTTTCCTGTTGTTAAATATACTCTGTGAAAAGGAAGCCCTAAATAACCATTCTGTGCAATGATGTCTCCCAACAACATTATTTGAAAATGCTGGTTGATGATCTGCGAGTAAGACATTGCTAGATCAAATGTATTTCTTGGGCTGGTCGGGTATTTGCTTCTACCTTCACGCCCACTTGTTGTAGGAATAAGTGTTCTAATTTCCAAGGGTTGTACCAGACTTACCTGGTCAAAAAAAGTTTGAAATTTAGCACTGAACTCACCACTTCTATTTTTGGTTTTTGCAGCAAAATTGATATTGCCTCCATATGATACATAGTCAAACTCATGGGAATAAGAGAGTCCTGTACCGATTGTAGTTCCTTTTTTTTCGTTCTCTCTGGTCCAGTTAATGGAAGGATAAATTCTTGTATCGTTATAGGAAGCAGAAGAATTGGCTTTTAGATCGATCATATCAGAAGAAGCTGATGTATAATGATCAATACCTAATTCGAAATTGAATGAATTCTTTCTATATCGCTTATCGTACTTGTATAATTTTAACTCAAACGAATTAGATAAATCAGTTAATTTCTCCGTTCCAATTCCCCCGGTTACTGCAGAATTATTTCCATCCTGACTATAATAACTAGAAACAATATTGGCTTCTTCAAAACTCAGTTTATGGTTTTTGTATTTGCTGGAATCAGCTTTGGATTGTGCAAATCCTGCGAACAATCCAACATACAAACCAATCATTACTAGACTTAATTTTTTCATAATAGATTTGTATTAATTACAACCACATCCTCCACCTGATTTTCCTCCGTTTGCACCAGATGCTCCTTCTCTGTAAGTTTGAAAACTCGTTTCTGTTTTTTCGATTTTCCGATTGGCCAATACCATTTCTCCATCATTCAATTTGTTTTTTTGGTATTCTTTTACAGAAGTACAAGAACTGGAGATGGCCGCTGCTACTACTACAGTGCCAATTTGTTTCAATGTTTTCGCTTTGTTCATGAGAGATGTATGTTTTTTGAAGTAAATACGCGATTGTTATCGTCAATGATCACACAGCCTATTCCAATTAATTGATTGATCAAAAAAAGCCCAGCTTCTATACCCATAATAGTTACAGGCGTAGCCAAAGCATCCGCCATTTCTGCATTATTACAAATAATAGTTACACTTTTAATTCCTGTTACGGGTAATCCAGTTCTTGGATCGATGGTATGAGAATATTTTTTGCCATTAATGATTGCATATTTCTCATAATTACCCGAAGTGGCTATCGCCTTATTGGTAATATTTAGATAAGAGAATGGGGTGTCTGCCATATCAGGATGTGCAATGCCCACAGTCCAAGGTTTTCCGTCAGGTTGATGCCCCCATGTAGTTAGATCACCTGAGGCATTTACAATTCCATTTTCAACACCTTCGGAAATCAACATTTGTTTGGCTTTTTCGGCGGCATACCCTTTGCCAATTCCTCCAAAACCAATTCTCATTCCCTGCTTCGCTAAAAAAACGGTGCATTTTTCTTCATCGATAATAATGTTTCGATAGTTGATTAATCTTACAGATTTTTTAGCAGTCTCGGCATCAGGAAGACTTTTTAAATTGGTATCGAAGTTCCATAGTTTTTTATCAATTGACCCGTAACTAATATCAAAAGCGCCTTGTGTCAGTAAGGATATTTTAATAGACCTTGCAATTAATTGAATGATTTCTTTGCTCACCTTTACTGGTGCAATACCTGCATTGGCATTGATTAAATTGGTTTCACTTTCTTCAGAAAAAGTAGTCAATAATTTTTCGATTCTTTTAATTTCGTCAATTGCTTTCTGAATCAGTGCATCTCCTTTTTGTGGATCATCTACTACAATAGTAATTTCAAATCGATTCCCCATCAATTTAACAGATTGCTTATGAAGGGTTGATTCTGCTACCATATTATTTTGCAGTATTGATTGTTTGCTTTAGCTCGGATATAAAAGAAGTTGAATTCATTTTAGGTAAGCCTTCCCAAACTTTAATGACATCTCCATTAGCGTTTAATAGTGCTGTAAAAGGGAAAATGCCATTTGGATTGTATTTTTCGGCAAGACTGTTATTATTCTCTTGAGCTGATTTGCTTAATTGATTTTTTTTCTGTCGAGGGAAATCAGCCCTAATAAGTATAAGTTGTTGTTGAGCAAAAGCTTCAAAATCTGGTGTATCAAAAATCTCCTTGTGCATCCGAATACAAGGTCCACACCAATCACTTCCTGAAAAATTGAGTAAAATAAATTTATGCTCAGTAACTGCTTTTTGTTTGGCTAAAGTCAAGTTATTCTCCCAATTCACTACAAATGAACTTCCAAATAGTAAAATAGCAAAAAGGGATGTTTTCATGTAACTAAGATACAGCATAAAGCAAAAATGTTGTTTGGTACATGTGATTGTTTTATGAATTCCTTTTTTCTCCTTTTCTGGTCTAGGTTTCACCGATTTTTAACATCAATTTTCGGCTTATCCATTTAGCTTGCCATTCATCTATTTACTCAAATTCTGTTAGTTAGACTGAGTAAATTTGTTTTTTCAATTAACAACACTCACATGAAGTCAATTTTAACCTTCCTTTCTATTGTTTTAGTAATTTCAATCAATGCACAAAATACAGGAACGCTGAAAGGAAAACTAATTGATTCAATTGGTAAACAAGCACTTAAAGATGCAACTGTTACACTATTAGATGCCAAAGATTCTACCTTAGAAGTTTTTGGTTTAGCAAAACAGGACGGTAGTTTTTCTTTGGAGAATATTGGATTTGGAGACATGCTCTTACAAATTAAGTTCCAAGGGTATGAATCGTATTCTAAAAAATTGAGTTTTACAAAAACCAATAATAAAATTGATTTAGGCAATATTTATCTTCAAATAGCAGCCAATGATTTAGGAAATGTTACTGTAACACAATCGCCTATTACGATTAAAAAAGATACTGTAGAGTTCAATGCATCTAGCTTTAAAACCAAGCCCAATGCGGTGATGGAAGATTTATTGAAAAAATTGCCTGGAGTTCAGGTAGATAAGGATGGGAATGTAAAAGCACAAGGAGAACAAGTTCAAAGAGTATTGGTAGATGGCAAAAGATTTTTTGGAGACGACCCCAAGTTAGCCACAAAGAATCTTCCTCCAGATATGATCGATAAGATCCAGGTTTTTGATGCTTTAAGCGATCAAAGTGCTTTTACCGGATTTGATGATGGGAATCGTGTAAAAACCATCAATATCACCACCAAAAAAGACAAGCGCAAAGGATATTTCGGAAGAGCTTCTTTAGGAGCAGGTGCCGATAGCAAAGAAGGGGTGTATGATAATAGCATTAATGTCAGCCATTTTAATGGAGATATGCAATTGACCTTAACAGGTCAAGGAAACAATGTTAACAAGCAGAATTTTAGTGTCCAAGATTTCTTGGGTTCTTTAGGAGGAGGAGCGAGTTTTGGCGGCGGTGGAGCTGGCGGTGGCGGCGGAAGAGGCGGCGGCGGCGGCGGTGCAGCTACTGGTGCTGTTGGCTCAGGATCGGGTGGTGGAATTGTAAATACTTGGGCTGGTGGTTTGAATTACAAAGATATATGGGGCAAGAAAACCAATATCTCAGGAAGCTATTTCTACAATGATCAAAAAACCTATCGCGATCAAAATAGCTATACTCAAAATTTAATTCCAGGTGCTGCAGATTCTTCTATTTTCAATACACAAACACAAAACTCTATTACCCAAAACCAAAATCATCGAATTAATTTTAATATTGAACATCAGTTTGATTCTGCCAATTCATTGATTATAAGACCAAATGTTAGCTTTCAACATACTGACTCACAAACAGATCAAATCACTTCTTCCACAAAAGGGTCATCTAAATTTTTGAATAGTTCTGTTGCAGCAGCAGACAGAGTGAGCAACGGCTATAATGCCGGATTAGAAGCTACTTTCCGCCATCGATTCAAGAAAAAAGGCAGAACCTATTCCATTGCATTTAATCCTAGTATGAATACCAACGATGGTAATACAGCTAACTATTCTATCAATAACTATTTTAATACTTCAACTCCTTTTTCAGATACCATCAATCAACGTGGCATCACCAATAGAGACGGAAATACTTTTAATACAACCTTATCCTATACCGAGCCAATTGGAAAAAATCAAATTTTAGAATTCAACTACAACTATAATAATAATATCAATAATTCAGGTACTAAAACCTATGCATTTAATAAAGTAAATGGTCAATATGATATTGTGGTTCCTAATTTGACCAATGTGTTTGAAAACACATTTAACTCAAACAGGGTTACTTTGAATTATCGTATTCAAAATGCTAAATATAATTTGAGCATAGGTTCTGGAGTTCAGGTGGGAGATTTGACTTCTAAAAATGTAACTAGAGATAGTTCTATTCTTCAGCATTTTGTAAACTTCTTCCCTACATTGAATTTTAGGTATGATTTTACCAAAACAAAAAACTTACGTATTTTTTATAATGGAAGAACCGCTCAGCCTAGTGCAGCTCAATTACAGCCAGTAATAGACAATTCTAATCCATTAAATATTAGAACAGGTAACCCTGCATTAAAGCAACAGTTCATTCATTCATTCAGAATATTGTATAACTCATTTGATTTGTTTACTCAGAAAATAGTTTTCGCAACAATTAATGCAAGCTTTATTGATAACGATATTCAAAATTCAACTGTATTCTTGCCGAATGGTGGTCAAATCACCAGGCCTGTTAACTTAGGTGGAACCTATAATGTAAATGGTATTTTTAATTATGGATTTCCATTAAAGAAACCGAAGAGCAATATCAATTTAACTTTGAATTTATCTAACTCTCAAAGTCAAACTTTAGTAAACAATCAAAGTAACTATACTAGAAATACAGTTGCAGGATTTAATGCAGGATGGACAACCAATTTGAAAGATAATTTTGACATGAATTTTTCTTCGAACTCTACTTTCAACTTTGCTCGCTATACTTTACAACCAGAACAAAATGGAGACTTCTTTACTCAATCATTTACTGTAGAACCTACTTATTTTTCTAAGAGTGGTTGGGTTATTTCCTCAGATTTTAGTTATGTAAAAAATATGGGAAGAACGGAAGGCTTTAATACCAGCATTCCTTTATGGAGCGCCAGCATTGCCAAACAATTATTCAAGAAAAAAGAAGGTGAAATTAAATTCTACGTTTTTGATTTGTTAAACCAAAACGTGAGTATCACTAGAAATGTAACAGGAAATACCATTCAAGACGTTTCAACAAGAGTACTTACAAGGTACTTTATGGTAAGCTTTACTTATAATCTTCGCAGGTTTGGTGCTCAAGGCAATCAGCAAAGAAACCCAATGGGGGACATGTTTAGGGGTATGCGACCTCCAGGAACTGGTGGTGGTATGAATAGGAATTTTAGACAGTAAAAGCCCGTGTTAATCAATTCTTAACCTATTTTTCAAGAATAATGGGCTTGAAAAAGCAAAAGATTCGTAAATTTGTTGTCTTATAAAGATGGCAACAATTAATACATATCATTTTTTTATAGAATTTGGTGCTTTTACCAGACAGCCAAATATCAATCCTTCTGTTGTATTGCCGCGACCTCGACGCGGTTTCTGATAGGACGAGCAACTGGCACTTGCCCCTATCAGTGAAAATTTCCCCGAAATAGTTTTGGCAAAAGTTCCTTGTTCATTTTTAATTTTCTATAAGTTGGATCAGCAAATAAATGTTCGCGTTGCAAATAGTAATGATACTCATTACGCATCAATCATTACCGATGAAATGGAGGCCTCGGCAAAAGCCAGAGGTACTGGCATCGCTAAAAGAAGCCCAGATTATATTGCCCAAAAAATGGAGGAAGGTAAAGCGGTAATTGCCTTGGACGCTCAAGGAAAATGGGTTGGGTTCTGCTATATAGAAGTTTGGGGACATGAATCATTTGTTGCGAATAGTGGATTAATTGTTTCCCCTGAATATAGAAAGAGCGGAGTAGCAAAGCAGATCAAGCAAACCATTTTTAATTTATCCAGAAAAAAATATCCTTCGGCAAAAATATTTGGATTGACTACCGGATTAGCTGTAATGAAAATCAATAGCGATCTGGGATATGAACCTGTTACTTATAGTGAGTTAACCGATGATGAAGAATTTTGGGCAGGATGCAAAAGCTGTGTGAATTATGATATCTTAATGAGTAAGGATCGGAAAATTTGTATGTGTACAGCAATGTTGTATGATCCAGCTGACCATTTTGAACCCGCGGAAACATCTGCAGAGTTTAAACAGAATTCTAAGTTGTATGAACGTTTTATGAAAATTAAACAAAGCAAACTGATGAACTTTTTTAAAAAGAAAACCTTGTTTAATTATTTTTTCAATCTCTAATTGTAGCACAATGCAATCAAAAAAATTGGTATTAGGTTTTAGTGGTGGTTTAGATACTACTTATTGTGCCTTGTATTTGTCGCAGGATAAAGGCTATGAAGTACATAGCGTGATAGTAAATACAGGCGGTTTTAGTGAATCTGAATTGGTTCAAGTAGAAAAACATGCATACGCTTTAGGTGTAAAAACGCATACAACTATCAATGCTGTTCAAGGTTATTATGATCGTATAATTAAATACTTAATTTTCGGAAATGTTTTAAAAAACAATACTTACCCTTTGAGTGTTAGCGCCGAAAGATTGAGTCAGGCTGTACATATTGCAGAACACGCTCAAAAATTAGGTGCTACTGCAGTTGCACATGGAAGCACTGGTGCTGGTAATGACCAAGTTCGATTTGATATGATATTTAATATCATGATTCCGGGAGTAGAAATCATCACTCCAATCAGAGACCTGAAATTAAGTAGAGAAGAAGAGATCGCTTATTTAAAAGCAAAAGGGGTAGAAATGAATTTTGAAAAAGCTGCCTATTCTATTAACAAGGGATTATGGGGCACAAGTGTTGGCGGAAAAGAGACCCTGCATTCTAAAGGATTGTTGCCAGAGTCAGCATGGCCTACCCAGGTTTCTAAAACAGAACCAGAAGAAATGGTGATCAGCTTTGAAAAGGGAGAAATAAAGAAAGTAAACGGACAATTGTTTGATCATCCTTCTACAGGTATACAATATATACAATCCATTGCAGGTGCATTTGGAATTGGAAGAGATATACATGTAGGAGATACCATTATTGGAATAAAAGGAAGAGTAGGTTTTGAAGCTGCTGCTCCAATGGTAATATTAAAAGCCCATCATGCTTTAGAAAAGCATGTATTGACCAAATGGCAATTGAGCTGGAAAGATCAGTTATCGCAGTTTTATGGAAACTGGTTACATGAAGGTCAAATTTTAGATCCGGTAATGAGAGACATTGAAGCTTATTTAATACAATCTCAAACTCAAGTTACTGGCGATGTATTTATTCAATTAATGCCTTATCGTTTTCAAATTATTGGCATTGAATCTGCATATGATTTAATGAGCAGTAAGTTTGGAAAATATGGAGAAATGAATACAGGCTGGACTGGAGATGATGTTAGAGGCTTTTCGAAAATATTTGGTAACCAAACAGCTATCTTTCATAATATTAAATCTGCTGCAAATGATTAAAGCGGGCATAATTGGTGGAGCTGGTTATACAGGGGGAGAATTGATTCGTTTGTTGATCAATCATCCTTCGGTAGAATTATGCTTTGTACATAGCAGTAGTAATGCAGGAAATTATTTGTATAAAGTACATGCCGATTTAATAGGAGAAACCAATATGCAATTCACCAATACAATCGATCAAACTGTAGATGTATTGTTTCTTTGCGTTGGTCATGGGGATGCCAAAAAATTATTGAGTGAAAATGAGATTACAGATAGCATAAAAATCATTGACCTCTCCCAAGATTTCAGATTATCCAATAATGCACAAATAGACAAAAGAACTTTTGTTTATGGCTTACCTGAATTAAATAATGATGCTATTAAAGGAGCTAATAATATTGCCAATCCTGGTTGTTTTGCAACAGCTATCCAGTTAGGATTATTACCTCTTGCATCCATTGGAGTGCTTGGAGATGTTTACACTACCGGAATCACTGGATCTACAGGTGCAGGCCAGTCGCTTAGCAATACTTCTCATTTTAGCTGGAGAGCCAATAATATTCAAGCATATAAAACATTAGCACATCAACATATTTTCGAAATAACCCAATCGATCAATCAATTACAAAAAGATGATCCTTTGTCTGTATCAGGCGAAGGAAGGGGTGTTAGATTTGTGCCTTGGCGTGGAGATTTTACCAGGGGTATTTATGTAAGTTCTATCGTTGATTGTGGTTTGCCATTGGAAGAAATCAAAAATGTTTATAAGATTTTTTATCAAAATGCTGCTTTTACCTATTTGAGTGATGCAATGATTGATTTAAAGCAAGTAGTGAATACCAATAAGTGCTTGATCCACATAGAAAAACAAGGTGATAAATTAGTGGTACATAGTGCTATCGATAATTTATTAAAAGGGGCTAGTGGTCAAGCTGTTCAAAATATGAATCTTTTATTTGGCTTATCAGAAAAAGAAGGATTGAGGTTAAAGGCCAATTATTTTTAATACTGTGTTATGAAATTATTTGATGTATATCCTTTAAACAATATTGCCATTACAAAGGCTTTGGGTTCTTATGTTTGGGACGACAAGGGAGTTCAATATTTAGATATGTATGGTGGTCATGCAGTAATTAGTATTGGACACACCCATCCACATTGGATAAAACGAATTGAAGAACAACTAGAAAAAATTGCATTTTATTCTAATTCGATCATTATTCCATTGCAACAACAATTGGCGGATAAATTAGCAACTGTTAGCGGGAAAAATGATTTTCAACTTTTTCTCTGTAATAGCGGAGCCGAAGCCAATGAAAATGCATTGAAGTTGGCTTCATTTCATACTGGTAGAAAAAAAATACTGGCTTTTAATAAAGGGTTTCATGGAAGAACATCTTTGGCAGTAGCTGCTACAGATAATCCAAGTATTGTTGCACCTGTGAATGTAACTGACAATGTCAATTTTTTGCCATTTAACGATGAACTTGCTTTGAGTGCCTATTTTCAATCAAATGGAAATGAATTGGCTGCAGTGATCATTGAAGGAATTCAAGGGGTAGGGGGTATCAATATTGCCTCAGATTCTTTTTTACGCCTGATCAGAAATCTTTGTGATCAATATGGAGTAGTATTTATTGCGGACAGTGTTCAATGTGGGTATGGAAGAAGCGGACAATTCTTTGCGCATGATGTAGAGGGAGTTCAAGCAGATATTTATTCGATGGCAAAAGGAATGGGGAATGGATTTCCTATAGGTGGAATTTTAATAGCCCCACATATTCAGCCTAAACATTTTATGCTGGGCACTACTTTTGGTGGAAATCATTTGGCATGCGCTGCAGCTTTAGCGGTTCTAGAAGTAATGGATAATGAATCATTAATTCAAAACGCAAAAAAAATAGGGACTTATTTAATGAATGAATTGTCATCAGTTGCGGGTATTGAAAATGTTCGCGGTAAAGGTTTGATGATTGGATTTGACGTGCCTGAACACTTAAAAGGTTTGAAGAAAAAACTATTAGACAATCATCAAATATTTACGGGTGAAGCTAAACCGAATGTAATTCGTTTGCTTCCTTCACTAGCTTTGAATCAGCAACAAGCTGATGAATTTTTAACTGCTTTAAAAAAATCCATTGCTGAATTGCAGGAAAACTAATCAATATGAAACAGTTTATTTCCGTTAAAGATGTAAGCAATATCAATGATCTGGTAAAACAGGCAATCAATTACAAGCACAATGCTTTAATCGATCAAACTTTAGGCAAGGGTAAAAGAATAGGCTTGCTTTTTTTGAACCCAAGTCTTCGTACAAGATTAAGCACACAGGTTGCTGCTGCCAATCTGGGCATGGAATCAATTGTTTTTAATGTAGATAAAGAAGGTTGGGCTTTAGAATTTGAAGAAGGCGCCATCATGAGTGGAAATACAGTTGAGCATGTTAAAGATGCAGCCCCTATTCTTGGGCAATACTTTGATGTGCTGGCTATTCGTACATTTCCTTCTTTAAAAAACAGAGAAGATGATTATAGTGAAATGTATATTAATCAGTTTATTAAATATGCTGGTGTTCCAGTAATTAGTTTAGAAAGTGCTACCCTGCATCCATTGCAATCTTTAACAGATATAATCACTATTCAAGAAGAAATGAATAGCCGATCAAATGAATTTGTAAATAGAAAGCCAAAAATCGTTTTGACTTGGGCGCCACATATCAAACCTTTGCCTCAATGTGTAGCGAATAGTTTTGCCCAATGGATGAATGCATGGGGAGAAGCCGATTTTGTAATTACGCATCCAGTTGATTATGAATTATCAACTGATTTTACCAAAGGTGCAATAATTACCCATAACCAAGATGAAGCTTTGAAGAATGCTGATTTTGTTTATGTAAAAAACTGGAGCACTTTTTCTGATTATGGCAAAGTGTATGAAAATGATCCTGTTTGGATGATGACCAATGAAAAACTACAGCAAACTAATAATGCAAAAATCATGCATTGTTTACCGGTTAGAAGAAATATAGAATTAAGCGATGAGATTTTAGATGGTCCAAATAGCCTGGTTACAAAGCAGGCAGGAAATAGGGTTTGGGCAGCACAAACAGTGTTGAGTAATATTTTAAAAGTAAAGAATTAACCAATTTATTAATAGCATAGCGTAATAATGGAGCAACTGTATATCATAAAAATTGGAGGTAATATTGTTGACGATGAAGCTACATTGTTGCAATTCCTTCAAGCGTTTGCTCAATTAGAAGGGAATAAAATATTAGTACATGGTGGTGGAAAAATGGCTACTCGTTTGGCAGAAAGCATGGGTGTAAAACAGCAGCTAATTGATGGAAGAAGAATTACAGACGATGCTACTTTACAAATAGTAACCATGGTTTATGCAGGGTTTATTAATAAAAATATTGTAGCCCAGTTACAAGGAATTCATCTAAATGCCATGGGATTGAGTGGAGTGGATGGCAATCTTATCAATGCACATAAAAGAAATAGTATTGATGCCAACGGGCAGACAATCGATTATGGTTTTGTGGGGGATATAGATCATGTAAATACTAATTTGCTTAAAGACCTATTGCAAAAACACATAATTCCTGTTATTGCGCCAATTACACATGATGGTGCTGGCCAGTTACTTAATACCAATGCAGATACTATTGCTCAGTCACTCGCTACATCTTTGAGTCAATTATACAAAACTGTTTTGATCTATTCTTTTGAAAAAGCAGGGGTTT
This sequence comes from Sphingobacteriia bacterium, assembly GCA_037129425.1. Taxonomy (GTDB): domain Bacteria; phylum Bacteroidota; class Bacteroidia; order Chitinophagales; family Chitinophagaceae; genus Sediminibacterium. Next base: position 159,331 of record JBAXUV010000002.1, read on the forward strand.
TATTAGATGTAAATAATGATCAATCAGTAATTAAAACTTTGGATTCGGCTTATTTTCAATCATTAAAGGAACAACAATTAATTTTTGCTGGAATGATTCCTAAATTAGTCAATGCTTTTGAAGCTATTGATAAAGGAGTGGAAAAAGTAATTATTGGTAAAGCAGAAAATTTACAAGACCTGATCAATGGTAATTCAGGTACAACAATTATACATGGAAAAAGCTGAATTATATGAAATAGCTGTTGAATTATTGAAGCAACTGATTGCTACTCCTTCTTTTAGTAAAGAAGAAGATAAAACAGCTGTTATATTGGAACAATTTTTCATCAAACAAGGGATACCGGTTCAAAAATTATTAAACAATATCTGGGCATCCAATCTGCACTTTGATATTGCAAAGCCTAGTATCTTATTCAATTCGCATCACGATACGGTTAAGCCTAACAAAGCCTATACGGTTGATCCATTTATGCCTACCATTCAGGATGGCAAATTATTTGGATTAGGTAGTAATGATGCTGGAGGTTGTCTGGTCTCGTTGATTGCGGCATTTATCCATTTCTATCCTCAAAAAAATCTGCCCTTCAATATTATTTTTGCTGCTAGTGCCGAGGAAGAAATTTCTGGAACCAATGGTATAGAAGCCCTATTACCCCATTTGCCTCCAATTAGTTTTGGAATTGTTGGTGAACCAACTTTGTTGCAAATGGCAGTGGCCGAAAGAGGTTTAATGGTATTGGATGCTTTTTCAATAGGTATTGCTGGCCATGCTGCCAGAAATGAAGGAGATAATGCTTTGTATAAAGCAGTAAAAGATATTCAATGGATTAGTACTTATCGTTTTGATAAAGTGAGTGATTTGCTCGGAGAAGTAAAAATGACTGTAACTTCTTTTAATACGGATAATAAACAGCACAATGTTGTACCTGCTCATGCTCAATTTTTAATTGATGTGCGTGTGAACGAATTGTATAGTTTCGATGAAGTGTTGAGCACTATCCAAAAAAACATTCAGTCTACCATCCATCCTCGAAGTACTCGTTTACGTTCTACTTCAATTGCGTTGGATCATCCATTGGTAAAAGCTGGACTTAAATTAGGTTGTACATATTATGGAAGTCCTACAACAAGTGATAAGGCGTTGATGCATTTTCCAACGTTAAAAATTGGGCCAGGAGATAGTGCAAGAAGTCATACAGCAGATGAATTCATTTATTTAGTAGAAATCAAACAAGGGATTGAATTGTATATTCAGCTTATAAATAATATCATATGAAATTATGGAGTAAAGCCAATTCAAATACTGCTGAATTGGTAGAACAATTCACAGTTGGCAATGATAAAAATTTTGATCAGTTGCTGGCACCTTATGATGTATTGGGTTCTATTGCTCATACTAAAATGCTTGCTTCTGTTGGCCTAATAAACGCTGATGAAGCCAATTTGCTTGTAAAAGAATTGCAAAAAATTTATCAAATAGTTATTGCTCCTGGTTTTGTAATTCCAGAGGGCGTAGAAGATATTCATTCATTTGTAGAATTCTTACTCACCAAAGAATTAGGAGAAGTGGGTAAAAAAATACACAGTGCTCGAAGCAGAAATGATCAGGTTTTAGTAGATATTAAATTATACCTCAGAGCAGAAATTCAGTCTTTGGTAGAGCATGTAATGCCGCTATTTGATTTATTGCAAAAGCAAAGTGATCAGTTCAAAAATGATTTAATACCTGGGTATACACATCTTCAACTAGCCATGCCTTCTTCATTCGGTTTGTGGTTTGGAGCCTATGCTGAAAGTTTAGTAGACGATATGGTTCAATTAGAAGCAGTTTTCCAAATAGTAAATAAGAATCCTTTAGGATCCGCAGCTGGATTTGGCTCTTCATTTCCAATTAATCGTAGGCTTACCACTCAACTATTGGGTTTTGAGCATTTGAATTACAATGTAGTTTATGCGCAAATGGGCAGAGGTAAAACAGAAAGAATTGTTGCAAATGGTTTGGCCAATATTGCAGATACTTTGGCAAGATTGAGCATGGATATGTGTTTGTATTTAAATCAAAATTTCGATTTTATTGCTTTCCCTTCTGAATTAACTACCGGTTCCAGTATCATGCCGCATAAAAAAAATCCAGATGTTTTTGAATTGGTAAGGTCCTATTGCAATCGATTAAAAGCATTGCCCAATGAAATTGCCTTAATGACTACTAATTTACCATCTGGCTATCAAAGAGATTTGCAATTATTAAAAGAGCATCTTTTTCCTGCATTTGGAAAGTTGAAAGAATGTATGCAAATGATTCATTTAATGCTGTCGAATATAACAATCAAAAATGCAATAATTGAAGATCCAAAATATAAATATCTTTTTAGTGTAGAAGAAGTAAATAAGCTGGTTTTAACTGGCATGGCATTCAGAGATGCGTACAAACTAATCGGCGAACAAATTGAGGCAGGAAATTTTACTTATTCAACTTCTGTTAAACATACACATGAAGGGAGCATGGGTAATTTATGCAATGATGAAATCGCCAAATTGATGCATCAAGTAATTGGAAAATTCAATTTTAACCATTCCTCAGCGGCAATCAAAGCCCTTTTATCTTAATATTGCAACTCATAATTATATATTTAAATGAAAAAAGCACTTTTTACCATTATTAGCTGTTCGCTTTCTTTGATGATTTTAGCACAAACCAAGCCTGCAGCAAAACCTGTAGCAAAGCCTGCTGCACCTGCAATGGTGTTTAAAAATACAGCTGATAGTGCCAGTTATGCATTAGGCGTTAGAATTGCACAAAACTTAAAATCACAAGGCTTGAGTCCTTTAAATAGTGTTGCATTTCAAAAAGGAATGGCAGATGCTTTACAAGCTAAAAAGCCATTGATAGCCGATGAACTTTTAGATAATTGTATTGGAACCTATCAACAAAAAATCAGTTCCGAAAAATCAGCAATTGCTAAAAAAGAAGGACAAGCGTATTTGGCTGCAAACGGCAAACGTAGCGGAGTAGTTACACTTCCTTCAGGATTACAATATGAAATTATAAAAGCCGGTCCAGACACAGCAATAAAGCCAACTTTAGCCAGTACTGTAAAATGTCATTATCATGGTACGACCATCAATGGTGTTGTTTTTGATAGTTCTGTTGACCGTGGTGAGCCAGTGAGTTTCCCTCTTGGCAATGTAATTACAGGTTGGCAAGAAGCATTGCAACTGATGTCTGTTGGCAGTAAATGGAAATTATATATTCCTTCAGAATTGGGGTATGGAGATCGTCAACAAGGCGATAAAATTGCGCCAGGTTCAACTTTAATTTTTATTGTAGAATTATTGAGTGTTGAAAACAAATAAATCATTAACCTTGATTAACTTTTGAGTCATCTTGGTTAACTCCAAAATCAAATTTTGCCAGCTATTTTCGCACCTAAATAGGTAATATGAAACTAGCTGGCTTTTTTTTGGTGTTGATTTTAGGGATTAGTAATCTGAATGCACAATCTACTGCATCAGTTACAGGTGTTGTATTTGACACATCAAGCAAGAAAGGGTTGGCCTATTCTACGGTTTCAATTGTTCACCAGAAAGACTCGACCCTTGTTAGTTTCACCAGAGCAGATTCCTCCGGAAAATTTAAACTTTCTGCCCTTCCCAAAGGAAATTACCTAGTTACTTTCTCTTATGTGGGCTATGTTCCTGTTTGGGTACCCATTAAATTATCTGTTGCGGAACAATTAGATTTAGGAAAAGTAGCCCTTACCGATTTGTTGAATGCCAGCAATGTTACCGTTACTGCAAGAAGGCCTCCAGTAACCATCAATAATGATACTGTTGAATTTAATACTGAAAATTTTAAAACACAGCCCAATGCGGTTGTGGAGGATCTATTGAAAAAGTTACCTGGGGTTACAGTAGACAAAGACGGAACAGTTAAAGTAAATGGCCAAAAAGTAAATCGTTTTTTAGTAAATGGGAAAGAGTTTTTTACGGGAGATCCTAAAATTGCTACCAAGAATTTAGATGCAGATGCGGTAGATAAAGTACAAGTGTTCGATAAAAAATCTGATAGAGCCGAATTTACTGGTATGGAAGATGGACAATCGGAAAAAGCCATCAACCTCAAATTAAAAAAAGATCGGGACAATGCAACATTTGGAAGAGTAACTGCAGGAGCGGGAACCAATAAAAGATTTGATGCTCAGGCAAATCTCAATAATTTTAAGGGAGATAAGCAAATCTCATTTATCGGTATGGCCAACAATACCAATAAGCAAGGTTTTTCTATTAGTGATGTGATGAATTTTACAGGAGACCTGGCAAGGGGTATGCGCAATGGGGGAGGCGTAAATATTAGAGTTGGTGGAAGTGGAGATGATAACGGAGGCTTACCTATTTCAGGCATGGGCCCAAATCAGCAGGGCGTTGCAGATACATATGCAGCGGGATTAAATTATAACAATGTCTGGAAGAAAAAAACAGATTTGAATCTCAATGGTATTTTCTCAGATGTCAATTTAATAACGGATAGAGATATTAATCGGAAGAATGTATTGCCAGGAAATAATTTTGACTATGTTTCTAAATCGAGCAATGCGAAGCATAATCAACAACAAAGGGTCAACGCTATTTTAGATCAAAAAATAGACAGCTTTACTTCAGTTCGTTTTACACCACAATTGACTTTTCAAAAAAACGATAATAGAACCATTAGTAATTATGTTTCTACCAATGAGAAGGGTGTAAAACTGAATGAGGGTTCTTCCAATTCATCCAGTATTTCAGATGCAGTTAATTTTAACAGCAATTTGTTATTCAGGCATAAGTTTAAAAAGAAGGGCAGAACCATTTCCTCCACAACAAGCATGGCTTATAATTCAAGTAAGCAGGATGGCAATTTGAAAACGACCAATCGATTTTATATTGCGGGTATTCCATTACCTGACTCATTGGTTAATCAAACCAATTTAAGGGATGCAACAACCAGAAGTATCGGAACCAATTTAGTGTATACCGAACCCATTGGTTTAAAATCTTTGTTAGAACTGAATGGATTTTATAATACCAATAACGGAGAAAGCAAAAGAGATACCTATGATTATAATGGAAGCACTGGTAAGTTCGATATTAAGAATAATGCTTTAAGCAATGATTTTAGAAGTATTTATAACTATGGTGGAGGAGGGGCAAGTTTTAGATCCAATTTCAAGAAGTTTAGTTTAACTGCCGGAACTAATATTCAATTTTCTGAATTAGAAAGTATTAATAATACCAACGGTTTTGTGATTAGACAAAAATTCACCGATTTATTACCATTAGTCAATATACAATATAAACGAAAGAATACGAGTTCAATTGGTTTTAATTATAATACCTCTACTACACAACCATCAACCTTTCAATTACAGCCAGTTGCAGATATTAGCGATCCATTGAATACGTATATTGGTAATCCTAATTTAAAACGCAGTTATAGTCATAGTCTATCTCTTAATATGTCTTCTATAGATATTTACACACAGAATAATTTGTTTGCCTTTATCTCTTATAATCAGGTGAATGATGCGATTGTAACATCAGATGTAATTAAGCAAAACGGAGCCAGGGTTTCTACACCAGTGAATGCAAATGGAAATTTTTATTTAATAGGAAATGTAAGTGCTGGATTTCCTATCAAAAAAATAAAATCGAGGGTAGATTTTGGAATAAGTGCCAATATTTTTAGAAACATGAGTTTTGTAAATGGCGATCCCAATGCAATCGATAATTATACTTTTACACCCAATCTAGGATATCAATTTGCGATTGATACTACGATTGATATTGCTTTATCTGCGAGAGTCAATTTTAATACGGCTAAATACTCTTTACAACCCCAATTGAATAATAAGTATTTGCAACAAGTATATGGTTTTGATATGACCAATTATTTACCTGGTGGTTTGATTTTGAACAATAATTTGGATGTAACCATTAATTCAGGAAGATCAGATGGATTCAATGCAACCGTTCCATTGTGGAATGTTTCTTTAGCGAAAAGTTTCTTGAAATACAAAAAGGGAGAATTCAAATTATCTGTTTTTGATTTATTGAATCAGAATCAAGGAATCAATAGAACAGCTAATCAAAACTTTATACAAGACACTAGATACAATGTATTGCAACGTTATTTCATGTTGAGTTTTAGTTATCGATTAAACCGTTCAGCGGCTGGTAATAGCGGAGCAAGGGTTATGATTAGAACTTTTTAATAATTAATTTTGAAAGGTCATGCGAAATTTTGTTATTCTAGCCATATTTTTATTAATTCAGTATTATTCATTTGGACAAGCAGATAAACAAATCAATTTAAACAAAGTAATCCTATTACATGATAGTTTATTGTTTAATGTCGGTTTTAATACTTGTAAGATTGAACAATTTGAAAATTTGTTAAGCGAGAATTTTGAGTTTTTCCATGATAAAGACAGTATTTCTGGAAAAGCCAATTTTCTTTATAATCTTCGGAATGGACTTTGTAAATCTCCATTAACTTATCAGTCTAGACGTGAACTGTTGAAAGGAAGTACTGAGATATATCCCTTATACAAGGGTCAGCAATTGTATGGTGCAATACAAAACGGAACGCATCAGTTTTTTGAAAAACTGAGCGGTCAAAATGAACGATTTGCAAGCTCAGCAAAGTTTACTCATGTATGGCTTTTAGAGAATGGAGACTGGAAGTTATCTAGGAGCTTGAGTTACAATCATCAAATTGAAAATAAAAAGAAAGAAGACTCCTCAATATTTGATAACGAAGATGCTATTGAACAATGGCTAAAGGACAATAAAGTTCCTACATTTGGACTTGGGGTGATTAAAAACGGCAAACTAAAGCAAGTAAAAGTTTTTGGGGAAATAGTTAAAGGGATTGATGCTCCTTATAATACTATTTTTAATGTAGCTTCTTTAACAAAACCTGTTACAGCGATTGTTGCATTAAAATTAGCAAGTCTTGGAAAGTGGAATCTAGATGAGCCAGTTTATAAATATTTCACAGATTCTGATATCGCGAAAGATCCAAGAAATAAGCTAATAACTACTCGACTAATTTTAAGCCATCAAACAGGTTTCCCAAATTGGAGATATTTGAACAAGAATAAGCAACTTAGCTTCCTTTTTGACCCAGGCAAAGGTTATCAATATTCAGGTGAAGGCTTTGAATATTTGCGAAAGGCTTTAGAAAGTAAATTTAAAAAATCCCTTCAGCAGTTGGCAAATGAACTTGTTTTTTCGCAACTAAATATGACCGATACAAGATATGTTTGGGACAGCAATATAGATACAACAAGACTTGCGTTAGGTTATGATGTAAATGGAAAAATTTATAAGGCAATAAAAAATACAATTCCCAATGCGGCTGATGATTTGTTAACAACAGTTGCAGACTATGGAAATTTCTTGGTTAGTGTAATGAATGGAGGAGGGTTATCTGAAAAAATATTTAAGGAAATGATGTCTCCGCAAGTGGCTACAAAAAATGGCAAACATTTTGGGCTAGGTTTTGAAATCTATAATTTTAATGATGGAAATATTGCGCTTACTCACGGTGGAGCTGATAAAGGAGTTCAAACGATTGTCTTTATTTTTCCTAAAACAAAACAAGGGCTTTTGATTTTTACCAATGTAGATGACGGTTTTAAAGTATATGAAAAACTATTGCTACACTATTTAGGAGATTATGGGAAACAAATATTTGAAATAGAAACTAAATAAAATGAACTCAAAGATTGACAATAGCCATCCTAAACAAGATTTTCAAGTTGAGCGAATTGCATTTTTAAGCGATGCTGTTTTTGCAATTGCCATTACTTTATTGATAATTGAATTTAAAGTTCCTCCTATTAATGAACAAAGCACATTTAATTCGGTTTTACAAGATTTGTTTTCATTAAGAAATCATTTTTTTGCACTGCTTTTAAGCTTTGCATTAATTGCCACATACTGGATTCAACATCATTTTTTGTTTAAACATTTACATAACTATAATAACAAACTGATCATTGTTAATTTTCTAGTTTTACTACCCATCATATTTTTTCCTTTTACAACAGCATTTGTTGCAGAATCTAGTGAAAATGGAAATGTTATCATGCTTTCATTTAGATTGTTTTTATTGAATAATATAATAGCGGGAGGAATACTTTATTATTTTTATTGGCTTATGACTTCAAAACACAGCCATTTTTTATATAAAATTACAAAAGAAGAGAGGTTTAATTTTAATATGGAAACCATTTTTAAAACGGGTATGTTTTTAGCTATGTTTTTATTTACATTCTTTACCAATGATCTGACAATGATATTTTGGGGAATTTTTATTCTATTAATTACTCGAAAATTAATTGTCAATCTTTCAGGTAGAATTAATTTATAGCTTTAGTGATTATTTTTTTCTGTTTATAAATGTTTTCCAATCATATTTATCTTTGTCTGCTGTATTGCGTTTTGCTAAATCAGCAAGCATTGCATTTAGTTTAATTTTGTCTAGCCATTTTCCATTAACAAATACACCAGCAATTTTACGAGTATTATTGATATTGGTTAAAGGGTTTTCGTCTAGTAAAACAAGGTCGGCCAATTTCCCAGTTTCAATTGTGCCAATTAGTTGATCAATCCCAAGCCATTGAGCAGAAAGCAATGTGGCTGAATTTAATGCTTCATGTGAGCTTAGCCCTGCTTGTACTAATAAGTCCAATTCATCATGTAATGAAAAACCTGCTACAACTCCTGATACACCAGCATCGGTACCAGCAACTATTGGCACACCAGCATCTTTAAAAGCCTTTACCAATTGAAAATGGAATTGTACCATATTATCAAAATAGGTGGCATTTTCAATTGAAGCATTCTTAACATAGTTGTTTGCTGTTAGCCATTTACTCTGTAAAAGTGGGTGCACATATTTAATCGAGTTCAAATTTTTAATATTATCAATCGAATGGGTTTGTTTTGCTATCCATACCATTGTTGTTAAAGTGGGGGATAACCAAGTGCCGTTATCTTTTGAAAGTTTTGCAAAATTAATTGCCTCTTGCGCACTAAAGTTTTTTGAATTTTTAGAAAACTCTTCTGCATGGGCAACCATTCCAAAATGAGGAATAAATGCTTCTTCTAATTTCCCTTGAAATACATTTGGAATGTGACCTATGGTTTTCAGCCCTTGTTTGTATGCTTCATCTACAATAGCATTATAGGTTTCAAGATTTAATTTCGAATATACTTTTATAAAATCGTAACCTTCTGCTTTCGCATTTCTAACCATTATCCTTCCTTCTTCTGCTGTGTTAGCAATTCTACCTTGCCCATTTCCACCATTGATAAGTGCAGCCAATGCTATACGAGGACCAAGGATATATCCCTTTTCAATCGCTTTCTTTTGCCCAAATGTTTCCATTTTAGAATCGAGATCTAACACTGTAGTAACACCATTGGCTATTATAGGTGTCATAATATCTTGTGTATTAAAAGATAAGTCTGGCTCTTGGGTTGGAAGTTTTTGACCAAAATAAGCATCAGTAGCCAAATGAACATGCATATCAATAAGCCCTGGAATGAGCCACTTTCCTTTGCCATCAATGATTATGGCATTTTTAGGGATTGCTTCATTTATAGATTGAATGCGGTTATTAGCAATCACCACTGTTGCATTTTCTACAATGGAATTGAGCGATACCATTGTAATAAGATGTACGTTTTTAATTACGTAAATAATTTCCTTTGTATTCTCAACCTGACTCTGTTTTGGATTCTGGGAAAATAGAATTGTAGAAATAGTACAAGCAAATAATGCTAGGATAAATTTTATAAGTTTCATATCGAAGAAAATAATTGACAAAAAAAGGGTTAGTTAAAACTATACCTAATAGTAAATTAAGTATTTATTTTAACTCCCCCTTCTTTTATTAAAACAGCATTATTATCGCTTAGTTATTCCCCCTTCTCATTTGAAACATACCCGGCCCCTGTTGTTGTAACATGTCCATTTGTAATTTTTGAAATTCAGCCCTGCCAATTGGTTTTCCTTTGGTTGGCTCTTTTAGTTCTTTTTTATTTAGAGTGGCTTTTACTTCTGTTGCTTTGAAAACAGTTGTTCCATTGTCTACATCTATTTCTAAAATTAAGCCAGGTAAAAGGCCATAGTTTTCTGGACCAGCTGGAGTTACAATGTCATTGGTGTACCATGCTACTATTTCAATTTCCTTTGGTGTTGGTGCTTGAGTATTAGATTTTACAGTATCTCCCGAATTAGGCCCACCGATACTCATAGTCCTCATCGTCATTCTTGGTGCTGATGTTTTTCTTGTAGCTTTATAACAAGTATAACCCAATATTTTTTTGGTTTCTTCTGTTAACTTCCAAGGTTGTGGCTTTAGTGTATCTACAATTAAGAAGTTTTTGCCACCTATTTCGGTAGATTGAAGCCCTTTTTGTTGAGCGAAATTTTTATACATATCGCCACCTGCTCCTCCTCCGATGTTAATCACTACTCCTCCGCCTCCACCACCTGAAAATGGATCTGGTGCATCTACTTCTGGAATTAAACGGTAAACAGAAATACTGTCACTAAATAGCAACATATGATTGCTTGTTCTGAACTCAGGAATATAAGCTTTCATTTGTTCATTGGCTAGGGTCTTGTGCATATTCTGTTTTCTTTCATACAGAATGGTACCTTCTTTTTGCTGGGCGGAAATAGTACTAATTGCCATTAAGGCTAATGAAGTAAACCAAATTTTCATTGTTGAATATTTTAGAATACAAATGTATATGAATGATTATTAAGGATCCTTGCTCTAAGGTTAATTAAGGTTAATGAAGTCTAGTAGCATCAATACTAGCTATATATTTGTTGAGAATAATGCAAAAACTATTTATATCTCGCTTAGTGATGGTTAGCGCAATCTGTATGATTGTTGCATTTCAACTCTATTGGGTAAATCGATTGTATAAAGAAGAAAATGATCGATTGCAAAAACAATCCGATGTACTTTTCAAAGAATTGGTATACAAATTACAATTAAACAGATTTAAGGCAGATACATTAATTTATAATACTGGTAAGGGGAATAATCTTTTTGCTTTGGAAGCCGTGAACTCTTTTTTAAAGGATAGAGATAGCATAAAAGCGAAAGTAATGGGTAATCCCAAATTAGAGAAATTGATTATGAAGATGGCAAAAGACACGATGATTAAGTCTTTAACCTTTACAAGTAAAATGCCGAATGATAGCAAAAGTATCAGACTTGTTTTTGATTCAAGTTTAAAACATAAGTTTAACGAGAAAGGGGTAAGTGTTGTTATCAATAGTCTTATATCCAATCAACCTAATTCCGATTCTACTAAAAAAGTGATGTTAGATAAACTAATGCAAGGCAATCCTCAATCAGTTCTTGTATTTAAGTCGAACCCCAAAATCGAACCTCTCAATCAAATAGACAGTCAAATTGTTAAAGCTGAAAAAGTAGCTAAACTCAGTTTTAAAAGAAATTTCACCAGCATTTTAACAAGGAGTAAACCAATTGCTGATTCATTGTCTTTAAAGGAATTAGACTCAGCTTTACAAACAGATCTAAAGAAGTCTGGTATTTTATTGTCTTATAAAATAAAAACGGGTCTTTCTGATTCTATTCACTTAAAGGATACAGTGTCTAATTCAGCATTTAAAACCAGTATTGCAACTGTTGGATTCATTAGTCCAAAATGGTATCAAATTGAATTTGAGTCTCCTAGTAATTACTTGTATAGAAAGATTTTCCCTCAAGTTTTATTTTCTTTTCTGTTAATTGTTTTTACAACTATCGCTTTTGTTTTTCTATATAGAAATCTATTGACCCAGCAAAAGCTTGCTGCATTTAAGAATGATTTTATCAGCAATATGACGCATGAATTAAAAACACCGATTGCCACTGTTAATGTTGCTATAGAAGCTTTGCAAAGCTTTAATGTATTAGAAGACCCCAAAAGGACCAAAGAATATTTACAAATTTCATCTGCAGAATTGCAAAGGTTAGGGTTATTGGTAGATAAAGTACTTAAACTATCTATGTTTGAGTCAGATAGAATTGTTTTGGATAAAGAGTGGTTTAATGTTGATCAATTAATTGCTGAAACCATTCAGTCGATGCAGCCGCTGTTTGATAAGCAAAATGCGGAAATACATTTTTCGAATAGTGAAGGCCCGGTCAATATTTTTGCAGATAAATTACATATATCAAGCGTTGTTTATAATTTATTGGACAATGCTTTAAAATACAGTGGATTGAACGCTATAATTCGTATTAGTTTATCAACCCCTTTAAATAATATTGTTGAAATAAGTATTACAGATAATGGAATTGGTATTGATAATACATTTCAGAAAAAAATATTTGAAAAGTTTTTCAGGGTCCCAACAGGAGATACACATAATGTAAAAGGATATGGATTAGGCCTCAGTTATGTTAGCCATATTGTTAAACAGCATCAGGGGTTAATTGAAGTAGAAAGTCTCTTGGGTAAAGGAAGTACATTTACTGTTAGGTTTCCTATTCATATAAAGAATCAACATAATATTTGATAAGAAAAAATGCAATACTTAATTTGAATATTACAATATGGCTATTAAAATTTTATATGTTGAGGATGAAATCTTTTTGGGAAAAATTGTTTTTGAAACACTTAGCTCAAGGGGGTTTAATGTGCATATGGAATCTGATGGCAATCAAGTATTGAATGCATTTGAAAGCTTTGCACCTGATATTTGTGTGCTGGATATTATGCTGCCTAATAAAAATGGCTTTGAATTGGCTACCGACATTCGAAAGAAAAATGATCAAATTCCTATTATATTCTTGACCGCAAAAACCCAAACTGACGATGTGGTAAAAGGGTTTAAATTAGGGGGCAATGATTATATCAGGAAACCATTTAGCATGGAAGAGCTGATTGTAAGAATCGAAAGCGCTTTAAAATTACCCGCCCCCGATCTTGGTCCAATCAAAGATGCGCTGGTCAATCTGGGTAAGTTTGTATTTGATCCTAATAAGCAATTATTGCTTTTTAATAATGAACCCCTTAAACTTTCATTTAGAGAAACCGAATTACTACGCTATTTATCTTTAAGTAACAATACCATTATCCAGCGAAAGGAATTAATGAATCATATCTGGGGGAACGATTCTTTTTTTAATAGCAGAAATCTAGACGTTTACATCACCAAATTACGTGGATATCTAAAAGATGATCCTTCCATTCAAATTATCACGATAAAAGGGGTGGGATATCGTTTTGTAATAGGGTAGAAGCATTATCTACCTTATCTTTGCCGTTCTAATGAATTTACATTATGAACGAAAAATTTGTTGCCAGAATCGGCCAGGAATTAGCAGAAATTGAAAAAGCGGGTCTTTTTAAAAAAGAGCGAATCATTACTTCAGAGCAGGGTCCGGAAATTACCGTTAACGGAAAGCAGGTCTTGAATTTCTGTGCCAATAATTATTTGGGGCTTTCTTCTCATCCAGCAGTGATTGAAGCAGCTCATAAAGCCATTGATACGCACGGATATGGAATGAGCAGTGTACGATTTATTTGCGGTACTCAAGATATTCATAAAGAATTAGAGCAGAAATTAGCTGATTTTTTAGGTACTGAAGATACAATACTATACGCTGCGGCTTTTGATGCAAACGGGGGAGTATTTGAACCTTTATTTGGAGAAGAAGATGCCATCATCTCGGACGCATTAAACCATGCATCTATTATTGATGGAGTTCGTTTGTGTAAAGCGCAACGTTTTCGTTACGAGCACAATAATATGGCCGATCTCGAAGCGAAATTGAAAGAAACAGCAACTTGTAGAAGCAGAATCATCGTTACAGATGGCTCATTTAGCATGGACGGAACAATTGCCCAATTGGATAAAATTTGTGACCTAGCAGATCAATATGATGCAATTGTAATGATAGATGAATGTCATTCTTCTGGCTTTTTAGGAAAAACAGGAAGGGGTACGCATGAATACAGAGGTGTTATGGGGAGAGTCGATATCATCACTGGTACACTCGGAAAAGCATTGGGTGGGGCAAGCGGTGGTTTTACTTCAGGCAGAAGAGAAATTATTGAAATATTGCGTCAAAGAAGCCGGCCTTATTTGTTTTCCAATACAGTGGCTCCTAGCATTGTTGGAGCTTCTATAGCTGTGTTAGATATGCTTACTTCGGCAACAACTTTAAGAGACCGTTTAGAATACAATACCAATTATTTTCGAACAAAAATGACTGAAGCTGGTTTTGATATTAAACCAGGAGACCATCCTATTGTGCCAATCATGTTATATGATGCAGTGGTAGCACAAAATTTTGCAGCAAAATTATTAGAAGAAGGGGTTTATGTAATTGGTTTCTTCTTCCCTGTTGTTGCAAAAGGATTAGCAAGAATAAGAGTTCAATTGAGTGCGGCGCATGAACAAGCGCATTTGGATAAAGCGATTGCTGCGTTTACCAAAGTAGGAAAGGAATTGGGAGTGATAAATTAAGAATTAAGAAAGAAGAATTAAGAATTAAGAAAGAAGAATTAAGAAAGAAGAATTAAGAAAGAAGAATTAAGAAAGAAGAATTAAGAGATATTGGGTATTAAAGTTAAGAGAAATTATTATGAAAAATTTATTTCGGAATAAAGTACAATATGCGCTCTTTTTATTTTGCGCTATTTGTCTGAATGCATGTTCACCCAACAATGTAAAAGAAGATGCTGCTATCAAAAAAATATTTGATGATCATCAGGTGAATGGATCTTTTGGGATTTATGATAATGGAACCGGGCAATTTACTATCCATAACCTAAAGAGATATAAAGACTCAGCATTTCTTCCCGCATCTACTTTCAAAATAGTGAATTCTTTAATTGGGATTGAAACTGGAAGAATTGTTAATGAGAAAATGGTGATTAAATGGGATGGTGTAGTAAGAAAAATTCCTGAGTGGAATAAAGACCTCACTATGGAAGAAGCTTTTAAGGTTTCTGCTGTTCCCTATTATCAAGAAGTTGCCAGACGAATAGGAAAAGATACCATGCAACAATGGTTGGATAGTCTTAAATATGGCAATCATTTAATCGGGAATAGGGTAGATAGTTTTTGGTTGAACAATACATTGAAGATTACTGCTGATGAACAACTTGGCCTGGTAAAGAAATTGTATTTTGGTCAATTGCCTTTTCAGAAAAGAACACAGGAAATAGTAAAAAAAATCATGTTGCAACAATCAAATGCAAATTTCCAATTAAGTTATAAAACTGGTTGGGGTTATTTACCCAATGGTAAATCCCTGGGTTGGATGGTTGGTTGGATTGTAGAAAACAAACACCCTTACTTTTTTGTATTAAATGTGGAAGGCCCTGCAGAATTAAATATGGTTGAACTAAGAGCAGACATGCTTACTCAAATTTTAAAAGAACAAGGTTTTCTGGAAGGAAAACGATAATAAAGATGTAGCCAATGCAAGTTTATTGTAATTCATTAACACAATATAGCAGACTCAAAACAAGAGAGGTTAAAATTGGGAATCTGTTATTAGGAAATGGACACCCCATACGGGTACAAACAATGACTACTACAGATACCATGGACACCATGGCTACAGTAGAACAAGCTATTCTTTGCATTGAAGCAGGAGCAGAGCTGGTACGAATAACGGCACCCTCCAAAAAAGAAGCTGAGAATTTACAAAATATTAAAGATGAGTTGCGTAGGAGAGGATATACTACTCCATTGGTTGCTGATATACATTTCACTCCGAATGCAGCTGAAATTGCTGCCAGAATTGTTGAAAAAGTAAGGGTTAACCCAGGTAACTATGTTGACAAGAAAAAATTTGAACAAATTGATTATACAGATGCAGAATATATAGAGGAAATTGAAAGGATAAGAGAAAGATTCACTCCTCTGGTGCTTATTTGTAAAGAGTACGGAACTGCCATGCGCATTGGAACCAATCATGGTTCTTTAAGTGATCGTATCATGAGCCGTTATGGAGATACTGCTATTGGAATGGTAGAGAGTGCCATGGAATTTTTAAGAATTGCTCGTTCATTGGATTACCACAATATTGTGTTAAGTATGAAATCGAGTAATCCTCAAGTAATGGTACAAGCATATCGTTTGTTGATCCAGCAAATGGAATCTGAATTTAATGAATGTTATCCATTGCATTTAGGCGTTACAGAAGCTGGTGATGGAGAAGATGGTAGAGTAAAAAGTGCAGCAGGTATTGGTACCTTATTGGAAGATGGAATTGGTGATACCATTAGGGTTAGTTTAACCGAAGATCCAGAATTGGAAATAACGGTTTGTAAGGATTTAGTAAAACGCTATCAGTTTGAAAAATCCGATAATGATATTAAATACACCAATGGATTGGTTCCCTCAGTTGATCAACTCAACTATGACCCGTTTAATTATGCCAGAAGAAAAAGCTTTGAAGTTGGTAATATAGGGGGCAAACAAGTACCTGTTGTAATTGCCGATTTTAGTAAAGTTGAAAAAATTACACCAAAAGATCTTGAAGCTATTGGGTATACTTATAATGCTGCAACTGATAAATGGAATATTGGAGATGCAGCAGCAGATTATTTATTCACTGGTAGTCATGTGTTGGATTTTGCATTGCCAGGAACGCTAAAAGTAATTGTCTACCCTGCTACATGGGCAAATTGTACAGATCAAACAAAATACTTTCCAATATTCGATTCGGCTGGATATGATTCTGAAGAAAATAAAAGTGATCTCATCAATTTTGTGATGTTCGATTGTTTTTCTGATAATAATGCTATCAATGATTATACCCATTTAGAAGCTATTGCCAATGACCCAACAGTGGTTTTGTGTTTGAGTAGTACAAACAAAAACGCAATGCCTTCCATTAGGAGGATGTTTATTGAATTAAATGCAAAGGCAATTCAAAATCCAGCTGTTATCATTACAGATAGTCATTGGCAAACTGCTGATGAACATTTGATTCATTATTCTACAGAATGTGGCGCTTTATTACTCGATGGTTTCGGGGATGGTATTTGTTTGGGCATGTCTTCAAAAAGCTATCAACAACAATCTTCAGCGGATAACAATGATACCAGTGGAAGAAATTATAGTATCAATAGTTCTGTAGAACAATTTATTAATTCGTCTGCATTTAGCATCTTGCAAGCTACCAGAACCAGAATTTCAAAAACCGAATATATCAGTTGTCCTAGTTGTGGAAGAACATTATTTGAATTACAGGAAACCACCGCAAAAATCAGAAGTGTTACCAATCACTTAAAAGGACTCAAAATTGCCATTATGGGTTGTATAGTCAATGGGCCGGGTGAAATGGCTGATGCCGATTTCGGTTATGTAGGCAGCGGTGTTGGTAAAATCACTTTGTATAAAGGCAAAGAAATCATGAAGCGAAATATCGACAGTGAAATTGCTGTAACCGAATTGATCAATTTATTGAAAGAGCACAATGCTTGGATAGAACCCGTTTAATTACTCTTTACTTTTAAACCTGCCTTTTTAGCAATATCACTCCATCGGTAATATTGAAAAGTTTTATTGGTAGACATTGCTACAAATATTCCCCCCTTAAAACCAGGTAAACTTGTTGATGTTACATCACTTCCATCGCTTTGGTCCGTTGATACGTCAATAGAGGTAATTCTTGGATGAGTATTTGGATTATCCTTTAAACCTTCACGAGGATAGATATTGAATTTATTGGCAGATTGATCGGACACTAAAATATAACCAGTTCCATCATTGAATTTATAAATCGAAATCCCTTCATTGTCTTCTTTGAATTCATTTTGACCAAATAAGGCCAATTCTTCATTGCCTTTTGATGGGTCAGCATAGTATTTTCTAATTCCTACTTGTTCGTCGGAATAATAAATATAACCTAACTCATCGTCTACAGCTATTGATTCAATTTCTTTTTTACCAGAATATTTTCCAAATTTTCTAACGAGTTCACCAATAATTACTCCATTATTTTCTTTCAATAAATACTGGTATAAATAACCTTCAGATGGTCCAGATTTTCTTCCAACAATTGCATAAATGAGTTGAGTGTTTGGGTTTTTATAAAGAGCAATCCCCATTGGGCTTCTTTCTTTCTCTCCTTCAAAAACTGGTATACCTCCATTGTCTATAAAATCTATTGTAGGCAAACTTACTACCCTTATTGTATTCTTTCCTCTCTCCGTTGCTACTGCAATATCAATTTTCCCTTTTGAAGTTGATAAACCATATGCAATATCAATATTATTCACCCTGCTCATTCCTGTGATAGTTCTGCTAGGATCAATTTTTCCATTCAAACTAAATACATAAATCCCGCCATTGGTATCGTGTTTATCTGTTCCCAATATCAAACTCTCTTCTAAATTATTTGAATTAATCCAAATGGCTGGATCATCGCTATCTTCGAAAACAGTATCGGTTACCACAACTGGTTTCAATACAGAAATACCTGAATCAATATTGTTTTTTTGGGCATTTTTACAACCAATCAATAATAAAATACTTATGGCTGTTGAAAAGATATGTTTCATTAATCGTACGATTGATGGCGATAAAAAAAGGAGATTAAAAATAATCTCCTTTTTTTAATCAGGTGTTAATTTAAAATAAATCAAATTTCAAACCAGTGTTCCAGCGAATTTGGTAATATTCTACTTGCATGGTTCTTTCCTTTGTTCCCTGGTAATATCTCAATGGTTGATTGGTAATATTGTTGATCTCTGCAAATAAACGCAATCTTGGAGTAAATGCATAAGAAGCATTAGCATCTAAGAAAAATTGTTTATCGTAATAGCTATCTTCAAAATCATTTGCACCAACCACATCAATATAAGATGCAGAATAATTTGCTGCAATTCTTGCTACCACTTTTTTGTTTTCATAACTTAAACTTCCATTAAAAGTATGAGGTGCAGTTCCTGGCAATGAAATCCCTGTTCTAGGAGTAACTCCATTGCTTGATGTAATACCATCAGCTTCACTCTTGGTATAAGTGTAGTTCAAATACACCCCGAATCCTTTCCATATTCCTGGTAAGAAATCCAGTTGACGTTGAATGGCTAATTCTACTCCATAAAATCTCGCCTGGCTTCCATTACGCGCCTGAGAATATCTCCATTTATCTGTAGGTCCAATAGGATTTGTTCCTCCAACTATCGGTAATATTTCATTAGCATAATCTGTAGCGGTATAATTATTGGTGTAGAAAGTGTAGAAGAAATTGTTTAATGTTTTATAGAAAACGCCTCCTGAAATTAATCCTACATTTTTATAGTATTTCTCAACCATAAAATCGTAGTTAACGCTATTGGTAGCTTTTAACGCTGCATTTCCTCTGGTGATACTTTGATCGGTACTGTTTACATTGATAAATGGTACTAAATCAAAATAGGCAGGTCTTGCAATGGCTGTTGTTATTGCAGCTCTTAAAATTAAATCTTTGCCTGCTTGATATTTTAAATTGATGCTAGGCAAAAAGTTATTGTATCTTGATGTAGTATCATTTGTACCAACTAATGTATTTGAATTACGCAATACATTTCCTTTGTAATAGTTTTCTGTGGCTTCAAATCTTGCACCTACTATCATATTCAATTTATCAGTGATTTCCTGATCAATTCTAATATAAGCATTGTACAATTTTTCACGAGCAGCATAGTTTAATCCTAAATAATCAGCTGGGCTTAAAGTTTCGTTGAATTGACCTTTATCTTTTAAGTTCAATACTCCTAGTGCTTTTGGCAAAGCAAAGCTATCTGCTAAGTATTGACCACCAGCTTGATAATTTGAATTACTTGCATTAAATGCAGGTGATTGAGCTAAGGTTGACAATGCAGTATTTCCGGTAGCTCTTGTATAGATATAAAAAATATTGTTCCTTTCTTTTTCTTTTCTACTATATCTGCCTCCAACTTTAATAGTAGTTGCTCTGTCATTAAATAATTTCACTGGAAATTTCACATTCAATTTATTGTTCCAATCGGTTTCCCAGGTTTCACCAGCTTGCTCACTGATTCTTCTTAAATTAAAAGCACTCATATTTCTTCTTGTTACTGGAGTAACGTTGGGTTTTTCCGGATTAGATAGATCCTGCGAAAGAATAATATTTGTTGAGTTGAAATCTAAATAACGCTCATTGGGTCTTTCTTCACTAGCTCTTGAAATGCCAGAGCTCCAATCAAGGAATATGTTTTTGCCAATAATATGTTCACCATTCATTTTAAAATTGGTTACAATTTGACGTTCTAAACGAGCATTTTTCACCACTTTATCATCAATACCTCCTTTTGTTTCTCTTCTCACTTCTCCTCTATAAGAAGCAATTGTTTGAGATGGTAAAGTTACAACAGCTCCTGTTCCATCTAAGGGAACTATGTTTCTGGTTCTTGCTCTGAATCGGTTTTCCCAGTCATTGCGCTGGTTGTACATACCACTTACAAAAATGGTATTCTTTTTATTTAACTTAAAGTCAGAAGACAAGTTAAAACTCATTCTTCTTCTTCTTACATCATATACTCTTATATCATGTTGAGATACAAATACTTGTCCATTAGCAGCAGTTGCCCAAACAGATTCAACATTGTCACTACCATAATCATTGTCATTGATATTCATACTGGCAATAAAACCAGCAGCTTTGTTTTTTGAACGATTGCCCATTACCAAGCTACCATTGTATAAGGCTTTTCCACGAATTGGATTAGTACCTGCACTTAAAGTACCACTTAATCTAAATTTATTAGGTGCAGTTCTGGTAACTAAGTTTACACTACCTCCAATGGCATCTCCTTCTAAATCTGGGGTAAGAGTTTTATTGACAGCTACTGTTTGAACCATATCAGATGGAATTAAATCCATCTGAACCCTTCTGTTATCACCTTCTGCAGAAGGTAAACGATCTCCATTTAAAGTAACTGAATTTAACTGCGGAGCTAATCCACGAATAATAATATCTCTTGCTTCTCCTTGATCATTTTGCATAGCCACACCAGGAACCCTTTTTAGTGCATCCCCAATATTGGCATCTGGAAAACGACCAATTTGATCAGCACTAATAATATTTGCAACAGTTCCACCATTCTTCTGTTGGTTCAATGCTTTTGCCTGACCTTTTAATCGGTCTCCTAATACAGTAACATTGTTCAGGGTTTTAACGCCACTTAATAAACTAACCGTAATTTCTACAATGGAACTATTCACTGTAATTTCTTTGGTTTGATCTTGATAGCCTATATAGCTTACCATAATGGATTGTTTTCCATAAGGTACTCCGTACAAAGTAGCAAAACCTGCAGCATCGGTGAAAACAGTTGTTTTTGTGTTGCCTAATTTTACAGCAGCTAATGGAAGATTCAGGTTATTTTCATCTCCAACTTTTACTTTTACAATGCCTGTTTGTGCTTTAATTCCAGATACTAATAACAAGATTAGTAGGACTGTAACAAAATGTCTCATTGTCAATGATTTTGGTTGCTTAATTTTGCGCAAAAGTATTCTCAAGGCTTAGTAGGGGGGTAGATTTCTGTGTTACCACATTATTAAGTTTTTTTTAAGTCCATTTTAACCTTTTTTAAATTATTGAAAACCAATACTTTATTCCAATATCATGCAAACAGATTTTTTAGTAATTGGGTCGGGTATCGCAGGATTGACTTTTGCTTTAAAAACAGCAAAACAATTCCCCAGTAAATCCATTACGATCATCACCAAAACCCAGGCAGATGAAACCAATACCAAATATGCCCAAGGAGGTATTGCTGGGGTTTGGGATGCTACTAAAGACAGTTATGATAAACATATAGAAGATACATTGATTGCAGGGGATGGTTTATGTAAGAAGGATATTGTTGAAATTGTTGTAACTGAAGGACCAGAACGGATCAAAGAAATCATTGAATTTGGCGCTCAATTCGATAAAGATGAAACCGGTGATTATAGTTTAGGAAAAGAAGGAGGCCATAGTGAAAATAGAATTTTACATCACAAAGATGTAACTGGTAAAGAAATGGAGAGGGCATTATTATCTCAATTAGCAGCTTTGCCCAATATTCATTTGCTCAACCATTGTTTTGTATTGGATTTGATCACCCAACACCATTTAGGGTATTTGGTTACAAAATCTACCTTGGATATTACCTGCTATGGAGTATATGTATTGGATTTACATAAAAATCAAATAGAGAAAATAGCTGCAAAAATTGTTTTATTGGCTTCTGGCGGTTGTGGTCAAGCATATAGAACCACTACTAATCCAAAAATTGCAACAGGAGATGGAATTGCCATGGTTTATCGAGCCAAAGGCAAAATCGAAAATATGGAATTCATTCAATTTCATCCAACAGCATTATATGAGCCTGGTGTATCACCATCTTTTTTAATTACAGAAGCAGTAAGAGGTGATGGAGGTATTTTAAGGAATAAATATGGCGAAGCGTTTATGGAAAAATACGATGCCCGTAAAGACCTTGCGCCCAGAGATATTGTGGCTCGTGCCATTGATAATGAAATGAAACGTACGGGTACAGAACATGTTTATCTAGATTGTACCCACATGGATCAAGATAAATTTATCCATCATTTTCCAAATATTTATGAAAAAGCTAAAAGCATTGGCATTGATGTAATGAAAAATTATATCCCTGTTGCCCCTGCAGCACATTATAGTTGTGGCGGAATTAAAACCGATGAATTTGGAAGAACCTCTATCAAAAACTTATATGCTTGTGGAGAATGTGCCAGTACTGGTTTGCATGGGGCGAATCGTTTAGCAAGTAATAGTTTGTTGGAAGCCATGGTATTTGCACATCGATGTTATTTAGACTCGATAGAATTGATTGATCAGTTGGATTTTAATGCAATGCTTCCTGATTGGAATGCAAAAGGAACTTCTGATCCTCGTGAAATGATTTTAATTACGCAAAGCTTAAAAGAATTGCAATTAATCATGAGTGATTATGTGGGAATTGTAAGAACCGATGTTCGTTTAGAAAGAGCTATGAAAAGATTAGACCTCTTATTTGAAGAAACAGAAGAATTATATCGATCTACCAAAGTATCTCCACAACTTTGTGAGTTGAGAAATTTAATTACGGTAGCTTATTTAATTGTAAAAAGTGCTGAGTTTAGAAAAGAGAGTAGGGGATTGCATTATAATACAGATCATTTAGAAAAGAGTGCTATTTTACAGAATGTAATTTTATAGTTTTTAACCATTAAGTGTAAACATTTCCATGTACTATATCATTTATCCATTGTTATACAGTATCTCTTTACTGCCTTGGCGAGTTTTGTATTTTATTGCTGATGGATTATACGGGCTTGTGTATTATATTTTTGGATATAGAAAAGAGGTAGTGTTGAAGAATTTATTGATTGCATTTCCTGAAAAAACCGAAGCAGAAAGAGTTCGGATTGCCAAAGACTTCTATCATAATTTTATTGACACAATCGTTGAGACCATTAAATTATTATCAACCAGTAATGAGGTGCTTGAAAAACGGTTTACTTGCAATTTTGAAATTTTAAATGAACTCTATGATACTACCGATTTAAATGTTCAATTGGAATGTGGTCATTTTTTTAATTGGGAGATCATCAATTTAAATGCAGCAAGAATTAGCAAGTTTCCATTTGTTGGAGTATATCAACCTCTTACCAATAAAGTGATGAATAAAATTATGTTGGATATGCGCAAAAGAAATGGAACAATACTGGTGCCTGCCAATGATTTTAAAAATAATTTTCACGATTATGTAAAAGACCGATATGCATTGGGATTAGCAGCCGATCAAAATCCACCCAATCCTTTAAAAGCACATTGGGTACCCTTTTTTAATCGTTTAACCCCATTTGTAGTAGGGCCGGAAAAAGGAGCTAAACAAAAAAACACCATTGTTATGTTTGGCCACTTTTATAAAGTGAAAAGAGGGTACTATCATACTCAATTGGAATTGATTACCACAACTCCCAATGCTTATGCTGAGGGCGAACTCACTAAGGTATATGCAGAACATGTTGAAAGAGCTGTTAGGCTCAAGCCCGCCAATTATTTATGGAGCCACCGTAGATGGAAATGGGAATTTGATCAAGAAAAATTTGGCCACTTAGTGGTCTAATTAATTCATCACTGCAACATCTTTTTCAATATCAAATTTATCAGATAGTTCAGCAATTTTTGCAAAACCTCCTACTACATTTCTGATATTATGAATTCCTTGTCGTTTAATTAAGGAAGATGCAATGACGCTTCTGTAGCCTCCTGCACAATGAATATAGATATTATGGTGATCATCTAGGTTAGCCATGCTTCCTGGATCGGTTAGATCATTTAAAGGAATATTGATGGCTTCTTTTACATGGCCATTTGCATATTCTGTTTCCTTTCTAACATCAACAATCACCATATTTGGATCGAAAGCAATATCCATGGCCATTTCATCGGCATCAATATCAATGATTAGATCAATTTTTTCACCAGCATCTTTCCAGGCTTCAAATCCAATCGCTAAAAAGCCTTCGATTTTATCAAATCCAACTCTGGCTAATCGAATAATACTTTCTTTTTCTTTTCCTTTTTCAGTGACTAAAATCATTGATTCATTAAATGGTAATAAACTTCCTGCCCATTCTGCAAATCTTCCATCTAATCCAATACTGATTGATCCTGGAATAAATCCCTGTGTAAATTCAGCTGAGTTTCTTGTATCTAAAATAATTGCGTTGGCAGCTACTTTTTGTTTAAAATCATCAATGGATAGAGGGGTCATCCCTTTTAACAACAAAGCATCTAATGAATCATATCCCTCTTTATTGATCTTAGCATTAATTGGGAAATAATTAGGTGGTGCTGCCAAACCTTCTGTTACTGCTTTAATGAACTCCTCTTTGCTTTGGTCTTGTAAAGCATAGTTGGTCAATTTTTGTTCTCCGATTGTACTAAATGTTTCTGGGCCTAAATTTTTACCACAACTGCTGCCTGCACCATGAGCAGGATAAACAATCACTTCATTTGCCAAAGGCATGATTCTTTTTTGAAGGCTTTCATATAACATGCCTGCCAAATCTTCCATGGTAATTTCATTTCCTTTCTGTGCTAGATCTGGTCTTCCCACATCACCTACAAATAATGTATCTCCCGTAAAAATGGCATTATCTTTTCCATTTTCATCTTTCAATAAATAGCAACTGCTTTCTAAAGTATGACCTGGGGTATGTAAAACGGTTATAGATATTTTACCAATTTGAAATACTTCCTCATCTTTGGCTAGATGAACCGGAAATTTTGTAACAGTTCCAGGGCCATATACAATTGTTGCGCCTGTAGAACTTGCAAGGTCTAAATGACCACTTACGAAATCTGCATGAAAATGAGTTTCAAAAATATATTTGATGGTAGCATTCCTTTCCTTTGCTAAAACAAGGTATTCTTCAATATCACGAAGCGGATCTATAACGGCCGCAACTCCTTCACTCTCAATATAATAAGCAGCTTCACTTAAACAGCCTGTATACAGTTGTTTGATAAACATATTCAGCAATTTGGTGCAAAGGTAATTTAATCGACCAAATTCTTAATAAAACCAATTACCTCGTTGAGTCGAGCATAATTTACAGCATAGAATATGAATTTACCTTCTCTGGAAGTACTGACAATACCAGCTCTTCTTAAAATGGCCAAATGTTGGGATGCGACTGATTGTTCTAATCTGAGTTTAACGTATAACTCTGTAACAGTCATTTTAACTTGTTCATCAAGTAGTTTGATGATTTGTTGACGCAATTTATGGTTAATTGAACGTAAGATTAAAGATGCTTTTTTTGCATGTAAAAAGTCGACTTTGATTGGTTCTCCACCGTTGGTAAGAACAATCGATTGTATTGTTGGGTTCATGACGAAGAGTTAAAGGGGGGTGATCAACTATGTCTTCGCTATAAAGTTAAACAATTTGTGAATCATCATAGTATGAATTTTAACAATATTTTTTATTCCTGTTTAAGGGTTAATGCTGGTTATTGTAAAATTCTTTCACATAAATGGGTTCCGTATAGGCAATATCCGAAAAATGTTGATCTAAAAAAGCCTTTTCTGACAACTCAATCATCTGATTAACAGTGTGTTGCGACTGAATTACTATATGCACATTGCTTAATTGCAGTTGGTTTATTTTGGCAGAACCATTCCCACAAAACAGCATAGGTTCATCTTTTTTTAAGGAAGAAAAAAAAGCATCATCTAAAATAAATGCTGCAGTTTCTTGGGTTGGGTACAACTGAGGGTTATAAATTCCTCCAAAAACCTCCATTCTTCTCGCATCAATCATTGGGTAAAGCCGAAAGTCAGTTTTGGGTAAAATCTCTTGCTTTATTGCTTCAGCAAGCGCTGCAGCTGCAATTACCTGAAGGGTATTAATCACAATCAAAGGTTTGTTTAAAGCAAAACAAATCCCTTTTGCAGAAGATAGGCCAACTCTAATGCCAGTGTAACTTCCTGGTCCCCCAGTTACCGCAACTGCATCAATTTCATTCAAGGTTTTATTGGCTTTATTCAACACATTTTGTATTGCTATATGTAAAAAGCTAGCATGATTTTTTTGATGTATCTCTTCCTCTTTAGCAATAAGTTTGCCTTCTTGACTCAAACCAACTCCTGCATAATCAGTTGCTGTATCTATTAGTAATATTAAAGGCATGGAGGATTTATTGGTTAAGTTCTTTAATCATTGCCGGCGCAATCGCATACCTGGCGCTGCTTTCATTGAGTTTCTGTAACAATGAATAGATGTTTTTTAGCCCTATCTTTTCGCTCCATTCAAAAGGACCGAAAGGATAATTGGTGCCAAGCTTCATTGCAGTGTCAATATCCTTTTTTGAACTAATTGCTTCGCCCAATGCAAAATAAGCTTCATTGACAATCATTGCAACTACTCTGGCACTCACCATTCCTGGTTGATTTGGTGCAATTAATGCTTTCTTTTTTAGTTTGGATAATAGTTGAACTCCTTGATCAAGTAAGTTTGAATTACTTGAAGCAATTTCAATGGACAATTCATGTAAAAATCCTGACCATCCATTGAAGCGAATACAATTGGAAGGGATTGATTCACCAAATTGAACAACAGCATTTATAAAGACTGGTTGTTGGGTAATTAATGGAAATGAATAACCTTCGCTTTCAAAGCAACAATCAAAATATAGATCGGCCTCAGGAATATGATCATTGCCTTCAATCCAGATTAATTGAGCATCCAGATTCGAAAAAAATGAAGCTAAAGCGGTTTGTTGATCTGGAGTTGATTTAATTACTATTTGCATTATTCAAAATAAAAAACAAATTTACGTTGGCAAGTTGATCAAAATACATCAATTTGCCAGATCTCAAAATAAACATATGTCTAAACAAGTCATTAAAACGAATAACGCACCTTCTCCAATTGGTCCGTATAACCAAGCCATCAAAGCCAATGGATTTATTTTTGCGAGTGGCCAAGTTGCATTTGTACCTGCTACTGGTCAATTAGAATTATCCAGTATTGAAGCTGAAACACACCAGGTAATGAAAAATGTACAAGCTGTGTTGACCGAAGCCGGTGTTAGTTTTGAACATGTAGTTAAAACAACCATTTTTTTAAGTGATATGGCTTTGTTTTCTCAAGTGAATGAAGTCTATGGTACTTATTTCAAAGCAGATTTTCCCGCTCGTGAAACCGTTGCTGTGAAAGGGTTACCTCGTGGTGTGAATGTAGAAATTTCAGTTACTGCAGTAGCAGAATTGTAATCATATTCCTTTATTCAACGAATTATTATATTGGAAATATCGAATAAGAAGTAGTGAAAAAGTACTCTTTTTTGGGTTCTAATAATAATAGTCCCATTCCATTATTAAAATTGTCAGGAGCACCTGTAAGGTTTTCTATGGCTATACTCTTCCTCGAAAGTGGTGTATAGATTTGTAGGATAGGATAACTATTATCTGGCTCAACAACCAGTTTCAGATCTTTGTTTTGTAAGACACATTGATTGATTTGATTGGGGCTAAACTCAAAAGAGTTATCCAAAACTATCCCCTTCAAACTAATTCCTTTTACAAAACGGTTGTCTTTCTGTTTTTTGCCTGTTGGCAATAATGCTTGGTCAAATACCAATTGAGTATTGCTATTAAACTGCAAATGGTAATTGTCTACTTTTCCACCTAAAACAAAATAGGGATGCCATCCATCGGCATAGGGAATGACATCTTTATGTTGATGGATCACTTTAGTAGTAACTATTATTTTATTGCCTATCGATAAGGTCCATAATAATTCAATCGAAAAAGAAAAAGGATATCCTTGATCGGCAGATTCATAAGTATATGCTAGATTAACGGTGGCATTGGTTTCAGTAGCTTGCACTTCTTTTATTGCATATTGGGCATCATAAATTAATCCATGTATTGCATGTTCTCCCAAATAATGCTTATGCACTTTAAATTGTTGCTTATTAAATGAATAAGTTCCATTTTTCATTCTGCAAACAAAAGGGCTGAGTTTAGCACTTTTAAAGCTATTTGAAATATTTTTTCGAGCGTCGGCAACCGAACTAAATCCATCAATACAATTGTGTATTTTCCCTTTTAACGGAAGCTTGAATCCATTAATGAAACCACCAAAAGCATAAATTTCTGCAATACAGCCAGATTGCTTGTCTTTTAATTGAATGATTGGATGGGCTTGTTGATTATTTACACTTACCGAAAAACGCATATGACTGTTTATGCTTCAAGATAAAGCAAAAATCAAGTTTTTAACAAGTTTAAAAAACTAACAATTGTTAACCAACCGATTTATACATTATTTTTGGGCCTGAATCTTGGATTGCTATGGCTTATACACTTCAAAATAAGGTTAGAATTGTTACTGCAGCGAGCTTGTTTGATGGTCATGATGCTGCAATCAATATCATGAGAAGAATTCTACAATCTAAAGGAGCAGAAATCATCCATTTAGGACATAATAGGAGTGTGGCAGAGATTGTTGAATGTGCTATTGAAGAAGATGCTCAAGGGATTGCCATTACCAGTTACCAGGGTGGGCATCTAGAATTCTTTAAGTACATGAAGGATTTATTGGATCAAAATGGTTGTGGACATATCAAAATATTTGGTGGTGGTGGTGGTACTATTCTTCCTGAAGAAATAAGGGTCTTGCATAAATATGGCATCACAAGAATTTATAGCCCAGATGATGGTCGTAAAATGGGACTGGAAGGAATGATTGAAGATGTAATTAAGCAATGTGATTTTCCGCTCGTTAAACAAGCCAATCATGTAAAATCGATGACCACTGGCGAAGTTAAAGATGTTCGTAAGGTCGCTAGAATGATCACATTAGCTGAAAATGGAATTGAAAAATGGGATGAAAAAAATGCCAATCCAACAAGGCGTATTCCTGTCTTAGGAATCACCGGAACAGGGGGTGCAGGAAAGAGTTCTGTGACAGATGAAATTGTAAGAAGATACCTGCATTTATATACCAATAAAACAATCGCTGTTATTTCTGTAGACCCTTCAAAGAAAAAAACTGGAGGAGCTTTATTGGGTGATCGAATTAGAATGAATGCCATTGCACATCCAAGGGCTTATATGCGAAGTCTTGCAACTAGAGACGACAATATTGCTTTGAGTGCTCATGTGCAAGATGCTATTGATATTTGTAAACAAGCCGATTTTGATTTTATTATCATTGAATCTGCAGGTGTTGGTCAAAGCGATGCTTCAATTTTAGATTTTTGTGACGTCAGTTTGTACATCATGACTCCTGAATATGGGGCAGCTTCTCAATTAGAGAAAATCAATATGTTGGATTATGCAGATGTTATTTGCATAAATAAATTTGATAAGGCTGGGGCATTAGATGCTTTACACGATGTGCGAAAACAATTCAAGAGAAGTCATGAACTATGGGATGCAAAAGACGAAGAATTGCCAGTAATAGGAACGATCGCAGCACAGTTTAATGATACAGGGGTCAATCAATTATTTAGCAAAATTGTACAAGCAGTTCAGCAAAAAACAGGAATCAATTTTGATGAAGCAGGAAATGCTTCAGCCATTTTTTCTACTGATAGTACTACTACAAAATCAAAAATCATTCCTCCCAAAAGAGTTCGTTATTTGGCAGAAATTACCGAACAGAATAGAACATATAATGAATGGGTTAATGAGCAAAGCACGATTGCTTCAAAATGGTATCAGATAAATGGTACTATTCATTCTATTAAAAACAACGATTCACTCGTAGCAGAATTAGAAAAAATCTCGCAACAATTCGAATCTTCTTTAGATAAAGATTGCAAACAACTCATTGAAAATTGGCCTAGCCTGGTAAAAAAATACCAATCTGATTTTTTTGAATATACGGTTAGAGATAAAGTAATTAAGCAGCCATTATCCGTAAAATCATTGAGTGGAACCAGAATTCCAAAAGTCATTTTACCTCGATATAAGGATTGGGGCGATATACTTCGATGGCAATTACAAGAAGGTATACCAGGGGAATTCCCTTACACTGCAGGCGTTTTTGAATTGAAGCGTCAGGGAGAAGACCCAACCAGAATGTTTGCTGGCGAAGGTGGTCCAGAGCGAACCAATAAAAGATTTCACTATGTGTCTTTAGGGCAACCAGCCATACGATTATCCACTGCATTCGATAGCGTTACATTGTATGGAGAAGATCCTGCCCATCGTCCTGATATCTTTGGAAAAGTGGGCAATAGTGGAGTGAGTATTGCTACGGTAGACGATGCAAAAAAATTATACAGTGGCTTCGATTTGTGTGATCCTAAGACATCTGTGAGTATGACCATTAATGGGCCTGCTCCAATGGTACTGGCATTTTTCATGAATGCAGCAATTGATCAACGATGTGAAAAATGGATCACGGAGAATAATGATTGGGATAGAGTAAATGCCATTATTGCGAAAAAATTTGATCGTTTACCCAAGCCGATTTATTATAATCCAGCATTGCCAGAAAGATTACCCGAAGGCAACAATGGATTAGGGATTCAATTATTAGGACTAAGTGGAGATGAAGTATTACCTAAAGAAGTCTACTTAAAAATCAAAGCTGAAGCTTTGCAACAAGTTAGAGGAACAGTACAAGCAGATATTTTAAAAGAAGATCAAGCACAGAACACTTGTATTTTTTCTACTGAGTTTGCCTTGAAATTAATGGGAGATGTACAAGCCTATTTTATAGATAATAAAATAAGAAACTTTTATAGTGTAAGTATTAGTGGCTATCATATAGCAGAAGCAGGAGCTAATCCAATTACTCAATTGGCTTTCACTTTATCTAATGGATTTACTTACGTAGAATATTATTTGAGTAGGGGCATGAATGTTGATGACTTTGCTCCTAATTTATCTTTCTTCTTTAGTAATGGAATGGATCCAGAATATTGTGTTATTGGTCGTGTAGCTCGAAGAATTTGGGCGAAGGCGATGAAATATAAGTATAAGGCCAATGAGCGTTCCCAAAAATTAAAATACCATATTCAAACTAGTGGTAGAAGTTTGCATGCTCAGGAAATAGATTTCAACGATATCAGAACCACATTGCAGGCATTGTACGCAATCTATGATAACTGTAATAGTTTACATACCAATGCTTATGATGAGGCAATCACCACACCTACCGAAGAAAGTGTTAGAAGGGCGATGGCTATACAATTAATTATCAATAGAGAATTAGGTACTGCCAATACAGAGAATTTTATTCAGGGTAGTTTTGCAGTAGAAGAATTAACTGATTTGGTTGAAGAGGCTGTATTGATAGAGTTTGAAAGAATTACTGAGAGAGGAGGTGTATTAGGTGCAATGGAAAGAATGTACCAGCGTAATAAAATTCAAGAAGAAAGTTTATATTATGAAACACTAAAGCATACTGGAGAATTACCATTAATTGGAGTGAATACATTTTTAAATAAAAAAGGCAGTCCTACAATATTGCCTGGTGAGGTTATAAGAAGTACTACAGAAGAGAAGGAGCAGCAGATTCAAAATTTGCAAGCTTTTCATTTGGTCAATAAAGAAAAAAGCACAGAGGCTTTAGAAAAATTAAAGCAGGCTGCAATTAATAATGAAAACCTATTTAACGAATTAATGGAGACCGTGAAATATTGTTCTTTAGGGCAAATTACTACTGCACTTTATTCAGTTGGCGGTCAATATCGAAGAAATATGTAACTTGTTTTTATGAAGCACCAAATACTCCTCCTATTTATAGGAATAATGACTTTAGGAACAGCTGTAAATGCCCAATTCAAAAAGATAGATACCACCATGAAAATTGGTAAAGCAGGCTATAAAGTACTTTGTAATAACAAGAGTGAAACAAAGAATAGCGTTTCAATTACTCCGATTGGATTTCAGAATTCTGCACGTGATGTAATGTTTGAAATTAAAGGAAGAATTTTAAAAGCTGAGGTTGATGATTTAAACAATGATGTATTTCCTGATCTGGTTTTATACGTTTATGAACCAGGCGATAAGGGCAAAGGGAGTGTTGTGGGAATATCTTCAGTAAACAATGAAAATTTTGCACCAATTAGTTTCCCTGACATAGTGAACGATCCAAAACTAAGGAATGGGTATGCCGGTTTTGATTCATATTTACTGATGGAAGGTACTTTAATGCGTCGTTTCCCAGTATATACCACAGATTCTACTGGCTCCAAGCCAACAGGTATGATGAGGCAGATTCAGTATAAAGTTATCAAAGACGAAAAGGAAGGCCTCAAATTCAGGCCTGCCAGGAGTTATGAATACGCCAAGCAATAATTGATGTTTAATTAATTTTCTTCCATTCATTTCTTACTTCCAAAATACTACCTTTAAGATTCTTTAATCTTTAAGCTATGTATAAGGTTATCCTTTTTTGCGCTTTTGTATTAACTTCTTTCGTTTCATCGGCTCAAACGATTGAACAAGTTGAAAAAAATAAAATTACGTTGCCCAATGGCTGGGGCCTTACTCCGATTGGAAGAAATTTTCCTTTAGGAGACCTACCTCTGAATTTAGTTGTAAGTAAATCTGCAAAATTGATGGCCGTTACAAACAATGGCCAAAGTGTTCAGAGTATACAATTGATAGACCCTAAAACTGAAACTGTTCTCGATACAAAAATCATCGGTAAAAGTTGGTATGGATTGGCTTTTAGTGATGATGCTAAAAAGCTATATGCTTCGGGCGGACATGATAATTTTATTTTAGTATATGGTATTGATCAAAATACATTAACTAACCCTGATACCATTGTATTAGGAAAGAAATGGCCCAATAAAGTTGGCCCAGCTGGAATAGCGATTGATGATGATCGTCATTTGATGTATGTGGTTACCAAAGAAAACAATAAATTATACATTGTTGATTTGCTTACTAATAAAGTTGAGTTGGAATTTTCTTTGGGCGGTGAAGGGTATTCATGTGTATTATCTCCTGATAAAAAGCAATTGTATATTAGTTGCTGGGGATGCGATAAACTCTACTTTTTTGATACCGAAAAAAGAAATGTTACAGTTGAAATACCGGTAGGAGATAATCCCAACGAAATTCTTCTTACCAAAAAGGGGAAAACGATTTATGTTGCCAATTCAAATGATAACACCGTTTCTGTTGTTGATGTAGCTGCACAAAAAGTAGTTGAAACCCTAAATGCTGCACTCTATCCTGATGCTCCCAATGGATCTACCACCAATGGCCTTGCATTAAGTGCAGATGAAAAAACATTGTATATAGCCAATGCAGATAATAATTGTTTGGCAGTATTTGATGTAAGTAAATCTGTTCAAAGCAAGAGTAGGGGATTTATTCCTGTTGGATGGTATCCTACCAATGTGAAAGTGGTCAATAAAAAAATATTTGTAACCAATGGAAAAGGATTTTCTTCTATGGCCAATCCTTATGGTCCTAATCCATTTGCCAATAAACAAATTGTGGTTTATCAGGAAGGAGATCCGAATAAACCCAAAGATGTGCAATATATCGCAGGACTTTTTAAAGGAACAATGAGTGTAATTGATGAACCAAAAGAAGCTGAACTAAGTATATATTCTCAAGTTGTTTATAGAAATACACCTTATAATAAAGTAAAAGAAATTTTAGTACAAGGAGAAGAAGGTAATCCAATCCCCAGAAAAGTTGGAGCTCCTAGTCCTATCAAATATGTATTTTATATAATCAAAGAAAATAGAACCTATGATCAGGTGTTAGGGGATATGAAGGAAGGGAATGGAGATCCACGTTTAACTTTATTTGGAGAAAAAATCACACCAAACCAACATGCACTGGCTAAAGAATTTGTTTTATTAGATAATTTTTATGTGGATGGAGAAGTAAGTGCTGATGGGCATAACTGGAGTACGGGTGCATATGCGACTGATTTTTTAGAGAAAAACTGGGTAAACAGTTATGGTGGAAGAGGAGGAGGATATGATGCTGAAGGTAATCGTGCAGTTGCCAATAATAAAGGTGGATTTATTTGGGATCATTGTGCTAAAGCAGGAGTAAGCTATAGAACGTATGGAGAATTTGCGGATAATTTCAAACCCAATATACCCGTATTAAAAAATCATTTCTGTCCTTATTTTACTGGATACAATAATGCAGTTCAAGACACTGTTCGTTTCTATCAATGGAAAAGAGAATTCGATTCTTTATTACAGAAAAATGCAGTTCCTCAATTCAATTCTGTTCGATTTTGTAATGATCATACTGAAGGATTGCGTTTGGGAAGACCCTCTCCTTATGCCCATGTTGCAGACAATGATTTAGCAGTTGGTTTATTTGTAGAATATTTGAGTAAAAGCCCGATTTGGAATGAAACGGCTATTTTTATTTTAGAAGATGATGCACAAAATGGGGCTGATCATGTGGATGCCCACAGAAGCACCGCTTATGTTGCAGGAGGATTTGTGAAAAGAGGTTTTGTAGATCATACCATGTATTCTACATCATCTATGTTAAGAACCATTGAGCTAATTTTAGGAATTCCACCTATGTCGCAATACGATGCTGCAGCAACACCTATGTGGCGTTCATTCGCAAGTACTGTCAATTCTAAACCATTTAATTCAATCATTCCTCAGATTAATTTAAATGAGAAAAATACCGCTATGAATGAATGGCAAAGAAGGTCTGAAAAATTTGATTTAAGTAAAGAAGATGCGGTGCCTGATTTGGAATTCAATGTTGTGCTTTGGCATGGATTGAAAGGAGATGCTACTCCATTTCCTGGTCCAAAGCGTGCAGCATTCTTTAAGCCAGTAAAAAAGGCAGATAAGGATGATGATTAAATCAGTTGTTTTTTATAGAGCAAAAAATTGTCTTTGTTTGCAGGCAGCACTATTTTCTCTTGATAGCTCATGCCTAAATTTTCTAGCACCTGAATAGATTTTTTATTGATTTCAGTGGTTATTGCGCATACTTCTGCTAACAATAATGTTTCTTTTGCCCATATTAGTATCGATTTTGCTGCTTCTGTTGCAAAGCCATTTTTTTCATGCTCAGGTAAAAGAGCAAAACCTAAATCAGGAATTAATAGACCATCTCTTTTAACCAAGCCACATATTCCTATTGGTGATTTGGTCGATTTTAATATTACCAAATACAAGCCAAATCCATTATTCCGGTAGCTACTGATTATTTTTTCACTTATATAATTACTGGCAGCTGTTTTGTAACGAACGTTTCTATCTCCAATAAAAGATAACCAACTTGGAGTATTCATTAATTGTAACATGAAGTCGGAATCTAGAATGGAGAGTTCCCTTAAATATAACCTGTCAGTTTCAAGCTTAAATAAGGATCTCATTGAGTTATAGGTTGAATAAGGTCCCAAAGATTTCCATATAGATCTTCAAATACAGCTACAGTTCCATATTCTTCCTGACTAGGGGGTCTAACAATTGTAATATGATGCAACAATAAATTTGCATAGTCTCTGTTAAAATCATCGGTATATAAAAATAAAAATACTCTTCCACCTGTTTGATTTCCTACTCTGGTAGATTGTAATTCATTGGCCGCCTTAGCGAGTAGCAAACAACAATGACCATTTCCTTTTGGCTTTACCAGTACCCATCTTTTGGTTTCACTCAACTGGGTATCTTCAATAAGGTCAAAATTTAATTTTTTTGTATAAAATTCAATTGCATCGTCATAATCACTTACTACAAGAGCTATATGTGCTATTTGTTGATTCATCTTCCGCTGGTTATAATGATTTTTGAAACTAGTTTTTCTTCTCCAGTATCATTTTTAAT
Source organism: Sphingobacteriia bacterium (assembly GCA_037129425.1). Lineage (GTDB taxonomy): Bacteria > Bacteroidota > Bacteroidia > Chitinophagales > Chitinophagaceae > Sediminibacterium. The sequence continues at coordinate 195,709 of JBAXUV010000002.1, forward strand.
AAACACAAGATACAAACCACTTGCAATTTTATTCCCATTATAATCTTTGCCATTCCAAACAGCCTGGCCTCCTAAACTTCTCGTTTGAAATATCAATCTGCCATTTAACTCTGTGATTTTTACTAATGCATTTTCGATTAAACCTTTTATAGCGATCGTTCCATCATATCCAGCAGGCACTGGGTTGGGATAAACAAGCACATTGCTCAGTTTTTCCTGGGCTTCAATTGCTGTACTTCTATAACTACAGATACCATTAAATGTGGCAAAATACACTTCACCTGTTTCAGGGTCAACGCCAATCTTTTTTACATCATTACTTAATAAAGGGCTATTTGCAATGGTAAAATGATAGATAATTTTTTTTCCATCAGAACTAAGCATCCACACTCCATTTTGGGTACCTACCCATTTTCTGTTTGCACCATCAATAGCAATGCATTGAACTTGCTCACCTTTAAATAAATATCCAGCAAATTGATCTTGTTGAATAATTGGTAGTGTTGCATCACATCTCCCATTTCCAAATACATCATTGGTACAATTGATGATTGCAATTCCATCATCTGTACCCACCCAGATAGTGCTATTTTTATCTTTTACGATGCACAAAACATTGTTACTGGGAAGATTGCCATTACCGACTCCTTGCTTAAACATTCTCCATTGATCGTCATTGGTATTGTCGACATTTTTTCCATATTGATAACAAATCAGTCCATTGTTTTTGGGAGAAACTATCCAAATCTGATCATTGTCATCTGCTACAATTTGTGCAACTGCATTTTCAGTTAAAGCAAATGGAATAGTAAATGACTTCCATGCACCATCAATTTTTCTCAACTTCAATGCTTGAGGTGCACCATAATTACTGATCCATAAATGGTTGTTATTATCAAAAGCTAGTCCACTAATTCGGTAACTATTCGGATCTCCAATAGCAGGTTGAATAGGGCTATTTCTTTGCTTGTAAATGATGTTTTCATTGTCTTTTATCTGCACCAATCCTCCGCCATAACTGCCTGCCCATAAGCTTTCATTGGTTGGGTCTACGGCTAAGCTGATAAAGTCAAGTGTAGTATCTAATTGAGGGGTATTAAATGCACCTTTACTTTTCCAGATACCACTGTTAAATTGAAAAATGCCATTCCGATTAAATAAATAATTCCATGCTGTATTGACAGATCCTGCAGCTGCATAGACAGTTGATTTTGTAATTGCGAATTCTCCATTCGCAACTCCAATTGGTCCATTTGGAATATATCGGTTTACACTGTTTGTAAATTGAGCAAGTCCTCCAAACTGGTCTGCTACCCATACAGAATTGTTATCGGTAATTGCAGACCGCGGTTGTGAAATAGTTCCTGCCTGACTTAAGTTCTTTTCTATAACTGCATTTGCATTCAAAACGATTACCCTAGATCCACCATTTTTATTTTTTTGACAGAGATGTAATTTATCTGCACTGACAGTTGCATTGAGTATTTGCCAGCTCGTATCGGCATAGAGTAAACGCCAGCTGTTATTGGATAGTACAAATGCAGAATCGTTCTTTATTGCAAGTAATTGGTTATTAATGATGCCAGTAAATTGTATGGGTCCGGCAGATAATCCATTCAGGCCACTTAGTAAAGTCCAGGCACTGTAATTAGCTAAATTAGTCCCATTTAATGGGGCTCTTTTTAACCCTTCATTTGTAGCGGCATAAAAAAAATTATTATCGGATATGATATTATTTACATTTACTTGGTTTCCTGAGTTACCAATAACCCAGGTATCCTTTATTTCGTACTTGTTTAATTCAGCCAATATAACCCCCAGGCCACTCGATAAATATGCAATTCCGTTTTTGCAATAAATATGGTTAATGTTTTTATTGCCAACAATTTTTGATTGTAGAACAGCCGAAATATTTTTTACTATACTTCCTTTAAGTATATCTGTATTGCTATTTTTATAGGCGATAATTAATTGTTGACTTTGGTCATCCCAGCCTATTGCACTTACCCCAACATCGTTTAGGCCATTTACTTTGCTATATCTTGAGATCTCTCCTTTATTATCAATTGAAAAAAGATTACTGTTAGTAGCACAATAAATTTGGTCACCTTTGACTACTTGAATACAGTTTTGATAATTTAAATGCTCTCGCCAATTGCCTATGGGTATTTGAGCAATAAGAGTTGATTTTATTAAAAGCAGAAAAACGCTAATCCCAATTAAAAATCGCTTCAGCATTCATTAAAGATAACAATTAATGAACAATTTAAAGTTCAACTATTCCATGTTTCATGGCAAAAACAATTAAACCAACTCGGGTATTGATTTCTAATTTTCTGAATAAATTATCTCTATGAGTATCGATGGTTCTAACACTAATAAACATTTCTTTGGCTATTTCTTTATAACTTTTATCCATACATAACCATTGCAAAAACTGAACTTCACTCTCCGTAATATTGAGCAATTTAGTGGTGTTTAGGTCTGTATCTTGATCGTTAGTGATATAATTAACCAATTTATCTTTTACTAATTCGTTTACATAAAAATCATTTTTGATGATCGATTCCATAGCTTGTTTTAAAATGGCGGGTTTACTTTCTTTAAGAATGTATCCTTTTACACCATTTCTTAGCATCCGGATAATGGCCATATCGTTCGATAGCATACTGAGCACCAAAATCTTTGTATTGGGTAGTTCGTTTTTAATCCATAATGCAGTTTCATATCCATCCATTACTGGCATAGTGATATCCAATAAAACAATATCAGGTATTTCCTCTCTATTTAGGTTGTCGATAAATTCCTGACCATTACCGGCTTCTGAAATGACTTTAAAGTCGGGAAATGTATTGATTAGTCCTGCAAGACCTGATCTAAGCATTTCATGATCATCCACTAGCGCAACCTTTGTCATGAGTTTAAATCTTTAGTTTTAAAATTACTGTAGTTCCAACTCCCAAGGAACTTTTTATTTCAACATCAGTATTGATCATTTTTGCCCTGGAATAAATATTTTCTAGCCCAATTCCTTGTCTCTCTTGTCTTATAGTTGATGTATCAAAACCTACTCCGTCATCGATAATGGTAATGCTAATAATTTTATCATCATTTTCAATTACAATATCGATATTTTTTGCAGAAGCGTGGTTAATGATATTGTTAATTATTTCCTGAATCATTCTAAAAATAATGATGTCTTTTCCTGCTATAAATCCTTCAAAATCTTCGGCATGTGGAGATTTAAAGCTTGTAGTATATTTCCCAGTTCTTTCAATTGTGTGCAATAATTGAACGATAGATTCGTGTAATCCTATTTGGTGGAAACGATTGTTTTTTAAATTGTGGCTGATACCTCTTAAATCTGATACTGCTTTGCCCAATAATTCATCAATAAGATCTGTTCTTGATTCAAAGTTTTCTTTGGTTAATTGAATATTGCTTATTTTGGCCAAGGAAAGTATTTGACCAACATTGTCATGAATTTCATAGGCAATATAGGAAAGTGTCTGATCTTGAATTTCAATTTGAGTTTTCAACAAAGTTTGTTCGAAAAGATTTTTTAATTCTTCTTTTTCTTGTTGATTTTTTCGTTGTCTACGTAGAAATAAAAATACCAATATCAAAAGAAATACTCCTATTAATACTAAGAATACAGACGCAACAATAATGGTGATTAATATTTCTTGTTGTTGTTCCGGCATAGTATAAATGAGAAAATAAATGCTGAATATAATATTACATTTAAACTCTGGTTTATCGTTCCATAAATTTTCTTCCCTTCAATTTGCATATCAAAACTACGTAAGTATTCAAAAAGGGCATTGATAATCACCGATCCAAGATAGAAAAGTAATAAACCAGTACAAACCCAGAAAAAGGGTTGTTTTGTAAGCGTGTTTTCCAAATATTCTGGTAAAACAGATTCATAAAAAAACAAACAACAAAAAACAACAATGAAAAATGAACCTAACAAGAAAGTGTATGTGTGAAATTTTTCAATGCCTTGATAATACATTAGATTAATAAATACTGCTATAATATATAGCGGCATGAATGCTAGACTTAATACTTTAAAGTTATTTTTCCTGTAATGCTTGTAAAAAAGAAAAGAATAAAAAATAAATTCAAATGTGGTGAACACATTATATAATAAATAATTTTTTATTCCATGTGCTGTCATCCAAAGCCCTGTAAGTTCTATTACTAATGTCAATAATAAAAAGGGAAGAAAGAATTTTAAATCGGTGTTTTTAAGTGTTTTAAATAGAAATAAGCACACTAAAAAACTGCTGGCTTGCACCAGCAGATATATGGATGATAACATTAAAGAATCGCTTTTTTGGAAAGGTAGTGAAAACTATGGCCAAATATTACCATGGTTAAAATAATTAGAACCGTCGTCCATTACATCATCGATGGCCTGGCTTTTGATATTTCCTGTTTTTGTTTTCAAGTTTTTACCCATGAAAAACACTGTAATCCTGCCAATATCTGATTTTTTTACAGCAGTTTTCTCATCGTAAACTCCAAAACTAACATAAATACTATCCGATTTATATTTTCTTTTCAACTGGTCCAAATAATTGCCCATGTCTTTAATTGAAAACGCAACATATTGAGATGTATTCTTTGCTTTATACGTTTCATTGAATTTTTCACTCATGCGTTCAGCAGCTTCCTTAGAAATTAAGCCTCTAATAGTGTTGCCTGCAGCTTGTGCAGAAATATTGCCTTCATCAACAGCATTTTCAACCGTAGGGTCCATGGCTTCTTCTTGAGCTTTCTCACAAGATACTAACGTTAAACTTGCTAGTACCATCGATATTGTTAGCAATCTGATGTTGAAATACTTTTTCATAGAAATAATTTTAATTGTGTGCTTGATAGTTGCTCTATAACGCAAATTACATCAAAGGAGTATAGTTTGTTGTGATTTCTATCATATTTAAATAAAATTTCATCTATAAATATTTGTAATACATATATATACATTTAGCACTACAAAAAATACGGTGAAATAACGCCAAAAAAATCATCTAATTTTTGCCTTGAATTCAATATTTTATTTTTTTTATAGTAGACAATTGTCGAAGGATCTTACACTAACAGCTTATTGATAAATATGCTTTTTAATGGTACGGTCATTGACCCACCATATCAGCACCAATAAAAATAAGGCGGCAAAAGCAGTTATAGGCGAAATGAAAAAGTCGATATTAATAGACTGTTTGGTTAGCGCGGATTTAAGCAAAAATTGTAGAATAAATACCAATACTAATGCCCCAGAAATTAGCCAACAATAGATTGGAAAAAATTTACGCATTAAGAATCTACTCAATTGTTTGGGCGAAGTTCCTAATACAATCAAACGCTTTATTTCAAGTTTACTATTGGCAATTGTTATTTGAATAAATAAGGTAAACACTAATAATGCAAATAGGAATAAAACAACTCCTGTAAATCCAGCAATCCTTACCACTGCATCAACCACTTTTCTATATTTGCTGAATCTGGTTTTATCGGAGTCAGTGGTTAATTGATTTTCATGTAAAAATTGTGAGAGTATTGGATTTCCAGGATCCTTTGTTCTTATAACTAGCCTCGAAACTGATTGATTGGTGTCCGAAGCATATAAATTGTTCCCCCAATTCATAAACTCATTTGGTACAATCATGGACGAAATTCGATCGCTAAATCCTACTATTTTACCATTGAAAGATTTACTGCCATTTTTTCCATAAATAGTTACTTTAAAGAGAATCATTTTTACTACTGCAGGAGTAAGTTGTGGTAAATTTTGGGATAATGAAAATTGAAAATTATAAAAATCCAAAAACATTGTTGGAATAATAATTGGAACATAGGGAGATTGTTCATTCCATGTCCAATTGGTGCCATTCAAATCAATAAAATCAGCAGGTACACTTTCAAACGAAATATCAGTATAAAAGGGAAATCTTTCACTATTGCTTTCGATACTGGCTTTAAACCGGCTTGGAGTTAAGAGTCCAACGGCATCAATAAAGGGTTGCGCTTTTATTCTTTTTATGATACTGTCTTCCAACTGGGTTTTACCCAAAGTAGCATCTGTTATTTCTTTGTTGATCACTAGAAAATTAGCAATACTATCTCTGTTTGATTTGCTGTTTAATAACTGATTATAGTTTACCTGAACTTGAACTGAAATCAATAAAAGCAAAATAGCTACAAACAATCCAATGATAGCTGTAATCAATTTAGTTTTGCCAGAACTGTCTCGAATAATTTTGCCTAAAATAGTATTTAGCTGATTCATTTATAAATACAATGTTCTTGAATAAATAAATGATTGATCATCGTTTAGATCTGTCAAAACGAAACCTGCATTTCGCTTATTGCATTCTTCGGTAATCAATTGAATGGCCAATTGCTGATTCTCCAGATCTAAGTGACTAAACGGTTCATCCATTAAAAGCCAATCAAAGGGCTGAATCAATGCTCTGATAATGCAAATTCTTTGTTGTTCACCATAACTGCAGGTAGAAGCAGATTGGTCTAATATGTCCCGAATACCCAGCAATTGAGCCATTTCTTCAATCTTCGAAGATTCGTAAAATGGAGTTTGTAATATTCTTTTTAATTCTATATTCTCTCGTGCTGTTAACTGTTCAAATAATTGTAAGTCCTGGAAAATAATACTTACACTGGATTGCCTTTGAATGGCTACTTGATCGGCATTGAATTGTTTAATATCTTTTCCATCAAATTGAATTACACCATCATAGTCTTTTCTTAGCCCGTATAACAGGTGAATCAAGGTTGTTTTTCCGGTTCCACTTGGAGCCGTGATTTTTATTCGCTCCCCCGATTTGAATTGAACCTGCTTATTCCATATTTCAGAGGCCTTCTCCCTTTTTTTTTCTTTTAAAGGGAATGGCATTACTTGATTTAGTTCAAACATCTTTAAATCATTAATTAGCCCTTATTACTGCTGGAACTCCAGTTGGAAATAATTTTTCCTCCATTTCTTTCTCACGCTTAGCTTGAAGTCTGGCATCCACCGCTATATTGGTAAATAAGCTCATTAGCGTTACTAAGCTATTTTGTTTTTCATTTTGCATTCTCACTTCAAAAATTGCTTTTATAGATCCTCCTGAAAAATTTTCGGAACTTCCAAGGATATCTTTTACCGTATTTTTTGCAGTGATCATTGATTGATGATAACTATCTGTTGAATCCTTAATAAAACCATTTACAGTGTTCGCTACATCTATATAAATAACAGTAGACTTTCCTTTAAAATAATCCAAGGCCTCTTTATTTATTACTGATTTATTCGTAGAAGCAATATATTGAGCATAAGTAATAGAGTCGCTGGCAAGAATTAAATTTTTGTCATTTGCAACTAAGAATAGCCCCATGGTTCTTAATAGATCGGCTCCTTTATATTCATTTCCTTTTTTCTGCATAGTTCCCATTTCAACAGCCTTATCCATTAACTTTTTAAAATTTGCTGTATTCCCAATTGGGATATTCATGATCATTTTTCCAATCTGTTTTTGTTTCGACAAGAACAACTCATCTTTTCTTTGTTGAGGTTCGGAAGAACCAACTCCTAAATCTGAAACAATCACTGCAATATCTCCCTTAACAGCGCCGTACAAATCTCCACTACTAATACCAGATTTTTTCAAAAATTCATTGACAATTCCCTCTATTTCTAATTGTTGTAAGACTCCTCCAAAAATGGCTGGATTAAAAGAAGCCATCATAATGGCATTGATATTTTTTGAAGGATAATTTTCTAATAAGGAAAGATTTACTGTTGGGCCTGCATATTTAGATAAAATACTACCTAAAAAAGGGTTAGTATAGGTAGTAGACCTTACAACAATTTTACCTTCCTCGAAAGCAAGTGTAGCAGTAGTATAATTGTCTTTGGTTAGCTCTTCAAGTTTTGGAAGTTCTAATGGCATCCCAGTTAAGTTGCCTAATAAATTATTAGATGAACTAAATAAATATCCTTCTGCATTGGTTTTAAACATTTCACCAAAACCCTTTACAGACATAATAGAAGCATCTTCTTTTTGCGTAAATAACCTGGTCGCTTCAGCGATCATTTCTTTGCTAGCATTGCCTTTGCTTGGAATAATAAATTTCATTTGTATAGAATCATAGTATGGCTTAACAGCTTGGGTGTAAAACATGGCAAGCACATGCTCTTTATCCCAAGCTAACAAAGAATTTTCTTTATTATCAATATAGCTAAATGCTTTTTCTTCTTGAATATTTTTATTGGTAGAATAGTCGCTTGATTTAATAAATGAGGCTAATTTATCTTTATCGCTAATACTAGCAAGTACATTCATGATAGTAATGTCAGTATTGTCCGGCGCTTTTTTTCTTACAACAAAAAAATGTATTTTTTCTTTCCAATTGATCCCAGCATTGGCACGTAGGTCGTCAATGATCTTTCTGTCTTTTTTACTGGATGTATCTTTTTCAAAGATTTTACTTAAAATGGTATCAATTGTTATACCATCATTTTGAAGTTTATCTTTTAATGAATATGCGTTTAGTGAAACAACAGCTATTGCATCTTTAGGAATTAATCTGGTTTCTTTCGGAGCATTGTTTTTACAAGCAACTAAGCTTCCAGAAAGCAAAAACGCGAGCACAACATAATGTAAAGACTTCTTCATAACTGTATTTTATACAGTGAAGTTAAACCTTTAGCAAGTTTTATCGGATTTTAAAGGATATAATTACAATAATGCCTGATAAATGGCTTCCTGAATGTTTGAACGAACATTCAATTGACTCAGTTTATTATTGTTTCTAGATGGTGTTACTCTATTAGATAGAAAAATATAGACCAATTCTTTGTCTGGATCAACCCAAACACAAGTTCCTGTAAATCCTGTATGACCAAATGTATTTGATGAGACCGATTTAGAAGGGTAAGGTTCTTTTCTTGTTAAATTGTCTTTTTCAGGTTTGTCAAAACCAAGCCCTCTTCTGCTTATTTCACTATTGTATGCAGTAAATAATTGGATGGTTTCTTTCTTAAATAATTGAACACCATTTAAAGTTCCTCCATTTAATAACAATTGGTACAATTGTGCTAAATCTTTGGCATTGCTAAATAAACCAGCATGACCAGCTACACCACCAAATAAGGAGGCACCTTCGTCATGAACATCGCCACGTATTAATTGACCCCTAAAATGCTTTTCTTCTTCTGTTGGAACAATTGTATTCAGCGTAAACCTTTCTCTAGGATTAAACCCAGTAGTTGTCATTTGTAATGGTTTGTAAATATTTTTTTGAACATACTCATTCAAAGGCAATCCACTTAATGCCTCCACTACTTTTCCTAAAAAAATAAAATCATTGTCACTGTAAACATATTTGCCTGCTGGAGTTAATTTGCTTTGTAAAATTCTTTTATACAAACTGTCTTGCCAATCATTTCTGAGGTATAAATTTTCTGCCACTCTACTTGTAAAGCCTTTGGTGGGTATAGTTGAGAAGTAAGCTGGTAGCGGTTTTCCGGAAACCGAATCAATCAATTCTTTGTAAAAAGGTATGAAAGGATTTAATCCTGCCTGGTGCAACAAAATGTCTTTTATTTTCAATCCAGCTTTATCGGATCCTTTCACCCAAGGCAAGTAATCACCTAAGGTTTTCTCTAAAGAAATTTTTCCTTCCTCATAGAGTTTCATAATAGAAACAGTAGTTGCAGAAACTTTTGTTACTGAAGCTAAATCATAAATCATGTTGGTATTGATGGCTTCCTGCTGATCGAAATTGGTATAGCCAAATGCTTTTTCATAAGCTATCTTACCTTTTCTAGCAACCAATACAACGCATCCTGGGAAAGCACCTTTATTGATGGCATCTGTAACAATTGCATCAATTTGCTGGAGTTTACTACTATTCAAACCTGCAGCTTCCGGTGTTGAAAAGGCAAATTGAGGATTGAATGGAATGCTTGTTCCAAATAATAAATTGGGCGCTACAGTTACAGGTAGAATTCCTTTTGCCTGATTTGCTCCTGTTAAAACATCATAAGTGGCCAACTGAGTTAGGTCATCATCTTCATAACTCACCAGTAAATTTGGAGCATTGCTAGAATTTGATACAGCATATGGATTTCCAAAAAACACAGTTGTTGTTTTGCTACTCTGTAGCTGATTCAACAAGTATATAGTTGATGCACTTAATCCAAAATTATTCGCTGGTCTTCTACTGTAATTATGAAGCCCTATTACAATCGCGTCATAATTTTTTGATTGAATCAATTGAATGAGTTTGATTGCTGCATTACTATCAGACTTATCAGCAGGAATAATATTGGCAGATTGATCATCCATTAATTGTTTGCCAATAACTGCTTTTGAAGCAAATTGATAAATAGTGGCATTCAGCTCTGATTCCATTTTTGTTGCAATGAAGTTTTTTCCGGCTGCACCGATAGAAATATAGGCAATCTTTTTTTGTTTGTCTAGAGGAAAGGCACCAACATCATTTTTGCGTAGTAAGGTAATTGCATTCTTACTAAGTGCAGCTCTGATCATATTGGTTTGAACATTCAGGTCTTTGACTAGATTGTTGGTATCAATGGGTTGTAGATGATTCAATCCCAAATTGTATTTTGCTAGTAATACTTTTTTTACCCGCTCATTAATTTCACCCCAGCTTAAACGGCCTTCTTTTATGGCAGCTCTTATTTTTGTAATGGTGCCAGGAACATCACCAGGTAAACAAAGCATATCGTTTCCTGCAATCAATGCTTGTACGGATGCTTCGCCAGCAGGGAAAAATTTGGTAATCCCTTTCATTTCTAATGCATCAGTAAACGTGAGGCCTTTAAAACCCAATTCATTTTTTAATAAATCAGTTACATTTTTCTTAGAAAGTGTTGTTGCTAAATTGGCAGTTGTATCTATTGATGGAATGTATAGATGTGCAATCATCATACTTCCAATGCCTGCATTGATCAATTCTCTAAAAGGGTATAATTCCAATGAATCTAATTGAGTCCTTGTTTTATTGATTATTGGAAGATCATAATGACTGTCTACTGCTACATCGCCATGTCCCGGAAAGTGTTTGCCAGTGGCCATTACTCCCACTTCTTGCATCCCTTTCATATAAGCCGTTCCAAATAATGCTACTTTATATTTGTCTTCGCCAAAGCTTCTATCATTAATAACCGGATTCATCGGATTATTATTAATATCTATATCTGGAGCATAATTAACTTGAATACCTAATCGTTTGCATTGTTCCCCAACAGCTTTACCAAATGAATGGATTAATGAAGCATCATTTACAGCACCCATCATTAATTGACGTGGGTAATTAATAACACTGTCTAAACGCATACCCAAACCCCACTCACCATCGATACTGATCATTAATGGCGTTTTGGCCATTTGTTGATATTGGTTGGTCAAAACTGCTTGTCTAACAGGTCCGCCCTGAAAAAAACAAAGGCCACCTACATTGTAATTTTTGATTAAGGCAGTTACTTCTGCAATATGATCTTGCCCTAAATTACTATGCGCCCTAATGATCATTAATTGGGCAATTCGCTGGTCTTTATTGAGTTTGCGAAACTGTTTTTTTACCCAGCGTTTTGCTTCAGGGCTTTGCTCATAAAATTGTTGAGCATTCAATAATTGAATACCCGATATTAGTAGCAATAGTAAAAAAAATCGCTTAATCATTCTTGTACATTTAGGATGCACAAGTTAGGGATTTAATAGAACCGTTTGGACTATTCAGCAGGTGCTTCTTCCCCTTCTTCAGATAATTTAGCTTCGATATTATTGGCTTGTAAAACACTAAACCATTTGACCATTTTCTTCATATCGCTTGCGTACACTCGCTCGAAATCCATATCTGGGTATACTTTTTGAAAATAGGCTTTCACTTTTGCAGGTTCTTTTTCAGAAGGTATGGTTTCTTTACTTTCCTTCATTGCTTTGAAAATATCCACCAAGTTTACGTTTTCTCTAATGGTAAATATTTCAATACTCTCTAAATGAGAGAAATTATGTACCCTACTACTAACAAATTTGGTTGTCTTGTCTTCTAAAGATTTAAGGATTGCCCCGTCATTCTTACTGCTCACTAATTCAAACAAACCGCTCATGCCGGTAACTGATATTAATTTATTGTACTCCATAGTCTAGTTATTGAGGTGCAAAGTAAAGGAAATTGTAGCATGCAAAAGCCAATTATGTCAATGAGGCCAATAGGTTATCCAATCTTGGCTTTAATTGGTCATAGGGTGTAAAACCGCTGGCCAATAAATGATACTTTGTTTCGCTCAACTGAAGCAAAACACAGGGAAATCCCGTTACCTGTAACTGCTTTACTAAGGCAAATTCGTAATAGGCTTGCTCTTTATATTGCTCACTCTTTAAACGTTCGTAAAATAACTCAGGTTGAATGCTGTATTTCTCTAATAAGTGTCTATAAGATTCATCATCAGTTAAATCACGTCCTTCTACATGCAAAGCTTCTTGCAAATCGGCGGCAAATGCCACTTGATTCTCCGGGTAAATTTCTTTAAAAATACACATGGCAATTGCTGGTTTCTCGGAATTTGGGTACCAATCGCTTAAATCCGGATGGTTGATATGCCATAAATAATCTTTACCAAATTCTACCCCTGCATATTCTTCAACGGTCTTGTATGCTTTTTGAATGTATCCAGCAGTGGTGCTAATATGTACAGGTGTTTCAGGCAAGATCATTCCACCTGAAAGCACTTCAATTTGTAAATCGGGGTATGCCGCCGCAATTTTTTTTATAACGGGGCTAAATCCAAAACACCAGCCACAATAGGCGTCATAACAGTAAAAAAGGATTGGGTTCATGATGCAAATATATTGATGAATCAAAATGAAAGGAATATTAACAATACTGAATTATGCGTTTATGGTGTTGATTCTCAAACTTTATTTAGCTTTGTTCTTCCTGATACCCCAATAACCATTAACTAATAACTATTACAAATGCCTGGATTTGAACTTTTTGGAGCAGAAGAAAGAAAAGAAGTAAATGATGTGCTTGAAACTGGCATATTAATGCGTTATGGATTTGATGGCCCTCGCAAAGGAATATGGAAGGCGCAGGAATTGGAAAAAGCCATTACTGAAACTTTTGGATGTAATTATGCGCAATTAACCTCCAGTGGAACTGCAGCATTAACTACTGCCATGTATGCTTTAGGTATTGGATCTGGCGATGAAGTAATCATGCCCGCTTTCACTTTTGTTGCCAGTTTTGAAGCCGTTTTGAGTGTGGGGGCAATACCTGTATTGGTGGATATTGATGAAACACTTACGCTCAATCCAGCAGCCGTTAGAAAAGCCATTAACTCCAAGACCAAATGTATTATGCCAGTGCATATGTGTGGAAGCATGGCCAATTTAGATGAATTGTCTGCTATTTGTGCTGAGCACAATTTGATTTTGTTGGAAGATGCATGTCAAAGCATTGGTGGAACCTATAAGGGTAAAGCATTAGGAACTATTGGACATGCCGGCACTTTTTCTTTTGACTTTGTAAAGATGATCACCTGTGCTGAAGGTGGTGTAGTAATGACGAATAATAAAGAAGTTTATGTAAAGTCTGATGGATATACCGATCATGGGCATGATCATCTAGGAGTGGATAGAGGAGCAGATTTACATCCATTTATTGGCTATAATTTTAGAATTAGTGAACTACATGCTGCAGTCGGATTGGCACAGATTAGAAAATTAGATACATTCCTGACATTACAGAAAAAAAACAATCAATCATTAAGGGCTTATTTAGAAACAATTCCTCAAATCAGTTTTAGAGTGGTGCCTGAAGGAGGAGTAGATAGTTGTAGCTTTTTGAGTTGGTTTTTGCCTACTACAGAATTAACACAGGCTGTTATTGCAGCTATGAAAGAAGAAGGTATTTTAGCTGGAAATTTTTATTGGTTTGCCAATAATTGGCATTATATCAGCAAATGGGATCATCTAAAAAACAGCATCACACTTGGCAGGATTAGCCCAGAACAAGAAGCTGCATTGCTTCAATTAAAATCGGCTTCTTTTGCACCAAGCGATGCAATTATGGGTCGCTGTATTTCAACAGCTATCAGTTTGGTTTGGACAGATGAGCAAATTAAAGAGAAAGGAGAAAAGATGGTTGCTGTTATTCGAAAAGTACTCAGTAATAATTAAGAATTAAGAAAGAAGAATTAAGAGTTATGAGATAAAAGATAAGAGATATGAGATACAGATGCTCTATTGTTTCTTATTCTTACCCTCTAACTGATCTACATAATCTACACTCCCTAACCTAAATCGAAAAGGCACTTTAGTGACTTTTTCTAATTGCAATTCTTTTTTACAAAAAAATGCTAAATTTTTTGTGTAATAGTTAGAAGGAATGATTTGTATGGGTGCATTTCTTAAGCTATCAATTCTTTGCTGCGATTGAATTGACTGATTTTGTAATTGCTGTGCAGCCGCATGAATTGCGGTTATTAGCAATAAAATCACAAACAAACAAATTTGTTTACTTTGATGCATCATTTGAATTCTATGTAAATTTACATTGTTATTGTATATAAAATGTCGTTAAGTCAATCACTGCAACAAAAATTATTACAGAAACTGTCTCCTCAGCAGATACAGTTAATGAAATTATTGCAGGTGCCTACTGCTAATTTAGAAGAAAGAATAAAAGAAGAGTTGGAGGAAAATCCTGCATTGGAACAAAGCGAAGAAGGTCATGAAGATGAATATACCGATGAATTAAAAGATGAGTTTGATAGTATGGGCGAAGAGGAGCCAGAACCTGATGGGAGTGAAGATGATTATGATAATGTAGACATTAGTGAGTACGTGGCTGATGACGATGGCGAAATAGCAGATTATAAAACCAGGGACGACAATTATCCAGAGATGGATGATCAAAAAGTTATTCCAATTCGGGTTGAAGTAAGTTTTCATGAATTGGTATTGAATCAATTAGGGATGCTTGAACTCGATGAAAGAAATTATAAAATCGCAGAGCAAATTGTAGGGAGCTTGGATGATGATGGATATTTAAGGAGAGAATTATCCTCTATTGCAGATGATCTGGCTTTCCGTCAAAGTTTAATTGTTGATGTAAAAGAAATTGAAAACATCATTCAACAAATTCAACAATTCGACCCGCCAGGAATAGCTGCAAGGGACTTGCAAGAATGTTTGCTGCTTCAATTAAAAAGAAAAACAGCGGAAGGTCAATCAGTGGAATTGGCAGTACAAATCTTAAGCAAGTACTTCGATGAGTTTACCAAAAAGCATTACGAAAAAATTCAACGAAGTTTAAATTTATCGGACGATCAGATTAAAGAAGTAATTAATCAAATCATCAAGCTTAATCCAAAGCCAGGCGGTAATTTGGGCGAATCCAATAAAGGGGATAGTTATATAATTCCAGATTTTTTTGTGATTAATAATAATGGCCTTTTAGAACTTACACTTAATTCAAAAAATGCACCAGATCTTAGAATATCCGATGGCTATAAAGACATGCTAAAGGATTATGAGAAAGGAAGTAAAAAAGACAAACGTCAGAAAGAAGCAGTGCTTTTTATCAAACAAAAAATAGATGCTGCCAAATGGTTTATCGACATGATCAAACAAAGGCAAGATACCTTGATAGGAACCATGAGCGCCATTATTAAGCATCAGCAGGAGTTTTTTCTCACAGGAGATGAAACAACTATGCGTCCGATGATTTTAAAGGATATTGCAGAAATTACTGGATTAGATATATCAACTGTAAGTAGGGTGGCCAATAGTAAGTTTGTACAAACAGAATTTGGCACATACCGATTAAAGTTTTTCTTTAGTGAGTCGTTGAGTACTGATAGTGGAGAAGAAGTAAGTACAAGAGAAGTTAAAAAAATTCTGAGTGACATGATTGAGGCGGAAGATAAACGTAAACCTTTGAGCGATGAATTATTAACCGAAATGCTTCAAGAAAAAGGGTATAATATTGCCAGAAGAACAGTAGCGAAGTATAGAGAACAGTTGAATGTTCCTGTAGCAAGATTACGCAAAGAACTATAAATATGAAGCATGTAATTGCTGAGCCTATGCAAACAACAATTGCGAGAAAAACGGGAACTTTTTTAGCGAAAGTTATCTCTTATATTGTACACCCGATTTTTATACCCACTTATTTCTTCATTTATTTAATGTGGCAATTCCCTTATGGCTTTGCGGGAATAACAGAATGGCAATTAAAAATGCGTTTGTTTGGAGTGTTTTGGTTAACAGCATTTTTCCCTTCATTTGCAGTATTCTTATTGTGGAGATTAAAGTTTAGTGATAGTATTTTTTTGCGGACGCAAAAAGAAAGAATCGTGCCCTATATAATCACCATGTTCTTTTATTGGTGGATGTATTATTTAAGTAGAAATTTTACTGATCAACCGGAAGTGTTGAAATTCTTTTTTATGGGGATTTTTATTGCTACTGTAGCCGGACTTATATTGAATAATTATTTTAAAATCAGTATGCATGCAATGGGTGTTGGAGGATTTGCAACTGCTGTGGTACTTACTTCTTTTTTTTATGAAACCGCAAATGGGCTTCCTATAAGTATTGCATTGGTCATTACTGGTCTTGTTTGCACAGCAAGAATAATAGTTAGCGATCATTCATTAAAGGAAATTTATACTGGATTATTCGTTGGAATTGCTTGTCAGCTGATTGCTTATATGGTGGTCATGTAATATTAGAATCGGATACACCTTACTTTATCGAGCGAGCTACTTCGTATTTTCAAAAAATTGGTATAAGCCATGGATATTTCCATACCACCTCTCCAGTTGCTACTGGTTTTCAATGAAGAAATATTCACATCATAGCTTACCCCTATTTTAAAATGATTAAAACTCAGTTTTACAACAGGAATTACAGCATCTCCCCATCTTAAAAAACTCCCGATATAAAAAATGGTAGGTTCTTCTTCATTGTAATTGGTTGTAGTACTAAAACCATACAATAGGCCTCCAATAATTTGTCGATTACCATTTTGTGAAATATAATCTGCAAATGCTGTAATATAATCCCGATCATTAATTTTGCCATTGATACCTAAATTGAAATTATACCTTGGTAAGATGGCATCGTTTACAGTTGTGGCCAATGATTTAATGACAGGTTTATTTACATGCGAAATGCCCCCCGCAACATATATTCTTAGCTCTTTGCCAAAAACTGTTGTATAGGAAATTCCGGTAGATAAATCCCAATAATTGTATCCGGTTCCGCTTAAAACTTGCATGGTAGGATTACTGGAACTAAATCCTCCAGATTGATACTGATCTCCAAATTTAATTTGAGTAGGATCGAACTGACTAAATACTGGTCCTCCCATAAATGCCAATGATAAATAACTGTCTTTGTCTTCACTCAACGATTTATGATAATTTAAAGCAGGTAAAATTTGTGTTCTTTTTAGACGGATATCTCCTGCACCATCCATGCTCATTTGTGATCCAATGGTTAGAAAATCATTTCCTTTTCCAACAGCAATTTTATGTTCAATGCTTAAAGATGTTGTTCTAAACGGAACAGTAACGGAGCCCCATTGGTCTCTGTATTGCATAGAAACTCTTAAGTCTCCATTGAAAATACCTGCCAATGCCGGGTTGCGCAATAATGGTTGTTCATAGAATTGTGAAAATGTAAAGTCCTGCGATATCAAATCGGAACATGTAAAAAGAAATAATATAGTTATCAATCTTTTCATCATTTTAAAATGGCTACATTTCCTTTAAGCAATTGAACTGCACCTTTTTCGCAAACCACTTCACAGAGGTATACATATACATCTGGGTTGGCTAAAACACCTCTAACCCTTCCGTTCCAACCAAGTCCCTTATCGTTTGGTAAAAAGTTTAATTTTTCGAATACCAATTCACCCCATCTACTGTAAATGCGCATCGATTTTACCATACTGATACCTCTGGCTTGAACAAACAATTGGTCATTCACTCCATCGCCATCTGGCGTAAATGCATTTGGAATAAATACTTCAGTGTTAGGACAAAATGTTTTAAATCGAATGGTATCAGCACTAATACATCCATATTGGTTGGTAGCCGTGCATACAATTGTTTCATCATTTACAATTTTGGCAATCGGATCGGAACAGGCAACGCAGGATAAATCAGCTCCACCACTCCATTTCCATTTCATGATGTCATTTTGTTGAGCAGTTGCTTTCAATTGTATTTTAGTTCCTGCAACGAAACTGCTGTCTTTGCCAATTTTAATTGGGGTTGGTTTGCCAACAATTACTTTTATATAACCAGTATCTACAAAACAGTTGTATGCATCTTTAGCAATCACTTTATAAGTGGTAGTTGTTCTTGGATTTACTATAGGAGATGCGCTATTATAATTGTTTAATCCATTTGCTGGTAACCATTGATAACTATTGCCTCCACTGGCCCATATTCGGATACTTGATCCTTCACAGATAACTGATTCTGGTGCTACTGATATGGGTGTTTTATTAATTACCTGTACGCTTGTTGCAGCCACTTGCGTACAACCATATTCATTATATCCTATTACTTTGTATTCTGTAGATCTTTGCGGTCTAACTTTTACTGATAAACAATTATTGCATATGATATTGTCCTGTTGATCTTTCCAAACATAATTAATTGCGCCATCTGCTTTAAGTATTAAACTATCGCCGTTACAAACTCTATTGTTACTGGCTATTTTGATAGTTGGTACTGGGTGGATTGTTAATTGTTTAAAGGCTGAATCATAACATTTATTAATTGTTGCTGCGGTAAGTTTTACGGTATATTTTCCTTCATCGAAATATAAAATCTTCACAGTAGAATCATTTACTTTACTTCCATTTCCTAAATTCCAAACTCTATAAATAATAGAATCGATTGAGCTGATTTCAGATTTCAATTCCATCAAATTATTTAAACAAGCTTCATTGATTGAATTGATATTCACCTGCGGGAAGCTGTATATACTCACTTTGTAAGATCCGCTGATACTATCTGTGCAGCCCCAGTTGCTGGTAACATATAGACTGGTTTCATGAGTGCCGGTTTGTTTGAAATCGATTGAAGCATTTTTTGAGTTTGCGAATTTTACTTTGTTTAGCATCCATGTATACTGATTGATTCCACTCAGCGATGATGAACTGTCTTGAAAATCAAAACTAGTTATACCGCAATTAAAAATGGTGTTCACTGAAAACCCTGCTTTTACATTTTCAATAACAATAGAATCTTTTGTAGTAAGCGGAATTCTGCAGCCTGCCTTACTGATTAATGTGAAACTTGGAAAATAAATACCAGGCTTAGCATATTGATGTTGGACTGATCTTGTATTGTTGGCCGTCATTTTGTTTCCATCCCCAAAATCATATTCAATCAGGTCTGTATCAATCACAGAAGGTATAAATTGTACAATATTATTGCTGTTACAATAAAGGCCCGATTTAAAATTGATTTTGCCTTTTGGAGATTTGATTTGAATGGTTGCACTATCTACAAATGCACAACCTCCTGCATTTTTTGCAAACATTTTGATTGTGTAAATCCCTGGTAGTACATAAGTATAATCAGTAGTATCTCCTGTGATTGAATTGCCGTCTCCCATGTCCCAGGTGGTTGATATTGTCTGATTGGTTTGATTGATAAGACGAACATTTATTGGAACACAATTGCTACTCAATGGGTTGATAGTTGCTTTTCCTGATTTGGTTGATACAATTGAAAAACTGGTATTCAGCTTATCACTACAGGTTTTTCCTGAGTACAGTTTTGTGATTGAAAGTTGAGATTGATAATTTCCTGCAATTACAAAAGGCAATTTGAATGTTGATTGTGTAGAATAGATGCTATCATTTATAGTCCATTGGTAATTGGCTGTTGAATCGCCAAAGCCACTGAATAAAATTGAATCTCCAATGCATTGGTTGGAAGGGATTGCCAGCATACTGGCTTTTATAGAAGGATAAATTTGAATTAGTTTACTAATACTGGTGTCTCCACACAAATGTTTTATTTGCTGTTTTACAGTATAGATCCCAGCTTGCAAATAAGTGTGTTGTTGATTAATAGCCGTTTTTGTTATGCTGCTATTTCCATCTCCCCAGTTCCATTCATATGAACTTCCGCCTGAACTATTATCGCTTACTGAATAAGTAAATGGAGCACCACAAACTGCAGTATCCTTTATAGTAGTATTTAATTTTAATTGATTGGCAATTGCTTGAACAGATGCAAATGCAGTGTCAGTACCACAACTATTGGTAGCTAATAATAAGGGTTGAAATAATTGAGTTTTATTTCCAAAGTAGGTATAATTGAAATTACTATTTTGTTGAATGACCGAATCCTTGCCATCTCCAAATAGAATTGTGTAATTAGTATTTAATCCAGTGGATTCATTTCGTATAGTGGTTATTAATGGCAAACAAGTATTTTGAGGACTTACTGTGAATTGAGCCAATGCTTTTCTTTTCACTTTTATTGAACCAGTATACGTCACCGTATCGCATTTAGAAATTGCTTTAAGAACAATTGTGTAAATGGTATCAAGCCCAGTAGATGAAGCTAGAAAGTTAACAGGCAAAGGATTAGCGAGTGAAGAGGTTATGCCATTACCGAAGTTCCAAGAAAAAGTGTAGTTGTTTTTATTTGGAGTATTGTTGGTAAAAACAATCGAAGCTGGACCACAAACAATAGTGTCCAATAAGGAATAACTTGGAACTGGTTTAGGTGTATAATTTAGCGCAACTGTATCTGTGTTCGTTGCACATTTATTTCCAACAGACCATGAAAACAAATAATTGCCAGGAACCAAATTAGTAACAACAGTATTAGATTTAGTACTATCTGCAAAGGATGCAATTGAAGGTCCACTGATCTGTTTCCAAGTTCCAAGGCCAACGGTAGGATTAATAGCATTTAATGCAATTGATGTTCCGCTACAAATAGTAATGTCTGTTCCTGCATTTGCTAAACTAAGTGTTGGCAAGATGCTCACAATTGTATCGATGGTATTGCTTTTGCAGTTTGCTATTGATTGCGCATAAATACGGTATCTGATTTTACCAATCGAGGTTCCATTATTGTTAATGGTTGAAGAAAAACTACCGGTTAGTTCAGGATTTGCAACAGAAATATTCCCTGCAATCGAACCATTTACAAATGCATTATTCCAAAAGAATTTACTATTCGGTAATGAACTATTCAATGTTAATTTGCTTAGACCACCACTGCAAATTGTATCGGAAATGGATTGAATGGAGAGTATGGGTGTACTATCAATATTGATGACTAATCCAGTTGAGTCAGAACATCCTTTGCTATCAGTTACTTGAACAGTGTATAGTCCACTTGCTGTAGTTTTTACTGCAATGATTGAAGTGTCAGCAGATGAAGATTGAAATGATACTGGTCCTTTCCATTGATAACTTGAATAGACGCCTGAGCCCGCTGAAGCATTTGCTTTTAATAATAAATCACTGCCAGAACAGATAGGTGCGTTTGAAGTTGGATTTAGTTTGGGTAGAGGATTAACGGTGAACATAACACCATTTGATACGGCACTACAAGTTGCATTCAGAACACTTAAAGTAGTTGGAGCAACCTGAACCCTGTATAACCCTCCATCTGTGGTAACTGCATTAGTAATATTATAGCTATTCAAACCAATACCTGGTGTTCCAATATTGTTCCAAACAGTTCCTCCATCAATACTTTTCTGCCATAAATAATAAGGGTTGGTATAAGGGTTGTTTGTAAGTGTTGATTGTAAATTGGCAATTCCACCTAAGCAAACATTATTGCTACTACTAGTAAGCGCAACGGTAATTTTTGGAACACATGCTTCAAAAAGTATATCATCTATTGCTACATCATTACCACAAGCTGGCCCTCCACCCCATGCATCAATTATTTCTAATTTTAGTTCTCCTGTATAAGATGGCATGGCAAATTGAAAACCATACTTCTGCCAGTTCAAAGGACCATTCACTGGCGATAATGGAATAAGTATGGTTGTATAGGTTGCTAATAAAATATTCGAAGTGTCTTTGATATTGAATTTAATTTTTGGATAGACCAATCCACTTCCACAGACTCCCTGTGTATTAGGAGAGTTAACATTTGCAATCCAGGCGGTGAAATTATAGTTTGAACCTGCGCATAATCCTGGAACATTTTGTTGAAAGAAGATCGAGTTGCTTCCTCCTGCATTCACCAAGAACATATTGCCATTCGCATTGCCTGTGTGATCACTTCCTTTAGCCCAATCTGCTTTATTGGCGTTTTGTACAAATGGGGTGATGATGTAATTTCCATCCGTACCTACATTTCCGAAATTGTAATTGGTAGAACCTGCAGGTGCTATTGATGTTGAAGTAGATAAGCTCCCTTGTCCAAAATCCTGTTTGAATACAGGAACCATAGCAGTATTATTACAATATGTGCCAACTACCTGAGAAAAAACACTTACAGGTAGTAAGACACTACAAAGTATCCTTAGCAATATGGGGGGAGCTAGGAGTTTCATAATTATTGGAATGTTAAAATTAACCTATAATGGCTTCAAACCCTTTATAGACAAGCATCACTACAAGAAATACGGTGAAAAAACGGAAGTGCAACTCGGTTTTTTTTATCTGAAAAAGTTCTAACTGTTTTTAGTTTCTTTGCAATTCAATTTTTCGTCGATATGTGGTATCAAATAGGCAGGTTAATCTTACAATTCAGGGTATATTTATTGGTTTTACTTTTTGTTTCAACTGCATTTATGGGATGGCATGCCAGTAAAGTGCAGTTGAGTTATGATTTTACCAGGGCCTTGCCTACTGATAATCCTAAATACATCGACTATCAAAATTTTTTGCAACAATTTGGATCAGACGGAAATACATTGGTTATAGGAATTGATTCGAAATTATTTTACTCACTTCCTTTTTTTAATGCAGTTGCCAATATGCAGACTGATTTAAAGAAAGTGCCTGGTGTAAAAGATGTATTAAGCGTACCATTAGCCATAAATCTAATCAACGATACCATACATCAACAGTTGGTGCCTCAGAAAATCTTTCATTATCCATATACCAATCAATCTTCACTCGATAGTGATAAAGCCGTTTTTCAAAACCTGCCTTTCTATCATTATCTACTATATAATCCCTCTACAAGTGCATATCTGATGGCAGTAACAGTGGATAAAGACACCATCAATTCTAAGTATAGAACTACAATGATCAATAATATCATTGCAGTTACAAAGTCATTCGAAAAAAACAACCAAACGACTTTGCATTTGAGTGGGTTGCCTTATATCAGAACTGTGATTGGTGATAGAATCAAGCATGAAATGAATTGGTTCTTAATTGGTTCTTTATTGCTCTCCGCCATCACGCTTTTCATTTTTTTCAGATCATTCAGCGCAATGATCATGAGTTTGCTTGTAGTAGGTATGGGTGTAGTTTGGAGTATCGGTACACTGGTTTTATTGGGGTATAAAATTACTTTGCTTACCGCTTTGATTCCACCATTGGTTGTAGTGATTGGTATACCCAATTGTATTTATTTTTTAAATAAATACCATACATCATTTAGAGAAACAGGAGAGAAGCAAACAGCGTTGGTACAAATGGTAGGTAAAATGGGTATTGTAACCTTATTCTGTAATATAGCTGCTGCCATTGGCTTTGCGGTATTTGCATTGACCAAAAGTGATTTATTAAAAGAGTTTGGAGCAGTTGCTGGAATCAATATTTTATTATTGTTTTTTATCTCCTTGATATTTATCCCACCAGTATTAAGTTTTTTACCTGCACCAAAAGAAAAGCATACCCATTATTTAGACAATGCATTCTTAGCAAGAGTATTGGTTAAAGTGGAGCACTGGGCTTTTAATCATCAAAAAATGGTGTATGGAGTAACCATTGTTCTAACGCTGGTAGCCATCATTGGTATTTTCAGAATTAAAAGCGAAGGCTTTATTGTAGATGATTTACCCAAGGGCGATGTAATTTATACCGACCTCAAATGGTTCGAAGAAAATTTTGGTGGAGTAATGCCTTTAGAAATTGTGATCGATACAAAAAAGAAAAATGGATTAATCAGATCCACGAAACCCATTGCTAAAATTGATGAGTTTGCTGCTTATCTAGACGCAGATTCATCAGCAGGAAGACCTTTGTCATTTGTAAATGGACTAAAATTTGCCAAGCAGGCTTTTTACGATGGAGACAGTTTGAGTTATGCTATCCCTTATGAATCTGATTTAGCGTTTATTGGACCTTATTTAAAAGCTAAAAAAGACAGTGGAACAAAGCAGTCTACTCCACTAACCAAACTCCTCAACAATTTTATTGATAGCAATAAGCAAAAAGCCCGTATCAGTGTGAATATGAAAGATATTGGGAGTGCAAAATTGCCTTTATTGCTCAATCAATTTGAAGCAAAATCGCGTGAAATATTTGACACAGCCAATTACAAAGTAAGTTTTACGGGTAGCAGTGTGAGCTTTTTAGAAGGGTCGAGTTTTATCATCAAAGGGCTGAAAGAGAGTATTTTTTGGGCATTTTTGCTCATAACCCTTTGCATGTTCTATTTATTTAGGTCTGTTAGAATTTTGGTTTGCTCTCTGATCCCCAATTTGATTCCATTAATAATAACAGCCGGGGTAATGGGTTGGGCTGGAATAGCTTTAAAGCCTTCCACAGTATTGGTATTTAGTGTGGCATTGGGTATTGTTATTGACGTAACTATCAGATTCTTAATTAATTATAAACAAGAACTGCCTTCAAATGGAGGAAAAGTGGCTCCAACCCTGGTACAAACCATCAATCATACAGGAATAAGTATTATTTATACTTCTTTGGTATTAATTGCAGGGTTTATCATCTTCTGTTTCAGTGAATTTGGGGGAACCAATGCCCTTGGATGGCTCACTTCATTAACATTGGTAGTAGGTACCATTACCAATTTAGTGCTGCTTCCTGTATTAATATTGACTACTTCAAGCAAAAAATAGCTGTTTTATAGCTATGGGCTATATATTATTTTTAACATTAAGCAGCATTTTTTTAACTACAACTGCCTATATTTGACATCTTCTTAACTAAAAATTAAACGCACATGAGAAAACTAGCAGTTCTTTTGACGTTAGTCTTGTTCAGTTTTGTACAGACTTTCGCTCAAACAAATCGAACTGTTACCGGTAAGGTAACTGATGATGCAGGCAATCCGCTTGCTGGGGTCACTGTTTCTGCTGCAGGAACAGCTAAAAATGCAATCACCGATGCTAAGGGGGTATATACCATCCAGGTACCGGCAAACACATCTACTTTAAAATTCTCTTCTGTAGGCTTTGGTGATATCGAGTCTAGAATTGGAAGTAGAACTACAATAGATGTTAACATGATCTCTGAATCCAAAGCACTTTCTGAAGTGGTGGTTGTAGGTTATGGTGTTCAACAAAAGAAAGCTTTCACCGGTTCTTCATCTAAAATTGATACTAAACAATTTTCAGATTTAGTTACTCCATCAATTGATAAACAATTGGGTGGACGTGCTGCTGGTGTTCAAGTAGCAAATACAGGAGGTGGTGTAGGAACTCCTGCTAGAATTCGTATCCGTGGTGTGAACTCAATTAGTGGAACACAAGATCCATTAGTGGTTGTAGATGGAGTTCCTTTTATTTCTGGAAACCTTGCCGCAGCTACTAACTCTAATACTTTAGCAGATATCAATCCTAATGATATTGAGAACATCGAAATTTTAAAAGATGGTTCTGCAACTGCCATTTTTGGTTCTAGAGCAGCTAATGGAGTAATCATGATTACTACCAAAAAAGGTACAAAGGACGGTAGAATGAAGGTAAATTATGATGCTACTGTAGGTTTTACTTCTCCAGGAAGTACCTATCAATTATTAAATGCTGATCAGTTTGTAATGATCGCTAACGAAAAGAGAGTAAATGCAGGCTTAGCTATTGCTGCTCGTCCTAGTCCAACGGGTACCAATACCGATTGGCAAAGTGTTGTATTGAATCAAAATGCACTTTCAGTTCAACATAATTTAAGTTTTTCTGGCGGTACAGCAAAATCTACCTATTTCTTTTCATTGAACTATTCTGATCAAAAAGGTATCATCATTTCTAACAATCAAAAAGCTTACCGCTTGCGTTTCAATTTCGAAACAGAAGTGAATAAGTATGTTAAAGTGGGAAACAACCTTACTTTATCTAAAGTAATAGATAATGACCAAAACAATGGTACCAATGCATTAAGTGGTGCGATGGCATCTGCTTTAAGAGCTTTACCGAATGTAGATCCTTATAATTCGGCAAATGTTACAGGATACAATATTCAATGGCCTCTATTAAATCAGTTTGGTTTAGGTCCAAATACCATTCCTGTGGATGACAACTATACCAATCCTGCATTCACTTTGAACATTAATCAATTAAAATCAGATAAATTAAGACTTAACAACAATGCTTTTGTTGAGATTAGTCCAATCAAAGGATTGAAATTCCGTTCTTCATTGAATTTCGATTTGTTCAATGATTATTCGTTTTTTAGCAATGATCCAAGACATGGAGACGGATTTTCAAGTGGTGGTTCTGTAGGAAATGATCAAATAGTAAGACAAAGATTGGTTTGGCAAAACTTTATTAATTACAATAAATCATTTGGCAGTCATAATCTATACCTAACTGTTGGTCAAGAAGCACAAAAGGATCAAGCAAAAAGTTTTGGTGCTAATTTAAATACCATCTCAGATATTTTTTTCCAACAAAACAATATCATAACAGGAACTGGAGCTTTACAATTTGCTAATGGTAGTTCTGGTGGAGGAAGTGGTTTTACTAGATCTGGTTTCCAATCTTTATTTGGACGTGTAAATTATGATTTCGCTAATAAATATTTCTTCCAAGCATCAGTTCGTAGAGATGGACAGTCTTCATTGGCACCTGAAACACGTTTTGGTGTTTTCCCAGGGTTTTCTGGTGGATGGAGAATATCTCAAGAGAAGTTTTGGGATAAAAGTACATTCTTAAGAAAATACTTAAGTGATGTTAAAATAAAAGCATCTTATGCAATTGTAGGAAATGCATTGGGAGGGTTTCCATATTTGAGTACTTTCTCTGCAGCTAACTATGGTAACTTAAGTGGTTTGGCTCCAAACTTAATTGGCAACCGTTCATTACAATGGGAAAGAAGTAAAAAGTATGATATAGGAGCTGAAGTGGCAATTTTGAATGGAAGATTCAACTTTGGATTTGATTGGTTCTTGAATGATATCGATAATTTGGTATTAGCGGTTCCAACTCCACCTACAGCTGGTATACCAGGTAACTCTATTTCTCAAAATATTGGTACTCAAAGAAATAGAGGTGTTGAAATAACATTTGGTGGTGAATTGATTCGCAGTAAAGATTTCTCTTGGAATTTTAGCTGGAACCATACCAACTTAGACAATAAAATCACTTCATTGTATACAATTGGTGGAACTCCAGTGAACAGTATCCCAGGATCTTATAATACCATCAATGTAGGAAGTTCATTGAACGTTTTATCTGGCTACCAATTTGCTGGTGTAAATACGGCTAACGGTAATCCAATGTACTTTAATGGAATTGGTCAATTGGTGCAACACAATATTGCCAATGGTGCGTATTACTTTGCAACAGGTAAAAATGATCCAACTCTAGGTGTTCAAACAGCACTAGGATTAAATGATAGAAAGTTCTTGGGTTTAAGCTTGCCAACTTATTTTGGCGGTATTACCAATACTTTCCGTTACAAGCAATTCAGCTTAGACTTTATGCTTAGATACTCTGGTGGTAATAAGGTAATGAATATTACTCGTCAGGAAGCATTGTTAAGCCAAAACTTTCACAACAATGGAGTAGAGATCTTAGACAGATGGACTACACCTGGTCAGGTTACCAATGTTCCTAGACTAGTTCAAGGACAAAGCAATAACATTAACCAAAATGGTTTAGCTGTATCTCGTTTTGTAGAGTCTGGAGATTTTATCCGTTTACAGAACGTTTCTTTAAGTTACACATATGATAGCAAGCGTTTATCAGAACAAACCAATGGTTACATTAAAACTCTACGATTCTTTATGCAAGGCCAGAACATGGGCTTGTGGACAAAGTATACTGGTTTAGATCCGGAGAATGCATCTCAGGCTGGACAGGATAATGCTGTTTCACCGCAATTGAGAACCGTATCTTTTGGTGTAAATGTTGGGTTCTAATAAATTCTTAAAATGATTAATGACATTAAAATAATAACAATGAGATTCAATAAATTTTTAACAGCTACAGCAATCACCGCCATCGTGATGGTTGCTTCGGGTTGCCAGAAAGTGCTAGATGAAGCTCCATACAATGCATTTACTGATGAGAGTGTCTTTACCACTCCAGAAAGAGCATTATTGGCTTTGAATGGTGTTTATGATGCAGGTCAAACAGGAAGTACAACCCTTGCAGGTCGTGGATATCCTTTTGGTGCAGCTACTGTTGAACAAGGAGATATGCGTGGAGAAGATATGATCAATTTGGCTGCTTTCTACCAAATTACTTATCAGGGTACGTACAATCCAACTACCGCTAATAATCAGGCAATGTGGGATAATACCTACAATATGATCAATAAAGCAAATATTGCAATAGATGGTTTTAGAAAAGTAGGATCAAGTGGGGTTATTTCACCTGCTTTGGCATTGCAATACGAAGCTGAATGTAGATTTCTACGTGCTTTAGGTCATCATGAATTATTAATTCATTATGCTCGTCCATTCTTGGATGGTAATGGAACTGCTGCTGAAGGTGGAATTCCTTATCGTGATTACGCGGTAAATGGTTCTGCTGCTTTGGATAAATTAAAAACTGAACCAAGACCAACTGTTGCAGCTGGTTATGCCAAGTTAATTGCAGATCTAAATTTTGCTGAAACCAATTTACCAGTTACTCAACCTTTAGGAGTTGTTAGAGCTACTAGAGCAGCTGCAATTGCTTTAAAGCAAAGAATATATATGCATATGGGACAGTGGACTTTAGCAAAAGCTGAAGGCGATAAATTGATCCCTGCAACACTTACTCCATTAACTCCAAATGCTACTGTTTCTCCAATTGGTGGTCATAGACTAATGGCAACACCTGGAGAACCATTTGGATTACCTGGTGGC
Organism: Sphingobacteriia bacterium; assembly: GCA_037129425.1. Lineage (GTDB taxonomy): Bacteria > Bacteroidota > Bacteroidia > Chitinophagales > Chitinophagaceae > Sediminibacterium. The sequence goes on from JBAXUV010000002.1 coordinate 224,969, forward strand.
AATAGTATTTCAGCGGAAAATATTTTCTCTGTTAAAAATGACCCTTTAGACAATGGTTCTGTAAATGGTGCGATGGCACAAATGTATGGTTCTGCTGATTTAGGTGGTCGTGGACTGGTTTCTGTTTCTCCAATTATTTGGAACCAATCGGCATGGTTGGCCAATGATTTAAGAAGAACCCAAAATAATCGTTTAGGGGGTACAGCAAACGGTACAAGTGCAACTGGTTTAGCAATAATGACTACTAAATATACCGATTATGTTAACCGTGGTGATAATTGTCCGATTATCCGTTATGCAGAAGTTTTATTGAATCAAGCAGAAATCGAAGCCCGTTTATCTGTAGGTACTATTTCTCAAAGAGCAGTAGATCTATTGAATATGGTAAGAAATCGCTCTAGTGTTGCTCCTGCAGCTACTCAATTTACTGTTGCTAGTTTTGCAAATGATGTTGCAGAAGTTGGAGCAATCTTATTTGAAAGAAGGATAGAGTTTTTATCTGAAGGTCGCAGATGGCCAGATATTCACCGTACTGCACAGGATCCTATTGTTGCTTTAAGAGCTGCTGGTATTCCTGCTAAAGTTGCAAACGGAACTACTGGAAGTGCTTTATATGGAATTGGAGTTCCAGTAACAGCAACCCAGGCTGCAATTCCTTATAGTGATTTCCGTTTTATTTGGCCAATTCCAATTGGAGAAGTAACGCAGAATCCAGCCATCAAACAAAATCCTTTCTATTAATCTTGATTTAAATAATAAAGCATGAAAAAAAATATTTTTAATAAACTAGGAATCTTCGGATTAATGCTTGGTGCAATGGCTTCTACGAGCTCTTGTAAAAAGGATTTACCTGCAGCTGATGTTGATCCAACAGCACAGGCATTTGTTGCGGTGCATAATTTCGCCATCCGTGTTCCATCAAATATTACTGTTAACTTGAACAGCACCAATTTGAATGTTCTTGGAGCACAATCTAGTATCGCTTATAATGGTAGCCTTTCTGGTCCATATGCTGGAGTTAATCCTGGAAGCAATGTAGTTGCAGTTAGAACATTAACTGGTACTGCAGATCTAGCTTCTCGCACAGTAACATTGGGTGCTGCAAGTGCAACCTCATTTTTTGCATACGACACATTAAGCCCAACAAATACAATTAGATTGTTGGCTTTAAACAACGATACAAAAGTGCCTGCAGCAGGAACTGCTAACGTACGTATGTTGAATTTTGCACCTAATGTGCCAACTTCAACCATTACTTTAACCAGAACTGCTGATGGATTTGGCGTAGCTGCAACAGGAACAACAACATTCTCTAATGTGAATTATGTTGGAGCGGTTGCTAGTCCAAACGAAACAACCTTATCTGCATACACCAATATTCCTTCTGGTACTTACACTTTAACAGTAACTGCTGGAACAACAACTTTATTTACTACTGCTGCATTTACTGTAAGAGATGGTAAATCTTATTCTTGGATGTTACGTGGATTAGCTCCTGGACATCCTAATATTGGTACATTTACTTTAGGCGGTGCAACCATTTTGCATAACCCTTAGTAGATATAGTAATAACTAATATATGAGCCGCTCCGATATTTCGGGGCGGCTTTTTTATTTGGACTCATAATGAGCTTTATTTACCGATTGTCCCCTTATTTTTTTAAATGTTTAAACTTTTTTAGACTAACAGTTGTTCTTTTTATGAATTCTTTAACTAATTTCGGCACTCTTAAAACTAAAAACTGAATTATGAGAAAACTAGTCACAGTATTCCTGTGTATGGTATTAACCGTTTTGCAGCTTAACGCTCAAAACCGGACGATCACTGGAAAAGTTACAGACGCAGATGGCAAAGCCATACCTGGCGCATCTGTACTTGTTAAAGGTACCAAATTGGGTACTTCAGCAAATGAAGAGGGAAAATTCTCCATTTCTGTTAATCCTTCTGCGAAAGTGTTGATTTTTTCTGGGGTGGGTCTTTTGCCTCAAGAAGTAAAAATTGGCACAGAAAATTCAATGAATATTACATTGGCTCCAGGCGATAAAAGTTTGGATGAAGTGGTTGTAGTAGGGTATCAGGCTGTTAAAAGAAAAGACTTAAATGGAGCAATTTCTACAGTAAGTGGAAAAGAGCTTGCTCAAAAGCCAATTCAAAACTTCACACAATTATTGCAAGGTAAGGCTGCAGGAGTTCAGGTTGTAGGTCAAAGTGGACAACCTGGTGCTAGTGGATTTATTCGTGTGAGAGGAACTGGTTCAATCAATGCTTCTTCTGAACCATTAATCATGATTGATGGAATTGCCGTTACTTCAACTGCATTCTCTTTACTCAATCCAAATGATATAGAAAATGTTACTGTTTTGAAAGATGCATCTGCTGCAGCTATTTATGGTTCTAGAGCTGGTAATGGTGTTATTGTAGTAACTACCAAGTCTGGTAAAGCTGGCTTGCCTCAGGTTCGTTATTCTTTCCAACGTGGTTTTGTATCATTACAAGAATTACCGAATGTTCAGTTAATGAACTCTCAAGAAAAACTTCAGTTTGAGTTTGAAGCAGGTCTTGTTAATCCAATTATTGACTCAATGATTTTGAATAGAAGAACTTTAGGCCAATTGCCAGCTACAGCAACTTTATTCAATATTACTCCTGATCAACGTCAAGGGCTATGGGATCTAGCTTCTTCTCGTGGTGCTGGAGACTGGAGAAATTATTATTTGCAAAATGCAAAAACAGAATCTCATGAAGTTTCTATAAGCGGTGCTACTGATAAAATGAAATATTTCTTTTCATTGAATAAGTATGATGAAGATGGATTGGTTTACAGAAATTACAGAAATAGAATTGGAGGAAGATTGAATGTGGAGTATAAAGCATTAGAATGGTTAACAACAGGTGTTAACTTATCAACTGCTTATGCAAAGGAGTATCAAACAAGAGAATTATTTAACTCTCAAGCTCCTTGGACAGCCTACTTCTTAACAAATCCTTATGAGCCAGTGTATTTACCAAATGGTTCTTACAATTTAACAATGCAAGGGTTCTCGGCTTTAGAAGGACAAGATAATAATACGTTCTTTAATAATAACCTTTCTGCATTTGCAACTGGATTTGCAGAAGCAAGATTTTTTAAGCATTTAACAATCAAATCTTTAGTTGCCTTAAACTATAATACTTTATTGGCAGAAAGTTATTTACAACCTGGTTCTAATTTAGCCAATATCTTAGGATATAATTCTAAAACCGATAACGGTAACCAAGATTTGAATACGGTATTTACTAATACTGCAACTTGGAAGCAAACCATTAACAACAAGCACAACATTAATGTGCTTCTTGGTCAAGAATTTACCAAGCGTAATTTTTATTCATGGTTATTAGAGAATAGAAATTTACCTACTGTTTCTGTTAATACTGCAGAAAATGGTTCTTTACCTCAAAGAGCTACAACAAGCAGAAGCCAATGGTCAATCATCTCCTATTTTGCAAATGTTGGATATGACTATGATAGAACTTATGGTGTAAGCTTAAGCGCAAGAAGAGATGGTTCATCTCGTTTTGGTGCTAACAATCGATTTGCAAATTTCTGGGCGGCCAGTGCTTGGTGGAATGCTAAAAATGAAAAATTCTTGGCTAACAATAATACCATTAGTGATTTAAAATTAAGAACATCAATTGGTACTTCTGGAAATGTTCCTACACAGTTCTATGGTTCATTAGGAACATATGCATTGAATGCAGTTTATAATAATGCATCTGCAGCAATACCAGCTCAAATTGCAAATCCTGATTTAACTTGGGAAAAGAATAAGAACTGGGATATTGGTGTTGATTTTGGATTATTCGGAAACAGAATCACAGGTACATTTGATTATTATAATCGTACAACCAATGATTTATTGTACAATCAACCAGTGAGTTTAGCAACAGGTTTTTCAAGTGTGTTGAGTAATATTGGAAGTATCCAAAATAAAGGTTTTGAAATTACTTTAGCAGGAGACATTATCCGTAAAAAAGATTTCAAATGGAATGTATCAGTTAACTATACCAATAATAAAAATGTTGTTACAAGTTTGATTTCTGACAATGTTCCTTCTCCAAGTAATACTCGATTAGTAATTGGTCAGCCTCAGAATACATTCTTTTTGGTACGTTGGGCAGGAATTAATCCAGCAAATGGTAAAAACCAGTATTTGAAAGCATCTGATAACAGCATTACAGAAACTTATTCTGCAAGTGATGCTGTATTACAAGTTGGTAAATCTCCGCTACCTACATTCTATGGTAGTGTGAATTCTAACCTTACGTATAAGAACTGGGATTTTTCTATGCAGTTTTACTACACTGGAGGTAACTACACTTATAATTCACAATATCAAAATAATTTAGCTGATGGTGGTAACTCCTCGGTAGGTTTTAGGCCTAACTATACTGCAGCAAATAATTACTGGCGTAAAGCTGGAGATATTGCTCAGTTTCCAAGTATAACCGACCCTACTCAAAAGCAAAATCTTGTTACAGACAAATATTTAGAGAAAGCAAATTATGTGACATTGAGAGATATCGTTATTGCTTATAATCTTCCTGTGGAAATTGCTCGTAAAGCAAAATTAAATGGAGTAAGATTCTATGTTCAAGGAACCAACTTATGGTTAAACACTAAGTTTAATGGATTGCCTGAAGTAGGTATTCAAAATAGAGAAAGCGGTACTCCAGTTCAACCTGGTGTAAGCAATCTATATGGTTATCCTTCTTCAAAAGCCGTAACAGTAGGGTTAGATATCAGATTCTAAATGAATAAAAATAATATTATGAAAAAGATTTTATATTTCCTTTGCCTAACCCTGATTTTTACTTCATGTAGTAAAACAGAGTTAGAATTAAATCCATTTAATCAAATTGAAACATCCGCTGCGTTTAATACACAGGGAGATGTTACACTTGCTATTAATGGTATGTACAATGGTTTAAGAACCAATAATTATGTAAATGGTACATGGAATAATATTGCAGATGTTATGTCTGACAATTTAATTATCAGCAGTCTTGGTCGTCAAACATTGACCGTTTTTGGAGATTGGAGATACAATGCAGATAATACCAATGGTTTTTTCCAAACAGGTTATTCTATTACTAGAAGAGCCAATGCAATATTGGAGAATATCGACAAGTTTCCTGCTGGAGCATTTAAAGACAATGCAAAAGGAGAGGCTTTGGCCGTAAGAGCTATGGTGTATTTTGATATGGCTAGAATGTATAGCAAAACTTTTGAAAATGCTGGTCCAACAGACTCTACAATGAGTTATGTGACATCAACTGATGCAAAAATTCTTCCAACTAAAGAAGCTGTAAGAGGGTTTTATGCAAAAATAATCGCTGACTTAACAGCAGCATTGCCATTGATCGCATCATCAAATGGTGTAGGGAAATTCAATAAAGCTGCAGTTTCTGGTTTATTGTCAAGAGCATATTTATACACTGGCGATTTTACCAATTGTATTGCACAATCTACTGCTGCATTAGGAACAACTCCTGTATTGCCAAATATCACTGACTTTCCAAGAGTTTGGACTGATGAAACAAACAATGGCGTTTTATTTAAAATTGCTAACACTGTTGTAGATAACATCAACACACCAGGAGTTAATTATTTCCAAATTGTTGGCGGCTTGGTAAGGTCTGAATATGTAGTAGATTTTAATCTTAGACAGCAATATTTAGCAACTGATGTAAGAACAAGTGCTTATATACAAACTAGTTTGTGGAATGGAGTTCTCCAAAACCATGTAGTGAAGTATCGCGGTAGACCTGGTGCTGTATTGGGCGTTGTTGATTACAAAGCAATTAGAACTGCTGAAGTGCTTTTAAATAGAGCAGAAGCATATCAAAGGTCTGGTAATGATGTATTGGCATTGGCTGATTTGAATTTACTAAAGTCGAATAGATATTCTCCATTTACCAATATTGTTGGTTTAACCGGAGCTGCTCTTTTAGCTGAGATCCTAAGAGAAAGAAGACTTGAAATGGCATTTGAGGGTGATCGTTTTTGGGATTTGAAAAGAAGAAATCAACCTGTTACTCGTGATCCAAATGTGGGTGATAGAGCAGATGGAACTGGTGTAAAATATATCTTTACATCATTACCTGCAAGTGATTATCGTTTTCAACTTCCTTTTCCATCAACAGAAATTAATTTCAACACAGGGTTTAAGCAAAACCCAGGTTATTAATTAATTTGTTAAACAATTTTGAATTATCCCGCACCGATATTATTGGTGCGGGATTTTTATTTGTGTTAAAAGTACACATAGCATTGAGTTTCAGCTGATTGATAAAATCGATTTTTCTTTCAATTTATTCCTAAAAGCTATAAATCGACCCTGCTTTTTCATCATTATTTTATGTTTAATTTTTAGCTTCGCGCCTCAAAAACTAAAAATTAACTTATGAGGAAACTAGTCACAGTTCTCTTGTGTTTATTTTTTGCTGTATTTCAATTAACAGCTCAAAATAAAACCATCACAGGAAAAGTAACAGATGCCGATGGCAAACCAGTTCCTGGAGCATCGGTTCAAGTAAAAGGAACCAAGCAGGGAGTTTCTGCAAATGATGCAGGAATGTTCTCTATCAATGTTCCTGCAAATTCAACTACACTTACTATTTCAGGAGTTGGTCTTGCTTCTCAGGATGTGAAAATAGGGTCAAACAGTGTTTTGAATATAAGTATGGTTGCAGCTGATAAAGATTTAGATGAAGTGGTGGTAGTAGCTTATGGTACTGCTAAAAAATCAACAAATACTGGATCACAAGGTAAAATTAGCGCGAAAGAAATTGCCACTAGACCTTTGACCAATATTACCACGGCTTTAGAAGGTGCTATTCCTGGTGTTATTACAGGATCTGCAAACGGTCAGCCTGGATCAGCAAATTCAATCCGTATTCGTGGATTTGGTTCAATCAATGCAACATCAGAACCATTGATTGTTGTAGATGGTGTTCCTTATGTAGGCGGTACATCTAATATCAATCCAGATGATGTAGAAAATATTACTGTTTTAAAAGATGCTTCTGCCACAGCTTTGTATGGTTCTAGAGCAGCAAACGGAGTAATTGTTTATACCACTAAAAAAGGAAAGAAAGGAAGAAATAGTATTTCACTACGTTTGTTACAAGGGTTTACTTCAAGAGGCTTGGAAGAATATGATCGAATAGATGCATACCAATATTACCCGATCATGTGGGAATCTTATCGTAACTCTTTGGTTTATCCATTAACTGGTACTGGTATTTCTTTAGACTCTGCTAATAGAGTAGCAAGTGGATTAACTACAAGAACTGGTATTCAAGGTTTATTATCTTATAATCCATTCAATGTAGCCAATAATGCAATTGTTGGAACCAATGGTTTATTGAATCCTAATGCACAATTGATTTATGGCGATGACTTAGATTGGACCAAGGAATTGATCAATACTGGAAACAGAAAAGATTATACTGTTAACTTCAATGGAGGATCAGACAAGTCTGATTATTTTCTTTCTTTAGGGTATTTAGATGATAAAGGATACACATTACGTTCAGATTTGCAGCGTTATTCTGCAAGATTAAATGTGAATGTAAATCCATTGCCTTGGTTAAAAACAGGATTGAATGTTTCAGGAAACTTTTCAACTTCCAATACTGCTGCTGATAATGGATCTACAAGTTTTGTAAATCCTTTCTTTTATTCAAGAAATCAAGGCCCTATCTACCCAGTATACGCCCATAATATGACAACTGGAGCCTATTTATTGGATGCTACTGGAAATCGTTTCTGGGATTTAGGAAATATGGGAGGAACGCAAGGTGTTCCAAACAGACCAAGTGGCGCATTTGCTGGAAGACATGCACTTGCTGAAACTTCTTTAAATGAACAAAATTTTAGAAGATCTGCTATTAGTGCAAGAAACTATGTAGACATTACTTTTTTAAGAGACTTTAAATTCACTAATAATATCTCAATAGATTATCAGGGTCAATATGATGCATCTTATGAAAATACATTAGTGGGAGATGGTGCTCCAGCTGGAAGATCTTCTCGTGATTTTTCCTCAAATATGGGTTTTGTATTGAGTCAATTATTGAATTATGGAAAAAAGTTTGGTGACCATAGAGTAGACGTTTTATTGGGACACGAAAGTTTCAATCAAAGACAAGAAGCATTGGGTGGATTTAAACAAGGACAATCTTTATCTGGAAACACAGAGTTAGGTAATTTCACTACAATCAACTCTTCAACTTCTTCAGTTGATCGTTATAGAATTGAAAGTTATTTCTCTAGAGTAAACTACGATTACAAAGGAAAATATTATGTATCAGGTAGTATTCGTAGAGATGGTAACTCTCGTTTTGCTGAACAATCAAGATGGGGAACTTTCTGGTCTGTAGGTGGTGGTTGGAATATTGATCGTGAAAATTTCATGAAAAATATTACTTGGGTCAATCAATTGAAATTAAGAAGTTCATATGGTGTGGTAGGAGTTGCTGATGGAATTGGATTTTATGCATATCAAGGGTTATATAATTTTGCCAATAATGCAAATGAACCAGGAATTGTACAAAGTCAATCAGCATTCTTAAATAGAGAACTTACTTGGGAAACAAATAAGCAATTTGATATTGCTCTTGAATTCTCTTTATTTAAAAATAGATTGAATGGTACAGTAGAATATTATAACCGCGTTTCCTCTGATTTATTGTTTGCAGTGCCTCAGCCATTATCTAGTGGTGCTTTAACTGTTAATCAGAATACAGCAACCATGTTTAACAAGGGTATTGAAATTCAGTTAACTGGAGACGTTATAAAGAACAAAGACTTCAATTGGAATATGGGCGTTAATTTATCTACGGTACTTAACCGTGTAACAAAAATGCCAGCAACTGTACCAGAATTTGTTACAGGAACTAAAAAATATGCTGTTGATCAATCAATCTTTGATTATTGGTTGCGTTCTTATTATGGTGTTGATCCTACAGATGGAACAGCTTTATATAATGCTCAAAACACTTCAGCAAGTCCCACAAGAAGATTGATCACCAATAAAAATGGTGGAGTAGATACTGTAACTACTTCTATTTCTAATGCTAAGTTTGAATATCAGGGATCTACTATCCCAGATTTCTACGGTAGTTTTACACAGTCTTTCACTTATAAACAATTCACTATTAGTGCGTTGTTTACTTTCCAAGTTGGTGGTTTAACATATGATGCCAACTATGCAGGTTTAATGTCTACAGGAACATATGGTGGTGCAATACATACTGATATGCTTAACAGATGGCAGAAACCTGGTGATATAACCAATGTTCCAAGATTGGATGCAGGAAGAACAACTGATTTTAACGGTGCTTCTTCAAGATGGTTAGTGGATGCTTCTTACTTAAATATAAGAACTGTTAATTTGACTTATAACTTACCTAAATCATTAACCAGTAAAATGAAAGTAAGTAATGGACAATTCTTTATTAGCTTAGAAAATGCATTGTTTACTTCTAAGAGAGTTGGATTAAACAACCAACAAGCATTCTCAGGTGTAACTTCTAATGCATATCCACCTGCACGAACCTTCACAGCTGGAATAACTTTAAACTTATAAACTGTTTAACATGAAAAAATATATTTTATCATTATTAGTGATCGCATCAATTGCGTTTACTTCTTGTCAGAAAGAGTTCTTGGAAACTTATCCAACAACATCTGTAGCTGCTGCAGATGCGCTGGCTAGTACGCAAAATGCTATTGCAGCATTAAATGGTATACATAGAGTTATGTATACACAATACGATGCTCAGGGGCAATCTGGAGAAGGTGCTTGTAATTTATTCAGAGATTATTTAGGAGAAGATATTGTATTTCCATTAGCAAATGGAAGTACTGGCCATCTTACATGGGTACAATGGCAGAATCATAGAAATGTGAGTGCTTCAGATATGCGTTTTGTCTATAGATTTTATTATAGACTAATTTCAAATGCCAACATTTTAATCAATGGTATAGATGCGGTACCTGGTGCTGCAGCTGACAAGAGAATGATTAAAGGTCAAGCATTGGTTTATCGTGCATGGTCACACTTTCAATTGGTTCAATTATGGGGTGAAAGATATAAAGCTGGTGGTAATAATACCCAGTTGGGTGTTCCTTTGTTGTTAACCAATACATTAGAAGGATTGCCAAGATCTACAGTTGAAGAAGTATATACTCAGGTAAATAAAGATCTGGATGAAGCGATAACTTTATTAGTAGGGTATACTAGAACAGGAACAGCTGCTAAATCAAATTTTGATGTAAACGTTGCTCGTGGTATTAAAGCAAGAGTAGCTTTAGTTCAAGAAAACTTCGAAGTAGCTGCAACCAATGCAATTGCAGCAAGAACAGGTTATACTTTAATGACCAATGCAGATTATCTTAGAGGGTTTAATGATATTAATAATGTAGAATGGATCTGGGGTAGCCGTCAAATCAGTGATCACAATACTTTCTTCTTCTCTTATTTTGCATACATTTCTTGCAATTTCAATTCAACTGTATTGAGAACTCAGCCAAGAGCAATCAATGCTAATTTGTACAATGCTTTACCTGCAACAGACATTCGCAAAAGTGTATTTGATTTAACTGGAGCAACTGTGCCTGTACCTCCAGGAGGAGCTAGAGTGCCATTTCAAAATAAAAAATTCTTAGCAGCTAGTGATGCTTTGAGTATAGGAGATGTTCCTTATATGAGAGCTGCAGAAATGTTTTTAATAGAAGCAGAGGCGAGAGCAAGACAAGGACAAAACGCTGCTGCACAAACAGCTTTGTTTACTTTAATGAGAAACAGAAATCCTAGTTATGTTCAAAGTACAAACACTGGTCAGGCTTTATTAAATGAAATTTATTTAAACAGAAGAGCTGAGCTTTGGGGTGAAGGGCATCGTTTTACAGATTTGAAAAGATTAAATTTACCAATGAGCAGAGTTGGTATTCCAAATCATGTACTAGCTTTAATTCAAGTTCAAACAATACCTGCTGGCGATATTCAGTGGCAGTTCTTGTTTCCTCAAGATGAGATCAATCAGAATAAATTGATTGTTCAAAATCCACTATAACTTTCAATTATCTGAATTGCAATAAAAAAGTCCCGAAATTTTCGGGACTTTTTTATTATTAAATTATACGATTATTTATTTCAGCACTTCTGCCAACTTATTAATTAAATCTGCTCCCCTTAAATCAGATGCAATAATTTTTCCAGTGGGATCAACCAATACATTAAAAGGAATTGCATTGAACTGATATTCTTGAGTCAAAGGATGACTATTCCAATCTGACAATATACTTACATGATTCCAATTCAACTGATCTGCTTTTATTGCCTCAAGCCAAGCAGTTTTTTCTTCATCCATTGATACACCCAAAATAGTAAAGTTCTTGTTTTTAAATTGATTGTATGCAGCAACTACATTGGGATTTTCTTTTCTGCAAGGTCCACACCAGCTGGCCCAAAAATCTACCAATACATATTTTCCTTTGAAGCTACTGAGTGATACTTGCTTTCCATTTTGATCAGGCAAAACAATGGCAGGTGCAATAGTGTTGAGCAGTGCATAGGCTAATGGTTCTGGCGCTTTTTGATTTGCAGTGGTATTTAAGGCTATTTTGATCTTTTGTAAACCCGTATGGTCTTTAAATTTTTCAGCTGACTCATTTACCAATACTTTTAATTCATCTGTATTCAAGGTTCTAGAAGCCATACCCAACGCATAATACCTTGCTGCAGGGCTGTTGCTTTCTTTAATGAAGTTTCGAACGGAAGTATTGATATTTTTTATTTGCGATTCTCTTTCTCCTTTGGCAATATTCAGCAAACTGTCATTGCCTGGTTTTTTTTGTAGGGTATCTATTTTATTAAAAGTAAGATAGAGTGCTGAATCTTGTTTGCGGTAATTTTCAAACAATAGATGTAAACTTTCACTTGCTTTTGAACCGATAATTTTATAAGCACGGTAATTATTTATATCCATCTCCACTTCAATTACATCATTGTCGTTCACAATTAAAACGTCTGGTCCGTTTTCAACTACTAAACGATACAAACCTTCTTCTCTCGCAACTCCCTTCAATGAAAATTTGTTGTCCTTTTCTAATTTGCCGGAGTCTAATATGATTGGCTCCTGCCCACCAAAGGGCAACTCCTGTAAAAATATTTTTGAATTGGGAGCATTTTTAATGGTTCCCGTAACGGTAAATCCTCCGTATTTCTTTTGCTGACAAGCAGCTATCAATACCAAAAAGGCTATCGATAACAAATGATTTATTCTCATATCCTTTATTTTAATTTTTCTTCTAATAATTGAGTGACCATTTTTGGATCAGCTTTGCCTTTGCTTTTCTTTTTTACTTCTCCAACAAATAATCCGATCAATCCTTTCTTGCCTTTTCGGTATTCTACCACTTTATCTGGCATAGCAGCAATAACTTCATCCACCCATTTAGTTAGTTCATTTGTATCACTTACTTGAATGATTTCTAACTCTTCTGCTATACGCAATGGAGAGTCGTTGGTTACGAATAATTGAGGTAAAATTTTAGCCGCCGCAATGGAAAAATTCACTTTGCCTTCTTCCACAATTTGAATTAATTCGGCAAAGTGTTGGGCATTTAATTGGAGATTGTTAAAGTCTTTGGATTGTTCATTTAACAACTGACGTAATGGGCCAAGCATCCAGTTGGCAGCCTGTTTGTATAAGTTGGTATGTGCAATCAGTTTTTGAAAATAATCGGTGGTTGCTTTATCGTCTGTTAACTGAGCCGCATCATAATTGCTCAATCCATATTCCTGTTGATATTGAGTAAACAATTGTTCTGGTAGTGAAGGCATTACAGATTGAATATTGCTCAGGTATTCATTTGTTAGAACAAAAGCGGGCAAATCGGGATCAGGAAAATATCGATAATCATTGGCTTCTTCCTTATCTCGCATAGCAAATGTAGTATCGTTGCTTGCATCAAAACTCCTGGTTTGTTGTTTAATGGTTCCACCATTTTCAACAATATCAATCATTCTATCAATTTCAAATTCAATCGCTTTTTTTACGTTGCGAATAGAATTAAGGTTTTTTACTTCAACTTTGGTCCCCAACTTTGTTTCCCCTTTTAATCGAATAGAAACATTTGCATCACAACGCAAACTGCCTTCCTCCATATTGCCATCACAGATATTCAACCACCTTACTAACTTTCTAATTTCCGATAGATATTGCCATGCTTCTTCAGAAGAAAAAATATCCGGCTCAGTAACAATTTCAATGAGGGGAGTTCCTGCTCTATTCAAGTCGATGCATGTAAAGTTTTCATCTATATCGTGAATGCTTTTTCCTGCATCTTCTTCTAAATGAATTCTATTGAGTTGAATATATCTTTCTTTATCAGCAACTTTTATTTTTACTTTACCGCCCTTGCAAATAGGTGTAGTATGTTGTGAAATTTGATAGCCTTTAGGTAGGTCGGGATAGAAATAGTTTTTACGTGCAAAATAATTGGTTTGAACAATTTCAGCATTACAAGCAATGCCCATCTTTACAGCATATTCAATGGCTTTTTTATTTGTCTTAGGCAAACTGCCTGGGTGGCCCATTGTAATGGGGCTGATATGCGTATTGGGCTCAGCGCCAAATTGAATACTATCACCGCAAAAGAGTTTACTATTGGTAGACAATTGTGCATGTACTTCTAAACCAATTACCGCTTCGTATTTATTGCTACTACTCATCTTCTACTAATAGATCAATTGATCAGTTCTTGTATGGTATCGATTACTTTTTGGAGATTGGAAGCATCTTGGCCACCTGCTGTTGCCAATGTCTTTTGTCCACCACCACCACCTTTAATTAAAGGAGCAACTTGTTCTTTAATCAATTTTGGAGCTTCCAATCCTTTAACTTCTACTATGCTGTCTGATAATAAAATACTTACAGCAGCTTTGCCTGCTATATTAGCACAAAGCACTACCAAATAATTTTCTCCTAATCCAGCTTTTAAATCGAATGACAATTTCTTTAAATGATCAGCATTACTCACCTCAACAATCTTTCCAATAAAATAAGCTTCTTGATGATTGCTCAATTGAAAAAGTACTCTTTCACCTAATAAAGATTCCTTTATTATGGTCAATTGTTTGGCTTCCAAACTTTCTACTTTCTTTTCTAGTTCTTGTTTCTCTGCGATTATTTTTTCAACTGCTTTTAAAGGATCTTGCGTTTTTAATAAATTGGCTACTTCTTTCAAGCCAGCAAATTGTTCATATAAATAGTTAAAGGCTTTTCCCCCTGTTAAAGCCTCAATTCGCCTCACTCCAGCAGCTACTGCAGATTCTGCCGTTAATTTGAATAATCCGATCATGCCTGTATGCATTACATGTGTTCCTCCACATAGCTCTACGGAGTAATTAGGGTCTACAACAACAACCCTAACAGTATTGCCATATTTCTCTCCAAAAAGGGCCATTGCCCCTAATTTCAACGCTTCTTCTTTTGGCATTTCTGTAATTACAACAGGAATATTTTCTCTTATTTTATCATTCACCATTTTTTCGATCTCGCGAATTTCCTGGTCTGTTACTCTGGCAAAATGGGAGAAGTCAAAACGAAGATTTTCTTCATTTACCAAAGAACCTTTCTGGGCAACATGTGTGCCGAGCACTTTTCTTAATGCAGCATGCAATAAATGGGTAGCTGTATGATTGTAACAAGTGTACAATCTTTTCTCCACGTTAATTCTTGCCGTTAAATTTCCTGTGATCTCATTGGGCAATTCATTAACGAAATGAACAATTAAATCGTTTTCTTTTTTGGTGTCAGTTACTTCAATGGTTTTATCCCCAAATTCAAGCCAACCTGTATCGCCTACTTGTCCACCACTTTCAGCATAAAAAGGAGTAGTGTTCAACACCAATTGGTATTGCGTTTTTCCTTTAGTACTGATTTTTCTGTACTTGGTTACTTTACTGTTTACCAAAATATCATTATAGCCTACAAATCCTTCTCCTGTTTCATCAGAAACCACTATCCAATCTTCGGTATCTAATATTGAAGCGGCACGGCTGCGATTTTTTTGTTGTTGCATTTCGGTTTCAAAACCAGCTTCGTCAATGCTTAAATTTTTCTCAGATGCAATTAACCTGGTTAAATCTGCTGGAAATCCAAATGTATCAAACAATTCAAATGCTGCTTTACCATCGATGACTTCATTGTTGGTTTGTTTGATAATATCATCCATTCTTTTCAAACCTTTATCCAATGTTCTTAAGAAAGCATCTTCTTCTTCTTTAACTACTTTGGTTACAAAATCTTGTTGCTTGGATAATTCTGGAAATACAGTTTTGAATTGATCGGCAATAATAGGCATCAATTGAAATAATAGCGGCTGCTTATAATCTAAATAAGAATAATAATACCTTACTGCTCTTCTTAAAATCCTTCTGATAACATAACCTGCACCAGTATTAGCAGGCAATTGACCATCAGCAATGGTAAATGCAATTGCCCGAATATGATCGGCCAACACGCGGAAAGCTATGGCTTCTTTGCTATCGCTGAAATCGTATTTTCTACCTGTAATTTTTTCTGTTGCTGCAATCGTTCCAGTAAAAACATCTGTATCGTAATTGCTTTGCTTTCCTTGTATGACTCTTACTAAACGTTCAAAGCCCATTCCGGTATCAACATGTTGAGCAGGCAGTGGAACTAAACTGCCATCTTTCAAACGATTGAATTGCATGAATACATTGTTCCAAATTTCAATCACTTGTGGATGATCATTATTCACCAATTTTTTACCTGCTACTACTTTTCTTTCTTCATCAGTTCTACAATCTACATGTATCTCAGTGCAAGGGCCGCAGGGCCCGGTATCTCCCATCTCCCAAAAATTATCCTTCTTATTTCCTAATAGAATACGATCTTCAGGAATCACTTTTTTCCAATATTCAAATGCCTCATTGTCTTTTGGTAATCCTTCCTTTTCATCCCCTTCAAAAATGGTAACGTATAATCGATCTTTATCAAGTTTATAAACTTCAGTCAACAGTTCCCAACTCCATGCGATGGCTTCGGCTTTAAAATAGTCACCAAAACTCCAGTTGCCCAGCATTTCGAACATGGTATGGTGATAAGTATCTACACCCACTTCTTCAAGGTCATTGTGTTTA
This sequence comes from Sphingobacteriia bacterium, assembly GCA_037129425.1. GTDB lineage: Bacteria > Bacteroidota > Bacteroidia > Chitinophagales > Chitinophagaceae > Sediminibacterium. The sequence continues at coordinate 241,190 of JBAXUV010000002.1, forward strand.
CCACTTACACGTAAGCATTTTTGAGTATCTGCTATACGTGTAAAATCGGGCTTTTTATTTCCCAAAAAATAGTCTTTGAACTGATTCATCCCGGCATTGGTAAATAAAAGGGTAGGGTCGTTCTTTACCACTATTGGGGCAGATGCAACGATTTGATGCTTTTTTGAAGCAAAAAAATCTAAAAATTGTTGGCGAATTTCGGCACTCGTCATTATTGTTTACTTTTTATAGCCTTTTTAGGCAGTAGAAACTATATTTGTTAGCATTTCAAAGGATGGCAAAGGTAAGGATTTAGCCACTTTGCCCCATGATTGAACTATAATGAAAAAGGTAAAATACTTCTTTAACACCCACACGATGCGCTATGAGAAGCTTGCAACTCCTCTTAGGGTTCGTTTATTGCAGGTAATTGGGTATATAGCTGCTTCAATAGTAACTGGGATTGTCATTTTTGCTATCACTTTTCAGTACATCGATTCTCCAAAAGAAAAGTACTTGCGTCAGCAAAACGATGATTTAAAGCAGAACTATAGTGTTTTGGTTGAAAGGGTGAAGCAATTAGAGCTTCAGATGGATGAAATAGAGAATCGAGACAATAATGTTTATCGATCTATTTTCGAATCCTCACCTATACCCGACAGTGCAAGGATTAAAGACCAAGAAATCAAAAAAGAAGTAAAATTGGTTCAAAGCTTAGGAGAAACAGAATTAGTCAATAGCATGGCTAAACAATTGAATAATCTTTCTTTAAGGTTGGCTTTTCAAGCAAAATCGTTTACAGAAATCACTAATCTTGTTAAAAACAAAGAAAAATTATTAGCAGCAATTCCTTCTATTCAGCCTGTTAGTAATAAAAAATTAGACCGAATAGCTTCTGGTTTTGGATATCGAATTGATCCAATCTATAAAGACAGGAGATTGCACGCAGGGTTGGATTTCACTGCATCAACTGGCACGCCTATTTATGCAACCGCAGATGGGGTTGTTAGAGATGCTGGCTTTAATACAGGTGGATATGGAAATCGGGTATTGATTTATCATGGTTTTGGTTATGAAACCACTTATTCTCATATGTATAAAATAAAAGCAAGAGTTGGAGAGCGTGTAAAGAGAGGAGAAGTGATTGGATATATTGGAAGTACCGGAAAGAGTACCGGGCCACATTTACACTATGAAGTACATAGAAATGGAGTTCCCGTAGATCCGATCTATTATTTCTATAACGATCTAACACCAGCCCAATTTGATCGAATACTTAAATTAGCTGCAGCAAGTAATCAAAGTTTTGATTAATAATTCGGATCAAGTAAACAAAAGCGCTTTTGTTTTGTACTAATCAATACAAAATCATTCATTTTGGAACCGGGAGTAAGAGAATACCTTATTAGAATATTGAACACCATCGCTGTTGGCTTATTGTGGATGGCCATCAATTCTACCATTGGTATCATGCATGATTATGCCTTTATCCATGATAGAATCAGTACAGGAAATATTGTATTCTATATTTGGTTTATAGTAAGCCTTTCCCTTTTTTTATGGTGGGTTATTCGCTTATGGAGTAAGCCTATTCACTTCGAAGACCTTTAATTTTTACCATCCTTGGTATCTAAAATCACAGGTGTATTGCCTTTGCCCAATACAATTACTTTAGAATTATTCGAGGTAACCAAGGCTTTCATTACTTGTATTTGTTCATACTGTAATTGTTTGTCGCCTAAACCTGCACTGATGATTTTTTGATAGTCAGCAATACCCTGTGCTTCAACTCTCTTACGCTCAGCTTCTTGCTTTTCTTTTTGTAAAACGAATTCCATTTTCTGGGCTTCTTGTTCTGCTTTAATTTTCTCCTCGATAGATGTTTTTACATTCTGAGGGAGGGTGATATTTCTTACCAATAGCTGCTCTAAAATTAATCCTCTCTTTTTAAAATCGGTATCAATGCTCTTGAAAATTCTGCCCTGAAATAAGTCTCTTTTGGTAGAGTATAAGTCAATGGCAGTAAAGTATACAGCGTTATCTCTAATCTTTGTTCTAGTTAAGGGTCTTACAATTTTATCTCTATAATCCAATCCTGTTTCGCGAATAAGTCTAGGCGCTTCGCTGCTGGTTACACGGTATAAAACAGTTAGATCTATTACTACTTCTAGCCCGTCTGCTGTTAGCACACGAATGGCGTCATCACCTTCTTTATCACCTTCATCGTGCACCCCACTCATGGTATAGTTCAAAGTTTTTACATCTACTGTTTTTACATCCACTAATGGGTTAATAACGTTCAAACCACTGGTTAAAATATCATTATCAATTTTACCAAACAGAGATTTTACACCAATTTGACCAGCATCAATTTGCTTGATACAAGAAGTTAAAAAACCAAGAACAATAATTGCTAAACCTGCTATACGAATTCCTTTTGCCAATTTTTGAAATTCTTCTCTTTGTTTATTGACAAAAAATGAAACGGTTAGAATAACAATGCCTAAAAAAATGAGTATCATAAAAATGTTTTATACTATATGAGTAGATAAATTGGATATTTATTACAAGTTAGCCTATAGATTTCAGATAATTTGATTTTCTAGCTACTATGGTCTACCACAATTACCCATTCTCCTTTTATTTTTTTGAAAATCAAGGTATAATGACCGCTGACGTTTCCAATTGAACGCGTAAGCGCCCATTTACCTAAAACAAACCATGTGTCAGTTGTTAAAGGTTTCACTTGAATTAGTGTAAATGCCAACTTTCCCATACTTGCTGTATCTGGGTACCCTTTTTGGTAATTTTTTAATGCAGCATCATATCCATATGATGGCCCGCTCTTTCCTACAAACAATAAACTATCACTTTGCCAATATCCTTTCATAAAGTTTACCAGATCTCCTTTATTCCAGGCTTCAGTTTGTTTGTTGAGAATGGATCTTATTTGTTGATCGGGGCTTTGAGCATTTGCATTGTAAAAAATGCTTATTAATAAAAGGAGGATGACTTGTTTCATAGATAAGAATTAAAAGATAAAAGATAAAAGATAAAAGATAAAAGATAAAAGATATGAAAATTCAAGTGCATAAATATAGTTGAAAAATGATGTATTTTAACGCAATGAATTATGTTGAACATTTGCGGAAAGATAAAAAACTGGCTTCCATTCTTGGTGCTGAAATTCATGAGTTGAAGTGCAGAAAAAATATCCCCGTTAGATTAATGGCAAGCATCATGAGCCAGCAACTGAGTACAAAAGTAGCGGCAGTTATCTTTAAAAGATTCCTTGAAATTTATAATGGTAAAGAACCAAAACCGCAGCAAGTTTTGGATACTCCGAATGAAATTCTTCGTGCTATTGGTTTGAGCAACAATAAGGTTGGATATATTAAAAATGTAGCAGCATTTTGTATTGTGCATTCAATCAATGACAAAAAATTAGCAAAAATGGATAACGCTTCCATTATCGATTTGTTGGTTCAAATAAAAGGGGTAGGACGGTGGACGGTTGAAATGTTATTGATGTTTAGTTTAGGCAGAGAAGATGTATTTGCAGTGGATGATCTGGGAATTCAACAAGCAATTGTTAAGCTCTATAAATTAGATGTCACTGATAAAAAATTTTTTAAAACAAAAATGCTCCAATTGTCTTCTAAATGGAGTCCATACAGAACTTATGCCTGTATTCATCTCTGGAAATGGAAAGATGAATGATCAAGCAGAATTCCTCGCCGCATTGATAATACCAAACATAGATCTTGTAACTAACTTCTCGTAGGTATTTCGAAGTTCTTCGTCCAATGAATGATTGTGTAACTGATTCAGCGCATATTGCTGTATGGTTAATAAAGGCAATACAATTTTATCGCGCATCAGAATGGAAGCTCTTCCTGTTTTATCTTCTTGCATCAATTCTTTATTGCCTGCTAAATCCAATACCAGTTCTTCAGTGAGATCATATTCTTTTTTTATCATTTTCCAAACTGCTCCAAATGTCGGATCATCTTTTACAAAAGCCGTTAGAGGAAAGAATGATTTTAACATACTCATCATACTATTGTCTATCAATGTTCTAAAGAATGGAGAACTATTGAATAATGATTTGACCTCAGTCCATCTGCCTGCAGATTTCATTTCTTGCAATGCAGAACCTACGCCAAAATAGCCTGGTACATTTTGTTTTAGTTGACTCCAGCTTCCTACAAAAGGAATGGCTCTCAAATCCTCAAATTTCAATTGATTAGAACTACCTCTCTTGCCTGGTCTACTGGCAATATTCGATTTACTGTAATAATTTAACGGACTGTATTGCTGCATATAAGTAAGAAACTGGGGATGTGCTTTGAAAGACTGATATACCTCATAACTTTTTTTGCCCAATTCCGCCAAGATGCTTCTTTCTGATTGAGTTAATTGTTTTCTGTTTTCTGCAAACACCGTATTGCTGATGCCGGCACTGAGTAATTGCTCTAAATTATATTGTGATGATTGAATAGTACCAAAATTGGAAGTTATGGTTTGCCCCTGTACAGTTAATTGAATTTCTTCATTCTCAATATTATTGCCGAGTGATGCATAGAATTTATTGGTTTTTCCTCCTCCACGAGATGGTGGTCCTCCACGACCATCAAAAAATTTTACTTTTATTTTGTTCTTCTGAGAAATAGCTGTGAGTTGTTCTTTAGCTGTATAGATGCTCCAGTTGGCTTGCAAATAACCACCGTCTTTTGTTCCATCGCTAAATCCAAGCATTATTGTTTGCTGTTGCTGTCTGTTTTTTAGATGGCTTTTGTAAAGGGGAAGAGTATACAAAAATTCCATAATGGTTTCAGCATCCTTTAAATCATCAATGGTTTCAAATAATGGCACTATGTCTACAGATAACTGATCTGTGTTCCAGCCGCATAATCTAAAGAGCGTGAATACTTCCATCACATTCAATGCCGTCTGACAATTACTGATGATATATCTATGACAACCCGATTCACCATTAATTTGTTGTATTGAATGAATGGCATAGATACTTTCAATAGTGTCTTTTGAAATTTGTTCTGATAAATCGGAAACTTCAATAACTTGGTTGACTCTGCTTAATGCATTTATTTTTTCTTTTTCACTCAGCTTTTCATAATCGGGCGGTAAAATTCCTTTGCCGTTTTTTTTCAGATAAGTTTCATGAATATCTGCCAACACTTTTGTGTGAATCCTGCTGTCTTGCCGAATATCCAATGCAGCAAACCAGGTACCGAATATGGTTACTTTATTAATTAAACTATCTACTCGTGATATATACAATCCATGGTGTTGCTCTTGAATAATGGCTTTTATCTTACCTAATTTCTGTAATAGTTCTAATTGATGAATGCGTTTGCTTTCTTTTGGACGGAAAACATTTTCGTATAACTGTGCTTCCAATTCATTGATTAAAATATCTACTTCAGAAAAGGTCAATTTTCGTTTTAGTTTTCTAATATCTCTATAGTAACAAACAACGATTGCGCTTCTTAGTGATTCTGCTACTTTCAAAGTAGTTGCAGCATCTACAAATGGATTTCCATCTCTATCTCCTCCTGGCCAAAAACCCAATTCAATAAATGGATTATTACTTTCTAGATGTCCATCAAAAATATCCCTTTGAATAAAATTGTAAATATTTCCAATGGAATGGTATAAAATATTTTCTAAATACCACATGAGATTGAGTGCTTCATCATATGGAGTAGGTTGCTTTTTATTAAAGAATGGTGTTATGCCTAATTGTTGTATGAATAAATTGATCGTTTGAAAATCATTCTTTGCAATGGACTCTCCTAAGTCGTGAATGATGCCCAAGACACTTCCTGGATAGAATTGGGTGGGATGTGCTGTAAGCACTACACGTACTTTAAAATCACGTAATTTCTCTTTTAATTCAGGTATTTTTCCGGCAAAGTATGCTTCATTGTACAAGGCTTTTAAACTTCCTGTACCATTGATATTATTAACAGAACTGAATGCAGCATCTTCAATAGCATCAAATAATACTACCTGACGTTCAATATATTGAACAAATTTGAATAAACGGGCCACTTTATCTTTTTCAGTCAATGCATTGGTATGCTGGCTAAAAAAATGGTCAATGATTTCCATGGGGTTCTTCCCTTCTTGATACCCTTCAATACAAGCTTGTAATAAAATGGGTAAAAGTGCCCCCACATTAGCAATGCCAGAAAAAGGCAGGGCAGCAAATAAACTATTGTAAATCGTATATTTATCGGTTACATTTTGTCGGAAAGACTGTATATTCGATTGATTGGGCATATGAAGAATTCTGTCTCAATTTACTGTTTTTGTTGCATTTTAATTCTTCGATTAAACCTATCATTTTAATTTTGGTCAAATCTATAATTAACACCCCTTCATGTTAACTGATGATCAACAATTAGTGTTACAGTTTAAATCGGCTGTATCTAAAGATGCTGCCTATACCACACTGGTAAAAAAATACCAGGAAAAACTATATTGGCATATTCGTAGAATGGTTGTAGAGCATGAAGATGCCAATGATGTTTTACAGAATACCTTTATAAAAGTGTGGAAGGGTTTAGAGAGTTTTAGAGAAGATAGCCAGTTATATACCTGGCTATATAGAATTGCAACCAATGAAAGCCTGAGTTTTCTGGAACAATTGAAAAGAAAATCGGCTATACCATTTGATGAGATTGCAGGTGATCTGGGCAATAAAGTAAAAGCGGATGCTCATTTTGACGCCAATAAATTGGAATGGAAATTACAATTGGCTATTCAGCAACTGCCTGAAAAGCAGAAATTGGTATTTAATCTTCGATATTTTGATGAAATGCCCTACGAAGAAATGAGTACCGTATTAGACACTAGCGTGGGAGCTTTGAAAGCCAGTTATCATCATGCCGCTAAGAAAATTGAAGAATTTATCATAAATAGTTAAACCTTGGGTTTATAAAATAGTCTAAGAATTGATCATGGAAACGAAAGTTGATATAAAAGCTGAACTATTAGAGATAAGTCCATTCTTGGTGGATATCTCTAAAAACATGCCTCAGGGGCTGCCCAATGGCTATTTTGAATCATTTTCCAGTGAAATATTGAAATTGGCTAAAGAGTCATCTTTTTCTGTTGAGTCGGAATTAGCTTCAATCGCGCCTTTACTTAATCAAATATCAAAGACCCCTGTTCAACATTTACCTAAAGGATATTTTACCGATTTTACCATTCAATCACCTAAAGAAGCAACAAAAATTGTTCAATTGCGAGTTGTTCGTAAATGGGTAAGCTATGCTGCTGCGGCTATGATTGCGGGCGTTTTAATTACTGCGGGTTTTGTGTTTAACAATAAAAAATCCAAATCTTTTGATTTTGAATTTTACAGTAAAATTGATGTTCCTGCAGCATTGAATCAAGCTTCTGAAGATGCATTGCAAGACTATTTAAATAGCACTGCATCATTGTCTGGAACAGAACATCTAACAATTCCAGAGGAAATGGAAAACATCAATCAAGGAAATTTTCAACAAATTTCTGATGAAGAATTAAAAGAGTATTTAAATGAAGTTGGTGGTGAAAGGGTCACACGAAAAGAAAGTTAAAAATTATTGTATGAAAAAAATAGTATTAGTCATTGTACTTTTTTGTTTTGGAGTAGCAGTTTCCAATGCACAAAACAAGCCAGAAAGACAGTTCAATAAAAATAATATTGAAGCGCTAAAAGTGGCTTATATTACTCGTCAGTTAAATTTAACTCCAGAAGAAGCGCAGAAATTCTGGCCAGTTCATAATATTTATTTTGAAGAGTTAAAAAAAGCCAGAAGAGAGAATCTGGATAACGAACTTGTTTTTGAAGAGAAGGCATTGAATGTTCGTAAAAAGTACAACGCTGATTTTAGAAAAATTTTGATGAGCGATGAAAGAGTAAATAAGATGTATAAGTTAGAAAAAGATTTCAATAATGAATTGCGCAAAGAGTTAATGAATAGGAGAATGAATAATCCCAAAAAAGGGAATGGACAAACTCCTATGAACAATAACAATTAAGTATTTTGAAATATTGGTGTAGCAATGTCGTGATAGAATAGGAATTTCCATTGTTCATTATTGCCTTTTTCCCACCATTGTCTTCTTAGTTCCATGCACTTTTTTCCATCGAAATCATATTTTGCTACAAAGCGGCTTTTCATTTGTTGCAATTGAGGCGCATCGTCGCCTCCAAAGAATAAGGTTTCGTTATCTTCTCTGATCCAAAATACTTGATGAAATTTACTGTGTGCTCCTGTAAGTTCATATTGAATATACTCATCTATATATCCCATATCATCTTCCAGCCATTCCACCTTGCTAAACTCCGATAAAAGGGCTATGTCTTCTTTTACATAAGATGCAGATCCAATACCCATTGCAAACTCAAATTCTCTGCTCTGAACATAATAAGTAGCGTACGGAAATGCAATAAATTGTTCGCCAGTTGTAGCATTTTTAGTGGTTATTCCTCCTGCATGATCTTTGTGTAAATGACTCATCAGTACTTTAGTAACCTGTGATGGATTAATGCCTGCTTTTTCGAGGTTATGATAAATTTGCGGTTGACCGTTCGATAAATTATAGCCTAATCCAGTATCGATTAAAATGACATCTTTGGAACTGATAATCAAAAAGGGTTGAATCTCTACTAGTAAACTACCAATTGGTCGATTATTCAAAATTTCCCTTTCCGTATCAAATGGAACAAAAATCTTGGTTTTATCAATGGTAAAACTGCCTTCGGATAATGGAATGATTTTCATGATAAATGTTTATCGCAATACCATTTGACGGTCTGCATCGAGTCTGAGAAGAATAAAAAGAAGCATGGTAAACGAAACCAATGAAGAGCCTCCATAACTAATTAATGGTAAAGTAACTCCAGGCGAAGGAAATAATCCAATGGTCATACAGATATTAAATGCTATATGGAAAAAAATAATACTTGCAACGCTATATGCATACACCCTACTAAAAGTACTTCTTTGCCTTTCGGCTAGCATAATTATTCTAAATAGTAAAAATAAATAGATGCATAGAAATACAAAGCATCCAACAAAGCCAAATGCTTCTCCCAATGATGCAAAAATAAAATCTGTGTGTTGCTGAGGAACATATTTTCCTCTTGTTTGTGTTCCTTTTAAAAACCCCCTTCCCCAAAATCCTCCAGATCCAATAGCAATCTTGCTTTGTCGAACATTATAGTCATCAGGTTTTTTTGGGGCTTTTTCGGATTTCTTTGCTGATCGTTGATTCAAACTACAATCATAATCTTTTCCAAATGCACTATAAACCCTGGCACTTTGATAACATTCCAATACATTATTAAAAATGAATGGAACCGCAAAACGTTGAATTCCTACACTGGTAAACCAGATGATTAATATTAAATAAAGTAACCCCTTGCTTTTTTTGATTATTTTTCTAAATGCATAAATGCATAAAATAGCAGCTGCTGAAAGTATAATTGCTAAAGTATTGGGTTCTATCAATAAGGTTGATACAATTAATGCAACAAATGAAAATCCAATAATTAACACTATTGGGGAAAGACCTTCTCTAAACATTACTAGGAAAAAACTAAAATATACCAATGCCATACCCGCTTCGTGCTGCGACACAGAAATTACAGCAGGTAATAAACAAATAACACCAGCTAATATTTGCGATTTGAGTTTACTAAAGTCGGTTTCTTGGCGAGATAAAAATTTAGCCAATGCCAATGCTGTAAATATTTTACATATTTCAACGGGTTGTAAATTAAAACCTCCACCCAATGGAATCCAACTTTTAGAACCATTGATATTCTTTCCAATAACAAAAGTTGCCAACATCAATAAAATACCAAAGGCATAAAACAAATTGGCAAATGCAGTAAAGAGTTTACTATCAGTTAATAATATTAATGTGGCAATTATAATACAGACACCTGCAAAAATGAGTTGTTTGCTATAATTGGTTTTGCCGCTCAAAAAAGATTGCACCCAATTGGTATCAGTTCGATATTCCACCATAAAAATGCAGAGTATTCCAATAGCCATTAATATGCCATAAAGCCATATGATTGTATAGTCTACACCTTGGGATATATTTTTTTGTCTATTCATGGTTTACCACTCGCTCTTTTCTTCTTTTTATCATCGGTTAACAATAATGAAGGTTTAGCTTTTAATTTAGGCTCAGTATTTTTATCGCCAATAGGTGTTGAATTATTTTCTAAAGTTGCTTCCGTATTTGGTTTATTATTTTCTTCAGTAACTTCTGCTTTTGCTGCAGCTTCTTCGAAAGCTATTTTTGCTAATCGAGCTGAATCTTTTTTAGAATACCATCTTTTGATCGCATCAGGAATTAAATTCACTTTTGCCACACGTTCAACTTCAATAAGTCCTGCAGTGGAAATAGTATCATTCAAATATTTTTCCATCATAAACCCTGCAATTGGAGCTGCCGCAACAGAACCGTATCCGCCATTTTCAACTACAACAGCTATTGCAATTCTCGGATTATTTTTTGGAGCAAATGCTACAAATAGTGAGTGATTTTTACCGTGTGGATTTTGTGCAGTTCCTGTTTTTGCGCAATATTGATGACCTGGAATTTTAATGGCAGCCGCAGTTCCGTATAGTGTTACATCGTTCATTCCATCATGAACTGCTTTGTAAGAACTATCAGAAATATGTGTAACGATATGCTGTCTTCTGTATTTACCCAACATGGCAGTATCTGAATCTGTTTCATTTTCTATACTATCTACAAAATGCGGCACATAGTAAAATCCTTTATTTGCAATAATACACATTAGGTTGGCCATTTGAATGGGAGTGGCAGTCATTTTATCTTGTCCAATTCCCAATGTTAATACACTGCAACTGTTCCATCTTCTGGCTCCTCCAAAGAATTTATTGTATTTACTGGTGTCTGGGATATTGGCTTTATCTTCACTAGGCAAGTCTACTTCTAAAGTTCTACCTAATCCAAAAGCATTCATGTATTCTTTCCATTTCAAATATCCTTCAATGGTATTACCATATTTTTTGTTATCAATAGCTTTTCTAAAGACATCAGAAAAATAGGAATTGCAGGAATTGGCTAATGCAAGCCTTAAATTAGCAGCATGTCCCGGATTTTTGTGTTCGCATCTTACATATACTCCGTTACATCCTCCATAACCTCCATAACATGCAACTCCATAAGAAGGAGTAATCAACCCTTCGTCTAAAGCTACCAATGCACCCAATGGTTTAAAAGTGGATCCTGGAGGATATTGTCCTTTGATAGCTCTGTTATACATTGGTTTTGCAGTATCTAATACCATTCTTCCCCAATTTTTTCTTCTTTCATTTCCTGTGAGTACATTGGGGTTATATGATGGACTAGATACCATTGCAATGATTCCACCTGTTCTTGGATTGATAGCAACAGCACTTCCAATTTTATTTTGTAATAATTTTTCAGCTAATTGTTGAACTTCCACATCAATACTTGTATATAAATTTTTTCCTGCAATGGCTACTGTGTCAAAAAGCCCTTTTTCATATGGCCCTTGAATTCTACTTTTATTGTCTCTTATAAATCTTTTAATTCCTCTCTGGCCCATTAATACTTTCTCATAGGTTTTTTCTAATCCATTCATGCCAGCGTAATCTCCCATTTCATATCCGTCATTTTTATGCTTTCTTAAATAAGCAGTATCTACTTCTGCTATATAGCCCAATAACTGCCCTGCAGTATTGAATGGATAAGTTCTTACTGATCTTTCGCTCAAAACAAATCCAGGAAATTTGTACATATTCTCATTCAACTTGGCATATAATTCCGGTCCGAGTAAAGGTTCGAATATGCTTGGTTTTACACGAGTATTTTTAAAAATGGCTTCCTTGATTCTCTTTTTGTATTCAGCAGTGTCAATTCCTAATAATTCGCATAATGCGGCTGTATCGTTGCCCTTTGTTTCGCTGGGAGTAACCACTAAATCGTAACTGATTACATTTTCTAATAATGCTCTTTTCTTTCTATCGAAAATGATACCTCTATCTGGGTAAATTATTTTTCTGAAAATGGCATTATTTTCTGCGGCCAATTTATACTTCGAAGAAAAAACCTGTAGGTTGATTAACTGAAAAGTGATGATTAAAAAAACGGCAGAAAAAATAATTTGAATAATTCTACCCCTGCTTTGATTAAATACGGACATAATTGGCAAAAAGCGGTTTTAAACCTCTTATCAAAAGTAAGATTTAAGTTTATTGGTTCGTACGAAATTTAGCATTTCTACTAAACAACATTTCTGTAACAAAAATGAGTAATAGGCTAATTCCTGTTGTAGCAGTTACTTTTCCGAGAAAGTAAACAAAATTGCCAAATTGTAGCCATTCTAATAATACCAGGTAGAAATGATGAGTGAAGGTTAAAAGCACAACATATAAACTATATGGGGCCCATCCCATACTGCTAATACTTGGTTCTAAATAGCTTTGTTCAGTAGTTTCTTGTGGAATCAATAAATTCAGGAGAAATGGTTTTACGTAGGCAATTAAAACACAAGCTGCAGCATGCAAGCCAATTGTACCGGTGAAATAGTCTAAAGTCAATCCAAATGCAAAAGCAATGATTAATAGTGGTAGTCGAGCCAAGTTAAAAGGTAACCAAAGTATAAACAAGAAATACAAATAGGGCACAATAAACTGATGTAAAGGAGGTATTTGGTTTAAAATAAACACCTGCATCCCGATGAACAGAATGAATCGAAACAAGTTTTTAATTAAGGTACTCATTGATTTTTTCCGCTGTTTTCTAAATTTAACTGTTCATTGTATCTCGAATTCCCAATAATATCAACATATTGAATGGTGAAAAAATTAGTAGCTGTTTTTACTTTTAGTGAATAAAAATTAGAGGATGGATCAGCAATGATGGAGGTAACAGTTCCAATTAATAAATGAGAAGGGAAATTGGCAGAATAGTTACTGGTGACCACTGAATCTCCTTTGTTTACTTTGGAACTTTTCGAAACATTTTTTAAAATCAAATAACTTGGGTCTGCTCCGTCCCATTCTATACTTCCAGCTGAATTGTCTTTTTTTAGCATTGCACTTACTTTACTATTGCGATGCAACAAACTCATTACTTTACTGATATTGTCTGTTGTTTCTACTACTACACCAACAATTCCTGTTGGTCCTATTACAGACATTCCTTTTTTGATTCCTTGTAAACTACCTCTTTCCAACATCAAGTAATTATTTTGAAGGGTATAGGTATTGCCAATCACTTTAGCAGGTAAATAAGTATACTTTCTTGCCCTGCCTAAAGAATCTTTTACTGTAGTGTCTTTTACATTGATAATGGTACTATCAGGAAGTTGAAAATTAGCTGGTAGTGAATTTCGTAATTGAGTATTTTCAAGTGCCAATAGTCTATTGGTTTCTTGCAAAGTAAAATAGCTTCTTAAATTACTATATCTGCTGTTAATTTTTCCGGTTACTTCATTTGCAGCACCAGCAAAAAAAGTTTCATGCGTTTTGCTTGATGAAGACAATAGTAAAATACATACTACCTGTAACAGTAGAAAACTGATTAAATTAAAGTATTGCCGTATGAATAGAAAAATGTTTTTCAATGCAGCTAACTAATAAACTATCTCATGATAAAAGGAAAACGTTGGTAATTTTTAAGCGCAAGTCCTGTACCCCTTACAACACTCTTTAAAGGATCATCTGCCACATGTACTGGTAATTTTATTTTTGCGCTCAAACGCTTATCCAGTCCACGTAATAGCGCACCACCACCTGTTAAATATAAACCTCTTCTGTATATATCAGCAGCTAATTCCGGAGGTGTTGTTTCAAGTGCTTTTAAAATAGCTTCTTCAATTTTAAAAATACTTTTATCTAATGCTTCGGCAATTTCTTGATAGCTTACCATGATTTGTTTAGGAATTCCTGTTACCAAATCTCTACCATTCACTGGCATGTCTTCGGGAGGATTATCTAAATCTTTCATTGCAGCTCCAACATTTATTTTGATCTGCTCTGCAGTTCGTTCACCGATTAATAAACTATGGTATCTTCTTAAAGCCTCCATAATATCTGCAGTAAATTCATCACCTGCAATACGGATACTTTGGTCACAAACAATTCCTGCTAATGCAATTACTGTAATGCCAGTTGTTCCACCACCAATATCAATGATCATATTTCCAACTGGTTCTTCTACATCAATTCCAATTCCGAGTGCTGCTGCCATCGGTTCATGAATCATATAAACTTCTTTAGCACCTGCTTGCTCAGCACTATCTCTTACAGCACGTTTCTCCACTTCAGTAATAGAGGAAGGGATACAAATAACCATTCTCCAACTAGGAGGGAATAATGGTTTCTTTGGGTAAATCATTTTCATGAGCTCCCTGATCATTAATTCTGCAGCATTAAAATCTGCAATAACTCCATCTTTTAATGGACGAACTGTTTTGATGCTCTCATGCGTTTTTTCATGCATCATCAACGCCTTTTTTCCTACAGCTAAAACCTCCTTCATATTATTGCGGTTTAAAGCAATAATGGAAGGCTCATTTACTACCACATCATCGTTGTGAATAATCAAAGTGTTAGCTGTTCCTAAGTCCATCGCAATTTCTTGCGTAAAAAAGTTAAATAATCCCATTTTATATTAGAGTTCTTATATGTTAAGCAATAGCTACAAAGATGATAGAAAATAGTGGAATTAACAAGGGAATTCAAAACCAATATCCGACCTGAAATACATTCCTTCAAAATGGATTTTTTGAAGGACCGATTTTGATTTGGCCGCTGCTTCTTCAATGCTATTTCCGTAGGAAGTTACTGCTAAAACCCTGCCACCATTTGTTAAAATTGCTTCACCTTCGGCTTTTGTACCTGCATGAAATACAATACTGTCCTTGTTTTCAGCTATTTCTGGAGCAATTGTGATGGGTTTATTTTTTTCATAGTCTCCAGGATATCCGCCACTAACTGCCATAATAGTTGCAACAAAACGTTGATCGAATGAGATATTGGCGTCTTCAAGGGTTCCATTATCCATGGCTGCAAAGAGCGCCACTAAATCTGTTTCTAATCTGGGTAAAACCACTTCTGTTTCAGGATCCCCTAATCTGCAGTTGTATTCAATAACATAGGGAGTTCCATTTACGTTCATCAATCCAAAAAATACAATTCCATGATAAACAAGGGCTTCCTTTTCTAGACCCTTAATTGTAGGCTGAATAATGGTTTCTTCTACTTTTTTCATGAAAACATCATCCATGAATGGAACCGGGCTTACACACCCCATTCCGCCAGTATTCAACCCTGTATCGCCTTCTCCTATTCGTTTGTAGTCTTTTGCATGCCCAATAATATGGTAATCTGAACCATTGGTAAGTGCAAAAACACTTACTTCGATTCCTTTTAAAAACTCCTCGATCACCACTTTTTCGCTGGCTGCACCAAATTGTTTCCCTTGAATCATTTCTGTGAAACTGGCAATGGCCATTTCAGTGGATGTTGCTATAACCACTCCTTTGCCAGCCGCTAAACCGTCTGCTTTCAAAACCACAGGCAATGAGTGTTGTGAGATATAGGCTTTTCCTTCTTGAAAATTGTCTAAAGTGAATTCGGCATATGCCGCTGTGGGAATACCATGTCTTTGCATGAATTTTTTGCTGAATGCCTTGCTGCCTTCTAATTGAGCCGCTTTTGCCGACGGGCCAACTACAATAATTGGTTGTAATGCAGGGTCCGCTTGAAAAAAATCATAAATACCTTTTACCAATGGTTCTTCAGGTCCTACAACCAGCATATTGATCTGGTGTTCTAAGCAAGATGCTTTGATTGCATCGAAATCGGTTACAGAAATGGGTAAATTTTTGCCAAATGCAGCGGTACCAGCATTTCCAGGGGCTATAAACAATTGATCACAATGATGACTTTGTACCATTTTCCAGGCCAAAGCATGCTCTCTACCTCCCGAACCAAGTAATAAAATATTCATGAATTGTAAATTGGCTGCGAAAATAACCCTTGCTTTTCACTTTTATCACTATTTTGGGTGATTAACGAAAATGATTGCTATGAATGAGAAGTCGGTTTCTACAGCTCATCCAAAAGGGCTGTATGTTTTATTTGCTACAGAAATGTGGGAAAGGTTCAACTACTATGGAATGCGGGCCATTTTGGTGCTATTTATGACCAAAGCATTGCTTTTTGATAAAGTTTTTGCCTCCAATCTTTATGGATCTTATACAGGATTGGTTTACTTAACTCCGCTTTTAGGTGGATATATTGCTGACAGGTATTGGGGCAATAAACGATCAATTATTGCTGGAGGGTTGATCATGGCTATCGGGGAGTTCATTCTTTTTTTCTGTGGATCCTTATACAGCAGTAATCCGGAATTATCGTCATGGCTTTTCTTTTCTGGCCTAGGTTTTATGATTGCAGGAAATGGGTTTTTTAAAGCCAATATTGCTTCTTTAGTAGGTCAGTTATATCCAAAAGGAGACAAACGAATCGATTCTGCTTATACCATTTTTTATATGGGAATTAATGTGGGTGGCGCTATCGGCCCACTTGTATGTGGATTGGTAGGAGATACAGGAAATCCGGCAGATTTTAAATGGGCATTTTTAGCAGGTGGTATTGCCATGTTAATTGGAGTACTTGTATTGGTATTTTTTCACAATAAATACATTGTAGATGATAAAGGAGAAACACTTGGTTTAACGCCGATTGGTGCTACAAAAAAAGCCTTACAACCCATCGTGATGGTTGTAGGATTATTGGCATTTTCATTTTTAACGATAGGTCTTATTTATACTGATGCAAAAGTTTTTAGTTATCTGTTTTACTTATTAATCGCATGTATCTTACTAATTGCATTTATTGTTTTTTCCGATAAAAAATTAAGCTCCATAGAGAAGAAAAAAATCGGAGTTATTTTTATTGTTTCCTTTTTTGTGATCTTTTTCTGGAGTGCTTTTGAACAAGCAGGGGCATCCCTCACTTTTTTTGCAGAAGAACAAACACAACGCGATTTGGGAGCATTTGTAGTTCCTACCAGTTTCTTTCAATCTTTGAATTCCATTTTCGTAGTTGCATTGGCGCCAGTGTTTGCCTGGCTATGGGTGAAGCTGGGTAAAAGAGAACCTGCATCTCCTACTAAAATGGCATTGGGATTATTTTTACTAGCCATGGGGTATTTATGGATTGCTTTTGGAGTAAAAGATGTTCAGCCAGGAATTAAAGTAAGCATGATTTGGCTAACAGGAATGTATTGCATGCAAACCTGCGGTGAACTTTGTTTATCACCTATTGGATTATCATTGGTCAATAAATTGGCTCCTGTAAAATTTGCTTCCTTATTAATGGCGGTATGGTATACAGCCAATGCCTTTGCCAATAAATTGGCCGGAGTGTTGAGTGCATTGTACCCTGACGGAAAAACAACTTATATCATAGGATTACCCATCAATAATTTGTATGAGTATTTTATGATGTTTGTAGTGATGGCAGGACTTGCATCAATAATTTTATTTATCATTTCCACCAAGCTTAAAAAAATGATGGATTAATTTGACAACTAAAATCAACAATATGTCTGATCAAAAGAAAACTTTTAAGCCTTTTGTTGCACCTGAAAGTAATATGGCTGAACTCACCGTAAAGTCCATTTTATTAGGTAGTTTATTTGGAGTAATTTTTGGTGCTGCAACTGTATATCTTGCCCTCAAAGCAGGATTAACTGTTTCTGCTTCTATTCCCATTGCAGTAATTGCAATTACACTCGGAAGGAAGTTTTTTAAAACAACTATTTTAGAGAATAATATCATTCAAACAACAGGTTCTGCTGGAGAAAGTATTGCTGCAGGAGTGGCATTTACTTTACCTGGGTTTCTATTTTTATCATCCCCATCCAGTGCAGAATATTTTAATTACCTCACCATTTTAATATTGGCCATTATTGGTGGAATATTGGGCACATTGTTAATGATTCCTTTGCGAAAAGCATTAATTGTAAATGAGCATGATAATTTGCCTTATCCCGAAGGCACTGCCTGCGGTGATGTTTTAAAAGCAGGAGAGAAGGGTGGAGATTTTGCAAAAACAGCATTCTGGGGCTTGGGTGTTGCATTTACTTATGCCATTCTTCAAAAGGTTTTGCATGTGATTGCTGAGACTCCATATTATGCTACCAAACAAATTAATAAATTTTTTCCCTCAGCTAAAATTAGTGGCGAGATCACACCAGAATATATGGGTGTGGGTTATATCATTGGGCCTAAAATAGCAGGTGTATTGGTAGCAGGAAGTGTATTGAGTTGGCTGGTATTTATTCCATTGTTATCTACTTTAGTTCCTGGCGATGTGATTGCCATGCAGTTAATCAAATTGGGTTATTTAATTGATATCACCAAAGCGGGTGGTAAAGGAGGATGGGATCCTGTTACACATCAATTTGCTGATTATTCTGCAGCTATTTATTATGCCTATATCCGACAAGTAGGAGCTGGTGCAGTTACTGCAGGAGGTATTATTACTTTATTAAAAACCATTCCCACCATTGTAAAATCGATCAAGGGAAGTTTTGCTTCATTGAAAAATAGCAATGATCCGGGTGCTGCTGCTGTTTTAAGAACGGAGAAAGACCTTAGTTTAAAAGTTGTGGGAATAGGAAGTTTAGCGTTGATTGCATTGATTGCCATTCTTCCTCAAGTGCCAGGAGATAGTTTTATTCAGAAATTATTGATTGGTGTTTTGGTGATTTTATTTGGGGCTTTATTTGTAACCGTGTCTTCTAGAATTGTAGGATTAATTGGTTCTTCAAATAATCCTATAAGCGGTATGACCATTGCAACAGTGATGGGCACCAGTTTGATTTTTTTAAGTGTAGGCTGGACTGGTCAGGCATTTGAACCATTGGTATTGGTTGTAGGAGGTATGATCTGTATTGCTGCAGCTAATGCGGGCGCCACTTCACAGGATTTAAAAAGTGGATACATTGTTGGAGCAACACCAAGAAACCAACAAATCGCTTTATTCGTTGGGGCAATTGTTTCTTCAATAGTAATTGGATTAACAGTGAAGTTCCTGGATCGACCAACTACTGAAATGGTCCAGCAAGGTATCAATCATGCTATTGGTTCAGATAAATATCCTGCACCACAAGCAACATTAATGGCCACTTTAATTAAAGGAATTCTTTCTCAAAATTTAGATTGGCAATATGTGGTGGTGGGCATTTTTCTTGCAATCACCATGGAATTGTGTGGAATAAAATCATTGAGTTTTGCAATTGGAGTATACCTTCCTTTAGCAACAACATTACCTATTTTTATTGGTGGTGCAATTCGTGGATTGGTTGAATCAAAACAAAAGAAGGAAAATACTCAGCTCAATGCAGAAGAAGAGGAATTAGGCAAGGGCAATCTTTTTGCCACTGGATTGGTTGCAGGAGGAGCAGTTGCCGGAGTGGTTATTGCATTTTTAGCAGGGTCTGATTTTGGGGAAAGATTTTTACATGCAGTAAGTTTGGAAGAGGGAATTGTAGGCGCATTGTCGCATGGAGGATATTTTATACTGGGAACAGTCTTGTTTGCAATTATGGGAACAATATTGTACAGGGTGGCTATTAAAAAATAAGTACATACTACAAAATCATTATCAATTTTTTAACAAAGTAAAGTCTGGGTCGAGCCCAGACTTTTTTGTGTATTCTTTATTCATTAAACCTTTGGGTTAAATTTATGTCCAATACTAAAATTCGGGCCATGCAATTGAAAAGAATGTATAAGTCATTTATCGTAGGAGCTGGATTAACTGTGTTAAGCTCTTTCACAGATAGTACAACTGTTGTAAATACAAATGTTGTAAAAATGCCCTATAAAAAATATGGCTATTCCGAAAGGCAGGCAGCAGCACGTTTGTTAGATCGATTCACATTTGGAGCAAAACCAGGTCAAATAGATGAAGTACTTAAAATAGGAATTGATCAATGGATGGAACAACAACTGGAGGGGGCATTGCCAGATTCTGATTTAACCCAAAGATTGAGTAATTATCAAACCTTGGGATTGGATAATGAAACGATCGTTAATACTTACATGAATGCTGGGCAAGTAATTCGCTTTGCAGCAAAGAACGGTTTAGTTGATCGAGATACAGCAAAGGGAGACAATAAAAAAGAATACCAGGAAACGGTAAGGCAGCTAATGTTAAAAGAAGGATTTAAGCCAATTGTTCAATTGCAAAATGAACTCATTAATCAAAAAATTATTCGAGCAGCATATAGTAATAATCAATTGCATGAACTCTTAACAGATTTTTGGTTCAATCATTTTAATGTTTCTCTAACTAAACCTCAGTGCCAGCAATACATTCTTACCTATGAACGTGATGCAATTCGTCCTTTTGTA
The DNA here is from genome assembly GCA_037129425.1 of Sphingobacteriia bacterium. Lineage (GTDB taxonomy): Bacteria > Bacteroidota > Bacteroidia > Chitinophagales > Chitinophagaceae > Sediminibacterium. The sequence continues at coordinate 261,636 of JBAXUV010000002.1, forward strand.
ACTGGCAATTTTGAAACAATACTCGAAGCAACGGCTAAGCATCCTGCAATGCTAGAGTACCTAGATAATGCCAATAGTGTTAGCAATAATAATAGTGTTGCAAATAAAAGGGGAAATGCATTTACTGAAAGGCAATTAAAGCAAAAAGCAGATGAAATGATGGCAAGTAATCCAGCGGGTGCTGAGATTCTAAATAAAACCATACAGGCGAGAAAAGTACAGGGCCTTAATGAGAATTATGCAAGAGAAATCATGGAATTACATACTATGGGAGTAGATGCAGGCTATACACAAGAAGATGTTACTGCTGTAGCAAGAGCATTAACTGGATGGAGCATAAGGCCATTGATCAAAGATGCACCAGGAAGAAATTTGTTCGATAAAGCGGGTAAGGATAATTTAGAAAAGAGAGGATTTGTAATGGAAGGCGATTTTTTATTTCGCGCAGATAAGCATGATGATTCAGCAAAGATCATTCTGGGTAAAAATTTTCCAGCAAATGGTGGATACAAAGAAGGAAGAGAAGTGATTCATTTATTAGCAACTAGTTCTGCAACTGCACAATTCATCTGTAAAAAATTAGCAACCCGATTTGTGAGCGATACTCCATCTGTGTCATTGGTGAATCATATGGCTACAACTTTTCAAAAAACAAATGGAAATATTAAAATGGTGTTGATTGCCATGGTGAATGATGCTTCATTCTGGAATCAAAAAATTGCAAGAGAAAAAATCAAATCACCTTTTGAATTAGTAATTAGTACTGTTAGGGCAACCAATGCAGATGTACAACAACCTTTTCAATTATACAATTGGTGTAATAAGATGGGGCAAAAGATTTATTTCTATCAAGCACCTACAGGCTTTCCGGATAAGGCGGCTTACTGGATCAATACAGGTGCTTTATTAAATAGAATGAATTTTGGTTTGGCATTTGCTTCACAGAAAATTCCTGGTGTTAAATTCGACCTACTGGCATTAAATAATAATCATGAACCTGAAAGCCCCGATCAAGCGTTGATAGTATATAGTAAAATATTATTGCCTGAACGAGATCAAGCAGCCAATATTCAGCGGTTGAGTGCAATGGTTAGAGATAATTCAGTTGCAGATAAAATTAATCAAGCTGCAGAAAAAAATAGTCCACTTCCTGCCAACGACATGATGAATGATGATATGATGAATCAGCGAAATAAAGGCGGAAAAGAAAAACCCAGTAAGGAAAAACCCAGTAAGGAAAAAGAAGTATTAGGTAAGAAAAATAAACCCATCACCATGCAATATTTGGCAGGAAATAATACCATGGTCGCTCAGGTTACAGGTATCATTATTGGATCACCAGAATTTCAAAGAAAATAATTATGACAAACAGAAGAGCATTTATGAAATCAGGCGCAATGGCTTTGTTTGCAACAGGCATTGCAGGAGGTATTCCATCATTTATTGCAAAAGCTGCAAATAGTGTTAAATCAAATTACCTCTTTAAGAAGAATAAAACACTGGTGTGCATTTTTCAGCGTGGTGCAATGGATGGTTTAATGGCAGTGAGTCCATATGCCGATCCAAACTTAAAGATCATGCGACCTACATTGTATATGAGTCCGGCTCAAACGGAGGGAAAACAATTTGATTTAGATGGAAGATTTGGTTTGCATCCTTCATTTGAATCTTTATATCCTTTTTTTAGTGATAAAAGAATGGCCATAGTGCATGGAGTTGGAAGCCCCAACAATACGAGAAGTCATTTTGATGCACAGGATTATATGGAAAGCGGAACTCCTTTCAGCAAAGGAACACCAAGCGGTTGGTTGAATAGAGCTGTTGGATTAATGGGTCATGATGCCACACCTTTTAGAGCGGTTAGTTTAACCAGTGCAATGCCCAGAAGTTTATATGGAGACAATGAAGCAGTTGCAATAAACAATTTACAAGACTTTGCCATTCAAATGCAAGGAAACAAAATGGCTGCAAATATGGCCGCTGGTTCTTTTGAAGAACTCTATGATCAAACAAGCAATAAAATTTTAAGTAAAGCTGGTAAAGAAAGTTTTGATGCTTTGAAAATGCTCAATGTAAATAATATTAAAAATTATCAGCCAGTTGCGGGTGTAGTTTATCCTGCAAGTCCACTGGGTAATTCATTGAAGCAAATTGCAGTATTGATCAAAATGAATATTGGCGTTGAAGTAGCTTTTGCAGAAAGTGGGGGTTGGGATACCCATTTTAACCAAGGTGCAGCAAACGGAACATTCGCCAGAAATGCCAAAGATTTCAGTGATAGTATAGCTGCTTTTTGGCAAGACCTTGCAGCCTATCAGGATGATGTTACCGTAATGACCATGACTGAATTTGGAAGAACAGCTGCTCAAAACGGAACAGGTGGTACCGATCATGGAAGAGCCAGTTGTTTATTTGTCTTAGGCAATGATGTTAAGGGAGGGAATGTATATCAAAATATAGGTTCATTGGCAAAAGATAGTTTAGAAGATGGAAGGGATTTGCCTGTAAGTACCGATTTCAGATCTGTATTCAGTGCTGTAGCAAATGGACATTTACAAATTAATAATAACGGAGTGTTGTTTCCTAAATGGGAGGGAAAGGGGTTGGGAATTATGAATTAGGAATTATGAGTTAAGAATTATGAATTAAGAGATAAGAGATAAGAGATAAGAGATATGAGTTAAGAGATGAAAGTTGAGTAATCGGATGGATAAGTAATTGAGATATTGGTTAAATTGAGAAAAATTGATCAATGCATTGGCGCTTATTTAAGTTCTGTTCTCCCTTTATTGTTTTTGGCTTAGCATGGATTGCTTTTAACTCCAAAGGATGGTATTGTTATCTTCCTTTGATCTGGGCCTTTGCGTTTATTCCTTTTGTAGAATTATTTATATCTCCCGACCAGCATAATTTAAATGCAGCCGAAGAAGAATTGGCTAAATCAGATAAGCGTTATGATTACTTATTGTATTTAATTGTTCCCTTTCAATTCGGTTCCCTTTTTTTCTTTCTTTTTTCTTTACAAGATTCAACATTGAGTGTAGTGGATATCACAGGAAGAATCATCAGCATGGGTTTGCTCTGCGGTATTTTTGGAATTAATGTGGGTCACGAATTAGGCCATCGGGCCAATCCTTTCGAACAGTTTTTAGCGAAAGCTTTATTGTTGAGTTCTATGTATATGCATTTTTTTATCGAGCACAATAAAGGGCATCATAAAAGAGTGGCAACTAAAGAAGATCCGGCCAGCGCGCGTTTGGGAGAATCTGTTTTTGCTTTCTATCCAAGGACAATTGTTTATTCATATCTCAGCGCTTGGCAAATAGCCAATAAAGAAATGCGCAAGAAAGGAATTTCAATATTTAATTGGCAAAATGAAATGATTCAGTTCTCTATTATTCAAATTGCTTTTGTTGGAATGATATTCTTCCTTTTCGGATCAATCATTGTTGGGTATTTTTTATTGGCAGCCATCATCGGTATCGGCTTATTAGAAGCAGTCAATTATATTGAACATTATGGTTTACAAAGACAAAAAATAGACGAAGAGAAATACGAAAGAGCATTGCCCGAACATAGCTGGAATAGCAATCATGTTTTAGGCAGGTTCATGTTATTTGAATTGAGCCGACATAGCGATCATCATTATTTAGCCAGCAGAAAATACCAGATTTTACAACATCACGAAAATGCTCCACAAATGCCAACTGGTTATCCTGGCATGATGATATTGGCGCATTTTCCACCATTGTTTTTTTGGGTCATGGAAAAGCGACTTCGAACAATCAATCATTAATTGATTAGTCTAAATCGATACTCTTGAATTAGTCCAGGATTTTCTGGTGTAAGGGTGAATGAAATTTTTGCCGATCCTTTTTCGCATTCAATAATAAAAGATCCCCTCAATTGATTTTCTGGAATCAATTCTTTTACATTAACAATTTTTCCAATCTTATCGAATATTTTAGTTGCATCATTTTTTAAAGAGTCTGTAAAATAATCATCAAAAAAATTGTCAGCAAAAATGCCGGATTGTTTTGCATTGGCATAATTGGGAAGCATCGCCAAGATTTCCTTTTTTCTTTGATTTAAGATAGTTGAAGCAGGTAATTGACGTGGCTTAAGTCCAGCCAATTTTACCAATGTATCAATCATTCTGATATTAATCGCACTGGTAGGTGCATAAGTAACATTGGCGAAGAGCATTACTCCTAAACCATACTCAGGCAATATATTCCAGTTGCTTCCAAAACCAGGTAAACCACCTGAATGGCCAACGAATAAACGATTCTCGCAATCTCTGCGAATGCCCAACCCATAACCATATGCGGTAGTGGTAGCACAAACTCTTCCATCAGAATAAGTATAGTTAGGGCTCAAACTATTGAAATTCCATGGCTGGTGCATTTCTCTGATAGTGCTTCTGTTGATAAGCGTATTCTCTTCATCATTTCTTGCTGGCCAAGCATTTTGATGCAAGGCCAAATATTTTGTAAAGGATTCGATGGAAGTAATCATGCCACCCATTGCCCCATAAATGCCATCATGTAATAATGCTTCCTCTCTCCAATCATTATTGATCCAACGATATCCTTTGGCCAATTGATTAGCAGGCACTTTGCTATATTCCCATGCAGCTTGCATGCCTAGTTTTTTCCAAATATTGTTTTGGATATAATCGCTATAAGGAATACCGGTGACTTTTTTAATGATGTATCCTAAAGTGGCAAAACCCAGATTACTGTATTCATATGCAATTCCATTTGCGTTGGAGAAACTGATTCCTTTTTTAATCAATGATAATAATTCTTCATCGGTATCTGCCAATTGTCGATCTCCCCAAGGATTGTCTTCCGGAAATCCTGCAGCATGGGTAAGCAATTGTCGGATGGTAATTTCTGGAGCATCTTTGGTTAGCCCTTGATTTTTAAATTCAGGAATATATTTAGATACTGCATCGTCTAATTGTAATTTTCCAGCATCTCTTAATTTACAAATAGCCAAAGCTGTAAAGCTTTTACTCATTGAAGCAATTCTAAACATCGAATTGGTGGTGGCTGGAATTTTATTATTGATATCTGAATAGCCTTTACTTCCTGATACAATTAATTGCCCATCAATTACAACACCATATGAATAACCAGGAAAATGATTGGCTTTAGCAAAGTCGGCATACATTTTTTCAATTACAGGCGCCAATGCTTTTATTTTTTCAGCTCTATTTGCATCTGTAAATGCAGGAGGCATGTAGTTTGCATTAGGATTGCTTTGTGCAATACTACTTGCATATAAAAATGAACATAGTAAAACAAGACTTAAATGAATATACTGCTTCATAAATTAAAATTGATACTAGAAGTGAACGTATTTATTCCTTAAATTTAGTTAACAAAATCACCAAAATGAAAATGAATTTTAATAACAAGGTCTTTACTACCATCATAGGATGCTTTTTTATGGTTAATCTGTTGGCGCAAGGCACCATGCTGCTTCGTCAACCTTCTGCTTCAAAAAATCATATTGTATTTGCTCACGGAGATGATTTATGGGTAGTCAATAGAAATGGTGGTGATGCCTACAGATTAACTTCTGCAGTGGGTTCAGAGTCTAATCCTAGAATTAGTCCTGATGGAAACTGGGTTGCATTTACAGGTCAATATGATGGAAATACTGATGTGTTCATTGTTCCCATTAAAGGGGGAACCCCCAAAAGACTTACTTGGCATCCTGGTGCTGATATAGTACAATGTTGGATGCCAGATGGCCAATCAGTTATTTTTACTTCTGCAAGAGAAGGATATCCAACAGCTAATACTAAATTTTTTAAGGTATTGATGAATGGTGGCACTCCCATCTCTTTGGGCATTCCATTTGGTAATGTGGGAACTATTTCAGAAGATGGACAACTAATGGCCTATCAACCATATTCATTTTGGGATCCTGAATGGAGAAATTATCGAGGAGGTCAAGCGCAACCCATTTGGATATACAATTTTAAAACTAAGGAGACCATTAAAACAATTCAAGGGGATAAAGAAAGACATACCACTCCAATATGGCTAAAAGGGATTTTGTATTTTATTTCTGAAAGGGATTATGTGGCAAATATTTGGTCTTACGATCCTGCTACCAAACAACAAAAGCAGCTTAGTTTTCATAAAGATTTTGATGTAAAAAATATTGCTGCAGCCGAAAACAGTATCGTCTATGAACAGGGCGGTAGATTACATAGTTTGGATATTGTTTCAAATAAAACCACTTCGCTTGTTATTAATGCTGAAGGAGACCTAAACTGGAGCAGACCACGTTGGAACAATTTATCTGCAAATGCTTTAATTAATGCCAGTTTATCTCCCACAGGAAAACGTGCATTATTTGAAAGCAGGGGAGAAGTATTTTCTGTACCCAAAGAAAATGGAGATTGGCGCAATCTTTCAAGATCACCTGGTTCTGCAGAACGTTTTCCAATATGGTCTCCTGATGGAGGAAAAATTGCTTGGTTTTCGGATAAAAGCGGAGAATACGAATTGGTTATTGCAGATCAATCAGGTATACTGCCCACTAAATCTATTGCTATACCCAATAAGAAATTTTATTTTAATCCAACCTGGTCTCCGGATGGTAAATACATAGCATTTACAGATACAGATTATAATATTTGGTACGTTGATGTAAACACTGGAGCAACAAAAATTGCAGATACAGATAAACTTGCGCATCCCACCAGATCTATGAACCCCGTTTGGTCACCTGATTCAAAATGGATAGCCTATGTACAAATTCAACAAAATCAATTTAAGGTTGTAAAAGTGTATAATGTAGAAACTGCTCAACGTGTACAAGTAACCAATGCGCTATCCGATGCTATTACACCTCAATGGGATGAAAGCGGAAAGTATTTATATTTTTTATCAAGTACAGATTATGGGCTAGCTAGTGGGTGGTTAGATATGAGTAGTTATAATTATCCTGTTAATAGAAATTTATATGTTGTTGTATTAAGTAAAGACACACCATCTCCATTAGAGCCTCGTTCTGACGAAGAACCAGTAAAATTGTCTGATACAAGTAAAACTATTCCTAAAACAGTATCAGTAAGTAATAAAGTAAAAATTGATATGGATGGTTTGGAACAAAGAATTGTATCTATTCCAATACCTGCAAGAAATTATGCAGGATTGGCGGCAGGACCTGAAGGAACTGTTTTTTATTTAGAAACAATCGCCAATGAAAATGGATTGGTTTTGAATAGATATAGTATTAAAGAACGAAAATCTACAGAATTTGTTAGAGGTGTTTCATCTATTACAACGAGTAATGATAGAAAAAACATTTTATATAAAACAATTGGTGGTTGGTTTATCAATGGAACTGCCACTGCACCAAGACCTGGTGAGGGTAAACTAGCTGTTGAATCTATGCGTGTTTATGTAGATCCTGCTCAGGAAGCTGAACAAATTTATAGAGAAGGCTGGAGGTATCAACGAGATTTTTTATATGTTGACAATGTGCATGGAGCTCCTTGGGATAAAATTTATAATTGGTATAAACCTTGGCTTGCTCATGTAAAACATAGAACTGATCTAAATTACATTATAGATATTTTAGGAGGAGAAGTTTCGATAGGACACTCTTATACATCTGGAGGAGATTTTCCTGATGTGCCTACTATTGCTGGAGGTTTACTAGGTGCTGATTATGAAATTGATAATGGGTATTTTAAGATACGCAAAATTTATACTGGTGAAAATTGGAATCCCGATTTACAGTCTCCATTAAGCGGGCCTGGTATAAATGTGAAAGAAGGTGATTATTTATTAGAAGTTGATGGGAGACCATTAACAGGCGCTATGAATTTGTATAGTTTATTTGAAGGAACAGCCAATAAACAAATTAAAATTCGTGTTAACAGTAAACCGAGTTTTGAAGGGTCTAGTATTGTAACTGTTGTTCCTATTGCCAGCGAAGCAGGATTGCGTTCACGTGCTTGGGTTGAAGGAAATAGAAAGAAAGTAGATGAGTTGTCTGGTGGCAAACTAGCCTATGTGTATGTTCCCAATACCAGTAATCCCGGTTATACTTATTTCAATCGATACTATTTTTCTCAGCAAGACAAAAAGGGGGTTATCATTGATGAAAGAAACAATGGTGGTGGATCTGCAGCAGATTATATGATTGATATCATGAACAGACAATTATTTGGCTACTTTAATAATCGAGTAGAAGGGCATATGGTTTCAACAACACCAATGGCAGGAATTTGGGGACCCAAAGTGATGATTGCTAATGAAAATTCTGGTTCAGGAGGAGATTTGTTGCCTTATATGTTTAAGAAAGCCAAAATTGGTCCATTGGTTGGAACGCGAACATGGGGAGGTTTGGTTGGTACATGGGATACACCTCCATTTATAGACGGAGGTAGGATGGTTGCGCCAAGAGGAGGTTTTTTTGATACCAATGGTGAATGGGCAGTAGAAGGGCAAGGAATTAGCCCGGATATAGAAGTTTTCCAAGATCCTAAATTAGTTGCAGAAGGAAAAGATGTACAATTAGAAAGGGCTGTACAAGAAGCAATTAAATTATTGCCAACACAAGGCATAGAATTAAAAAAAGAACCAGCCGCCCCGATACGATATAAACGTCCTAAAAATTAATTGATGAAAGGCGAAGATTAAATGCTTCGCCTTTTTTTAGTAAGCCATTAACTGTTGAATATTTTTGTGCAATCTACTCTTAGCCATGTAATTTTTTTCCAATTCTACATTAAATGGAATCGGCGTATCTAAAGAAGCACATCTAATTACAGGTGCATCTAATAATTCAAAACAATGCTCGCTGATCCATGCACTGATTTCGCCACCGATACCTCCAATTAAATTGTCTTCATGCAAAATCAATACTTTACCAGTTTGTTGTACGGCTGCTTTAACGGCATCGTAATCCAGTGGCGCCAATGTTCTTAAATCGATAATATGCAATGAAATTTCAGGATTAGCTGCTTGGTAATCCAATGCCCAATGCACACCTGCTCCGTAAGTAATGATGGAAATATCTTCTCCTTCATTTACAATAGCTGCTTTTCCAATTTCTATTTCATAATAATTGGTTGGTAAAAATCCATTCACCGATCTATACAAAGCTTTGTGTTCAAAATACAATACTGGGTTAGGGTCATTAATGGCTGCAATGAGTAATCCCTTTGCATCCTTTGGATTAGAAGGGTATACCACTTTTAATCCTGCAACATGGGTAAACCATGCTTCATTACTTTGCGAATGAAATGGTCCTGCTCCAACTCCTCCGCCTGTTGGCATACGAATCACCACATCGGCATTTTGCCCCCATCTGTAATGTATCTTGGCTAAATTATTTACAATCTGATTAAAACCAACAGTAACAAAATCTGCAAACTGCATTTCCATTACCGATTTAAAACCTTCTAAACTCAAGCCCAGAGCAGTGCCTACAATGGCACTCTCGCATAGCGGAGTATTTCGCACTCTTGCCTTGCCATATTTTTCTACAAAACCTTCAGTGATTTTAAATGCACCTCCATATTCAGCTATATCCTGACCCATTAAAATTAAATTCGGATGATGTTCCATGCTTTGACTCAATCCTTCGAAAATAGCATCTACTAAACGGGCTTCTTTTTGCTCATTGCCAATGATCAAATTATTTGCATTAATTATTGTTGTTGCAAAAACATCTGCTATTTCATTGTCAGTATTCACTTGAATGGGAGCTGCTTCCTGAGCGAGTGCTAATTCATCTTCTATGTATTTTTTAAAATTATTTCTGATATCGGCGATTTCCATTTCGCTGATAATATTTTCTGCAACTAGAAATTGCTCGTATGTTTTTACTGGATCTTTTCTACCCCATTCTTCAAACAATTCTTTTGGTACGTATTTGGTTCCACTTGCTTCTTCATGGCCACGCATTCTAAATGTCATGCACTCAATCAAATATGGTTTTTGATTGTCGATACAATATTGTCTAACACCTTTAATGGTGTCATATACCGACAAAATATTGTTTCCATTTATTTGAACACCCTCCATTCCATAACCTTTTGCTTTATCCACAAGGTTTTGGCATCGGTATTGTTCATTTACAGGAGTGCTCAAACCATAGCCATTGTTTTCAATGATAAAAATCACCGGTAAATTCCAGACTGCTGCCACATTCAATGCTTCATGAAAATCTCCTTCACTTGTTCCTCCATCTCCCGAAAAAGCTACTGCTACTTTCTGTTCATTCCTTAATTGATGGGCCAATCCAACACCATCTGCTATTGCCAATTGAGGGCCTAAATGAGAAATCATTCCACAGATATGATTCGCTGCTGAACCAAAATGAAAACTTCTTTCCCTGCCTTTACTATATCCTTCTTGATTGCCCTGCCATTGCATGAATAATTGATGTAGCGGCATTTTGCGACTGGTGAAAACGCCTAAATTTCTATGTAAGGGCATGATCCACTCATCTGTATCTAAAGCCATAGTTGCACCTACGGATATCGCTTCCTGACCAATACCACTAAACCATTTGCTAATTTTCCCTTGACGTAGTAGCACCAACATTTTCTCCTCAATCATTCTTGGGAGCAGCAAATTTTTATATAATTCAATCAGCCTATCGTTAGAAAAAGACTGCCTGTTAAATTCCATTTTCAATTCATTTATTCAAGCGTAAGTTAATGGTATTTGCGAAAGGGATAAAATGAAAAAACCCCGCCAATGGCAGGGCTTTATCAATTCAATTAGCTAATTAATCTCTTCCACCTAATTTGCTCAATAGTTTAAGCATTTCAATATATAACCATACGATGGTTACCATCAATCCAAATGCACCATACCATTCCATGAATTTAGGAGCCCCTCTTTCTGCACCTTGCTCGATCATATCAAAATCTAAAATCAAATTCAAAGCTGCAATGGCAACAACAAATAGACTTATCCCAATGCTTAGCATACTGCTATCGTACATGAAACTTACGTTTACACCAAAAAGCCTTAAAACCATTGTTAGTAGATAAAAAATACCAATGCCTAAAGTAGCAGTAAAAATCACCGATTTAAAACGTTCGGTTGCATTGATGATTCTGAAATTGTATAAAATGAACATCGATATGGCAACACCAAAAGTTAAACCAACAGCTTGCATCACCAATCCAGGATAAGACTTTGCAAAAGCAGCATTCATAATTACAGAAATACCACCAATAAATAGCCCTTCTAATAAAGCATATAAAGGGGCCAAAAATGGTGCCCAGTTTGGCTTAAAGCTGATAGCGATAGCAGTGATCAATCCTCCAAAAATGCCTACCATCATCAACACATTCATGGTGTCTTGTTTCAATTCTTCAAATAAATGCCAATTGTAAGCTGCGCCTGCAATCAACATCAACATCATAAATCCAAATTTATTGATAGCGCCTCTTACCGTCATAGTGCCTTGTAAACTGGCATCCATTTCTAAGCTTTTATCAAACATTTTCTCCGTTAGGGTAGGGTTACCCGATTTAAAAATTGCCATAGTGATTATTTTTCTATTTTCAAATTTACGTTAAAGAAAATTGATTCCCTATCAAGGAATAAAAGAGGGTTAATTTTAACGATTCATTTACCATTTTAATCCTGGGTAATGATCGATCGTTTCAAACACATAATTGGGATGTTGTTTGAGCAAAAAAATCATTTTTCGAAGTGAATCTAGGTCTTCCGGACGATGAAAAATACGTTCATGGGTGAGTAAAACCAAGTGATTTTTTGTAAAAGTTTCATTTTTATCCAAAAGGTTCATTATCTGATTAGCCATTAGTTCTGCTGATTGAACTGGCCTTCCAGTTGTATGACCAAATGCCCATTCGGAATCCCATCCAATAATATTGAATCCCAAAGAATCAAGTCCATGACAAACAGCGCTTACTAAATGTGATTTTTTTGCACTGTCTTTTAAAACCCATGCATTGTTTCCAGGGAGACGAATGATTTTATAGGGCACTTTTAACGTGTCTTGAGCCCTTAAGAATTCGGCTACCGTTTGATCTGCATGCTGATAGAATGATTGGTATTTGCCCAACGCATGTGTATAGCTGTGGTTGGCCAGTAAAAATTGCGGGTATGCGTTTTTGATTTTAGCAACTATATCATTGCCATCTTTTCTCATTTGAGAATGCAATCCTACCATGAAATAAGTGGCTTTAATGCCATTGTCTCTGCATACTCCAAAGGTTTCTAAAGTTCCATGTTGAGGGCCATCATCAAAGGTTAAGTAAATGTATTTTTTAGCAGTATCGTAAACAAATGGAGTTCGATCAAATTTTCCTATTGGAAGGCTTATTGTTGCTTGATTGGCCTGATTTTCTACAATCGGGGCAGGTGTTTCATCATTGATTACTTTCATCTCACATGCTCCCAACAATATCACCAGAATACCCAAAAACCCATATAAAAACTGCTTCACCTTAATGCTTGTTTAACTTTCCTTCAAAATCTACTGCAAATAAAGGTCCAAATTTTAAAAAAAGGGAAAAAAGATGCCTAAAGAGCAGAATAAATAAGCATCAGAAATACTACCTTCGTCACACAACAAGAATCAATGAATATTAAAGAAGAAGTTTTACAGAATGTAGTCATTAAGTTCGCTGGAGATAGCGGAGACGGTATGCAGTTGACTGGTCAGCAGTTTACGAACAATACTGCCATGTTAGGTATTGACCTGGCAACATTTCCAGATTTCCCCGCTGAGATCCGTGCCCCAATAGGCACCCTTCCGGGAGTTAGTGGATTCCAATTGCATTTCTCTTCTAACAAAGTATTTACGCCAGGTGATATAGCAGATGTATTGGTAGCAATGAATGCAGCAGCATTGAAAGTAAATATGAAAGCCATCAAACCCGGTGGAAAAATCATTGCCAATATTGATGGATTTGATGCCAAAAATTTACGCTTGGCTAATTATCCAGAAGGAGTAAATCCTTTAGAAGATGGAAGCTTAGATTCTTTTGAAGTGATTAAAATTGATGTAACTAAATTAACACGTGAATCGCTGAAAGATTTTACAGACCTAGGTGTTAAAGAACGCGACCGTGCAAAAAATATGTTTGTATTGGGCTATATCTATTGGATGTACAATAGAAGTCTGGAAAATACAATTGATTTCTTGAAAGAGAAGTTTGGCAAAAAAGACAATATCCTTCAGAGTAATATTAAAGTGTTGCAAGCTGGATATAACTATGGAGACACTACCGAAACTTTTGCTGCAAGATATACAGTAGAAAAAGCAAAAATGGCTCCAGGTGTTTATCGCAGTATTATGGGTAATCAATCATTGGCGATGGGATTGATTGCAGCAAGCGAAAAAAGTGGATTGCCTTTGTTCTTAGGGTCATATCCTATCACACCAGCTTCAGATATTTTACATGATTTAAGTAAACATAAAGCATTTGGGGTTCGCACATTTCAAGCGGAAGATGAAATTGCTGCCATCACTTCTGCAATCGGCGCAAGCTATGGTGGAGCTTTGGGAGTAACAACCACTTCAGGCCCAGGTATGGCATTGAAAGCAGAAGCCATGGGTTTAGCAGTAATGATGGAATTGCCATTAGTAATTGTAAATATTCAAAGAGGTGGTCCTTCAACTGGTTTGCCTACCAAAACTGAGCAGAGCGATTTGATGCAAGCATATTATGGTAGAAACGGAGAATGTCCGATGCCAATTATTTCTACAGCAACACCAAGTGATTGTTTTGATGTAGCCTATGAAGCAGTGAGAATTGCGGTACAACATATGACACCGGTTATTTTATTGAGCGATGGATATATTGCCAATGGTGCAGAGCCTTGGAAATTTCCACAGTCTGCAGACTTAGCTCCGATAGAAGTTTCTTATAAAAATGGTTTAGATGAGGGCGAAGAAAAATTCATGTCCTATAAAAGAAATGAAAAATTAGCCAGACCATGGGCTATACCCGGAACAGCAGGTTTAGAGCATCGAGTGGGTGGATTAGAAAAACAAGACATCACAGGAAATATCAGTTACGATTCTGATAACCACCAGCATATGGTGAAGACTCGTCAGGCTAAAGTAGATAAGGTGGCTGATTATATTCCATTGCAAAAAATTGAGTGCGGTGCAGAAAAAGGAAAAGTATTGGTATTGGGCTGGGGATCTACATTTGGCGCCATTAAAAGTGCAGTATTAGATTTGATCGCCGAAGGTCATTCTGTGAGTCATGCACATATTCGTTATATAAGACCATTCCCTAAAAATCTAGGAGATATCATCAAGAATTTTGATCATGTATTAGTTCCAGAGATCAATAATGGACAGTTGATTAAAATTATCCGCGATGAATATTTTGTAGATGCAAAAGGCTATAATAAGATCATGGGTATTCCTATTACCAAGGGAGAATTGATAACAGCGGTAAAGCAATTACTAGGTTAGTAAGTTATTAGGTTATTGAGTTATTGGTTTTATTTGACCAATAACTTAATAACACTCAATTATCAACTAAGCAATGCATTTAGATGAAATTCGGGAGTATTGTTTGAGCAAGCCAGGAGTAGAAGAAGCACTTCCTTTTGGTCCTGATGTTTTGGTATATAAAGTGAAAGGCAAATTATTTTTGCTTACTGGCTTTGACAATGATCCTGTTCAATTCAATGTAAAATGTGACCCTGAAAAAGCCATTGAACTCCGAGAAGAATTTCCGGATACTGTGCTACCCGGTTATCATATGAATAAGAAACATTGGAATACGGTGTTGGTGAATGGTGTATTATCTGCAAAGCAACTGCGAGCAATGATCGATGATTCTTATACCTTGGTTTCGAAAAAATGATTTCTTGTTAAAACTTTCCATACGACTTGCACCATTCTTTGAGGCCACATTCAGTGCATTTAGGGCTTCTGGCTAAACAGGTATAACGCCCATGTAAAATCAACCAATGATGCGCGCGATGCACTTGCTCTGGAGGAATATATTTAATCAATTCTTTTTCTACTGCTAAAGGTGTTGTTGCTTTAGTACTTACCAAGCCCAATCGATGGCTTACCCTGAACACATGCGTATCCACTGCCATATTGGGTTGCTCATCAATTACACTGGTGATTACATTGGCGGTTTTTCGGCCAACACCAGGTAATTGTACCAATTCTTCTACCGTCATAGGAACTTCGCCACCAAACTTATCCAACAACATATTAGACATGCCAATCAAATGTTTGGTTTTATTATTCGGGTATGAGATGCTTTTAATTAATGGGAATAAATCTTCGAAACTGGCTTTCGACATTTTTTGTGGACTCGGGTACTCTTTGAAAATATTCGGTGTTGTTAAATTAACCCGCTTATCGGTACATTGAGCAGATAAAATAACGGCCACCAATAATTGAAATGGATTATCGTATACCAATTCGGTTTCTGCAATAGGAGTGGTTTCAATAAAATAATTGATTACTTGTGCATAGCGTTCCTTCTTGGTCATGCACAAATTTAACAGATAATGGTAATATTCATCTATACTGTTGAAGCAACTAAATATTAATCCTTCTGCGCATTCTTGGCATATTGCAAAATGGCTTTGATTGATTGCTTAGATGGAGATTGAAGCCTGAGTTTGTCTAATTGATTCACTGAGCGTTGTAAAACTTCCAAACGATTTTTTAAATCACTATCTTCTTTTATAGCTTGATTAATAGCGCTTGTTAATTCAGGTGTGCAATCCTTGTATATATACATAATCAGTTCCTCTTCTTTAAATTTTTTCATAAGCAGCGATCTGCGTGAATAAGAGGATACGGCGCTTTATTTAAACGGCGGTACAGCAATAATATTGTTATTATTTACCTTAAAAGGGGGTTAAAAGCCACCCAACGTTCTTTGAACTATTTTATTTTTTAGCAGTAGTAGAATCTTCAAAAATATAAATATCCTCCCCATCTTTTTTCATCAAGTACCTTTCTCTAGCATATTTTTCTAAGGCAGCAGGGCTGTTTTGTAAATCACCCAATTCTTTTCGGGTTTTATCGATCTCTTTTTGATAATAAGCTTTCTTTTGTTCCAATTTATGCAATTCGTCACTGCGTTCTTTTTGTTGAAAATAGTCTCGTTGATCGATGAATAACATCCATACAATAAAAAACACTCCTGCAAGCAAGAATTTATTGGTAATGATGGGGATGATTTTTTTCATACTGGTAAAAAAAATTGGCAGATAAAAGTAATCAGAAACTATTATCTGCCAATCAATAATTAATTCACAACTGTGTGTAGCTAATTATTTGCCGAATTTTATTTTTCCTTTCGGATAAATACCAGTGCTGCCCAACATTTCTTCGATACGAATCAATTGATTGTATTTGGCAATACGATCAGTACGAGAAGCCGAACCAGTTTTAATCTGACCACAATTTAATGCTACCGCTAAATCTGCAATAGTAGTATCTTCTGTTTCACCACTTCTATGACTCATAATGGTATTGTAGCCATTATTTTGTGCCAAAGAAACTGCATTGATGGTTTCTGTAATAGTTCCAATCTGGTTCACTTTAACCAGTAAAGCATTGGCAATATTTTTATCCAATCCTTGTTGTATACGGTCTACATTGGTAACAAATAAATCGTCTCCCACCAACTGGCATTTGCTTCCAATAGCCTGTGTTAACGCTTTCCAGCCATTCCAATCGTCTTCTGCCATTCCATCTTCAATTGAAACAATCGGATATTGCTTCACCCATTTTTCCCAGAATTTTACCAGTTCATCACTGCTCAATGCTTTTCCGCTGCTCTTATGAAATACATATTTTTTCTTCTTTGCGTCCCATAATTCACTATTGGCAGCATCCATAGCAATTACAATCTGTGAACCTGTTTTGTATCCTGCAGCTTGAATAGATTCTAATACTGTTTCAATTGCTTCTTCATTGCTTTGTATGTTTGGAGCAAATCCACCCTCATCTCCAACATTGGTGCTAAAGCCCTTTTTCTTTAATACCGATTTGAGGGAATGAAATATTTCTACACCCCAACGTAATCCTTCACTAAAAGAAGGAGCGCCTACTGGCATGATCATGAATTCCTGAAAATCGATTTTATTATCGGCATGTGCACCCCCATTTACAATATTCATCATTGGCATGGGCAATGTTTTGGCATTGGTGCCACCGATGTATCTGTACAAAGGCAATCCTGCTTCTTCTGCAGCAGCTTTAGCAACAGCCATACTCACTGCTAATATTGCATTAGCGCCTAATTTTCCTTTATTGGGTGTGCCATCTAATTCAATCATGGCCTGATCTATGGCAGCTTGTTGGGTGATATCATATCCAACAATGGCTTCTGAAATAATATCATTTACATTTTTCACAGCTTTTAGCACTCCCTTACCCACATATTTTTTCTTATCGTTATCGCGTAATTCTACCGCTTCGTGAATACCCGTGCTTGCTCCACTTGGTACAGCTGCTCTTCCCATTGCACCATCGTCTGTTAATACTTCTACTTCTACGGTTGGGTTTCCGCGGCTGTCTAAAATTTGTCTGGCATGTACTTCAATAATGTAGCTCATTGTTTAGTTATTTGTTATTAGTTATTGGTTATTGGTGCTTTCTGCTTTCTGCTTTCTGCTTTCTGCTTTCTGCTTTCTGCTTTCTGCTTT
>JBAXUV010000020.1:0-48640 GCA_037129425.1 Sphingobacteriia bacterium
CTTAAATCGGAATTATAAATAATTTGTGAAGTCATTGCATCAATTTTGACCTAAATTTACACGTAACAAATCACATGGAAGTGAAGAAACTAATTTTTGTATTTTTTTTATTTTCTAGCATAACAATGATGGCACAGCAAAAACCTGTTCCTGAAACTGCTTCGAGTAAGTACCAAAAGAAATTAGAGAAAAGAGAAAAAATCAATCAATTAATTAAGCAAGAAGAAGAGGGTGCATTAATTTATGATAAGCAAAGTGCATTTTCCATTAAGCTCAATACAGATGGTTGGGGTTTTGCCTATGAAAAAGGAAAGTACAAGACCACTACCAAGACAAGTCTTTGGTGGCTTGAGTTTGGAGAACGTAAAAGCGTAAAAGAAGAAAGGGTTCCTACTATATCTGCATCTCAGGGCTTCATTATTGTTTCCAGTTATATTTATGGTAAACAAAATAATTTCTACTATCTCAAAGCAGGATTTGGTCAACAAAAACTAATTGGGGGCAAGGGAAATAAAAATGGGGTAGCTGTTTCCGCTATTTATGGTGGAGGCCTTAGCGTAGGAATGCTAAAACCTTATTATTTAGAAATACAGAATCCAACCAACGGGGCAAGAGAATCTATCCGATATACACCAGCCAATGAAAAACTTTTTTTAGATCCGACCATTATTTTGGGTAAAAGCGGATTAGGAAAAGGCTTTGGAGAGATTAAATACGTTCCCGGTGCTCATGTAAGAACCGCTTTAAGGTTCGATTATGGCAGATACAATGAGGTCTTGTCGGCCATTGAAATAGGGGTAAATGCAGAGTTTTACTCCCAAAAAATGCCCATTGTGCTATTAAATAAAGAGAATAATTTCTTTTTTAATGCCTATGCTGCAATCACTTTCGGTAAAAGAAAGTAATGTAAATTTGTGCTTCATTTCACACAAATAATACATGCAAGAATTACCAGTTATTTCTACAATAGATACTACAGTACAAGAAGAATTACCACTTAAAAAACCCAATTGGTTAAGGGTTAAATTGCCATTGGGAGAAAGCTACAAGCACGTTAGAGGCTTGGTTGACAAGCATAAATTACATACTATTTGCGAAAGCGGAAATTGCCCCAATATGGGCGAATGTTGGGGAGAAGGCACGGCCACATTCATGATTTTAGGAAATGTTTGTACTAGAAGTTGCGGATTTTGTGCCGTAGCAACAGGCCGCCCTGGTTCTGTTGATTGGGACGAACCACAACGAGTGGCAGAAGCCATTCATCTGATGAAAGTGAAGCATGCGGTGGTTACCAGTGTAGATAGAGATGAGCTCAAAGATGGTGGATCCATCATTTGGTACAATACCATTAAAGCCATTAAAAACCTCAACCCTGATACTACATTAGAAACGCTCATTCCTGATTTTAGAGGATTCAAAGACCAGATTCAACGCATCATCGATGCAGCTCCAGAAGTGGTGAGCCATAATATGGAAACAGTAGAACGCATTACCAAACAAGTTAGAATTCAGGCTAAATATCGCAGGAGCTTAGAAGTGTTGGAGACCCTTAAGCAAGGTGGTATGCGAACAAAAACAGGGATTATGTTAGGCTTAGGTGAGACCAAAGAAGAAGTCATTCAAACAATGAAAGACTTAGTGAATGTTGGTACCGATGTATTAACACTTGGCCAATATTTACAGCCCACCAAAAAACATTTGAAAGTACAACGTTTTGTGCACCCCGATGAATTTGCAGAACTTAGAGAGATTGGATACACTATTGGATTTGATTATGTAGAAAGCGGCCCCTTGGTGCGCTCTTCCTACCATAGTGAGAAACATGTTATTCCTGGTTACGGTAAAAATAAATGGATGAATGAAAAAATGTAGTAATTTAAAATCCTAAAATTATGCACTTGGTAATCAATTCTCTGATCTACAGTACGGATGCAAAGGTACTTTGCCTATTGCTCATGTTAGGCATGTTCATCATGGTTAAAATTGGTCATTATCTGCGATTAAAAAGTAGCAGAGAATACGAGTCCATGGGTTCGATTGAAGGTTCCAGTTATGGTTTGTTAGGACTTATTCTTGCATTTACTTTTGGAATGTCTGCCTCTCGATATGATAATCGAAGAGCAATCGTTATTGATGAAGTAAATAATATTGCGGGTGCCATGTTAAGGGTAGAAGGAATTAGCAATGATTCTATCAGACATGCTTTTTATGTGGACTATCGCAATTTATTGGATCAACGCATCAAAACCAATGTAACTAAAGTATTTGATCCTCAATATGATTCTGCTCGTTTTGCCTCTTATAAAGTTGTGAGAAAACTAATTCGTCATGCCAATGATTTGGGAAAAATACCTGAATACAATTATGCAGCCTATCAAATGGTTGCTGCACTCATTAAAGTAAATGAATCTATCACTAGCCGCTTCAATTCGGAAAGCTCAACAGTTCCAGATGAAATTATTATTTTGTTAATTATTTTTGCATTGTCTTGTAGTTTGTTTGCAGGGTTCTCTTTTCCAAAAGATAAAAAAGTGAACTGGTTGCCAGTCATGAGTTTTATTTTATTTACTGGAGTAGTGATTTATGTTATTTTAGATTTGGACAGACCTAAGCGAGGGTTTATCAATTTAGATATTCAATATGCTAGAATTGTCGATTTAAAAATGATGCTTCCGGCTGATTTAGAAAAATAACATTGTTATGGTGAGCTCCTTTATTTATAATACCGATGCTACTTTATTGTGTTTGTTTTTATTCATCGGTATGTTGTTTTTGATTGGTGCAGGGTATCTTTTGCATATTAAAACAAGTATTAGTGATGATGGTATTGGAGCAGTAGAAGGAGCATTATTTGCATTATTAGGGCTGATCATGGCATTTACATTTGGCATGGCTGGAAGTCGTTTTGAAAGTAAACGATTGGTTATTACAGAAGAGGCCAATGATATAAGTACAGCTTATTTAAGAGTGGATTTATACCAAAGCGATTCCGCAAAAAATATATTTAGAAATTATTTTAAGCAATATATAGAAGCCCGAATCAGCAACTATGAAACAGGGTTTAATGAACCTTTAAAATTGGCTTCAAAAACCAGTTCAGATAGTATTGGCAAACTCATTTGGGATCATGCAGTCCGATTGTCTAAAGACAAGGATAATTATATTCCTACCATGCAAATGATCCCAGCTTTGAATGCAATGATTGATGTAGTGGTTACCAGAGAGTCGGCTTTAAAAGCAAGGGTTCCGGATATTATTTTATGGTTATTGTTTTTGATGATTTTGTCCTGCAGTTTTTTAATTGGATTTTCTATTCCGATCAATAAGAAAGTTAATTTTATTTCCATTGTTGGATTTGTGCTACTTTCTTTACTAGTGGTATATGTGATCTTAGATTTAGACAGACCATCCCGTGGGTTGATTAATTTGTCTGAACAATCTCAAGTAATTACAGACCTTCGACAAATATTACCCAAATAATTATGCGAATTTTCAATTTATTGTTTCTGCTGTTTCCCATCTTTAGTGCTGCACAAATAAAATGGATAAATGTAGATGCTGATTATCAACCATTGCCCAATGGGGTACATGTTTATTTTTCCAATGATTCAATAGAAGGCAAGCCTAGTCGGGCTTTTTATGTAAGTGCCAACTTAAAAGAACCTTCATTGAGTTTTACTACCCAAGTGGGAAATGGAAAAAGATTTACACCTGCAGAATATTTTACCAAAGAATCGAATCCATTATTGGTGGTGAATGCTACATTTTTTGAATTTGTAAGAAATAGCAATTTAAATATGGTAGTAAAAGATGGCAAAATGCTAGCTTATAATTTACATACCATTGCGGGAAAAGGAAAAGACACATTAACTTATCGGCATCCCTTTGGGAGTGTAATTGGTATTTCAAAATCTGGAAAGGCAGATATTGTTTGGTCTTATACCGATTCATCGAGTAAATATCCTTTGGCCATTCAAAGGCCCATCAATGCCATCAAAGATTCTTCTTCTACATTATCCAAATCAACAGTGCAAATAGCGGGTGATTTTAAAAAATGGAAAATACAAACAGCCATTGGTGGCGGTCCTGTATTGGTGCAAGAAGGAAAAATAAAGATCACCAATAATGAAGAATTGAAATTTGCTGGTAAAGCGCTTTTTGATAAACACCCAAGAACTGCAATGGGTTATACCAACGATGGTCAATTAATTATTATGGCTGTTGAAGGCCGTTTCCCTGGAAAAGCAGAAGGTGCTAACTTAGAACAATTGGCTAAAATGTTGATTGGTGTTGGTTGCGAAGAGGCCATGAATTTAGATGGGGGAGGAAGTAGTTGTTTATTAGTTAACGGAAAACAAACCATTACCCCAAGTGATAAAGAAGGACAGAGGCCTGTGCCTGCGGTGTTTTTGATAAAACACGATTAGGAATTAGGAATTAGGAATGATGAATTAGGAATTAGCAATTATGAATGATGAATGTTTAATTCTTATCTGTGAACTAATAACTCTTAACTCATAATTCCTAATTCTTAATTCTATTTCATCTCCCACACAAGCGCACTCGCTCCCAATATAGCTGCATCAGATTCTTTTAAATGGCTTACCAAAATCTTCACCTTATTTTGAAAAACCTGAATCAGATTGGCTTCCATATAATCTCTGGTAGGCTTTAAAATATAATCACCAGCTTTGGTGAGTCCGCCAAATAAAACAATTGCTTCCGGATTGGAAAACATCACAAAATTGGCCAGTGCCATACCTAAAATTTTTCCTGTATAGTCAAAAATTTCTTTAGCCAATTCGTCACCTTCTATAGCTGCATCATGTACTTGTTTTGAATCAATTTTTTCTTTGGGAATTTTTCTGAGCAAACTAGGCTTGTCGCTTTTTTCTAAAAACTCTAAGGCATTTAACCGAACACCAGTTGCGGAAGCATAGCTTTCCAAAGAACCGTGTTTGCCCGTTCCTTCATGGTATCTTCCATCGGGTATAATAATCGTATGCCCTAATTCACCCGCAAATCCATCGTGTCCATAAATTAATTTTCCATTGGCCACAATTCCACTGCCTACACCAGTTCCTAAAGTGATCATGATAAAATCATGCATATCCTGCGCTGCACCATACATCATTTCTCCAATTGCAGCTGCATTGGCATCATTGGTTAATACAACTGGTAATTTAAATTTATCTTCTATCATTTTACCGAAAGGAATAATTCCTTTCCAAGGTAGATTGGCAGCATGTTCAATGGTATTCTTATAATAATTTCCATTGGGTGCGCCTATACCAATTCCTTTGATTCTTCCCACTCCTCCAGCTTGTTCAATAAAGGGAGCAAGGCATAAATAGAGTTCATCAATAAATGGTTCAACCGTCAAATGTTTTTTGGTACTCATTTCACCCGAGAACAATAGATTACCAACTTTGTCTACAATGCCATATTTAGTACCTGTTCCACCAATATCTATCCCAATAGCCAATGGTTCCATTGCTTGATTATTCATCCCCTTATCTTTTTTTGTACTCATCGTTACACAGTTTATTCTTAATAACTTAAACAAGAGATATGAGTTATAAGATATGAATTAAGAGATACACTTTTGAGATATTTTATTGTATCTCAAATCTCATATCTTTTATCTTTTATCTCTTATCTCTTATCTCTTATCTCTTCACTCTTATCTCATATCTCTCAATGCCCTCCGCTCACTTTAACATCATAGTCTATCCCTTGTGCTTTCAAAATAGATTTAGCTTTCACTGCATAGAAAGCCATATATGCAAAACAAATAACACCAACTATATAGCTATACTGAATTCCTAATATTTCATCTGATGCAACTACTCCTTGCGCATAACTAATTAAACCACCACCCATGATCATCATGATCAACAAACTACTTCCTTGATTGGTATGTTTACCTAAGCCTGCAACACCCAAAGTAAAAATACATGGCCACAATGTGCTACAGAATAAACCTACACTAGTGAATGCAAATACACTTACCATTCCTGTTGTTAGCATTCCTATAACCAATGCTACAATTCCTAATGAAGAAAAAATCAATAGCATTCTTGCAGGACTTCCTTTACTCATGATGTCGCCGGCAATCATCACTATAATTACCAATCCATACACATAGAACATAGATATATCATGTTGCGCAATAGCATTCACAGTTAAGAATACACCAAATGCTAAATAAGGCATTAAAAAATTAAGTATTTTTTTAGCACCTGCACTTACATCAAATGCGCCAACAGCACCAGTCCATCTACCCATCATTAAACTGGCCCAATACAATGAAACAAATGGAGCAATATTGGCTGTGTCAATGTTTAAATGCTGTTTCATGTATTCTGGCAAATTACTTGCCGTAGAAACTTCTACTCCAACATATACAAAAATGGCGATCATGCCTAAGACCAACTGCGGATAGCTAAATGGTGATGGTCTATGCAAGACTTTTTCTTTACTTTCTGCTTCATCATTAGCAACTTCTTCTAAATCTATTTTATTGGGAACAGAAGAGAATTTAAAATAGATGGCAACTAAAATAAAAGCCAATCCTAAAATCAAATAAGGGGTTTTTACACTTTCAATACTTGCTTCCGTAGAACCAGAACTTACACTTCCGAAAATAGCAAAACTCACAATCAATGGTCCGATGGTAGTTCCAAAATTATTCACTCCACCACCCATGTTTAATCTTTGTGATCCTGTTTTAGGGTCACCAATTACTATGGCCAATGGATTGGCAGCTATTTGTTGCAGTGAAAAACCTAATCCAACAATGAATAAGCCTGTGATCATTAATGTGAAAGAGGCATTATTGGCAGCAGGATAAAACAATAAAGTACCAATTGCTGAAATGATCAACCCTAAAACGATTCCATTCTTATACCCTATTTTATTCAATACATCGTTTCCAATCAATTTTGAAATACCAAAATAAATTAAAGAACCTACTGTATAGGCTACATAAAAAGCTACAGATACAAGCTGACTTTGGGCTTGTGAAAGATTAAACGCTTTTTTGAATACTGGGATTAGAATGTCATTACTGGCTGCAACAAAGCCCCAGAAAAAGAATACGGTAATCAAAGTACCAAATTGTGACCATTTTGTAGGTTGGCTCATAACAATCGTTGATTTAATATTAGTAAGCTGTAAAATAGGAATAATTTAAAGAAGGGAAAATTTTAAATACGAAATTTGATGGAATCAGTTAAATAACTAACTTGAAAAAGATTAAAATATGCCAGAATGGAGATTATTCATGTAAGTGCGGAATGTTATCCTGTAGCTAAGGCAGGTGGATTGGGAGATGTAGTTGGAGCACTGCCCAAGTATCAGTGTAAGGCAGGAGATATTGCTAAAGTGGTCATGCCAATGTATCGTACTAAATTTTTGTATGAAAATGAATGGGACGTAGATTTTAAAGGCAGCGCTAATTTAGGAAACTGGTATTTTGATTTTACAGTAATTAAAGAACGCACCAATAAATTAGGATTCGATTTGTATTTAGTGGACATTAATGGATTATTGGACCGACAAAAAATTTATGGCTACGACGACGATACAGAAAGATTTACAGCATTTCAAATTGCTGTGGTGAATTGGATCAGTAATTGGGAACACCGACCAGATATTGTGCATTGTCATGATCATCATACTGCACTAATTCCATTTATGATGCAGTATTGTTATGCATATCAGTTTTTGGCCAATGTGCCAACAGTACTAACGATTCATAATGGCCAATACCAGGGCTGGATGGGCTGGAATAAAAGTACCTATATTCCTAGTTGGGATCTTTGGAAAAGAGGTATGCTGGATTGGGCTGGAAATATTAATCCATTAGCTTCAGGAGTGAAATGTGCAGGAAAAGTAACTACTGTCAGCTGGAGTTATATGGAAGAATTAAGAGTAAGTGCTAATGGTTTAGAGCAATTATTTGAATATGAAAAAGGAAAATGTGTTGGAATTTTAAATGGAATTGATAATGAGGTTTGGGATCCTTCAACGGATACTTATCTCGATCACCATTTTAGTATAAAATCGGTAACCAAAGGCAAAGAAAAAAATAAGGAAGCATTATGTGAGCAGTTTGGTTTAGATGCTTCCAAACCATTATTTGTATTTATTGGAAGGTTGGTAGGCGAAAAAGCAGCTGAAATTTTACCAGATGCTATTAAAACAGCCATATTTAATACGCAGGGTAATGCTTCATTTCTTATCTTGGGCAGTGGCGACACTTCCGTAGAATGGGCATTTCAACAAATGGCCGGAGAGTTCAAAGGAGTTTTTAATGCTGTCATTGGTTATGATGAAAAGTTGAGTCATAAAATGTATGCAGGGGCAGATTTTTTATTGATGCCAAGTAGGGTAGAGCCATGTGGTTTGAATCAAATGTATGCCATGCGTTATGGAACTGTACCGATTGTTAGAAGTACAGGGGGACTAAAAGATACGGTGTTGGATATGGGTGATTTTGAAGGGTTTGGAATTCGATTTGATCAGGCAACAGTACATGATATTGATTATTCAATTGGAAGAGGAGTGGCTGTTTATCAAGATAAAAAACACATGGAATGGATGAGGAAAAAAATGATGTCGATCGATCATAGTTGGGAAGGAACGGTCAATCAATACAAAGAAGTTTATTTGAGTTTAAAGTAAAACGTAACTATATGAGAACAACGATTTCCAATTCAGTATTAGCCGTTATTTTAGGGGGCGGTGCTGGTTCAAGATTATTTCCTTTAACATTAAGTAGATCTAAACCAGCAGTACCTATTGCAGGTAAATATCGATTGGTAGATATTCCCATTAGTAATTGCATCAATAGTAATATCAATAGAATGTTTGTGTTGACCCAGTTCAACTCTGCTTCTTTGAATAAGCATATTAAAAATACCTATCATTTCAGTGCATTTAGTTCAGGATTTGTGGACATATTAGCTGCAGAACAAACACCAGATAATGCAGGATGGTTTCAGGGTACCGCCGATGCAGTTCGTCAATCTCTTCGTCATATTTCCAGTATGGAGTTTGAACATATTTTAATTTTAAGTGGTGATCAATTATATCAAATGGATTTCACTGAAATGTTGGCGAATCATATCGACAAAAATGCCGACATTTCAATTGCTACCATTCCGGTAGATGATAGGGATGCACCTGAATTCGGCATATTAAAAACCAATGAAGACAACACCATCGCTTCATTCATAGAAAAACCAAGCAAAGATATTTTAGCCGATTGGACGAGTGATACAGGTACTGAAATGCAAAAGCAAGGAAGAAATTATTTAGCCTCAATGGGTATTTATATTTTCAATAAACAAGTATTGTATAAATTATTGAATGAAACTTATCCTGCTGCTACAGATTTCGGAAAAGAAATAATGCCGAATTCAATTGAAAATTACAATGTGGCCAGTTATCAATATGATGGATATTGGACAGATATTGGAAATATTTATTCTTTCTACGAAGCCAATTTAGCGCTCACTCAGGAAGTGCCTTTATTTAATTTATTTGATAACGAAAAAACTGTATTTACGCGTGCAAGAATGTTGCCTCCAGCAAAAATTAGTGGTACTACTTTAGAAAGAACCATTATTGCAGAAGGCTCCATCATTAATGCTAGTAGAATAGAGCAAAGTGTTGTAGGAATTCGCTCAAGAATTGGATACGGTTCCACTGTAGTGTCTACTTATATTATGGGGAATGATTATTATGAAACCATCGAAGAGATGAGCATCAATATAGAAAAAGGAATGCCAAGAATTGGAATTGGTGAAAGATGTTATATCAAAGATGCGATCATCGATAAAAATTGCAGAATCGGTAATGACGTAAGAATCAATGGAGGTAAGCATTTGGCCAATGTAGACCATCCTTTATATACCGTTAAAGATGGGATTGTTGTAGTAAAGAAAAGGGCCGTTTTACCGGATGGATTTGTAATTTAATATTTTAACAACGATTGCTATGGCTTCATCAACCCCAGTTGCTTCTTCTTTGGGTATTGCTACTAAACCCAAATTAAGTTTAGCGCAGATCTTTTTTATGAGTTTTGGATTTTTAGGAATTCAATTCGGATTTGCATTGCAAAATGGAAACACGAGTAGGATCTTACGTTCATTTGGTGCCGATGTTGAACAATTGCCCATGTTTTGGATTGTTGCTCCACTGGTAGGAATGATTGTTCAACCTTTAATAGGACATTACAGTGATAGAACCTGGAATAGATTGGGAAGAAGAAAGCCTTATTTTCTAACTGGTGCTTTGCTTTCATCTGCCGCCCTAATTTTTCTACCCAATTCAGGTGCTGTTTCTTCGATTGTTCCCGCACTTTGGATTGGAGCAGGAATGGTGATGATTATGGATGCTTCATTCAATGTAGCGATGGAACCATTTCGTGCATTGGTTGCCGATAATTTACCTGATACTCAAAGGACAAGTGGATTTGCCATTCAAACTTTTTTAATTGGTGTTGGTGCAGTTGTAGGTTCTGAGTTGCCTTCCTTTTTAGCAAAGAATGGTTTCTCTCAAGAAGCAGGTACATCAGGAGTTGCAGATAATATTCGATACGCATTTTATATTGGTGCAGCTGTTTTTGTAGGTGCCATTTTGGTAACGGTTTTTAAATCAAAAGAATACCCGCCTGCCGAATATGAAAAATACCATGGCAAAAATGAAGCAGCAGCAAAAGCAGGAATAGGAGAGATTTTCAAAGACTTTGCAAAAATGCCAAGAACCATGAAGCAATTGGGTTTGGTGCAATTTTTTTCTTGGTTTGCTTTATTCAGTATGTGGGTTTTTACTACAGATGCAGTTGCCACACATGTATATGGATTAACTGGTGATTATGCGAAATCAGTTGAATACAATAGTGCAGGAAATATTGTGAGTTCAGCATTTGGAACCTATAATCTTGTAGCTGCTGTCTACGCTTTATTTTTACCAGTTGTAGCTAAATATTTAGGAAGAAAAGGAACACATGCGTTTTCATTGATTGCTGGTGGAGTAGGGCTTATTTCAATCTATTTCATCAAAGACCCAACCATGCTAAGATATTCAATGATTGGGATAGGCCTTGCATGGTCCAGTATTTTGGCAATGCCATATGTGATTTTATCGGGTTCCATTCCTCCAGGGAAATTGGGAATTTATATGGGTATTTTTAATTTCTTTATCACGCTGCCTCAAATCATCAATGGTATTTGTGGAGGCTGGATTGTAAAACATATTTATAATGGGCAACCCATTTATGCCATTGTATTAGCAGGTTTTTTCATGCTCTGTGCCGCAGTAAGCGTTTTATTTGTTTATGATGAAGGGGCTTTAAAAATTAAAGAATCAGCGAAATAATTGTATGAAAAATTACTTTTTAACTGGGCTATTATTTTTAATAGTAACCTGTACAAATGCACAATATGCAAAAGTATATCCTACAGGATGGTTTGTAGGTATGAAGTGGAATAAAGTGCAAGTGATTGTTCAAGGAAGTTATGAAGGATTCAATCAAGAAAAAGTAAGGATCAATTATCCAGGAGTTCAGTTGCAAAAAGTACATCAATTCGAAAACAGCAAATACCTTGCTTTAGATCTATTAGTTGCACCTTCAGCAAAACCAGGAAATGTTCCCATTGAATTTATTCAAAATAATAAAGCTCATGCAATCAACTGGCCGCTTAAAGCCAGAAGGGCTAATTTGGGAAAAGATTTTGCGCAAGGCATTTCTCAAAAAGATTTTGTTTATTTACTGATGCCCGATCGATTTAGTAATGGAGATTCCACCAATGATCGGATTAAAGAGTATAGAGATACTTCTTGTAACAGTGCTTCTCCTATTTTAAGGCATGGGGGCGATTTGAAAGGAATTCAAAATCGTTTAGATTATCTAAGTGATTTAGGAGTAACTGCTTTATGGCTTACACCAGTGATAGAAAATGATATGCCATTGCAAAATGAACAAGCTGGTATGGTGGCAGGTTATCATGGATATTGGTTTACCAATCATTATGCTATAGATAAAAGATTTGGTGGAGATGCCGCGTATAAAAATTTAATTAATGCAGCTCACTCAAAAGGAATAAAAATAATTCAAGATGCTGTATACAATCATATTGGAATTGAACACTGGATGTTCAAAGATGCGCCTTCCAAAGACTGGGTGAATCAATGGGATAAATATACCAGTAGCAATCATCGCGATGAAGCTTTGTATGATATTCATGGAAGCGCGGCTGATAAAAAAGTTATGTTGGATGGTTGGTTTGTTCCCCATTTGCCTGATATCAATCAGCGCAATCCTTTTGTTGCAAATTATTTGATTCAACACGCGCTTTGGACAGTAGAGGAATATGGTATTGATGGATGGAGGGTAGATACATATAAGTATTGCGATGAAGCATTTTTAAATCAAGTGAATGCGGCTTTAGAGAATGATTTTCCTTCCATTACTATTGTAGGAGAAGCAGTTGCCAATACCGTAACCGGGAGCGCTTATTTCACAAAGAATAACATGCAACCAGCATTCAAACATAATTTACAATCAGTGTTAGATTTTCCGTTGAGCTATTCTATGATGGATGCAATCAATCAACCATTTGGCTGGACCAATGGGGTGAATAAACTTTACATGACTTTGTCTCAGGATTTTTTATACAAAGCACCAGAAAAAAATTGGATCTTCTTAGACAATCATGATACAGAAAGATTTATTTCGATGATCGATCAGGATATGAATAAATTCAAAATGGGGATGAATTTATTGTTCACTTTGCGAGGCACACCTCATTTGTATTATGGTACAGAAGTCTGGATGAAAAATTTTAAAGACCCGAATGATGGTATGGTCCGTTTAAATTTCCCTGGTGGCTTTAATGATGGTCAATCCAATAAATTTTTAGCATCAGGAAGAAATAAAACAGAAGAAGAAGCATTTAATTATGTAAAAATATTAGCCAATTATAGAAAGAATAATGCTGCTTTACAATCGGGGAAATTAATGCAATGGATTCCTAAAGATGGGGTATATGTTTATTTTAGGTATGATGCTAATCAAACATTCATGGTCATATTTAATACTTCTAAAGATGTGAAAGAAGTTAATTTGAATAATTTTCTGGAGCGTACAAAAAATTATACAAAGGGAGTAGATATAATCACTGATAAGCAATATGGTACTGGTTTTTCAATCGGTCCGAAAGAATCGATGGTGTTGAAATTACAATAATGAATTCATCAACTCAAACAAATGAAACAAAGGATTATTCAATTGATTGTATGCTGTTGTTTAGTATCAATCTCAACGGTAAAAGCTCAGGAAGTTAACTATAGTGCTTATAAAAAATATGCATTTCCAACTGAGTTAACAAGCGCGGCCACTGGTGGTAAAATTGCCTGGGCCTTGGATTCTGCCGGAAGAAGAAATGTATATGTTGCAGAAGCACCGAATTATCTGCCAAGAAAATTAACCCACTTCAATGAAGATGATGGGCAGGAAATAACCAGTGTAAATATTTCTGATGATGGCAATTGGGTGGTATTTGTAAGAGGAGGAGAACACAGTGGTAACTGGGAAACAGGGTTGCCCGTTAATCCCAGTTTTGATTTAGTAGCATATAAAGTTCAAATTTTAAGTGTGCCTTTTCAAGGTGGTAAAGTACAGTCTTTATCTGAAGGCGATTTGCCTGCTATTTCTCCTGATAGTAAGCAAGTGGCGTTTATTAAAAATGGTCAGGCATGGATAGTTTCCATCAGTAACAATACTCCTGCAAAAAATATTTTTACAACAAGAGGAAATGTTGGTTCCTTAGAATGGTCGCCGAATGGAGAACAACTGTTATTCACAGCAAATAGACAAGATCATTCAATCATTGGAATTTATACTAATGGTCAACAAAATTTGAAATGGGTATCTCCATCTTTCAATAGAGATCAATCTCCTCATTGGTCTCCTGATGGTAGTTCAATTGTTTTTGTAAGAACACCAGGAACAGGTGGTGCACCCGATTCTATGTTGAGTAGAAAACACAATCCCTGGTCGATTCAGAAAACAGAAATTGTAACAGGAAAAACTACTCAGTTGTGGAAAGCGCCAACTACTTTAAGGGGTTCTTATCCAACAACACATGGTGGAACCAATTTGCACTGGGCTGCCAATAATCAGATAGTATTTATGTCTTATGAAGATGGTTGGCCACATTTGTATTCAATTTCAGCTACTGGTGGTAAACCAATTTTATTGACACCAGGTAATTATATGGTAGAACATGTGCAACTGAGTGCAGACAAAAAATGGTTGTCTTTTAGTGCCAACACAGGGCCAGATAGTAAAGATATAGAACGGAGACATGTTGCAAGAGTTGCAGTAGATAAAGCAGGAATTGAGCTACTCTCCCCTGGTACTGGTTTAGAATGGACACCAGTTTTTACAGAAGATTCCAAAAAAATTGCTTTTCTAAGTGCTACTGTACAACGCCCTCCAGTACCTGCAATAATCAATCTTGCTAACAATTCAATCCAATTAATAGGGCAATCCTTTATAGATCCTGCATTACCTCAGAACCAATTTGTTACTCCAGAACAAGTGATTTTTACAGCTTCCGATGGTGTTAAAGTGCATGCTGATTTATTTAAAGCGGCAGGGCCAGGACGAAAGCCTACCATTGTGTATGTTCATGGTGGACCTCCACGTCAAATGTTATTGGGATGGAATTATTCCGATTATTATTCCAATGCTTATTCTTCCAATCAATACTTAGCCAGCAAAGGGTTCAATGTGCTGGTAGTAAATTATCGGTTAGGCATTGGATATGGATTTGAATTTCACAAGCCAGCGAATGGAGGTGCTGCAGGAGCTGCAGAGTATTTAGATATTAAAGCAGCAGGAGAATGGTTAAAGCAACAGTCTTTTGTAGATCCATCAAAAATTGGCATTTATGGCGGATCATATGGTGGTTACCTTACTGCATTGGCTTTGGCAAGAGATTCTAAACTTTTTGCAGCTGGCGTAGATATACATGGGGTACATGATTTTACCGTTAATCTTTTAGCCTCCAATCCGAACGAAAAGTATGAAAAAGCACCAGATCTAGATAAAGCCATGAAAACTGCATGGCAATCTTCTCCAGTGGCTTCCATAGCTACCTGGACCTCACCAGTATTGATTATACATGCCGATGATGACCGAAATGTACGTTTTAACCAAAGTGTAGACCTGATTAAAAGACTATCAAAAAAAGGTGTATCTTATGAAACAATAATGGTAGTGGACGATACCCACCATTGGATGAAGCATTCCAATGCTGAATTGGTATACCAGGCTGTAGCTGATTATTTTATAAAAACCTTTAAAAACTAGATTTTTAGTATTTTTGAGCACCATAAATTCTGCTTTCATGAAAAAACCAATACAATTTGAGACCGGATGTGCCCATTGTAATGTAAGAATGCACTCAGTTTTTAATGTGTTAGAAGGAGAGCAGCTGAATGAAATGACCATGCATAAGTCTTGTAGTACCTACAAGAAAGGACAATATGTATTTGCTGAAAATGGATTGCCAACCGGTTTGTTTTGCGTCAATAGTGGGAAAATAAAAATTACTACAACTGGGTTCGATGGGAAAGAGCAAATTCTGCGCCTGGCTAAATCTGGTGATATAGTAGGATATCGTGCCTTAATTTCCAATGAAAGATATGCATCATCTGCTGTTACTTTGGAAGATGCATCAATTTGTATCATTGATAAAGCTTATTTTTTCAAAGCTTTGGAATCAACCCCAAAACTGATGTTTGAAGTGGTGAAAAAAATGAGTCGGGATTTAAAAGAAGCCGAAGATCATATAGTGTCATTGTCTCAAAAGAATGTTAGGGAACGTATGGCAGAAGCCCTGCTATTTTTAAAAGCTACATATGGTTTCGAGGCAGATCAGAAAACTATCAATGTGAGCCTTACAAGAGAAGAGATTGCCGATTATGTTGGCACTTCCACCGAAAGCTGCATCAGGTTATTATCTGAATTCAATCAAGACAAAATGATTGCATTGAATGGCAAAAAAATAAGCATCATTAACCTCCCGATGCTTATACAAACCGCCAATATAGAAGATTAGCAAATAAAACATGATAAAAATCATGTTTCTTCTTAGTTGTTCTCATGTTTTTCCAACATTAACTTACGCACTTTTGTATAGTAAATTACTATATCATGTGCAAGCATGCAGACCAAACCAAAGAACTTATTGATCATCTTTTAAATGATGTTTATCCATTATTAGATCTGAAGATTGATCATGCGCTGCAGTGCTTCAATTTGGGAGCCAGTATTGCTCCTGAAAAAGATTTGGTAAACGATTTATTGATCAATCTGAAAAATGAGTTTCACTCCCTGGCTACTTACGAGGAGAAATTAGTTTTTCCATCTGTTTTGAAAGTTTTCCATGCAAAAAAATCAAATACAAGTCTTCCCAATTTGGGAGATTTATTACAACTTACCAACCGCAAAGAAAATAGAATCAATCATTATGTTGCAAAAATTGACCAATTAATAAATAACCATTTATGGGATACTGAAAATCAAGAAGAATTGGTCTATGCATTTTCTAACAATTTTGTTGAAGAAAAAGCCTGTTGGAATAAAATGATCCAAGATAGAATATCATCATGTGATTGTTTTAAGAAAAACTATTTTGACGTAGCTCGTTTGTATGAGGATAATTCATTAAATTTAGCTAATAGGTCTTCGAAAAAAAATTGATGAAAAAGCAAATTGTAAATGATTAAATCTGTTTTACATAATACAACTTGTTTTCATTGTGGTGATGACTGCCAAAAGGATAGTTTAGTTTCTTTTGACGATAAATCCTTTTGCTGTTCAGGATGTAAAACAGTGTTCCAGATTTTAAATAAAAACAACCTTTGCGATTATTATAGTTTCAATGAAGTTGCAGGAGTTAAGCGGATCGAAAATGGTAACCCACAAAAATTTGCATTCTTAGATAATCCTGATTTATCAGCACGCTTGATTGTTTTTGCCAACCAACAACAAACAGCAGTCAATTTTTACTTGCCTCAAATGCATTGTAGTTCTTGTTTGTGGCTTCTAGAAAATCTGCATAAACTAGATGATGGGATTGTATTTTCTACAGTCAATTTTCCTGATAAGCAAGTAACTGTTTATTTTAACCCAGCAACATTATCTGTAAGACAAGTAGCTGAATTATTGAGCTCAATAGGGTATGAACCTCATATTTCATTAGACACCAATAATACTAAGCAAAAAGAGCAACATTTTATTGCGCGAAAAGCAACCATTAAAATTGGTATTGCAGGATTTTGTTTTGCCAACATCATGTTGTTGAGCTTCCCGGAATATCTAGGGCTGGATACTTTAGCAAAGGACGGACTTTCTGCAATAATTTTTCGTTGGTTGAATCTGTTTTTGTCCTTGCCCGTTTTATTATATAGTGGGAATGAATTTTTTGTAAATGCCTGGTATGGGTTTAAACAAAAAATACTCAATATTGATGCTCCCATTGCACTGGCTTTGGCTGTTACATTTACGAGAAGCATTTATGAAATAATCAACGGGGTGGGAGGTGGTTATTTAGACAGCATGTCAGGTATCATCTTTTTTATGCTTGTTGGAAGGGCATTTCAAACCAAAACATTTGCCAATTTAAAGTTCAATAGAGATTACACATCTTATTTTCCAATAGCCGTTTGTAAAATCAATCAACAATTGGAGGAAACTTATTTATCGGTGAGTGAAATAAAAATTGACGATACTATCAGAATTAGAAATCAGGAAGTGATTCCTGTAGATGGAATACTCATTAAAGGACAAGCCAATATCGATTATAGTTTTGTAACTGGAGAAAATGAAACAAGTGTTGTAAAAATGGGTGAAATTATTTATGCTGGTGGAAAACAAACCAACGGCGCTATCGATTTATTGGTAGTGCAGCCATTTTCACAAAGTAATTTTACCCGATTATGGAATCATGATGCATTTAAAAAAGAAAATAAACAGCGCTATACTTTCACAGGAATAATTAGTAATTATTTTGCAGCAGCAGTATTTTTTGTAGCATTAACCGCTTTTGTTTATTGGTACAATATCAGTTCTGTAAACGCTTGGAACGCTTTAACTGCAGTATTGATTGTGGCTTGTCCCTGTGCTTTGTTGTTAACTACTACTTTTACTCAAGGATTTTTGTTGAATATTTTTAGCAATAAAGGTTTATACCTTAAAAATGCCAATATTCTTCAAATTATTCCATCTATCAATCACATCGTTTTTGATAAAACAGGAACGCTTACCAAAGCCAATCAATCTACTGTTCAATATGAGGGTAAACCTTTATCAGACAATGATCTTGCTGTTTTTGCAGCTATGTTTGCTCAGTCATTGCATCCTTTGAGCAGAAGTATAGCCAATTTTTTAATAGATTCTAATTATTCATTGACCAACGTGAAAGAGCAGCCAGGGTTGGGTATAGAAGCTTGGGAAAATGATACACATTACAAATTAGGATCTTCTATTTTTCTTGGTATTGGTTCAGAAAAAAATAATGCTTCAGCTGTTTGGGTGAGTATAAATAACCAGGTATTCGGGAAATTTGAAGTGATCAATCAGTTAAGGGATCACGTTGATCAGCTGATCAACCAATTGCCTTATTCTGTATCAATATTAAGTGGGGATAATGACCGAGCTGCAGATTATTTGATTTCGAAATTCAGCAAAAGAATACAATGTTTTTTTAATCAAACACCGCAAGACAAATTAACTTTTATTGCCAATCTGCAAAATCAATCGTCCACTGTAATGATGGTAGGAGATGGATTAAATGATGCAGGTGCATTACAAAAAAGTAATATTGGAATAGCTGTTGTTGATAATACTATACAATTCTCTCCAGCAAGCGATGCGATATTATTAGCCGAAAAGCTACCTTATTTAAATCACTATATTAAAGCAGCTATTAGTGCAAAAAATTTAATCAAACTAACATTTGTATTTTCACTTTTATACAATGCAATTGGACTTTATTTTTCTGTAACGGCACAACTGTCTCCATTAGTAGCAGCTATATTAATGCCCATGAGCACATTGAGTATTGTGTTGACCACAATGCTGGGCTCTTTTTATATTGAAAAAAAACATTTTAATCATGCATAATCAAAACTCAAACATATGAAAAAGAACATGGGTACCCTCGATAAAGCCATCAGAATCTTAGTGGCCATTTTGATAGGGGTGTTGTATTTGCAAAATGAAATTAGTGGAACAACAGCCATTGTATTATTGGTAGTAGCAGGAATTTTTATTCTTACTAGTTTCATTAGTTTTTGCCCTTTGTATTTTCCATTTGGAATTAATACTAAATCTTCTAAAAAATGATTGTTATTGTACTTTTATTAGCAGTGAGTTTGACTGTGGCATTAGGCTTTTTGGTTGCTTTTATCTGGAGCACTAAAACAGGTCAATTTGACGATTCATTTTCTCCTGCCAATAAAATTTTATTTGAAAAAAATAGTCAAGAACCAAAGAATCAATAGTTATGCAGTTAGAAAAATTTACGTACGACAATAAAATTGTCAGAAACTTTGCTTACGCTACCATCTTATGGTCGATAGTAGGAATGTTAGTAGGGGTAATTATTGCCTTTCAATTAGCTTATCCCGCGCTCAATTTTGGTATTCCCTATATTTCATTCGGAAGGCTAAGGCCTTTGCACACCAATGCAGTCATTTTTGCATTTGTAGGAAATGGAATTTTTACGGGTACCTATTATATGTTGCCTCGTTTATTGAAAGCCAGCATGTGGAGTAAAGCACTTAGCAATATTCATTTTTGGGGATGGCAATTGATCATTGTATTTGCAGCCCTAACCCTTCCATTTGGTTTAACAGAAGGAAAAGAATATGCTGAACTTATTTGGCCAATTGATATTGCCATTGCGTTGATTTGGGTAGTGTTTGGGGTAAACATGTTTGGAACGATCCTAACAAGAAGAGAGCGACATTTATATGTAGCAATCTGGTTTTTGATTGGAACATGGGTTACTGTAGCATTACTACATATTGTCAATTCATTTGCACTTCCAACATCTCTTACTCATAGTTATAGTTTATACGCAGGTGTACAAGATGCATTGGTACAATGGTGGTATGGACATAATGCAGTGGCTTTTTTCCTGACTACACCTTATTTGGGCTTGATGTATTATTTTGTTCCTAAAGCCGCTCAACGTCCTATTTATTCTTATAGATGGAGCATCATTCACTTTTGGGCATTGATCTTTATTTATATCTGGGCTGGCCCACACCATTTATTATACACCGCGCTTCCTGATTGGGCTCAATCATTAGGTGTTGTGTTTAGTATAATGTTGATACTACCTAGTTGGGGAGGTATGTTGAATGGTATATTCACATTAAGGGGTGCCTGGGATAAAGTGAAGGAAGATCCTATTTTGAAAATGTTTGTTGTTGCACTTACCTGTTATGGTATGAGCACATTTGAAGGGCCGATGCTTTCTTTAAAGAATGTAAATGCCATTGCACACTACACGGATTGGGTAATAGCACACGTTCATGTGGGTGCATTGGGTTGGAATGGATTTTTAACTTTTGGTATGTTGTATTGGTTGGTTCCAAGAATTTTTAATACAACATTGTATTCTAAAAAATGGGCAAATACACATTTTTTAATTGGAACGATTGGTATTCTCCTTTATGCAATACCTATGTATTGGGCAGCATTTTCACAAGCTTTAATGTGGAAAGAGTTTACAGCTGAAGGTCAATTAAAATACCAGTTTTTAGAAACTGTTACACGAATTCTTCCTATGTATATCTTAAGGGGATTAGGCGGAACCGTTTACTTGGCCGGAGTAATCCTGATGGTGGTGAATTTGTATAAAACAATAAAGAGCGGGGAATTGATTAAAGTAGAACATGCTGAAGCGCCTTCATTAGAATCTGTTCCTTTACCTCAGGGCAAACAATTCTGGCATACTGCAATAGAACGTAGGCCTGTAAGAATGTTGGTATTTAGTTTGGTGGTGGTTTCCATTGGAGGAGCAATAGAATTGATTCCAACTTTTTTAATAAAGGAAAATATTCCGACCATTAGTACTGTAAAACCATATACTCCTTTGGAATTACAAGGTAGAGATATCTATATCAGAGAGGGTTGTTACACCTGTCACTCACAAATGATCAGACCATTCAGAGATGAAGTGGCTCGTTATGGAGATTATTCAAAATCGGGAGAGTTTGTTTATGATCATCCTTTCCAGTGGGGTAGTAAACGCACTGGACCGGATTTGGCCAGAGAAGGTGGTAAATATCCCAATAGCTGGCATTATCGCCACATGAATGCTCCTGAAGAAATTTCACAAGGAAGTATCATGCCACCATATAATTGGCTGTTGGATGATGATCTAGACACTACTACAACTCCAGGGAAGATAAGAGCCATGCAAACATTGGGCGTGCCTTATCCAAAAGGATTTGATGAAAAAGCCAATGCCGATTTAAGGGCTCAGGCAGAAGAAATTACTGCAGATTTAAAAGCGAATAAAATCAAAGCAAATAGTCATAAGGAAATTATTGCATTGATTGCCTATCTGCAAAGAGTTGGAACAGATTTAAAAAAGGCACCAGAAAAAGAAGTTAAAAATCTACATTAATTGATTAATATGAAATTCAAAAATTATTTAACCAGTATCGACCATGTAGGAATATATCCCTTGATATCATTGCTCATTTTCACTGTATTTTTTGCTGTGGTAACTTGGTATGTATTCAGTGCCAGTAAGGCATCTATGATTGAGAGAAGTAATATCCCTATTAATGACTGATAAATTATTTTATATGATACAAAAAAATAAAAAAAGATTTAAGGCAATAAATAGCAAAACTATTTTTGGAACAGTATCCATGCTTTTTTTTGGATCAACTTCAATTTTTGCACAGGCTGCTGATACTGCAGAGGCTAAAAAAGTACCAGATGTATTCTACGATACTACATTTGCTTATACCTTGGTGGGTGTAGCGGCTTTATTGGCTTGTGTAATTTATATTTTAGGATCCGTTTTTTTAATGGCAATTAAAAATAGAATTGCAGAAGAAAAACGCAATGGTACATTTACAAAGGCTGGAATAATGATAGGCTTATTACTAACTGCTGTTGCCACAGCAAATGCACAATCTCCAGTTCCTGCTGGTGCAAAAACGGTTGTTTCAGAAAATGTAATGTATATCATTGCTTCGGTAATTGTATTAGAGCTTTTACTCATTTTTTATCTAGCTATTGGAATAAGAACTTTCCTTAATAAAGAATCAGCAGCGGTAGTTGAAAAACAAGCTGAAGAACTGAAAAAAGAAAAAATTCCTTGGTTCGATCGAATTTATAATCGTAATACTGATGCCGATATTATTAAATTAGATCTGGGTCATGACTACGATGGAATTAAAGAATTAGACAATGATATTCCGATTTGGTGGAAATATGGTTTTGGATTTTGTATCTTATTTGGAATCGTATATCTATATAGTTATCATATAGCAGAGTCAAGACCTTTGCAACAAAAAGAATTACAAATCGATCAGGAAATTGCAGCAGTAAAACAAGCAGCTTATTTAGAAAAATCAGCCAATAATGTTGATGAGAAAACCGTTAAAATGCTTGGCTTATCAGACATTGAAGCTGGTAAAGCATTATTTATTAAGCCAGGTGCTTGTGCAACCTGTCATGCTGAGAATGGAAGTGCAATTGTAAATGGAGCTCCAGGAATTGGTCCTAATTTAACCGATGAATATTGGATTCATAAAGGAGATATAAAATCCATTTTTACAACCATTAAATATGGATGGCCTGAGAAAGGGATGAAATCCTGGAAAGATGATTATTCTCCATTGCAGATAGCACAACTAGCTAGCTATGTTAAATCTTTACAAGGCACTAATCCTAGCCCTGCAAAAGAAAAACAAGGTGAATTGT
Source organism: Sphingobacteriia bacterium (assembly GCA_037129425.1). Taxonomy (GTDB): domain Bacteria; phylum Bacteroidota; class Bacteroidia; order Chitinophagales; family Chitinophagaceae; genus Sediminibacterium. The sequence goes on from JBAXUV010000020.1 coordinate 23,039, forward strand.
TTAAGGATGAAACAGTACCTTCTGTTGCAGTAGATTCTGCATCAAAAGCAGTGAAAATGTAACATAAAAGCAGTTCAGATGAGTGAAGATTTGAGTGAAGAATTTAGAAATAGGCATTCCACTATTAATAAAGAAGGAAAAAGGAATTGGATTTATGCTTTACAGCCCAAAGGAAAATTGTATCAATATAGAACCTGGTTAAGTTATTTCTATTTGATATTATTTGTTTCCTTGCCATTTATTAGAATTGATGGCAATCCAATGTTTCAATTTAATTTTCCGGAAGGGGAGTTTACTTTTTTTGGCGCTTTATTTACTCCTCAGGATTTTATCATGTTTGGAATTGGGATGTTGATCTTTATTTTGTTCATCATCATCTTCACTTTAATTTATGGAAGAATTTTTTGCGGCTGGATATGTCCACAAACCATATTCATGGAAATGGTTTTCCGTAAAATTGAATACTTTATAGAAGGGGATGGAAATAAACAAAAAATCAATAATAAAAAAGATTGGACCACTGAAATATATCTGCGTAAAACCATAAAGCACATTGTTTTTTTAGCCATATCATTTGCAATTTCTAATATTTTCTTATCATATATTATTGGAGTAGATGGTGTGTTTCACATAATGAAAGAACCGATCTCCAATCATGTTGTTGGTTTTATTGCTATGGTGTTTTTTACTTTGGCATTTTATATAGTATATGCATTTGTTAGAGAGATTGTTTGCACCGTAATTTGTCCATATGGCAGATTGCAAGGTGTTTTATTAGATAAAAATTCCATCCTCGTTGCATATAACTATTTGAGGGGAGAGCCCCGAAATAAAAAGAAAGCGACGGAGGGAGCTGGAGATTGTATTGATTGTGGTATGTGTGTAAATGTATGTCCTACCAATATCGATATCAGGAATGGTACTCAACTGGAATGCATCAATTGTACTGCATGTATTGATGCATGCAATATGATGATGAAGTCAGTGGGTAAACCTCCAGAACTCATCACATTTGCTTCGGAAAATGCAATCGCATCTGGTAAGAAATTTGAGTTCACTTATCGGATCAAATCCTATACTGCTTTGTTAGGAATACTGATGGTATTACTGGCTGTTTTGGTGGTTACTAGAACCACTTTTGATGCAACCATCATGCGTGTTCCCGGACAAACTTTACAAGAAAATAATGATGGAACCATTAGTAATTTGTACCGTATTAAAGTAACCAATAAAAGTAATTTAACCCTTGCTTATCATTTAGTAGCCACAGACCCTTCAGTTAAAATTGAACGAATAGGCATTCCGCTCGATAGTTTAAAAGGAAGGCAATTAACTGAAGAAACATTTTTCTTAAAAGTATTACCTTCAAATGTGAAAAAAAGAAAAGTGGATTATGAAATCAAGTTAATGAGTGGAAACAAAGTGATGGAAACAAAACATGCCGTATTTATAAGTGAGTATTAAAATAAAATCTATGAATTGGGGAACCAGAATATTTATAGCCTACCTGGCCGGCGTATTATTTATCAGCTATTTTGTAGTCAGAAGTATGATGTTAAATACCGAAATGGTTGAAGAGGATTATTATGGAAAAGAGCTGGCATTTAATTCCCATATACAAGGAGTGGATAATGCTAAAAATTTGGCTCAACCTATTACCATTAAAACTGCTGGAAATCATATTGAAGTAATGATCGATTCTGTTTCAGCCAGGTCAATGAAAAACGGAGCAATCCATTTTTACAATCCTGCATCAGAAAAAGCCGATAAAAAAATGGTATTGAATCCATCAAATGGGGTTTATCTTTTTGATAAAAAAACTTTTATTAAAGGGAAATACATTGTTCGGGTATCTTTTGATCTGGAAGGGAATCCTTATTTTACGGAAGAAACCATTTTTATTCAATAGGCATGCAATTATTCCTCTTAACCGCATTTTTGGCCGGACTTGCCGGAAGTATCCACTGCGTGGGCATGTGTGGTCCTCTTGCTTTGTCATTGCCATTCAGCAGGTTTAATAGGTATGATAAATGGTTGGCTATTCTATTATATAATTTAGGTAGAGTAGGGGCTTATTCAATAATTGGTTTGATAGTTGGTTTTGTAGGAAGAGGAATGAACTGGTTTGGTTTAACACAGATTATTTCTATTGTATTGGGATCAATTATTTTGGTTTCATTAGTGATTCCAAAACTTCTGAAGAATAAAAAAATACAAATGCCTGCCTGGTTAAATCGGTATCAAATTAATTCATTACAATATTTAATGAAAAAGCAAAAAGTGGCATGGATGTTTTTAGTTGGTGTAATGAATGGTTTCTTACCCTGTGGATTGGTATATATGGCAGTTGCTGCAGCGCTTGTTGCATCATCTGTTGCCAATTCCGTTTTGTTTATGATTTTCTTTGGTGTAGGAACGATACCTGCTATGATTGCCTTGGTTGTTATTGCACATAAAATGCCAGTTCGCTTAAAAGCATCATTTCAAAAATTTGTTCCAATTATTTCAATGATTATTGGAGTCTTATTAATATTGCGTGGCCTAAATTTAGATATTCCATTTGTCAGCCCTTATTTATCTCAAAACTTAACTGGAGCTAATGTAGTGGAATGCCATACGCCATAAATGTTGGTGCATTCATTTTACAATTGTGATATCCACATTCTTTGAGCGCCTTCCTTTCCCCAATCTTTTAAACCCTTTTGTAATTCGGCCAACATTTGCTGGCGATTTACTTTTTTGCCTTTTTGATTTGGATTCAATTGAGCCATACTGGGTTCTACTAATTCAAGTTTAGTTGCAAACCAGGTGGTGTATAATCTTGGAACTGCTAATCCAAGAATTAATCCTGGTAAGCCTCCAAAGCTTTCTGGTCCAGCGCTTACGGGTATTTGATCGGTATAAAATGCCACCACATAAACAGAATCACAAATTTTGGTAACAGCTTTTCTACATTCAAAACCAGCAATTTCTCTGGTTTCATCTGATATTTTCCACTCTAAGTTTCTTACACTGTCTTTAATTAAATAAGTGTTTTCGAAAATGTCTTTTTGGCTACTAATAGTTTGTGTTTGTAAATCGGTAACAACACCATCTGTTTCAGATGGCTTGCCACCCCACATCATGTATTTATTATCTGGGTTTTCTTTTGCCAGTTTATATACCGATTTAGTATTGTTAAATCTTAACTCATATATATCGGTAACAAATTTTGGGATCACTTTCATCCTTTCCTTGTTCCAAACATTGTCGGGATCATCTTCTAATGGCTTATGTTGATTCACTTTCTTTTCATATTCAACTCTGCCAAATTGAATAAAGTTTGTCTGAGCTTTTACAGAAATAACTAAAATCGACAATAAAAATATATATACTGTTTTCATATTAAAATCCCATTGAAGTTGGTTTCCCATTTTTATTAAAATTCCAGATCAAGGATACTAGAAAATATCGTTGAATGGTTTGATTGGTTGTTTCAGAAATAAAATTACTATTAATGGATCTGTTGATTCCTAGATTCTGATTGAAGATATCATTTACATATAGTTTAGCTTCCCATTGATCATTTTTAGAAATCACTTTTCTGATGGAAGAACTTACAATATATACATCCAGCTGGTCTTTAAAGATGGCTGTTTTTTGGTAAATATTGGCTTCCAAATTTAAATCGATGAATGTTTTAGCTTTTTTAAATTTGAATTGCACATTCGAATAAGTAGTATAAGACCAATATTTAGTAACAATATCGGGGTTGATAGAAGAGTTTGAATGATTGTAATTGGCATTAAAATTCATCCAGAAATTGATCCATTTATCTGACCAGTATCCTCCATTAACTCCGATATTTAAACTGGTATTATCTGTAGTATTCATTTTTCCATTGACTTGATTGACGAACCTGCTTTTTCTTGGTCCAACATCTATTCCAACATTTAAAGATGGGATCAGATCAAATCCATATCCAACACTGGAGGATAAATTATAGTTTCCATCCACATTGATTGCCTGAGAAATTCTTCTTCCTAAATTATCTACAAAACTAGCATTGGTAATAGCGTTGTCTGTTTTGGTATAACTTGCATTGAAGTATAAATTTCTGCTCTTTAATACTTTATAATCCGATGCATTGAAGCTAAATCTATGAATAAATGATTGCTGCAAATTGGGGTTACCCACTGTTATATTCAATGGATCTATATTGTCGATGATGGGTTGAATTTGTTGTAGGGTTGGGTTTCTGGTTGATCCATTATAAGAGAAATTGAATCTTCTTTGTTGTTTGGGAGTATAATTAAATGTAATGGATGGTAGAAAGTTATTGAATGGTACATTTCTTTCAATATTCTTTTTAATATCGGTCATTTTATAATTGACTGTTCCAAAACCACTACCTACAGAAAAATTGAATTTCTTCACATTATAACGAAGGTTTACACTTCCAGTATGTCCAATCGTATTGAATATAAAATGGTTACTTAATGAGTCAATTAAGGTTTCATATTTGTCCCCTGTTGATTTTCCATAAGTCAATCTTTCTGCATCATTTCTATTTACATTCAACTTATAATTGAGGATTAGAAAAGTATTTTTCCAAATAGGTTCGGTATAAGAAACAGTTGTATTGATTACACTGCCATTCTGTTTATTTACTTTTTTCTGATCAATATTATCAAAACGAATTACCTGGCCAAATTTATTGAAATAGGTATTTTTTGCATACAAGAATCCATTCTCTTCTCTATTGGAGAAATTAAAATCACTATTGATCGAAATGGTACGTCCCTTTTTTTGGAAACGTTTTTTCCAGAGTAAATTATTATTCAATGTATTATTATCATCTATACTGGTAGTAGTTCTATCCGTTTCGTTAATGATGATATTGTCTTGGCTAATCGATCTTCCTAAATAATTGGTTCTTGTATTACTATTGATAGCTGAACCTTTTACGGTAAGCTTTAATGAGCTGGTAGAATCAATTTGCCATTCATAAAAACTGGTTAGTTTATGTCGTTTTCTACTGGCAGCCTGATCTTGTTCTGTAGTATTAACAAAACTAGTATCAGGTAAAATATTTTGTGTTTTACTGGTGGTAATGCCAGTTACATCTAATTGGTTGAACTGATAAGTATTATTAGAATTTTGTTTGTCTTTATCCCATTTATTGCTAAAATGTAAACCGCCAGTAATGGAATTGGGGAATCCACGGCCCCAACTAAATTCATCACTATTCGACCACATACTCATTCCGCCATCATCATTGATTTCAGTAGTAATATTTGCATCACCCGCATAATTGCGATTCTCATCCCAATTCAATGATTCAAATTTGGTATTATCAGTGGTAAGGTATCCCGATATCTTTCTTTTTCCTTTAAAAGAATTGGCTAACAATTTGCCATACCTGTATTTATCAAAATCGGTACCAGCTTCAACTTTACCGAAATAGCCTTTTTTCTTGTCTTCTTTTAATTGAATGTTTAAGGTTTTGATTTTTTGCCCATCATCAATACCTGTAAATGCAGCCTGATCAGATTTTTTATCGAAAGATTGAATTTTATCTACTGCATCGGCTCTTAAGTTTTTAGTGACCACTGCAGGATCATCACTAAAAAATTCTTCACCATCCACCAATACTTTCTGCACTCTGTCACCCTGTGCCGTAATTTCTCCTTTGCTATTCACTTGAATGCCAGGCATTTTTCTTAATAGCTCTTGCACATCTGCATTGGCACTTACTTTAAAACTATCAGCCTTGTATTCTGTAGTGTCTCCTTTTACCCTGATTGCGCCAACCCTTTGTTTAACAATTACTTCTTGTAACAAAGTGGCCTTGGTAATAACAGGTATTTTACCCAAATTAATAGGTTCATTGGCTAATTCTACTTTTTCTACATAATCTGCATAATTAGGGTAGCTAACCATTACTATGTATTTACCCTCCAATAAATTGGCAATTTCAAATTGTCCGTCTTTATTGGTCCTTGCAAATTTTACCAATACGGAATCTTTGCTTCTTAATACTGCAACAACTGCATTGGAAAGATTTTGTTTATTTAGGGTATCATTCACAAATCCTTTGATAGAACCTGTTTTGGATTGGGCTGCTGCAGTATTCAATAGTACACTGGCAATGAGAATCAATGCAATTAGTCTGGTCATGGTTTTTGTTTCAATTCTTAGGATGGTGAATTTTGTTGTAAATTTCACCAAATAATTCATTTAACTAAAAATTTAGTTATAACATTTCGTTAAATCTTGATCACAACATGCCGAAAACAGCTATGACCAATACCGAAAAGCCAACTAATTCTTCAATAAGAGGTAAGAAAGCGAATAAAGTTGCAAGCGAAACGAAAAAATATGAAGAAATTCATTTTATTGAAACCAGTCAATCAGTTTGGAATTATTCTTTATTTACGGATGCCGATGTAAAAAACTTTCAGCAAGGCACTCATTATAGTTTGTATAATTATTTTGGCAATAAGCAAATCACCGTTTTAGAAACACCTGGAACCTATTTTGCTGTATGGGCACCCAATGCCACTTTTGTTTCTGTAACAGGCTATTTTAACGAATGGAATAAAACCACACATCCACTCAAAGTAAGACTAGATAATTCAGGTATTTGGGAAGGCTTTATTCCAAATCTTCTGCAAGGTGAAGCATATAAATACCATATTCATGGATTTAATGGAATCAAATTAGACAAAGGCGATCCATATGCACACTATTGGGAGAAGCGACCCTTTACTGCCTCTATTACCTGGCAAACCAATTATGATTGGAAAGATGAGGAATGGATGAAGTCGAGGAAAAAGCACAACTCATTGAAGTCTCCATATTCGGTATACGAAGTGCATTTGGCCAGTTGGATGCGCCCAGATAAGAACGATGAAGAATCCTATAACACTTATGCGCAAATAGCAGAACGATTGGTTCCTTATGTGAAAGAAATGGGATTTACCCACGTAGAATTTATGCCAGTGATGGAGCATCCTTTTGATGGAAGCTGGGGCTATCAGGGAACGGGGTATTTTGCTCCGACTTCACGTTTTGGTTCTCCACAAGATTACGCAGGCTTGGTCGATGCATTTCATCAGGCAGGTATTGGCGTAATACTCGATTGGGTACCATCGCATTTCCCTTATGATGCACATGGTTTATTCATGTTTGATGGAACACATACATATGAATATGCCGACATGCGCAAAGGCTATCACCCCGATTGGAATTCGTATATTTTTAATTATAAAAGAGGAGAAGTAAAATCATTCTTAATAAGTAGTGCAAGATTTTGGTGCGATCAATTTCATACAGATGGCATTAGAGTAGATGCTGTAAGCTCTATGCTAAGATTAGACTATAGCAGAAATCAAGGTCAGTGGGAACCGAATGAATATGGGGGCAATGGAAATATCGAAGCTATTGCATTCATTAAAGACTTAAATGAAACTTTGTATCGCGACTTTCCAGATATTCAAACCATTGCCGAAGAAGCTACGGATTGGCCAAAGATCAGTAAACCTACTTTTGAAGATGGATTAGGTTTTGGTATGAAGTGGATGATGGGCTGGATGCACGATACCTTGGATTATTTTAAATTAGATCCGATTTTCAGGCAATTCCATCAAGACAAATTTTCGTTTAGCATGATGTATTTCTACGACGAAAATTTCATGTTGCCTTTGAGCCACGATGAAGTGGTACATGGCAAAAGCCCGATGCTGTATAAAATGCCAGGAGATGAATGGCAGAAATTTGCCAACTTAAGAATTTTATACACCTATATGTTTACCCATCCAGGAGCAAAATTATTGTTCATGGGAGATGAGTTTGGTGCTACCAGCGAATGGAATTACAAATCGGAATTACAGTGGGAATTATTGGAATTTACCAGTCATGGAGGAATGAAATATTGCGTTCAAAAACTCAACGAATTGTATCGTTCTGAGCCTGCTCTATATGAAAATCAGTTTGAACCAGGTGGTTTTGAATGGGTTGATCTTAATCATAGATCTGATTCTGTATTGGTATATAAAAGAAAAGGCAAGAAAGAAAAAAACGATGTTTTGATCATTTTAAATGTTACTCCGGTTGTTCGGCATGATTGGGAAATTTTTGTTCATGGAAAAGGAAAATGGACCGAGATTTTCAATAGTGATTCAAAAGAATTTTGGGGAACCGGAGATGTTTTCAACCCATCCATTAGCAGTGAATTGGTCGATAAACCTTCTAAATGTTATAAAATTAAAGTACATCTCCCTGCATTAGGGGCCATTGTGTTACGATAATTTACCTCAATTGTAACTTTCTTTTTCTTCGTCCGTTTCACTAAAAAATAAACGAATGAAAAAGAGAATAATGTTACTAATGGCAATTGTTTTTACAATTGTAAACTCCTATGCTCAAACGGAAATTAAAGAAGCCAATGCACAAAAACGTACTATTGGATCATTTCATGGTATTGATGTTTCATCGGGTATAGAAGTAATTCTTACTAAAGGTGATAAAGAAGAGTTAGTAGTTTCTGTGGGCGATTTAAGTTATCGGGATCAAGTTAAAACAACCGTATCTAATGGTATTTTAAAAATTACCAGAGATGTAGATTGGAAGTTTTGGAATACCTGGAAAAACTGGTCTGTAAGAGTATATGTTTCATATATCGATATAGATAAATTAGTAGTGTCGAGCGGTGCCATGCTAAAAGGAACTGGGATGACATTATCAAAATTAACTGCTAGAGCAAGCAGTGGTGCACAAATGCAATTATCTGGTAAAGCTGACTTTTTAGATGTTGATGCGAGCAGCGGCTCCAGTTTTAGAGGGAACGATTTTTCAGTAACCAATTGTAAAGCAGAAGTGAGTAGCGGAGCTGGTGTGCAAGTAAATGTAGAAAAAGAACTAACTGCAGAAGCAAGTAGTGGGGGGTATATTAAGTACAAAGGGAACGGATCAATTCGTGATATCAATATAAGCAGTGGCGGTTCTGTTAAGCGGCAGTCTTAACAAATAAGCAACCCGTGAGTTTACTCACGGGTTATCCACTTTTATTGGTGGTAACAATTTGTTTACATAATGGTAACATTTCAATCATGGTATAGTTGTTGATTGCATGTATTAAAACCTACACATGAAAACAGACAATCACCATTTGTTAGTAAATGCAGCTGGGCAACTAATGCAAGAACATGCATTTGATCATTTATCGGATGAGAAATTAGCGAAAATGAACAAATGTATTCGCGATTTAAACCATCATGGACTGGCCATTAAAAAATCGAAAGCAGAATTCGAATTATTGCAATTATGCTCAGAAGCCAATTTGTATACAGAAACAGCAAGCGCTCATTCTGTGCATCAGTTATTGTCTTTAATGCATCGATTTGGCAATAGAACTATGCCTGATCTTGGTTTGATGGAATCGGAAGAATAATACAAAAACAAGTTCCCTTAGATGGGTCACTCCATTTAACAAACAATTTTCCATTGTGGTATTGTTCAATAATTCTTTTGCTCAAAGAAAGACCAATACCCCAGCCACGTTTCTTGGTTGTATAACCGGCTTTAAATACATGCTTGATTTGATTGGATGGAATACCTTTTCCGGTATCGGTTACCAAAATCACCAAATCATTTTCTTGCCTTTTGAAATTAATATGAATAGCGCCTTGACCATCCATGGCATCTAAAGCATTCTTGATTAAATTTTCAAAAACCCATTCAAACAAAGTAGGAGACAAGTTAATTTCTAGCTGCTCTAAATCATCATGATCTACAGTAAATACAATTTGTTCTGAGCTTCTTTTTTTCATGTAATTGACCACCTGTAATACCCTTATTACTGGAGGCTGCAGATGCAGACTGGGCGTACTTCCAATTTTACCAAATCGATCGGTGATGAGTTGAAGACGATCAATGTCTTTTGCAATTTCTGGAACAATGGTAGCCGTTTCTTTTTTCTCTTTTAATATTTCCAGCCATCCTTCTAAACTCGAAACAGGTGTTCCCAATTGATGGGCTGTTTCTTTGGCCATAGATGCCCATAGTTGATTTTGAGAACTTTTATATTGAGTTTGTAAAGCAATAAAAGCAATTAAAACGAATAAAGCCACTACCAGTAATTGTACAAATGGATACCATTTAACTTCTTTCAATAATTTACTTTCCCCATAATAATATTTATTGATTGTGTAAGGATTTTGATTGAGTACCAAAATGATTGGCTCTTTATTGAAAGCAATAAATTCAGCTAATTTCTTTTTTAAGTAGGTGCTATCTGATTGTATAATGGCAGTATCCAAATTAATGAAATTGCCCGTAGGGTTATTTTTTTCATCTGTTTCAATGATGGGTATTTCTTTATTCTCACTGGAAATTTTTGAAGCAAGATTGATATTGGATACATTATCAGAATTTAAAATGGTTCTCTCAGCTTCCACCCAGGCTTCCACATTTTTTCTTTCTTCAATAGCAATTTGTTTAGCAACATATTGAGAATATACAATAGTGCCGCTTACAATGAAAATTGCAATGATGAATAATAGAGTTCTCCAATTGAATAAATGCCCAATCATTTGGCTAAAATAGGCCATTGTGCTGAAAATAAAACAGCCCCCGAAGGAGCTGTTCTTTATTTATGTTTTATTGAATTAATTAAAAAGGCCGCCTTTTTTAAGGGTTTTTACACCTTGACCAATTTTAAATCCATTATTGTAGATCTCAATTTTGTAATCTCCTTCTTTATAACGGTCTGCTTGTTTCCAATCAAAGCTTACAGGAATAATTCTGTTTTGTTCATAGTTTACAGACACTTTACTGGTATATGCTTTTGTGCCTTCATCCCTTGTGTTAAAATTAGCACCTTCAGTAATAACTTTACCATCAGCACCTGTTACAACCACATAAATGTCTTTGGTGCCAGAAGGAGTAACCCTATTCTCATCTATATTGAAAGAGATCCTGATCAGGTCGGCTCTTTTTGCTGTATTGGTTTCAGTTTCCTTTCCAGGACCTTTTACCTTAATAGCAGTAATAGCAATATTAGATGCATGTAAAGTAGATGCAACATCCACTTTTTCTTCTAATTGTTTTTTCTCAACTTTGGTAGTATTTAAATTTTCTTCCAATCCCTGTTTTTCGGTAGTCAATTGTGTTTTTTCGGTATTCAATTGTTGATTGGCATTATTTAATTGCAGATTTTCACCTTTTAATTTTTCTATTTCTGCAAATAAGCCATCTATTTTACCATTCAATTCGCCAATTTTTTGCTTTGCAGAACTGAGTTCAGCAGCAGTAGCATTCTTCTTTTTAAGAATCCCGCCAATATCCTGTTTCAATTTTTGTATGGCTGAATTTTTATCGGCCAAGTCTCCCTGTAATTGTAAATTCTGATTGGTTAAAGAATCTGCTTTAGCAGATACACTCGTAAATTCTGCTTGAATGGCTATTCGGGCACTATCTACATTGGTGATTTTAGTTTCTAATTGAGCTACTTTCTCATTGGTTTTACTTTTATCATAAAAGATATATCCCCAAGTGAGGAGTAAAGCGGCAATTAATACGCCATATATCAATTTTCTGTTATCCTTAGGTTGGTTAAATACAGGCTGATTCGATCCTGTATTGTTGGTAGTGTTGCTCATTTTTGTAATTTTTTAATTAAACGCTTTTTTTAGTAAAATGTATATAGACCAAAACCATGCCAAAACAATTTTTTCATTCATCTTTGTAGCATGTCTGTTGAAAAAATACTACAAGATTGGAAAAAAGGAAATTTCAAGCCTATTTATTGGCTGGAGGGGGAAGAATCCTATTTTATTGATGTGTTGATGAATTATGCAGAAAACCATATCATTTCTGAGGCCGAACAGGGGTTTAATTTAAGCGTTTTCTATGGTAAGGATGCAGATTGGGCGGCAGTAGTAAATGCATGCAGACGTTATCCCATGTTTGCTGAAAGGCAGGTAGTGCTTTTAAAAGAAGCCCAGCAAATGCGCGAAATTGAAAAATTAGAAAGCTATATAGAAAATCCATTGTCTTCCACTGTTTTTGTGGTAAGCCATAAAGAAAAAAAAGTAGACGGTAGAAAAGGTTTAGGGAAAAAGTTAAAGGATTCTAAATTAATAGAAGTATACTCTACAAAAAAGTTATATGACAATCAATTGCCTGAATGGGCAGGCAATATGGTGAAAAATAAAGGACTCTCCATAAACCCGAAAGCTTTACATATGTTAGTGGATCATATTGGCAATGATCTGAGCAGAATAGAGAATGAGATTGAAAAATTAACCCTGAACCTGGCAGGAAAAAAATCAATCAGCGAAGACGATGTAGAGAATTATATAGGGGTTAGTAAAGAGTTCAATGTTTTTGAATTACAAGCAGCTATTGCGCAAAAAGATTTAGCAAAAAGTATTCGAATCATTCAATATTTTGAATCCAATCCTAAAGCAGGTCCCATTCAACTAATATTGCCTTCTGTCTATAATTTTTTTAGTAAGCTCTATATTTTAAAAGGCACAGAAGGAGTAGATGATAAATCGGCTGCTGCTGTTCTTGGTGTTGCGCCATTTTTTGTAAAAGATTATTTATCTGCTGCACGTAAATACGATTTTGTTGGAGTCGAAAAAGTATTATTGTTATTGCACCAGTATAATTTGCGTAGTGTTGGAGTGCACAATGGTGGAAGCTCCGATGCAGGATTGCTGAAAGAAATGGTCGTTAAAATTATGAATTGATTAAGGCATCAATTCAATTGCTTGAATTTTATCTTTGTGCAATTGATCTTTTAATTCATCCATTCCATTGAATTTTACTTCTCCTCTAAGATAATGCAGCATGGCAATTTCAATAGTTTGACCATAAATGTCTTGATCAAAATCGAAAATATTCACTTCAATAACTCTTTTCTTTCCGTCGATGGTGGGCCTGATGCCAATATTCATCATGCCTTTCTTTTTGCTGAAAGTACTGTCTACACTTAAAGTAGAAGAGAAAATAATTTCAACAGCATATACGCCATTGCCGGGTATTAATTTTTCTTCACTGGCAATATGCAAATTGGCTGTAGGATAGCCAATGGTTCTTCCTAATTTATTTCCTTCAATAACAACACCCTTAAAGAAATATGGATACCCCAATAATTGATTGGCAGTTTCCACTTCTGTGTGGAGTATAGATTGTCTGATTCTTGTAGAGCTAATGGTAATCTCATGGAGCAGTTCTTCAGAAATCTCTTTTACATTAAAGCCTAAATCAGCTCCATATTTTTCTAGTAATTGATAATCGCCCACTCTTCCTTTTCCAAATCGATGATCGTAACCGATGATAACCGTTTTTGGTTTAAAATAATGGTACAAAAAATCCTTGATATAAGATTCGGCTGATTGGTTGGCAAATGCATGGTCAAAAGGGATCACTACTAAATGATCTACCCCAGCTTGTTCCAGCAAACTTATTTTTTCGGAAAGGGTGGTCAATAATTTGATATCACCAGGAACTGAAGAGATAATTTTCCTCGGATGTGGATTAAAAGTAATGATTACCGTTTCTCCATCAATTTTTTGTGCTTCTTCTTTTAACTGAGCAATAATTTGCTGGTGACCTTTATGCACGCCATCAAATGTGCCAATAGTTACTACAGCATTGCGAAATTCGGGCAATGCCCCCACAAGTTCATGATGTACCTTCATAGTAAGGCGCGAAGTTAAGGAAACTGATCTAAGCCATGAACTATCGCTAGTTCTCTTTCGCAGTATTATGTACATTTGCCATTCAAAACGAATCAACTATTCATGTCATTATACGCAAAGCGCGGAGTATCTGCCCAAAAAGAAGAAGTGCATGCAGCCATTCAAAAGCTAGACCAAGGTTTATTTCCACATGCTTTCTGTAAAATCTACCCAGATTTTTTATGTGGGGATGAAGCCTTCGTTAACATCATGCATGCAGATGGGGCAGGAACCAAAAGTATTTTGGCGTATTTATATTGGAAAGAAACTGGAGATATTGATGTTTGGAAAGGCATTGCACAAGATGCAGTGGCCATGAATTTAGATGATTTATTGTGCATTGGAATTACGGATAATTTATTGTTTTCTTCTACCATCGATCGGAATAAAGCAGTCATTAACGGAGCTGTACTGGAAGCAGTAATCAATGGCACTCAATCCTTCTTTGATACTTTAAAAGAATATGGAGTGCATATTCATTATTTAGGTGGAGAAACTGCCGATGTAGGAGATGTGGTAAGAACCATTGCAGTGAATGGAACCATGACAGCAAGATGGCCTAAGGCAAAATTGATTACGAACGATAAGATTAAAGCAGGCAATGTAATTGTAGGATTTTCCAGTGCGGGGAAAGCCAATTATGAACAAGAATACAATAGCGGTTTAGGAAGTAATGGATTAACCAGTGCTCGTCATGATGTATTAGACAAACACTATGCAATTCAATACCCGGAAACATTTGAGCCTGCCTTAAATGATGAAGTCGTTTATATAGGGAAGAATAAAATGACAGATACCATTATGGTAGAAGGTCAACCAATGCAAGTGGGTAAATTATTGCTTTCTCCAACAAGAACCTATGCTCCACTTTTAAAAAAGATAGTAGAAGAACAATTTGATGCTATTGATGGAATTATTCATTGTAGTGGTGGTGGTCAGACAAAGTGCATGAAATACCTGCCTGGTAAATTATCGATCATTAAAGATCATTTATTTGAACCTCCTCCAGTGTTTAAATTGATCCAAGAAAATTCTGGTTCAGACTGGAAAGAGATGTACCAGGTATTTAATATGGGTCATCGACTAGAAATTTTTACCGATGCAATTTCTGCAGCCCAAATGATTGAGACAGCTGCGAGTTTTGGAATTGAAGCTCAGATTGTAGGAAGAGTAGAAGCGCCCATAAACAATCAATCCACATTACTTCTGAAAGGCCATTTTGGAGAAGTAGTTTTTGAATATTAACAAAATTTATAGCGGTTCCAAATCGTATATTTGTTGAACCATCAATTAAAGAAAAGTCATGCCAGAATCGGTCATTTCGTTGAAAAATGTAAATATTTATCAGGGCAATAGCTTGATATTACAAGACGTCAATTTTGAAATCAACAAAGGCGAATTTGTTTACCTTGTTGGAAAAACAGGAACTGGCAAAAGTAGTTTATTAAAAACCCTTTATGGGGAACTTACGTTAACAGAAGGAATGGCTTCTGTGGTAGGTTTCGATTTAAGGCAGATGGATTGGAAGAAAGTACCTTTTTTAAGAAGAAATTTAGGGGTGGTATTTCAGGATTTCCAGTTATTGACCGATCGGAATGTTCACGAAAATTTAAAATTTGTTTTACAAGCAACTGGATGGAAAGATGAACGATTGATTGAAGAAAAAATCAATGATGTTTTAGATAAGGTAGGCTTAAAAGGAAAAGGATTTAAAATGCCTTATGAAATGAGTGGTGGAGAGCAGCAAAGAGTAGATATTGCAAGGGCTTTATTGAATTCTCCGAAACTAATATTGGCCGATGAACCAACAGGAAATTTAGATCCAGAAACCAGTGACGAGATCATGCAATTGCTGATTCAAATTGCCAAAGATTATGGCAGTACTGTGGTAATGGCTACGCATGATTTTATTGTGATCAATCGATACCCTAGCAGGATGTTGAAAACAGAAGGTGGGAGAGTGATTGATAGCAATGCTGCTCACTAGCGTTCGAATTAAGAGATAAGAGATAAAAGATAAAAGATAAGAGATAAAAGATACATTTTAGGAATGCCTAGAACCATTAACTTATAACTTATTCTCCGAAGATCCACCCCACTTGCTTGATTGCGTTTTTCTCGTTGCTAAAACGATTTTCTAATAAATTTTTTCTGAGTCTAATTTCTTCTTCTGTAAAAGGTTGATGGAATAATTGAGCGATGATTTCTGCAAAAGCATTAGCAGAACTGGCGATATGGCAAGCAGCTCCTAATCCAGTGTTGGCAACCGTTGCTTCATTTACCACAACATGTCTTCCATTATACAATGTGTTGAGTAATTTTACCTTCATGCCTGTTTCTATAAATGAAGGCAATAAATGAATATGCGCTTTGGCAATCATGTCTTGCAATTCTTTTTCGGAAGGATTTTCAACCAAGCAAGAATAATCGTTGGAGTAAGCTAATGCCCTTAATTTTTCGGAAGGGTTCTTGCCAGCAATAACAATCGGAATCTTCAATTGACTAACCACTTCTTTTAATAACCAGGTAACGGCTTTTTCATTAACATCCACACTTAGGTCTCCATGATAAAAACAATATGAACCCATGCCTTCCAAGCATTGAACTTTCCAATCTGGTAAGTAAAGCTGCAATTCTTCGATATTGGTGCATCCAAATTCATTTCGAAAGACATCATTGTCTGACTCTTTTACTCCCCAAAAAGTAGCTTTTTGTGAAATATTCTTTTCGTACAATCTGAGCATTCTCGATTCATTCCAATAATACAATTTCCTCAAAGGATGTGTACTGTTCTTGTATAGATCCTGATAGTACAAATATTCTATATTGTGCAAACGAACAAAGCATTTACGTTGCTTAAATCTTGGGTCTTGTAAAAGATAGGTACAATGAACCCCCTCCATGAAAATGGGAAAATCGTCTTTCAATAAATTGAGGAATAGGTCTTCATTAATTCTACTAGATACTATATATGGAAGCTTTGCTGAAAAGCCTTTATGTCCTTGTGTACGATGATAGTATTGAACCGTCTCGCAATATTGATTCAATATAGGTTGCTCCCCTCTGCCATAATCGAAGCAGTGTAAATGTATTTTGATCCCCTGCGCTTGAAATGCAGGAAGTTTATAGAAAACATCTATTGCACCCCCATAATTAGCAGGATAGGGTACGTCAAAAGCAATAATGTGTAAGTGTTTTTCCAATTTTTAGAGCTTGCTATAGAATTCGACCAATTTTTTTGATTCATTTTCCCAATGAAGGGTTTTACGTGCTTCGAGGCATTTTTGCTTCAAACTTGCATATAGAACATCGTCTTCCAGCAATTTGTTCAATGCCTCGCCAATAGTGAGCGGATGAATATCTGGAATAAGGTAGGCAAAGGAATGCATATCGTTGATTTCTTTATACAAAGGATAGCTTACGCAAATTTGGGGAATTCCGGCCATCATATAGTCGAAAAAACGATTGGCCAATGAGTAGTATTGGTTGATTCCATGGGATTCAAAAAGGGTAATGCCTATATGTGCTTTTTGAGTAAGTTTCCTCAACTCCATTGGTTTGATTAAACCCAATAGTGTAATTTTATTTTCCAACTTATAAAAGGCAATCAATTTCCTGGTTTGTTCCATAAAATTGCCATCGCCTGCAATGATTAGTTGGGCATTCACCCATTTCATTGCGGGAATTAACTCTTCGAAGCACCTTCCTTCATTGACTGCTCCTTGATATAAAATAAATTTATTATTAAGCTGATTTTCATTTGATTCTAAAGTATAACTAAAGGGAATGTTTCGAATAATTTCATATTGAACACCGTATTTTTCTTTATAAAGATGGGCTAAATGATTGTTTACGGTATATCCATTTTTAAAATGAGGGATACTATATCTTTCGATCTTTTTCCATATGGAATGTATGGCTGGTCTGCTGATGATTTCCTTTTGTTCTGTAAAGAATTCATGCGCGTCGTAAACCCTTTTTTTATTGCGTATAGCGGAAGCCAGCAGGCAGGGAAGAATGGTGTCTAGGTCTATAGCACAAATGATATCTGCTTTGACGAAAAGCAAAAACAGCAAAAGCCGAATATTAAATTCTATATAAAATGCCGGTCCTTTTAAAAAAAAGCAAGGCAATCGATTATGCGAAAATAGGGAAGACTCAAAGGGTGTGGAGTGGCTTCTTTTAACTCCAACCAGCCGAACCTGGTATCCATTATTAGACAGGCAGCTGGCAATTCTTTGCATCCGTTGATCAAAATTTAAGTCATTGGTAACTGTAAATATGATGTGGGTTGCTGCCAATTATATGATTGCTTTTTGGGTGAACGGGTAAACCTGAATAAGTCAGTTCTCTCGGCCAAATATAGCATCAAAACACAATACCTAATTGAATGGATCCTTTCAAGGAAGGTCTATTTTATTGGCTTTTATAGATTCAATTTTAAATTCATATAAATATATTTAAACACTTGATTTATAATATTTTATATTGATTTTTTAAAATTTAAAAATCAATATCCATCGGTTCAACCAATATTCTTCTTCACCTGTTATGCACAGTGCATTTTTTGTTCAATTGATTCTGTTGTTTTTGACTTATGTTCGCGAGTATTAAATACCGAAAAAGTGAGATTAAAGTCATTAGAAATCAAAGGGTTTAAGAGCTTTGCTGATAAAACAGTCGTAAGCTTTGATGAAGGTATAACCGGTATCATCGGACCAAATGGATGTGGAAAAAGCAATATCATTGATAGTATTCGATGGGTAATTGGGGAACAAAAAATATCTGCATTAAGAAGTGAGAATTTAGAGGCATTGGTTTTTAACGGAAGTAAAACCAGAAGTGCCAGTGGGTTAGCAGAAGTGAGTTTAACTTTTGAGAACACCAAGAATTTGTTACCAACCGAATTTAACACGGTTACTGTAACCAGGCGGTTCTATAAAAACGGGGAAAGTGAATATCGTTTGAATGATGTGAGCTGCCGTTTAAAGGATATCCATAATTTGTTCATGGATACAGGGGTGAGTACCGATAGTTATGCAATCATCGAATTGGGAATGGTGGATGACATTATCAAGGACAAGGAGAATAGCCGAAGAAGAATGTTGGAACAGGCTGCCGGTATTACCATTTACAAAACCAGAAAAAGAGAGGCTAAAAACAAATTAGATGCTACTGAACAAGATCTGGCACGTATCGAAGATTTATTATTCGAAATCAATAACCAGTTAAAAACAGTAGAAAGCCAGGCCAGAAAAGCGGAGAAGTTTTACGAGATCAAAAAAGAATACAAAGAAGTTGCCGTTGAATTGGCTAAGGCAGCTTTAGAAGGATTCAATATTTCGTATAAATCACTTACTGAGCAACAAGAAACAGAATCGGATAAAAAGATGCAATTGGAAGCCGAAATTGCCACTGACGAGGCGGCTATTGAAGAGGAGAAAGTTGCATTTATTACCCAGGAGAGAGCATTGCAAAGCATGCAGCATGGCTTCAATGAATTGCAACAAAATTTGCGTACTAAGGAAAACGAGAAAAACTTAGCGTCTCAAAAATTGCAATACCTGAAAGAAAAAGAAACCAACCTTAAAGACTTTTTAGAAAAAGCAGAGGGTCAATTAAAGACCATTGGCGATTCAATTGAATATTCTCAGTTACAGGTTGGAGAGGAAGAATCCAATTTAATTGCATTGCAAGAAAGAGTAGAGTCTGCTCAATTTGAAGTAACCGATAAAAGAAGGGTATTTGATGAGAAAAGAGCTGGTGTGGATGCAGTTCGTAATCTCTATCAGCAATACCAGCGCAATCAATTTGATGCAGAAAAGAAAGTAGCGGTTGCAGATACTTCTATTCAGAATTTACAACGTGCACAATTGCAATTGAATGAAGAGAAGGAAAATCGCAATCACCAATTGCAACAATTGCAAGTTGAAAGCAATGAAAAGGAAGCTGCATTAGAAGATAAAAGAACCGATTTAAGTCAATTACAAGAGCAACACGAAAAAACAAAGGAACAGATTTTCGAAACCCAGGCTCAATTAGAAGTATTAAGAGGGGAACTCGCCGATGAGAATAGAAAATTAGATGCCAAAAGAAACGAATACAATTTATTGAAGAGTTTGATCGATTCAATGGAGGGTTATCCGGAAAGCATCAAGTTCTTGCATCAAAACAAAGAATGGAATCATACTGCACCTATTCTTTCTGATATCATTTATGTAAAAGAAGAATTTAGGACTGCAGTAGAAAACGTATTAGAGCCGTACCTAAACTATTATGTTGTCAATAATTTAAGCGAAGGATTACAGGCAGTTCATTTATTAGATAATAATCAAAAAGGAAAAGCCAATTTCTTCTTATTAGATCAGTTTGCCGAGTTTAGACTGGATAGCCATCAACCCAATAATACATTCAAAGCACTCGATGTTATTGAAGTGGATGATCAGTACCGAAAATTAGCTGAATACTTATTAGGCAATGTATACATCGCAGAGAACGAAGCTGTTTTGAATAATAGCAATGGGGCGATCGTGCTGGAAAAAACAGGAAAGTATGTTAAAGGTAAATACACTTTAACAGGCGGAAGTATTGGGCTGTTTGAAGGAAAGAAAATTGGTCGTGCAAAGAATTTGGAAAAACTACATGAGGAAATCATTGATCAAGAATCGGTGGTTAACTTATTGAAGTCTGATATTCAATTCAAGCACAACGAAGTAATTGCTTTCAGTGATCAATTGAAAGAAAATGCCATCAAACAAACTGAACAGGAGATCAACCAGTTGACCAATCAGGTTTTTGCTGCTAAAAATAGAATTGAGAATTTGCTTGCAGCTCAACAAAATGGAGAGCAAAGATTGGCAGATATCAATAATCGTTTGCAGGAAGAACAAGATAGTATTGCCGAAACCAGGGAACAATTGATTCAATTAAATGATCAATTAATTGCTACTTCCGAAGAAATGAAGAATGTAGAACAAGATTACCAGGCATCGGAGCAGGCATATCATTTTGCTTCAGGTCAATTCAATGAAACCAATCTTCAGTTGACCCGTCAGCAGAGTAAGATCACGGCTTTGAAACAGGAATTGCTTTTCAAAGAAAATCAGTTGAATGATCTACATGATCAGATCAAATCCAATACAGCTCAATTGGCAGAAGCCGAAGCAGATATTGTGGAAGGAAATGAAGCATTGAAAGCTGTAGATTTATTACTGGTAGAATTATTGCGTTCAAAAGAAGAAGAAGAAATTAAGTTGAATGAGGCAGATCAGGCTTATTATAATTTCCGCAATGCACTACAGGAAAAGGAAAGTGCACTTCGTTTGAAAGTGAAGAGCAAGGAAATGATTGAACATTTATTCAATGAAATCAAAGACAAGCTCAATGAATTGAAATTGCAATTGGCTGGAATGAAAGAAAGATTAAGTGTAGAGTTTAAGATTGAGTTGGATGAAATCATTGATCAGGAAAGAACAACTGATACGCCATTGGAAGAATTGCAAGCAGCTTCTGATAGAATGCGCAAGCGTTTGGAGAATATGGGTGAAGTGAACCCAACCGCCATTGAAGCGTATACCGAAATGAAGAAGCGCTATGAATTTATTCTGGAGCAAAAGAATGATCTGGTAACTGCTAAAGAAAGTTTATTGCAAACCATTTTAGAAGTAGAAGCAACTGCCAATCAGCAATTCTTAGAAACATTCAATAAGGTAAGAGAGAACTTCCAGAAAGTATTCAAAGCATTGTTTACAGAAGAAGACACTGCAGATATGGTTTTGGTAAACCCAGAAAACCTGGCTGAAACCGGCATTGAGATTGTGGCCAAGCCAAAGGGCAAACGTCCATCATCTATTACACAGTTGAGTGGGGGAGAAAAAACCCTAACTGCAACTGCGTTATTATTTGCTATTTATTTAATCAAGCCGGCTCCATTCTGTATTTTGGATGAGGTAGATGCTCCTTTGGATGATGCCAATGTGGGCAAGTTCACTCAAATGATTAAAAAATTCAGTGATAATTCTCAATTCATCATTGTAACCCACAATAAGCAAACCATGGGAGCTGTAGATGTAATTTATGGGGTTACCATGCAAGAACCAGGGGTGAGTAAATTGGTGCCAGTAGACTTTCGAAGTCTTAATTAAATAATTATTGTTTTACCTTCGCGCCTCAAATATCAATTTGAGGCGCTTTTTTATTAAAATCTTTCCAATTGAAGTACGAAAAAGAAATCAATCGACGTAAGACCTTCGCTATTATCTCTCACCCAGATGCCGGTAAAACTACTTTAACGGAAAAGCTTCTTTTATTTGGAGGTGCTATTCAAGTGGCAGGTGCTGTAAAAAGCAATAAGATCAAGAAAGGGGCTACCAGTGATTTCATGGAAATTGAGCGCCAGCGTGGAATTTCGGTGGCTACTTCGGTAATGACATTTGAATATGCCAATACCTTGATTAATTTATTGGATACACCTGGTCACAAAGACTTTGCAGAAGATACTTATAGAACCCTTACGGCGGTGGATAGTGTAATATTAGTGATTGATAGTGTGAATGGAGTAGAGGCGCAGACCAGAAGATTGATGGAAGTTTGTAGAATGCGCGATACGCCAGTAATTGTATTCATCAATAAAATGGATCGGGACGGAAAGAACCGTTTTGATTTGTTAGAAGAAATTGAAAAGGAATTGGGTATTTCACTTCATCCAATGACCTGGCCGATTAATAGTGGAAAAGAGTTTAAGGGGGTGTATAATTTAGATGCAAAAAGCCTGCGTTTGTTTTTGGCAAGCACCAAAGCTACTGAAGAAGATACCGTGGCTATCAACGATTTAAATGATACTGTTTTAGATGAAAAAGTAGGAGAAAGAGATGCGGCTCAATTGAGAGAAGATATTGAATTGATCGATGGAGTATATGGGGCACTGGATCCGGAAGATTATTTACAAGGAAAAATCGCTCCCGTGTTCTTTGGCTCGGCTGTAAACAATTTCGGGGTGAAAGAAATGCTGGATTCCTTTATTCGCATAGCACCTGTGCCTCGTTCAAGAGAAACCTCTACCCGTACTGTAGAAGTGGGTGAAGATCGATTTAGCGGATTCATTTTTAAAATCCATGCCAATCTCGATCCTAAACATAGAGACCGAATTGCATTTATGAGGGTATGCAGTGGCCGATTCGAAAGGAATAAATATTTTCATCATGTACGCTTAGATAAAGACATGCGTTTTAGCAATCCATATAGTTTTATGGCCAGATCTAAGGAAGTGGTGGAAGATGCTTATGCAGGAGATGTGGTGGGTTTATTTGACACAGGGAACTTTAAAATTGGGGATACAATGACGGAAGGAGAAAATTTTTATTTTGCTGGAATACCTACTTTTTCACCTGAAATTTTTAAAGAGTTAGTTAACAAAGATCCAATGAAAACCAAGCAGTTAGAAAAAGGAATTAGCCAGCTAACTGACGAGGGGGTTGCCCAGTTGTTTACCCAGTTTGGAGGCAACAAAAAAATCATTGGTTGTGTTGGAGAGCTACAATTCGAAGTAATTCAATATAGATTATTACAGGAATATGGAGCAGCTTGTGAATTTAGAACACTGCCATTTTTCAAAGCCTGTTGGTTAACCAGTAAGGATCCCAAAAAACTAGAAGAGTTTCTTCGATTCAAGCAAAGCAATGCGGCCTTGGATAAAGACGAGCAACCTGTTTATTTAGCCCAAAGTGAATGGTTCCTTAATACAGAGATTACCAATAACCCCGATATTCAGTTTCATTTTACGAGCGAAGTGCAGAAATAATGTTCTAGAAACTGCCCATAAATACGGTTAGCGTATTCCTAAAGAATTAACTTGCTAAAGCGGAGCAGTAAGTTTGCTATTTTACATACTTACAGGAGTTTAAAATCGTTATAGCATTACAAAACCAATTTTCCTATCGGGATATGCCTAATTCGCTTATTTTCAATCGTATTAACCCGCCACCATTAGACTATTTAATGTTGAATAAATTGGGTTTTGGTCCTAGCGAATGGGCTTTGGAAAGATTCAATACCCTGGGCTTAAAAGGATATGTAGAAGAGCAGCTAAAGCCCGATGATGCAGCCGATGATATCCTCAATAAAAAATTAAAAGAATGCTCTTATCCAATTGAATATGAGCAATTTAATGCCGATGGTTCAAAGAAAATAATTAAAGAGAATCGATACTATGATCTAATCAATGCGCCCTTGGAAAGGCTTTGGCCATTGAATCAAAGTTCGGTGAATTACCAGGAAAAAATTTATCCAGCCAAGCAGGTATTCGGAGCGACTATCATCAGAGCCGTTTATAGTAAATGGCAGTTAAGGGAATTGCTGGTAGATTTTTGGCATAACCATTTTAATGTATCAGTCAATATAGACGATCGGGTGGCAGTTACATTTCCAATCTATGATAGAGAAGTGATCAGAAAAAATGCATTGGGCAATTTTCGGACCATGCTCGAAGCCGTAGCCAAAAGTGTGGCCATGCAATGCTATTTGGACAATGCCAGTAGTAAAGCCAGTCCGGCCAATGAAAATTATGCCAGGGAGTTATTTGAATTGCACACACTTGGGGCAGAACATTACCTCAACCATTTATACAATCGTTGGAGAGAAGTGCCAGGAGCTATCGAAGGAAAGCCTACCGGCTATATAGACGAAGATGTGTACGAAGCAGCAAGGGCTTTTACAGGATGGACCATCGCCGACGGAGCCGATGATTGGAAAGGCGGAAAATTTGCGAATACTGGTGAGTTCCATTACTTTGAGCAATGGCATGATAATTATCAGAAAAGGGTGTTGGGGGTGGAGTTTAATCCCAATCAACCTCCTATGAGCGATGGTAAAAAAGTATTGGATATTTTGGCCATTCACCCAGGTACTGCAAAATATATCTGCAGAAAATTATGTACAAGAATTATTTCCGATAAACCCAGTGAAGCAATCATTGAATTAGCCGCAAGGGAATGGATGCTTTCAGTCAATAAGCCCGATCAGATTGCAAGGGTGGTAAGTGTAATTGCATTATCGGAAGAGTGCAGATTAACCTGGGGCGATAAAATTAAAAGACCTTTAGAATTGGCTATCTCTTCTTTTAGGGCAGTGAATGCTGATGTAACACCTAATGATAATTTGATGTGGGTTTTATTGCAAATGGGGCAACAGCCATTTGCCTGGCCTACTCCAACGGGTTATCCCGATCAATCTACTTATTGGATCAATGCGGAAATGTTATTACGCAGATGGAATTTTCCAATCAACTTAATGAATTATTACTGGCATAATTATGCCAAAGCCGATGCGTCCAGTCAAGTGCCTGATCAATTAAAAACTTGTAAAGACGTAACCGCTTTTTGGTTAAAGAAAATATTGGGCTATATACCAGAAGGAGATACACTGCAAAATTTAAGCGTGTATTTAGCGGATGGAGGAAAGCCGGAACGAGATATGTATGGAAAAGGGAATTTACGAAATGAAAAAATAAGTTGGTTGGTAAGTGCTATTTTGCTGCTACCCGATTTTCAGGTGAGATAATATGCAGAGAAGAGATTTTATACAACAATGCAGTTCGGCAACAGCCGCAATGATGCTTACAGGCATTACAGGCATTTCTATGCGACCTTCTTTCATGCCCAATAACGAAATTTTTGTATTGGTTTTTTTGAGGGGAGGATGCGATGGACTTCAGTTGATTGCACCTGTGAATGATCCGCATTATTTTGCTGATCGAGAGCCGGCATTAAGAGTTACAGAGAGCGGAGAAAATGGTGGTATCAAATTAAAAAATGGCTTAGGAGAAGTAGATTTTAGATTACATGCTGCAGCAACACATCTCAAAGAATTATATGAT
>JBAXUV010000021.1:0-40837 GCA_037129425.1 Sphingobacteriia bacterium
CAGCAGCTCCGGTTGCTCCAACAGCTCCAGTAGCACCAGTCTCTCCTTTATCTCCAGTCACTCCTTTTTCGCCTGTTGCACCAGCAGCTCCGGTTGCTCCAACAGCTCCAGTAGCACCAGTCTCTCCTTTATCTCCGGTCGCACCTTTTTCTCCCTGAACACCTTGTGCACCAGTGGCTCCAACAGCTCCAGTAGCACCAGTTTCTCCTTTATCTCCAGTCGCACCTTTTTCACCTGTTGCACCAGCAGCTCCGGTTGCTCCAGTAGCACCTGATTCTCCTTTATCTCCTGTTGAACCTTTTTCTCCTTTATCTCCAGTCGCACCCTTTTCTCCCTGTACACCTTGAGCACCCGTGGCACCAGTAGCTCCGGTAGCACCAGTTTCTCCTTTATCTCCAGTCGCACCTTTTTCTCCCTGAACACCTTGTGCACCAGTGGCACCAACAGCTCCGGTAGCACCTGTTTCACCCTTATCTCCTGTTGCACCTTTTTCGCCTGTTGCACCTTTTTCACCTGTTGCACCAACAGCTCCCGCAGCACCTGTGTCTCCTTTATCTCCAGTCACACCTTTTTCACCTGTTGCACCAACTGCACCTGTAGCACCTGTTTCTCCTTTATCTCCAGTCACACCTTTTTCACCTGTTGCACCAGCAGCTCCGGTTGCTCCAACAGCTCCGGTAGCACCAGTTTCTCCTTTATCTCCAGTTGATCCTTTTTCGCCTGTTGCACCAGCAGCTCCGGTTGCTCCAACTGCTCCCGCAGCACCAGTTTCACCTTTATCTCCTGTGGCTCCCTTTTCTCCCGTGGCTCCAGTAGCACCTGTTTCTCCTTTATCTCCAGTCGCACCTTTTTCACCTGTTGCACCAGCAGCTCCGGTTGCTCCAACAGCTCCGGTAGCACCAGTTTCTCCTTTATCTCCAGTTGATCCTTTTTCGCCTTGAACACCTTGAGCACCCGTGGCTCCAACAGCTCCAGTTTCACCCTTATCTCCAGTTGCACCTTTTTCACCTTGAATACCTTGTACGCCAGTTGCACCCGTAACTCCTTGTGCACCAATTGCACCCGTAGCTCCGGTTGCTCCAACAGCACCAGGAATCCCTTGAATACCTTGGGGTCCAGTTACACCAATAGCGCCAGAGGCGCCAGTTAAATTATTTATTGAAATCCATGTTCCACTATCTGAGAGTACCCTCCCTCGCGGATTTCCGGGAGCAGGTACTAAACCATTGATATTATTAGAAAAAACAGGGGCACCAACTGCATTCAATTTTAATGATTGAAGCATGGCTGCCGTATCAGAAATATTGAGTTTATTATCAATACGCTTACTTAATGAAGCAGTATCAGACTTTAGGAAATATGGCTTGAGCATTGCAGCTGTATCTGCATAATTCATTTTCAACTCCAAGCCACTCACATTAGCAGCATAATTTGCAAAAGGAACAGACCAAAATTGAGAAGTTCCCATATCAACATATTGTTGATCTGCACTCCATCCTGGCTGAAATATTGCTGGTTCAATTGCTGCTTTAAGATTTAAAAAATAAGGTCCTTTAGACCAATCAATAAGATCAAATGAAGATAATCCAGAGTAACGTTGGCCTTGGCCGATAATAATTGTAAATAATCCTTCTGAAGAAGAGGTTACTTTATATGTTTCAACATAAACAGAATTGCCATTCGCAGCCGATTGATTAATAGAAATTTTTACGTGTACTGAGCGCTTTGAAGCAGGTATTCCATTTCTATCTGTTGCTATTGCTTGAAACAATACGCCATTAGGAACCCCGACATTCTGTCTAGGCGCACCAATGCTTTGGGCACTTAAAGATGGAACTTTAAATAAGACACTTGCAGCTATTAGGCTGCAAATGACCAAAATTTTGTAACTCATTACCGACCGTTTTTAATAAACCGAATGCTTTGTAAACGTTCACTAATAGAGTATACGGATAAAATATAATTCCCCTGTAATAGTTTCATTACAGAAATTCGAACACCATTTGTTATACCATTCAAATCAGTCTTAACATACTCAATCAATTTGCCATTGAGGTCTGTAATACTTATATAATAAGCATTCTCAATGTTTGGACTAATTGGAGTTAACACTTTCACACTCACAAAATCTGTTGCAGGATTTGGATATGTTGATAGTTGTACATCCTTATTCTGCGTTTCAGGGCAAGCCATTGAAAAATCGCCCTGGTTTACTTTCAGAAAAGTTCTCAAACCAATTGATACATCTAAACATGAACTTCCTTCAATTACAAAAGGAGCGCTATAGGTTAAATCAGCAGAACCCATATTTCCAATACCACCAACTACATACTTGCCGCTAATTTGCGCAGTTGCACTTAAACCACTTAATGTGATAAATGCTATAAGTATGATTATGGTTACTGGCCTACGCATGAATAGATTGATCAATTATCATGTAATTCCAAAACCGCCATTTCAGAGAGCTTGCCTTTTTAGGTGCACTAAAAGAATTCAAACATATGTATTGGATGAATGCTTTTTTGTTTGCTTTCATTCGACGGATTTTAACGGCTCAAATGTGCTGTAGAAAATGAGAATACAAAATCCCAAGTAATGGGTATATAACATTTTGATAACATATAAAAACACTCTAAATATTTGATTTTCAATATTTTATAGTGTTATAACTTAAGACCCTCCCATTTTTTGAGTATAAAAAAAGTAGCTATAATTATAAATTATACCAACCAGTTGGGAGGTGATTTGTGTAGTTAGAAGGAAAATCTTTCGAATAATCCTTCAACATAAAAGTGTTAGCAGGCAAAAAAAGTAAGGTTGAGAAATAGCAAAATGAACAATTTCTGATATAAAATATGTCGATTATTCAATTTTATTCGTTCTATACGTACTTTAATTGATACAAAACAACTGTAAATAGCAATAAATGAAAGATAACAGCAAAAGCAAAATCCCCTTTTTTGTTATTGGTTTTTTATTATTGGGGATACTTATTCTTAGTTATTCCAACCACTTTAACAACACATTTCATTTTGACGATTCACATACCATAGAATCTAACCCATATATTAAGAGTTTAGATAATTGCTGGGCCTTTTTCTATTCCCCTCAGATGTTTAGTTCATTGCCATCGCATTGGGGTTTGAGGCCATTGGTAAGTGTGTCCTTAGCAATTGATTATTGGATGGGCAATAGTTTAAACCCCTTCTATTTTCAATTGTCAACTTTCATTTGGTATATCTTACTATGTATTATTTTATATTTCATTTACCAAAAAATCATCAGTCAATCCATTGAATTTAAATGGACGGCATTTAGCGCATTGTTTATTACAGGCTGGTATGCTTTACATACAGCCAATGCAGAAACCATCAATTATATCATTTCAAGATCGGATGTATTGTCGACCTTTTTCATTCTAGCCTCTTTCTCTCTATTTATTCATTACCCGAATAAAAGAAAATGGTATTTGTATATTATTCCGGCAGTATTAGGGGTATTTACAAAAGAAACTGTTTTAACACTAGTGATCATTTTATTCTTTTACATTAATTTATTTGAAAAGAATATTAGTATAGCAGACCATTTCAAAAAGAAGCAGTTCCAACCAATTTTAAAAACAATCATTACACTGCTTCCATTATTTATTTGCGTTGCAGCTGTACAATTTTATACGCTCTCTTTCGCTCATTCAACCAAAGACATTTCAAACCCTTTGGGATACTATATTTTAACCCAACCTTATGTATGGGTTAGATATTTTATTGCATTTTTTATTCCAGCTAATTTAACTGCAGATTCCGACTGGGGAGTAATTATGAATGTGTTTGATGAAAGAATTATTATTGGATTGATTTTTATCATAGGATTGATCTATACCATTTTCAAAACTTCCGTTAAGCAAGAAACCAAACCCATTGCATTTGGATTGATTTGGTTTTCCGTTACACTCCTACCAACATCTATTGCTCCTTTTGCAGAAGTAACCAATGATCATAGAATGTTTTTTCCATTTATTGGATTAGCCTTGGCTGTTGGACAATCGATCAATTTATTATTTATTGAATTAAGCAATAAAAAAACAAATCAAAAATTGATTCAATTGGGGTTCATTCTTTCAATAATTTGTATATTAAGCTTAAATGCATATGGTGTTTATCAAAGAAATAAAATTTGGAAAACAGAAGAATCGCTTTGGCAGGATGTTACTATTAAAAGCCCCGCAAACGGAAGAGGCTTAATGAATTATGGATTAGCTCTTATGGCAAGAGGTGATTACGCTAATGCCAATATCTATTTTCAAAAAGCACTGATCTATAATCCTTATTACGATGTATTATATACCAATATTGCTATTTTAAAAGCAGCAACACTTCAACCAGCAGAAGCAGAATTGAATTTCAAAAAAGCAATTGAATTCAATAAAGAAAGTTCTCAATCACCCTATCTTTTTTATGCAGCATTTTTGAAAAACAATAAAAGATATTCAGAAGCAGAAGCAATTGGTTTGACTGCTCAAAAAATCAATTCATATAATACGGAGCCGCTTGAACTTTTAGCACTTATTTATAGTGAGACTGCACAATGGGATAAATTAACCGCCACAGCTAATAAAATTTTAGCAATCGATCCGAGCAGTGAAAAAGGAAAAACATTTTTAAAAACTGGGCAAGAAAGAAAACCCATTGAAATCAATAATACCCCAACAAAATCTGTTGCAGATTTAATCAATAAAAGCCTGCTTTTATATAATGAAAAGCAATACCAAAAATGCATAGAAGTATGCAATGAGGTATTGACAATTGATCCCAACAATGCTGACGCTTACAATAATATTGGAGCAGCTTACAATGGATTAAAAGAGTGGCAGAAAGCAATTGATGCATGTACAAAAGCGTTACAACTTAACCCAAACCATAAATTGGCAAATGGCAACTTAAATTGGGCCAAATCAGAACTAAAAAAGCAATAACCAATGAGCGCCCTACTAACCATCATCATTCCAGCATATAATGAAGCCGAATCATTACCATCGGTATTGCCATCATTATTGGAAAAATGTAAGGATGAAAATTGGAAAATCATTGTTGTAAATGATGGATCAAAAGATGATACAGAAAAAGTACTTCATCAATTTATCAATGAACCATTGCTTACCATCATTAAACACAAAGTGAACAGAGGGTATGGAGGTGCTATTAAAACTGGTATTCAACATACAACTACCCCCTATTGTATTACATTTGATGCAGACGGGCAACACCAAATCAATGGCGTAAAGCGGATCTTGCAAAGAATGCAGGATGAAGACGCAGATATGATTGTGGGAAGCAGAATTGGTAGTGTATCGTCTGGCATGTTCAGAGAAACAGGTAAATGGATTATCAGACAAATTGCTAAAATATTAATGCCCATCAATGTACAGGACATTAATTCAGGATTAAAAATGTACAATACCGGATTAGCGCAAAAATACATTGCACTTTGTCCTAATTCAATGGCTTATAGTGATATCATTACGATGATATTTATTAGCCAGAAACATTTAGTGTTAGAAGAAAAAATAGAAGTCAGTAAAAGAATTGCAGGAACAAGCACCATTGGTGTTAGAACGGCATTTCAAACAGTTATAGAAATCATTAATATTTTGATGCTTTTTAATCCACTCAAAATATTCATTCCTTTATCATTGCTATTTGCATTTATTACCACTTTATGGCAGATACCTATTTTTATCAGAGGTAATGGATTGAGCGTTGGTGCATTATTTGGTTACATTTTTGCTTTTGTAATTTTTCTATTGGGTTTGATTGCAGAACAATTGGGATTAATCAGAAAATTAATCATCAATAAAAATGAGTGATCATTGTTTTGTAATACCAGCTTATAAAAATTCGGCATTTTTAGAGAAATGTATTGAGAGTCTATTACAACAATCAGTAAAATCGGATATTATTATCACCACTTCTACTCCTACAGAATTTACAAAGTCTATTGCCAGCAAGTATAATATACCTTATCATATCAATAATGTAGAAAATGCTGGCATTGCATGTGATTGGAATTTTGCGCTATCAAAAGCAACAGCCAACTTAGTTACCATTGCGCATCAGGATGATATTTATGCAGAAGAATTTTCAAAAAAAGCTATAGAAGCGTATCATCAATACGCAGATTTTCAGATCTGCTTCACCAATTATGCCGATTTATTTGATCAAACAATAAAAAGCAAATCAGTTTATCAACTCATCAAAAAATTACTGCTAGCACCTATTCTAATTTCCAAGGAATCGAGTAATTCATTTATCAAAAAATGGCTTATTGCATTTGGCAATCCAATTTCTTGCCCAACCGTTACGTTTAATAAAAATAAAATAGGTCAATTTTCTTTTAATAGAAATTATCGTTTTGTGGTAGATTGGTTTGCCTGGTTGGAGCTGAGCAAACAAAAAGGAAGCTTTGTTTATATCAATCAAGCATTGATCCAACATCGTATTCATGAAAAGTCGGCAACAACCAATGAAATGAAAGATGGGGCAAGAACTAAAGAAGAAAAAGAAATATTGTCTATCATTTGGGGTAAATGGCTGGGCAGCATTATCGCATTTGTATATCAATTAAGTCATTATCAAAATAAGCCAACGAATTAAAGTTTACTATGCAACAACTACAATACACTCCAACAGAAAGAATTCAGGTTCCAAGCCCTGTTACAAGAATCAAGTACATTACTGAAGCATGTACCAATAAAACTGTTTTGGATTTGGGCTGCTATGATGAAACTGCCTTGATTAAAAACAATACGGAGACCTATCTTTTTGCTGCCATTGATGCTGTTGCTAAAAATCATATTGGCATCGACAATTCCTCTCTACTTCCCGAGGAAGGCATTCGTTTTACTCCAACAAGTAGAATTATAAAGGGAGATATTCGGTCTTTGAAAGAGACAAATATCAATCCAGCAGAAATAGAAATTTTAATTGCGGGGGAATTGATTGAACATATTCCCAATACACTTGATTTCTTTAAATTAATTAAAAGCGAATTCGCTAATAAAAAAATCATTTGTTCAACGCCCAATACTACTTCTCTATCAAATATTATTTTAGCACTTTTCAAAAGAGAGTCTTGTCATATTGATCATTACCAGGTGTATTCTTATAAAACGCTGAACACCCTGTGTAGAACTGCTGGATTCAGCAATTGGAAAATCATCCCCTATCATGTAAAATATACCGAAATGATTCTGCGATCAAAAG
This sequence comes from Sphingobacteriia bacterium, assembly GCA_037129425.1. Lineage (GTDB taxonomy): Bacteria > Bacteroidota > Bacteroidia > Chitinophagales > Chitinophagaceae > Sediminibacterium. The sequence continues at coordinate 7,260 of JBAXUV010000021.1, forward strand.
GAATCAAAAAAATAATTGTTCAAGGATGCGAAAAAATCATCAATTTACTGGAGTATATATTTCCATTAACTGGAGGAGGATTTATTATTGATATTGATATTTAAACATTTTATATGCTACTGATTATCCTATTTTGGACTTTGATCTATTGTTTATGCAATGCATTTTCCATTGTTCTTTTGGGAGACAGGTCATTAATTTCAGGGAACTTACTAGAGCTGTCAGCAATCATCAAGCTATTATTCAATTGGAAATTTATACTGGCAATGACGTTGGCAATTTGCGCCAGGGTTAGTTATGTGTTTTTAAACAATAGTTTCCTAAAAGTGCCCAGATTGGCCAGTATTTCTACTACATTAACCACTTTCGTAACATTGATTTCTTTACTCTTCATTGTTCTCGCCAATTACTACTTTCTGGATGAAAAATTAAATATGCAACAAATGGCAGGTGCAGGTATCATTTTATTGGGTGTAGCTATAATGATGAAATAAGAGGGATAAGACATTATCAAAATGCTACCCATTTGCTGGTTACAACTTACATTTATCCAATTTTATTATTTATACATTGGCGATCTTTTCAGTAAATATGCTACTGAAGCAAAATAAGATCCAGATTCCTTTAAAAGGAAAAATGGTTTTCTTGTTTCATTATAAACAACATCTCCCTTATCATTAATAATACTTACTTGTGCTTTTGCATTATAAGACTTGGTAAATGTAGTTCTGGTATTTCCATTATTTGTGCTCGTTGAATTGGTATTCGCAACATTTTTTGAAGTAATCTCAGCAAGTACTTGAACTACATATTCGACACCTAAAATTTCACAAAACTCTTTAGAAGTATACCCCTTAAAATTAACTTGAGTAACTCCTGCCTTAAAAAGTTTAGCATTTGTAAGACTTATATCTTGTAACTCCAATGTTCCAGTATGGTCTTTGAAAAGTTCACTGGAACTGGTTTGTCCTTTTACAGCTTCCTCATCAGCGGCTACAATCTTATCTATAAGGATTCGAAAGGGTAAAATGGCAAATTTATTCTTTCTTTCAGCCGGGTTTGTAGTGTCGTTTAGAACTTGACCAACATAAATCGCACCATGAAGTTTATCATTATTTGCAAATGAAAAATGCCTTGCACCAATGATTTGTGTGTTAAAAAATAAAATCATTAAAAGAAACCCCATTAACTTTCTCATATTATTTATTTTATAGCTAAATTTAATTAAAAAAATGAAATTTATATTTTTCGCATTGACTTTTTTCTCCATTTTTTCAGCTTTTGGACAAAAGAAGAATAACAATGCATTACCAAAACCCTATACTTTACAAATCTGTACCGATTCTACTACTAAAAAGCAAATCGTAAAAGGGTCAAAACCGCTTATTTGCAGTAAAGGAGGAAAGAAAAGTTTTCAAATAGACATTAGCTGGAGAATCAAGAACAATGTCATTAGTTATAACGGTCTAATAGTAAAGTCCAGCAATATGGGCGGTTGTATGGAAAAGGATGAACTACTATTTTTATTTTCTGATAATACCAGTTTTACCTTAAAAGCCTGGAATGAGCCCAATTGCGATGGTGTTTCATTATTTGACTTAGAGGGAACAGAAAATAAAAAATACGCAAACAAGAAGTTGGTATCTATCAGATTGCAAAATGGAAGAACATTTGAATCACTCTCCTATGTGCCAAGTGGAGATCAAGTGAACTACTTTAGAAACGCGGCTACAGCTTTGCAAAACAAGGTATTCGAAAATATAAAATGCAAGTAAAAAAGGAGATTCTCTTTTCTACTTGCATTTAGTTTATTTGGTCTATTAATTTTTCTTCTTAGGAAGAGCAGAGCGCTCTATTTCTCCAATAAATGGAATTGCATCTTGAATTTCACTTCTAACAGATGTCTGTAAATAGGCTTCTAATTGAACAAATTTAGCTGCGTTTACAGATCCAATAACTTTTTTGGTTTTGTCGTAGTATTTAGAAATCAATTTCTCTACTTCAATATTATTTTTCAAAGCTGCTTTTGTTAGTTCATCCGCTTTCTCTTCACTAAGTGTTGCAAAATTTGTAGCATAATCGTTAATTAATTCCATCTTTTTCATACCCAATGCTTTTCTTTCTACTTCATAAGCATCATACACAGCCCAAAAAGCAGCAGCCTGAGGTTCGGCTAATTTCATGTAAGCACCAACAATATCTTTTTTATTCTTTCCATATACACTTTGAATGATTGCCACATCGTCTTTCATTCCAGACTGGGCAATTAATTGTGTTGAAGTGATCAACAAAATACCAAATACAATCTTCTTCATTTTATTTTATTTTTTTATGTAACGAATATAAAACTTTTTGGAGCTATCCTAGTTTAATAAATCATGAACTAATTATTCCCTATATGGTGCTTAGCTCCATAATGATCAGCCTTTGTAACAATTCCACCTTCAGCCGAAAGCGTTATTTTAAAAATATAATCATAATCATCATCGGTTAGTTGTGCTACGGGGCGAGCACCTCCTAATGCTTCAATGGTTTCTAATACAGTATTTGAATGCCCTACAATCAATATTTTTTTACCTTTCTGAAAATCTAACAAACGCTGAGCAAATTCTTTAATTAAACTGGGGTCATAGGTATTTACTTTAGCTGTAAAATGAGCAGCAGTTTGTCTTGTTCTTTTAGTATTGGTTGAGAAAATCATATCAGGCTCCTGCCCTTTTAAATAAGCAGCTAAATCCAGCGCACGCTGTTTGCCAATCTCTGTTAATTCCGGATCTCTTTTTTGAGCGGCACTGGTATCTTTTTCTGCATGTCTAACAATCCAGATAGTGGTATTCTGGGCATTTAAAGCAGCTGAAATACCTATCAAAAAAATAAATATTAATAAAACCTGTTTTGAAAAATGCTTCATGTTGTTTACTTGATTTTTTTGATTGATAAATGTAGCAATTAATGAGCCCAAAATTTTTTCTCAAGCAATTCTTTTACTCCAGCATTCCATTCCTCTTTTAATATGCGCAATACAATAGAATCTCTTCGGGCACCATCTTCTTTCATTAAATTACTCTTGAGAACCCCTTCCACGGTACAGCCAATCGATTTCATAGCAGCAATGCTTCTCGCATTATTTACATCCGCTCTAAATTCAACTCTTTCAAAACCCATTCTGTCGAATGCAAAACAAAGCATCAAGAATTTACAATTTGCATTCAAACCAGAACCCTGAAATTGCTGACCATACCAGGTATAACCCAATTGAAGAGTTTGATGCTTGATTTGAATATCATAAAATCGAGTAGAACCTGCATATTCATTGGTACGTTTATCAAAAACAATAAACGCATACCCATTTTTTTGATCCCTTGATTCTATGGCCGATTGTATATAATTATCCATCTTAGACTTTCCAGCTGCGGATATTAATGAATATTGCCACAATTGAGGTTCATTTAGCGCGAAATGGACCAACAAATCCGCATCATTCTGCAATAAAGGCCGCAACATAACGCAATCATTTGCCAACACATAGTCTTTTGAGAAATCAAACTCCTCTTTCATAATGGAAAAGATTCAGTTAAAACAGGCTGAACTGTTGAAAAACAAGCCTTTATTCATTAAAAATAATTAATCTTGCAACAATAAAAGAAACAAAATTATGTGTGGAATTGTAGGTTATACCGGACCAAGAGAAGCTTATCCAATCGTATTAAAAGGATTAAAAAGACTGGAATACAGGGGCTATGACAGTTCAGGTGTTGCACTTTGGAATAATAATACCATCAACGTTTACAAAAAGAAAGGAAAAGTTGCAGAATTGGAGGAAAGTGTGCTTAGCGTAGACATGCATTCTCATAAAGGAATTGGGCACACTCGTTGGGCAACTCATGGAGAACCCAGTGATAGAAATGCACATCCACACTTGTCTCAATCAGGCAAATTTGCGATGATCCATAATGGTATTATCGAAAATTATACCGCTATTAAAAAAGAATTGGTAGCTAAAGGCTATCAATTTAAAAGTGATACCGATACTGAAGTATTGCTCAATTTTATTGAAGACATTCAATTAAACAATAATTGTATTTTAGAAGAAGCACTTAGAATAGCATTAAAAAGAGTGGTTGGTGCTTATTGTATTTTATTGATTTCGCAAGATGACTCAGAAACCATTATTGCTGCAAGAAAAGGAAGTCCATTAGTAATTGGCATTGGCAAAGGAGAACATTTTTTAGCCAGTGATGCGTCTCCCATTATAGAGTACACCAAAGAAGTAGTGTATGTAAATGATTACGAAATTGCCATTGTTCGACCAGACGAATTGATTCTTAAAAATTTGGGGAATGAAAAACAAACTCCCTTTATTACCAAGTTAGATATGGATCTAGCAGCTATAGAAAAAGGTGGCTATGATCATTTTATGTTGAAAGAGATTCACGAGCAACCAAGTACCATATTCGATTGCCTACGCGGAAGATTATTACCTAAAACGGGGCAAATAATGATGGGTGGAATTGAAAACAATATGGAAGCTTTTATCAAAGCCAATCGCATCATGATTGTGGCTTGTGGAACGAGCTGGCATGCTGGTTTAGTAGCTGAATACTTAATTGAAGAACTATGTCGTATTCCTGTTGAAGTAGAATATGCATCAGAATTCAGGTATCGTAATCCGGTGATTCATCCTGGTGATGTAATCATTGCAATTTCACAAAGTGGAGAAACAGCAGACACATTGGTTGCATTAGAAAGTGCAAAAGAAAAAGGTGCTTTTATTTTTGGAGTAGTAAATGCAGTAGGCAGCAGTATTGCGCGACTCAGTCATGCTGGTGCATATACGCACTCAGGTCCTGAAATTGGTGTTGCAAGCACCAAAGCATTTACAGGACAGTTAGCAGTATTAATGATGATGGCTTTGAAAATAGGTTTTGCTAAAGGAACTATTACAGAAGAAAGATATTTACAATTAATGCTCGATTTAGAGACAGTTCCAGAAAAAGTAGAAGCCATTTTACAAGACACTTCCAATATTCAAAGAATTGCCCAGAAATACAAAGACGCAACTGATTTTCTTTTCTTAGGAAGGGGGTATAATTTCCCTGTTGCTTTAGAAGGAGCGCTTAAATTAAAAGAGATCTCTTATATACATGCCGAAGGATACCCTGCTGCAGAAATGAAACATGGTCCTATCGCTTTAGTAGATGAAAAATTACCAGTAGTGTTTGTTGCAACAAAAGATTCTTATTATGGAAAAATAGTGTCGAATGTGCAGGAAATTAAAGCCAGAAAAGGAAAAGTAATTGCAGTTGCTACTGTGGGAGATGATGTTATTCCTGGTATGGCCGACGATGTAATGCTGGTACCAGATGCAGACGAAGTAATTGCACCTTTATTAAGCGTTGTTCCATTGCAACTATTGAGCTATTATGTTGGACTAGCAAAAGGATTAGATGTAGACAAACCAAGGAACCTTGCAAAAAGTGTAACAGTAGAATAAATTAAATAGAAGAATTAACGATTGCTATGCCACAAAACAATATTGTCAAAACTCCACTGAATTCTTTAGGGTATAATTTCATTAAAGATCAGTATATACCTAAAGGGAAAGACGAATATTATTTACGCAATATTCAAATTAAAAACGGCATCCATTACAGACAGTTAATGGCCGAAGAAATTGAGATGTTGGTAAGAAATGGCAATACTTCAGATGACTGGAATAATATATTGGTATCGGATGCATTCGATCCAAAACTGGTAAAAAATTGCAAGTTTTATGGCCTGGTAAGAATTGGAAAACTGGAGCCCTATTGCTTAAGTTTTAGTGATTTGAAAGCACCTGTTGGATTGTATAATTCCAATATTATCAGTTGCGATTTTGGAGACAATGTTTCTATACACTATGTGCATTATTTGTCGCATTATATTATTGGCAGTGAAGCCATCATTGCTGATGTGAATGAATTGATCACCACCAACCATGCTAAATTTGGAACAGGAATAATCAAACAAGACGAGGATGAATCTGTAAGAATTTGGATGGAAATTTGCAATGAGAATACGGGCAGAAAAGTAATGCCTTTTAATGGCATGCTTCCGGGTGATGCTTTTTTGTGGAGTAGATTTAGAGACGACAAAATATTACAAGAAAAATTTAAGGCTTTTACCGAGAAAAAATGTGACAATAAAAGAGGCTATTATGGCAAGGTAGGCGACAGGACAGTCATTAAAAACTGTGGAATCATTAAAGATGTATGGGTAGGCTCTGATGCTTATTTTAAAGGAGCGAATAAACTTAAAAATTTAACCGTTAATTCTGGTCCAGAAGGAAGAACTCAGATTGGAGAAGGTTGTGAAGTAGTGAATGGTATTATAGGATTTGGCTGTAGATTATTCTATGGAGTGAAAGCCGTTCGTTTTATCATGGCAGATCATTCACAATTAAAATATGGGGCCAGATTAATTAACTCTTACTTAGGACAGAATGCAACCATCTCTTGTTGCGAAGTATTGAATTCATTGATATTTCCTGCACATGAGCAGCATCATAACAATTCGTTCCTATGTGCCGCTTTGGTAATGGGGCAAAGTAATATTGCTGCAGGTGCAACCATTGGCTCTAATCATAATAGCAGAAGTGCAGATGGCGAAATTATTATGGGGAGAGGATTCTGGCCAGGACTTTGCGTGAGTTTGAAACACAATTCCATTTTTGCTTCCTTCTCCATGGTTAATAAAGGAGATTATCCAGCAGAATTAAATATCAAAATACCATTCTCTTTAATAAGCAATGATGTTCATAATGACCAACTTACGATCATGCCTGCTTATTGGTTTTTATACAATATGTACGCATTAGCGCGCAATGCATGGAAGTATACCGATAGAGATAGAAGAACATTTAAAACGCAGGAGTTAGAATATCATTATTTAGCACCCGACTCTATCAATGAAATATTCAATGCACTGGAATTGATGGAACTGTATACAGGAAGAGCCTATCTATTGAGTCAAAAAAGCAGTATTGATTCAGATAATGAAGCAATGGAAGTGGGAAGATTATTACTAAAAAGTAAAAATAAAATAGTTTCTCAGCTTCATATTGTAGCAAATGATATTGAAAACAGTAAGCGGGATACAGTCTTGGTCAAGGTTTTAGAAGCTTATACTATTTTTGAAGATATTGTTTTATACTATGGAATTGAACAACTCATTCAGTTAATTCAATCCAATAAGACAAACAATATCATAGATTTAAATAAATCAATTCCTCGAAAACTTGTTTTAAATGAATGGGTAAATGTAGGAGGTCAATTAATGCCTGCATCAGAAGTTGCTGATTTAAAAAATAAAATTACTACCGATAAAGTAAAAAACTGGGATGAGGTACATGACCAGTATGTTTTAAAGGGAAGCAAATATGCTCATCAAAAAAGAGAACATGGTTTGGCAGCTTTACAAGAGATCAGTGGCATACGATTATCTAAAATGGATGCACATCAATTGAATTATTTTTTAGACGCAGCAATTAATACCAAAGAATGGATCACTAAAAGTATTTATGATTCGAGGGCAAAAGACTATTCCAATCCATTTAGAAAAATGGTCTATGAAAATTTTGCAGAGATGAATGAAGTGGTTGGAAAATTAGAAGACAATAGTTTCATCAAAGAACAAAATGATTCATTGGGCAAATTCAAAAAGGAAATTCAACAAATAAAGAAGTTATTTAAAATAAAAAACTGATGCCCGCTGAAAAGTTCAGCGCTGCATCAGTTGATCAATCATAGGTGATCTCTTATAAACGAATACCAACACCCAACTGAATTTGTTGATTGGTCAATTTTTCTTTGTTGTCTATATTGTTGATATTATTCAAACCGATATTATACCTGCCGTAGATTCTCAATGCAGTTAAATTTAATTGGCCACCAAATACCATGGAGAAATCTCCATTCTTAAACGCATTCTGGCCGTTCACCAACCAGTTATTATTCTGATTGATCAAAATGCCAAACTGAGGCCCGGCATTGAGTGTAACCATTTTCCCTACATTATATCGCAACAGAATCGGTATTAATATATAATCCAGTTTTATCTGCTGATCGGCCCCAGGAGTTATTATATTTTGATAGATTGAATTGAAACCAATAGTTCTTGTTGTTTTAGATTGACTCCAAATTAATTCGGGTTGAATACCCCATTTTTTGGTTAAATCAATTTCGGCAAAACCTCCCAAATGATAGGAAAGATCAAATCCACTATTAAAACTTTGACCGGAAATTTGACTGAGGTTAGCGCCCGCTTTTACACCCAATCTAAAACCTGCTTGCGCTTGTGCAATAACACCAATCAAAAAAAATGATACAAGGAAAACAACATACTTTTTCATACAGATGATTTCTTTCTTTAAGACAATCATCATGCCAAATATTTCAGTTATTGGTTATTGTTTGAAGTCTCTGAGATTTTTATAACTCTTAACTTTAAATTCATAACTTTTAACTCTTCATTCATAATTCTTAATTCTTCTTTCTTAATTCTTAATTCTTCTTTCTTAATTCTTAATTCTTCTTTCTTAACTCTTCGTTCTCAATTCAATCAAAGTAATCTCAGGCAATATCCCTACCCTACCTGGATATCCCAAAAATCCAAACCCACGATTCACATAGAGTTTTTGATCTCCGTCTTCATATAATCCAGCCCACTGTTTATACATCCATTGTACGGGACTAAATTTAAAATAAGGATTCTCTAATCCAAACTGCATCCCATGTGTATGGCCAGACAACATGAGTTGAATATCGGGGTATTCAGTTTTAACCTGAGCATCCCAATGGCTGGGATCATGACTCAACAAAATTTTGAAAGGAATTTTTTCAGTACCAGGATAGGCTTCGTTCATTTTACCATATTTCGGAAATCTTCCCTTTGCTCCCCAATTTTCTATCCCCAATAATGCAATCTGGTCGCCTTCTTTTTCAATAATATGGTGTTCGTTCATTAACAATCTCCAACCCATATCAGCATGCACTTGTTTGAGTTTATTAAGGTTGGCAGTTTTGGCCGAAGCATCAGGCCATGCTACATAATCGCCGTAATCATGATTACCTAAAGTGCTGAAAACCCCATGAGGTGATGTTAAGCGATTGAATACATTCTTGTATTCATTCATTTCATCGGCACGATCATTCACCAGGTCTCCCGTAAATAGAATAAGGTCGGCTTTCTCTGCAAGAATCATATTTACACCACGTTCAACCGCTTTGGTATCTTGAAAACTTCCACTATGAATATCGCTGATATGAATAATTTTAAATCCATCAAAAGCCTTGGGTAAATTGGCAAAAGGCAGGGTTATTTTCTTTAACTGATAATTGTACTTATTGCCGAACCCATACAATAAAGTACCAAAAAGTGTTCCTCCAACACCAATACCTGCCCAACTCAAAAAAGTGGATCTTGATATTAATTGTCCATCTCCCAAAAACTGTCCTCCTGTATTTCTAAACAGTTTACTGATTGTCCAAATTACTCCACGTCTGATATCATCCGTAAGAAAGAAAAGGGATCCAATTAGTTTTGCTAAAAACAAGCCCACTAAAATGGCGAAAACATAGTTCCTATAAACTTTTGAAGTTTGCAATACTTGAATAAAGGGAAATGACAGTAAAGCTGCCAAAGTAAGAATAGAAACTACCCAATATCCATAATGAATGATGACCCTCCAACGTTCCGAAAGAGGCTGGGTTACTACTTTCACCGCTTGAAAAACATAGCAGTCCAACAAAAACATCACTAAGGCAATTATCCAAAAAGCACCAGAATTTCGCATAAAAATCAGTTAAAATGGGCCTAAAGATAGCAAAAGCCCCTCCGAAATAGGTTAAAATTGCATCCTGTTCACCAATGTTGAAAACTTAGTCGCATTTGGTTAAAGGCTTTAGAGAATATTGTTTGATAGCTGTGCCTGATGCCGTATTTTTGGAAGCTTGCAAAAAAGGAAAAGCGAATAACTATGGCAAGAATTATTGGAGTAGCCAATCAAAAAGGAGGAGTAGGTAAAACAACCACAGCCATTAATGTGGCGGCTAGTTTAGCAGTATTGGAATACAGAACATTGTTGGTAGATGCCGACCCTCAGGCGAATAGCACAACAGGGGTAGGATTTGACTTACACAATATCACCAATAGTCTATATGACTGTATGGTGAATAATGTTACAGCCAATGAGGTAATTTTAAAAAGTGATGTTCCTAATTTGGACATCATTCCATCGCATATTGATTTGGTAGGTGCAGAAATAGAAATGATTAATTATCCCAATCGCGAAAATGTAATGAAGGGAATTTTAGATGCGGTTAGGGATAAATATGATTTTATTATTATTGACTGCTCTCCTTCTCTTGGATTAATTACGGTGAACTCATTGGTTGCTTCGGATAGTGTAGTAGTTCCTGTACAATGCGAATTTTTTGCCTTGGAAGGATTGGGTAAATTATTGAATACTATCAAAATTGTACAGAACAGATTAAACCCGGCCTTGCAAATTGAAGGGATATTAATGACTATGTATGATGGTCGATTAAGATTGTGCAACCAGGTAGTGAGTGAGGTAAGAAGGCATTTTGATGATATGGTTTTTTCTACCATCATTCATAGAAATACAAGATTAAGTGAAGCCCCTAGTGTAGGAAAACCAGTTATTTTGTACGATGCAGAAAGTAAAGGATCTGTGAATTATTTAAATCTCGCAAAGGAAATTTTGCAGAACAATGGGATGACAAAAATATCCAATCAGGATAGGATAATTGAATAAAGCGATAATTGAACTGAACAATGACCACACCTAAGCAAAATAAAGATTTGATTGGTAAAGGGCTACGCTCTTTATTACAAAATATTGATACAGATTTAAAAAATACAACCGGAAGTCTTAAATCGGAAGTAGTAGAACAAGCAACTACCAGCAGCAGGATTAATTTGGCAGATATTCAAGTGAATCCGAAGCAGCCAAGAAGAGATTTCGATGAACAGTCTCTACAAGAACTCGCCACTTCTATAAGATTGCATGATATTATTCAGCCTTTAACAGTCAGCAAATTAGCCAATGGTAAATACCAGCTAATTGCAGGAGAAAGAAGATTCAGGGCTTCAAAAATTGCTGGATTAAAAGATGTTCCTGCGTATATACGCGTTGCAAACGATCAACAATTATTGGAACTAGCGCTTTTAGAGAATATCCAAAGAGAAAACTTGAATGCAGTTGAAATGGCATTGAGTTTTAAAAGGATGATGGAAGAGTTGGACTATACTCAAGAACAGGTTGCTGAGAGAATGGGTAAAGAAAGAAGTACGGTTACCAATTATATTCGATTACTCAAATTACCACCAGATATTTTATCTGCTGTTCGAAATAATACTTTAACGATGGGTCATGCAAGGGCATTAGTTAATATAGACACCATCGACAAGCAATTATTTGTATTTAAAGAAATTCAGCAAAAAGAATTGAGTGTAAGGCAAACGGAAGAGTTGGTAAGAAAATTATACAAGGGCGGATCGAATGGCCCAAGTGCAAGTACTTCAAAATCTGACCTCCCTCCTGCTTATAAAAAAATTGAAGATAATTTAGCATCGCATTTTGGCACAAAAGTTAAAATGACCCATAACAAAAAAGGGTACGGTAGTATCAACATTGAATATTATTCGCTCGATGAATTAAATAAATTATTGGATTTAATGAATGTAACGGTGAGCTAATGTTTAGTTTGAAAAAAAAAGTAGCTTTTTTTATTGTAGTTCTTGGGTGTTTCATTTCATTCTCCCAAGCCCAAGCTCAAACAAAAGACACAAGTAAAATTGTTCAACCAATTTCAGCTGAGATTGCAACACCGACTATTCCTCCAATCGACTCTACAAAAATTAAAAAAAGAATCAAGGATTCGATTATTCTTGCAGGACATAGCCCAAGAATTGCTACAAGGCGTTCTGCTATTTTACCTGGCTGGGGTCAGGCTTATAACCATGAGTACTGGAAAATCCCGATTGTATATGGAGTGCTTGCCATTCCTACTGTTGCATTTATTTACAATAACAATTATTACAAAAAAACAAAATTCGCTTACGAAGCTAAATTCAAAGCCCAGAATGGAGATAGCAGCGATCTCGCAGCCATTGACCCGGAATTAGTGAACTTAAGCATCGGTTCATTACAGAATTATCGCAATCAATTCCGACGAGACAGGGATTATGCCATATTATTTTTCTTATTGGCATGGGGTTTACAGGTTGCCGATGCTACTGTATTTGCACATTTAAAACAGTTTAATGTAAGTAATGATTTAAGTATGCAGATCAATCCAACATTTAACCCCTATACAAGAACACCTGCATTAACTGTATCATTGAATTTAAGAGAACATACAAAGAAGCCTTTAGCATTAGCCAGATAGTGCACCACTAAAAATATTTGATTATGAAAATTGCATTGATAGGATACGGAAAAATGGGCAAAGCCATTGAAGCAATTGCAGTAGAAAAAGGTCATGAAATTGTATTAAAAATAGATGTAGACAATGCTGCTGATTTAAACTCAACCAACTTGGCAAAAGCCGATGTGGCTATTGAATTTACTGGGCCACATAGTGCTGTTGGTAATATCCTGAAATGTTTTGAAGCAGGCATTCCTGTAGTTTGTGGTTCTACTGGCTGGTTAAGTGAATGGGATGCAATAAAAAATGAATGCCATCATAAAAATGGAACATTGATTTATGCAAGTAATTATAGTATTGGCGTGAATCTTTTTTTTGAAGTAAATAAATATCTGGCCAAATTAATGAACGGATATCCTGAGTATGATGTAACATTGAAAGAAATTCATCATACACAGAAAAAAGATGCTCCTAGCGGAACTGCCATTAGTTTAGCAGAACAAGTGATGGACAATTTGCAAAGGAAAAACGCATGGACCTCCGATGAACACTCAACCCATGCAAATGAACTCTTTATTGCATCAGAAAGAATTGATCCAGCACCAGGCACTCATCATGTAAGGTACAGCTCTGCAATTGATGATATAGAAATTATCCATACAGCCCATAACCGAATTGGCTTTGCAGGCGGAGCAGTAAAAGCTGCTGAATTTGCCGTAGGCAAAAAAGGTATTTTTGGAATGAAAGAAGTGCTGGGATTATAGTTTAAAGGAAAATCCAACTTTTACATTGAAAGCACTTGAAGCGGCCACATTAATGGGTTGTTGCCAATGACTTTGGGTAAGCTGCAGTTCTAAACCAAATAATCTCACACCTCCACCATACTCATACATTAAATTATCGCCTTTTACTCCAGAAGTAGAGTAACTCTGAATAGCCGTTCCAATATTTCCTAAAACAAATAACCTGCCTAATAACAAATATTGTCGTATACCTCCTTTAAGCGTAGCAATATTCAATGAACCAGCAGGATTGCTTACAGTTGCTCCAAAACGCTGGTATCCTGCCGTACCCATCAACATAGTAGAACCCAATCCTAACCCTGCACCTGCTTCAATTCCAAGTCCTCCATTATTAAAATCTGAAAATGATGAACTAGTTGGGGTAGCATAATTGGCATTTAAGATCAATTGTAAGTGAGGTAATTTAAATTGAGCAAAACTAGTTTGCCCTATCAGTAGAAATACAAACGCCAATATGAAATTCTTTGAAGATTTGTGCATAATTTTAATTTGAGCAAAGAAACAAAAAAATCACGAGAAGCCATGCTATCAAAAAAAACGCAATATGCATTAAAGGCCCTTACTTATATGGCAGAACAGATTAATGCGGGTCCTTTTTTGATTGCAGATATTGCAAAGAAGAAAAAAATACCAATCAAATTTTTAGAATCCATTTTATTGGAGTTAAGAAAAGCAGGCATTTTAAATAGTAAAAAAGGAAAAGGCGGTGGTTATTATTTTAATCAAGATCCATCTACTATTCAACTAGCTACTGTTATGCGATTGATTGAAGGGCCCATTGCTTTGCTCCCATGTGTTAGCTTACATTTTTATCAAAAATGTGCAGATTGCAACGAAAAAAAATGTGGCTTGAATAAAATCATGAAAGAAGTTAGAGACAATACATTATCCATTTTAGAAAATAGAACTGTTATAGACTTAGTTACACCATAATCCTATGAAAAAAATATTCTTGTTTGTACTGCTTACACCCTTTATTGTTAATGCGCAAAGTTTAATTGGCGGGAGCAATATCGTAAAATGGAATTTATCATCAATGGCCTTGAACAATTACCATTTTTCTTATGAGCGTCATATTTATAAAAACTTGTCTATTAGTTTGAGCTATCGAAAAATGCCTTATGGGAATGTACCCTATCAAAAAGAATTTCAAGATTTAATCAATAGCAATGAAATAAATTTTAACAGATTCCAGATGGGGAATTCTGCAATAACGATCGAGCCTCGTATATATTTAAGCTTTAAGAAAATGAAAGGTTTCTATTTGGCTCCCTATTTACGATTTGCCACATTCGATGTAAGTGCTCCGATTAAATATAGCAGCAATGGCACTGTTCCTCCAGCATCTAAAGATGCTGATTTTACTGGAAAAATAAAATCAACCAGTGCTGGATTACTCATCGGTTATCAGTTTCAGTTACTTAAAAAACTGGTGCTTGATTTTCAAATCATAGGATTCCACTATGGCAAGAGCAATGGCGATTTAAATTTTGCTGCTCCGTTGAGTCCATTCGAACAACAAAGTTTAAGAGACAATTTAAAAAGCATTAAGACCGATCCATTTACTTTTACCAGTACAGTAACAGCCAATGGTGCTCAAATTTCTACAGATGGCCCTTGGGCTGGAATCAGGGGATTGAATTTGGGATTAGGCTTCCGTTTTTAATGCAAGATTATCCAACATATCTTTTGTCATTTTAGCTAAATCAAATTCAGGTTTCCATCCCCAATCTTGATGAGCAACACTGTCATCAATGCTTTGAGGCCAGCTATCTGCAATTGCCTGTCGAGAATCTGGTTTATAATTGATGGTAAAATCTGGAATATGTTGTTGGATACTATTGGTAATTTCCTTTGGCGAAAAACTCATACCAGCTACATTATAAGAAGTTCTAACAGAAATACTTTTAGCTGGTGCATTCATTAATTCCATAGTTGCACGAATGGCATCGGGCATATACATCATTGGCAAATAAGTATCTTCTTTTAAAAAGCAATTGTATTTTTTATTGTCCAATGCTTCCGAATAAATTTCAACAGCATAATCTGTAGTACCACCACCTGGGGCCGATTTATAACTAATTAATCCGGGGTAACGAATACTTCTTACATCTACACCAAAACGCTGGTGATAATAATTGCACCAGAACTCTCCCGCATATTTACTGATTCCATAAACGGTACTAGGTTCAATCACTGTTTTTTGCGGGCAATTTATTTTGGGAGAAGTTGGTCCAAAAACAGCAATACTGCTTGGCCAATATACTTTATGCAAATTTTCTTCGCGCGCAATATCCAAGACATTTAATAAGCCTTGCATATTCAAATGCCAAGCAAGGTTGGGATTTTTTTCCCCTGTTGCAGAAAGAATAGCCGCCAATAAATAGATCTGGGTAATGTTCTGGCGAATCACTTGTACATGCAACATTTCTTTGTTCATTACATCCAAACTCACATAAGGTCCTGTGCCATGCAATAATGGGTTTTCTTCTCTTAAATCTGAAGCAACCACATTATTATTCCCATATTGCTTTCTTAAAGCCATGGTTAATTCTACACCAATTTGGCCAGAAGCGCCAATTACCAGAATCTTGTCTTTTCTATTGGGCATATTCAATCGTTTATAGGAGCAAATATAAGTTGATAGGCTTTATAAAGTATATAGCAGAATCAATTAACAGATGGTTAGGCAATAATGCTATCAATTTATCATGGTTTACGCTATTTTTGTTACTCATATTAAACACGCAAAATGCTTCCAGCTTATTTACAGGAATTATTCAATAAACAACAGTACAACCCGAATTCCTTTTTTTTAATTGCAGGGCCATGTGTAGTAGAAAGCGAAGAATTGGTGATGGAGATTGCCGACAAAGTATATGCCACATGCAAACAATTGGGAATTCCTTATGTATTTAAAGCGAGTTATAGAAAAGCCAATCGAACCAGTGCCAACTCATTTACTGGAATTGGAGATGATAACGGTTTATCCTTGATCAAAAAAGTGGGCGAAACCTATCAGTTACCAACTACTTCCGACATACATGCACATGAAGAAGCAGCCATGGCAGCCCCATTTATAGATATTTTACAGATCCCCGCTTTTTTGTGCAGGCAAACCGATTTATTATTGGCCGCTGCTGAAACGCAAAAAATAGTGAATGTAAAGAAGGGACAGTTTTTGAGTGGTGCGTCAATGAAATTTGCCGTTGATAAAATCAAACAAGCTGGCAATGAAAAAGTAATGCTTACTGAAAGAGGCAATACTTTTGGTTATCAAGATCTGGTAGTTGATTACAGAAATATTCCTATCATGCAAGAACAACAAGTTCCTGTGATTATGGATTGCACACATTCATTGCAACAGCCCAATCAAACGAGTGGTGTAACAGGAGGTAATCCGGGCATGATCAGCACTATTGCAAAAGCAGCAATTGCTACAGGAGCCAATGGATTATTTATAGAAACGCATCCTAACCCAGCAGTGGCAAAAAGCGATGGAGCGAATATGTTGCCATTGCATTTATTACCTGCTTTATTAGAAAAACTAGTTCATTTAAGAGAAGCTGTGGTAAAACACTCCCTCTAATTCATGTTTAAAACAAGACATTTAAGCCTACTCACAGCCATTGCCTTGGTTATTGCCAATATGATAGGATCTGGTATTTATACTAGTCTGGGATTTCAATTGATGGATTTTCAAAGCACCACCAGTATTTTATTTCTTTGGCTGATAGGTGGAATCATTGCATTATCAGGCGCATTGGTTTATGCAGAACTGGCTGTTGTTTTTCCGGACAATGGAGGTGAAATGAATTTCTTGGGAAAGCTCTATGGCCCTTTAGCAGGATTTTTAGCAGGATGGATTTCTACACTTGCAGGATTTGCAGCACCGGTAGCCATTGTTTGCATTGCCATAGGCAATTATTGTGCAATTATTTTTCCGAATACACCACCGATCATTATTTCAATCATTGTATTAGTGGCTTTAACGATGCTGCATTCATCTAAGCATACCATCAGTGCAAGATTTCAACAGTTGGCAACAATGCTCAATTTATCGATCATTGTTTTTATCATAGCTGCTGCATTTTTTTTATCAGACTATCCATTACCTAATATTTCAATCAATCAAACCGCGATTCAAGAAATTACCCATTCAGGAAAATTTCCAGTGAATTTGTATTGGGTACTCTATGCATATACAGGATGGAATGCTGCAGCTTATATTGCCGGGGAAATAAAGAAACCTGAAAGAAATTTACCTATTGCATTATTGGTAGGAACTATATTGGTAACACTCTTGTATTTGTTATTGAATTATGCTTTTTTATTATCAGCACCTGCTGCAGAATTGAAGGGGAAAATGAATGTTGGATTTATTGCAGCCGACCATTTATTCGGAAAACATGGAGCCATCATCATGAGTATTTTTATCAGCATTACTTTAATGAGTACTGCCAGTGCTATGACATTCGCAGGTCCTAGGGTTACGGCAGAAATAGGAAAATCCATTTCTTATTTTAGTTTTCTGCAAAAGAAAAACAGGCAGGGCATCCCCTATTTGGCAGTTTACACACAGAGTGGGATTACCTTATTGTTAATTTGGTTGAATCAGTTTCAATTCATTATTGACTTGGTAGGGTTTTTATTGAGCATTTGCACATCACTTGCAGTAGCGGGCATATTCATTATTAGAAAAAACAAAGCAACTCATTTTAGCAATTATAAAACGCCGCTATATCCATTGCCTCCCTTGATTTTTTTAGCCATCAATGCATGGATTATTTATTATGGCATTTCTCTCAAGCCCCAGGTTTCGGCATACGGTTTGCTAGTAATACTGGCAGGGCTAATTATTTGGAAATTAAACAAACCCAATCATATGAAATCAGTTATTGTAATCGTTTTTGCTTTTTTAAGTTTTCAGTTGAGTGCACAAAATACTGCTGATATTGCCAATGGATTAAAAGAGGCATTAACAAAAGGTGCAGTAAATAGTACGAATTTATTGTCTAAGCCCGATGGATTTTTTGCCAATGCAGCCATTAAAATTTTATTGCCTCCAGAAGCAAAAAAAATAGAAAACACATTGCGTAATTTAGGAATGGGCAAACAGGTAGACGATGCTATTTTGAGTATGAATAGAGCAGCAGAAGATGCATGTAAAAACGCCACTCCAATTTTCACCAATGCCATTAAGCAAATGACCGTAACTGATGCTATTGGTATATTAAAAGGAAGCGATACATCTGCAACAGCCTATTTACAACAAAAAACAACTGCAGAATTAACCACATCATTCAGACCAGTTATTGAAAAGTCTTTAGAAAGTACCGACGCTACCAAGCAATGGAATAGTCTGGTGTCTACCTATAATAAATTCAGTTTGAAGAAAATCAATCCAGACTTGGCAGGATATGTTACTGAAAAATCTTTGGCTGGTATATTTACACAGATCGCAGTAGAAGAACAGAATATCAGAAAGAATCCGGTAGCAAGAACAAGTGATTTATTGAAGAAAGTATTCGGTAATTAAACGGAAGCAGTTGCTCAAAAGCTAGCTGGCCATTAACCCGTCGAGATTATTGGTTTTCTTAACAATGCTCCTGATCTGCATGTCTAGTTCATTGGCGCTTTCGATCAAGTGATCAAAGATCTCTTTGTTGTTCACGGAATTACTGCTATTGAGCACTTCTATCACTCCCAAAATATTGGCCAATGGTCTTCTTACTTCATGTGATTGAATAAAAGCAATATCGCGTAATACTTTGTTCTGTGTTTTCAATTTCTCTTGAACAACAATATCATCAGTGATATTTCTATTGGTACCGATCAAGCGAAGAATCTTACCTGAAGGAGATTTTTTTACAATCGCATGAGATTCAATATGCCTTACTCTACCATTGGGAGTAGTGATCCTATATATTGCAGAATCAATTTCGCGTTTACCATCAATCAATTGACCGATTATTCTTTGCATCATTTCTAAATCGTCGGGATGCAAAGAACGTTTCCAAATTTTATAGGGAGGAAAGGTAGGATCATTTTCATATCCATACATTTCAAACATTTTATCGTCCCAAATAATATGATTGGTTGCAATATCAATTTCCCAGATGGCAATTTGTGCAGAATCAGTTGCCAAAGTAAGTCTTTGCAATAATTCTTCCTGATCCAATTGCGCTTGTTGTCTTCGGGTGATATCATTTTCTATCGACATAAAGCCAATATGCACATTGTTTTCATCAAACAAAGGCTGGCAATCTACTTCCAACCAAAGAGGGTTTCCCGATTTGGTATAACTTAAAAATTCCTCTTTAAAAGACAATTTATTGTCCAGTGAATATTGTAAACGGGTTTTTGCTTTTTGGTCTACTTTAGGACCTTCTAAGGAATAACCGATTTTCTTTCCACGCACTTCTTCTAATGTATACCCACTGATTCTGGTAAACCCATCATTCACCCAAATGATCTGTTGATTTACATCCGCAATTAAAACTGAATTGGTTGTATTATGCGCTACTAATGCCAGGCGTTTTACTTCATCTTCACTTCTTTCCAAAGCAGCTTCTACTTTTTTACGGGAAGTAACATCAAAAATACTTCCGTCGATATAAGTTATATTTTGCTCTGCATCATACACAGCGCCACCTCTTTCAAACACCCAACGAATTTCTTTGTCTTTATGATGAATACGATACTCTAATTCATATTTATGCTTATTGGCAATGGCTAATTCAATAGCATTGTTTACCATCAATAAATCATCATTAAAAATTAGGTGATTATATCCGGCTTTTCGATTGATAGAAAGCTCCGTACTAGTATAACCCGTAAGTGATTCAATCCCATCGCTGAAAAACTCAATGGTATAATTTTCATCCGCAATAAAACGGTACAAAACACCTGGAATATGATCAACAAATTTTTGTAACTGTTGATTGAGAATTGTTTTTACACTATCCGTAAGATCCGATGTTTTGTTGATGACCGATTGGGTATTGGTTACATCATGCCCGATCGATACAATTCCTGCTACCGAACCATCTTCATTTTTTAACACAGAAATCTCCCAGGTAGTCCAAAAATAATCCTCACCTTCTGAAGGTTTTCTAACCGTAACGGTAATATGTTTATCAGGATGCTTGATACATTCTTTAGCTGCATCATTACACAGTTTTACATCATCAGCATAAACGGTTTGTGCAAAATTGAGTTGAGAGAAATCTGAACTGAGATGAGAAAATTTATACTGGAAGAGGGGGTTAACATATTTGAACCTTCCTCCGAGGTCTGTTACAACTACAGAGAAAATCAATGAATTCAATAACTGTTCCGGGAACAGTTTATCTGCTTTCAACTGATTCATAAGGTGGGTAAAATTATCTTGATAAGCAATCGATTTTAGTACAATTGTTTATTTTCGGATTAAATTAAAATGTAAAGTATAACCCTCCTAGAAATATATCAAAAAAAGATACCAACCTAGCCTTAAAAAGGCTGAATTAGGGGCTAAATACAAGTAAGTTGGTATATAAAAAAGGCCCTTAAAAAGGGCCTTCAATAATAGTATTAAACTTATTTTTCAATTAAATATCAATTGCTTCACCGTAAGCAGCAGCTGTTGCTTCTTTAAGGCCTTCGCTCATTGTTGGATGCGGATGCACTGCATTCAAAATTTCGTGAGCGGTTGTTTCTAATTTACGAGCTACTACAGCTTCAGCGATCATTTCGGTAACATTGGTACCAATCATATGACAACCTAAGAATTCGCCATACTTAGCATCGTAAATAACTTTTACAAAACCTTCTGTTGCTCCTGCAGCACTAGCTTTACCACTCGCCATGAAAGGAAACTTACCTACTTTAATTTCATAACCAGCATCCTTCGCTTGTTTTTCGGTATACCCAACACTGGCAATTTCCGGAATACAATAAGTACATCCAGGGATATTGTTGTAATCCATTGCTTCAGGCAAGTGATGGAATTTCTTTTCGTTGTATCCAATATGTTCTGCAGCATTGATGCCTTCTTTTGCAGCCACATGCGCCAAAGCCTGACCAGGAGAGCAATCTCCGATAGCATAAATACCTGCTACAGAAGTTTGACCATATTTATCTACAACGATCTTTCCTTTCTCTGTTTTAATTCCGTTTTCTTCTAAACCGATATTTTCAATATTGGCTACTACACCAACAGCACTCAATACGATGTCTGCTTCTAACACAACGGTTGAACCATCTTGTTTTTTAACCAAGGCTTTTACACCAGCACCAGCAGTATCTACAGATTCAACAGAAGCATTGGTCATAATATCGATGCCCATTTTCTTATACTGCTTCTCTAATTCTTTAGAAATGTCTTCGTCTTCAACAGGAACAATTCTAGGTAAAAATTCTACGATGGTTACTTTGGTACCCATGCTATTGTACACATAAGCAAACTCCACACCTATCGCACCACTTCCTACAATAATCATACTCTTTGGCTGATTAGGCAATACCATTGCTTCTCTGTAACCAATTACTTTAACACCATCTTGTTTGAGGTTAGGTAATTCACGGCTTCTTCCACCAGTGGCAATGATGATATTTTTAGCTTCCACTATTTGTTTAGATCCATCAGCAGCGGTCACTTCAATCTGGCCTTTGGCTTTTACTTTACCATAGCCCATGATCACATCGATCTTATTTTTCTTCATCAAAAACTGAACACCCTTACTCATTTTATCGGCAACACCTCTGCTTCTTTTTACCACAGCACCAAAATCGTGTTGAACGCCAGTTGCATTGATACCATAATTGGCACTATGCTTCATGTATTCATATACCTGCGCACTTTTAATTAAAGCTTTGGTTGGAATACAACCCCAGTTTAAACAAACGCCACCTAAACTTTCTTTTTCAATGATCGCTACTTTAAAGCCTAATTGAGACGCACGGATAGCAGCAGGATACCCACCAGGACCACTACCGAGAACAATTACATCATATGCCATAATTACCAATATTAATTGATTGTATAAAGAATTTGAGGCTGCAAAAATACTCGCTATTGATGAAACGGAAAAATGAGAATGAAGGCATTACTCAAAGAAAACCCGAATTGTTTGGTAAAACCACTTGTTTCCGGCAGAAGCGCCCGATTTCTGCATTTGTTCGCTATAGCCCTGAAGGCCAAACAGGCCGGCCATATTTCCGTTACGCAGGGCAATTTCGAGGTAACCGGCAGAGTTAAACCAGGCCATTTTTTCGTGTTCAGGAACACTTGCATAGTTATTGGACAATTTTTCAATTGTTTCATCTCTTTTGAACATGATTTTGAATTTGCGGCCCTTGCCATGTTCTTCAAAATCTTTACGGGTGATATTGATCACTACATTTTCAAAATTATCAATGAATAAGATCTGCCCTTCAATCCAATCAGGGCCAGCAGTAGGCCTTAAAGGATATTTCTCAACAATTTCATTGGCAAATGCCCCTACTGATGATAATTTTTTATACTCTTCTAATTTAAACACAGCAGCTGCAATATCCGAAGTGATGGTGAGCAAATCTGCATTGATAGAAACAGGAATTTTCACGATCTCTTTGGGCTTCTCCCCTGCAATCATAGTAATGAGGCCATTGTCGGGGCAAATAATGTATTGATTATTGTAAAAAGCAATTAAAAAATGATCATGCACTGCTTCAAAAACGTTCACCAATATAAGGTGATAAGTGCCATCCGGATAAAATTTTATGGCATTATTACAAGTATAAGCAGCTAACGGAAAATTGGTTTGAGATAAATAGTGAGTGATATCAACCGTGTTGAGGGTGGGCATTGAATGCAGGAACTGCCCTTTTATGGCACCAACGATATAATCTCGCTGGCCAATATCGGTTGACAACGTAAGGATGGGCATGCTACAAACTAAACGCCAAATGACTAAAAGTTATTTCACCAACTCATCGTTTTTGAAGAAAAATTTTCGAACCATTTTATCGGTTAAAGAAGGAAAAAACTTGTTCATAAAAACTGTACGTTTGCCAGTAAAAGTGAGTACAAGGGTTCTCTTTCTTTTTTGGATGGCTTTGAGAATGTGCATGGCGCATTCTTCTGAGCTCATCATTGCACCTTCATCCATTGGAGATTCGCCTTGTGCATTGCCATCTTTGTTTAAAGCAGCATTGCGAATATTTGATGTGGTGAATCCAGGACAAACCCACATTACATTGGTACCCGAATCGAGTAATTCGGTTCTCAGAGATTCCAACCATCCATTCACCGCATATTTAGAAGCAGAATAACCACTTCTTCCAGGAAGGCCTCTGTATCCTGCAATGGACGAAACACCCACCACCGTTCCTTTGTTTTTAATGATATAGGGCAAAGCCAGTTTGGTGCAATACACTGTTCCCCAGAAATTAATGTCCATTACTTTGCGAATGGTATCTAATGCAACATCGGAAACGAGCGAACGCATAGAAATACCGGCGTTATTGATCAAGATATCGATCGTGCCAAATTGTTTGATCACCACTTCCATAAACTGAATACAGTCATGTTCTTTGCTTACATCAGCGGCATGAATTACCAAGGGCTTGCCAGAATGATCGGCTTGAAGCTTGTATAATTTATCGTAATTACGCCCGCAGGTAGCCACTTTTGCTCCTTCCTGGAGGAATAATTCTACCAAGGCTTTACCGATTCCATCGGATCCACCGGTAATTACAACCACTTTATTGTTGAAAGCAGACATATTTAAAGAGTTTAAAATCAAACAAATGTAAGCAGAAGATTATCTACATAAGTGGATAAATTACATAAAAAAGATAGATAAAAATTTGGCTACCGTTTAAATTGCCCTATTTTTGCAACCCGAAATCAGATATACGTATCGAAATTTCAGATTCTGTAGCTCAGTTGGTAGAGCAATACACTTTTAATGTATGGGTCCTGGGTTCGAGTCCCAGCGGGATCACAAAGCTCTGACGAAAGTCGGGGCTTTTTTTGTGCGGATACACGAAGGCGGAACCGAACGAGCTGAAAAAGTATTAAGTAATGTTGGAGTGAAAGCGAGACAAGCTAGCTTGATCGAGCTTTTACGAACAACAGTACACGAGCGAAGCGAGAACTTTTGAAGCGAGTGTTTGTATGCGACTTCTTCTGCGAACCATATCACAATAAAAAGCCCTACTATTTAAAAGAGATTTGCGCTAGCTCAATTCAGAGGGAAGTCGGCGAAGCGAAGCGAGCCGACAATCCCAGCATTCATCTATAAAAAATAGTCTCTGAGTTAAGTGTTTATTTGGAATTGGTGTCAAAAATTGGTGTCAATTTTAGTGTTTAATCTCATAAGTTGAATTTATTAAAGGAAGCAAGACAGCATAAAAGCTATAACACCCAAGAATTATTTTATAGGTTGATTGGCCATAAAAATAGAAGCGGCTTTTCTCCAAACTTTTGATTTAGTATCCTTTGGAAGTTTTTGCAGTTCAGGAAATTCAAAATTGACCTGTTTAGATGACTCAGCCATTTTTAGACTATAATTTACAAAAACATCTGAATGATATAAATGTTTTAGCAAGGAATCTCTTCTTGATATTGAATCTAAGTCTTTATACTTATTCATTAAAGACGTGTCCTTTTTAGCTACTTTTATTTCATCAGCCATTTTAAGTGAGCTTTGCATCAACTCAATGAAACTTTTGGATTGGGATAGCCTTAATGCTAATTTATCTTCCTTCGATTGATTATTGCAGGAAAAAAGTAAAATAATGATTGAAATGAAAAAAAATCTTTTCATAATGCTTGTTTAAAAATGTCAGCTAGGAATGAATTCTATTATTCAATAATACAAAATAAAAGCTTTGATTATATCAATAAAATAAAATGATTACTACCCTATCTTCAAACTCGTCATACTCAAACTCCCGGCAACTAATTTATCATTGAATAAAGCGAGGGGTTCATTTTTCTGCTGCAATCCTAAAGCATAGATCATAGGCAAATAATGTTCAGGAGTAGGTATGGCTAATTGAAAAGCTTTAGACTGCTTTTCGTAATCGATCAATGGTTGATAATTTCCATCCAATAAATAATTGTTGAATTTGGCTCTTGCTTCAATTGCCCAATCATATCCATAATTGTCTTTATCAAAATTGGGAAAATCAGCTAATCGCAAATTATGAATGATATTACCACTTCCGATTATCAACACTCCTTTGTTTCTAAGAGCACTTAATTGTTGCGCTAATTCAAAATGATATTGAGGCGATTTAGTATAATCAATGCTTAATTGAATTACTGGAATATTTGCATCAGGATATAAATGTTTGATCACACTCCATGCGCCATGATCAAGTCCCCATTTTTCATCTAATTCAACTAAAGCAGGCAATAACAATTCTTTGGTTTCCTTTGCCAGTATAGGGCTTCCTTTAGCAGGATATTGAACTTGAGATAATGCTTGAGGAAATCCACTAAAGTCATGAATGGTTCTCGGCATTTCCATTGCAGTTACTTTAGTGCCATTGGTAAACCAGTGCGCAGATATACAAATGATGGCATTGGGTGTAGGCAATGTCTTTGCAATATTTCTAAAGCCTACTACAAATTCATTTTCTTCAATAGCATTCATTGGGCTACCATGACCTAAAAACAATACAGGCATTTTTTCGGTATTGGAAAGCTTTGATGAAAGTTGATGGAGGTCTTGTAAATTAGTCATACTGTAAATTACAGCTAATTCATCATTCTGCAATTGTTCATGAGATGAGCATTTTGCTTGAGAACACTATTTAACTTTTTTAATTGCTTGAACTTCTTTAATTGCTTTAAGCCTAAACTTAACCATATTAGCGATTAATGATTTAGGCAGCGGTTGATCAAGTGGAAATTGAACAGAGCCCTTCCCCTGCTTATAAACAGAGAGCTCTTTTTTAAAATGCACATGCGTATTGGGCACAGCATAAAATCCTATATGATTTGCAAATCCTCCAAAATAAACCAGGGGCTTTTTATTTACTTTGTATGCAGGCATGCCGTAGGAAATACTTTCAATGGCATCAGGGGCATTATCTATAATAATCTTTCGAATTGTTGCCAATTTATCTTGCACCTCTTTTGAATAAGTTGATACATATTCATCAACCGTTTTAATTGAAGTATCCATTCGCATAAGCAATTATTTAATCACTTTTCTGTTATACAAATCATATTTATCTCCATTGCGTAAAAAATAAAACAATTTATTTTTATCAGGTAGGTTTTTTAAATCGCTTCCTTCGCTGGACCAAAAGTTGGTATCATATATTAAAACATAGGTATTCCCCAAAACTTCAAATTGATTTCCTCTTACAATAATGGCCATATTTTCATCGAGGCCTATTCCCAATAATTCAGGACGGTTTTTCAAAATTTCAAATAGATCGAATTGACGGTTGCGTGCCAATACATGTTGATCGATGGCAATATTTTTTACAAAACCAAAACCCACTTGATGATCTCCCATCATGATCTGATTGTTTTTAGAATCGCCTCGAGTAAGAAAACTTCCCTGAATAGAAGCACCTGCAGAAGTGCCCCCAATCAAACCATCACGCTCTAACAGTTTCCAAAGTAATTTCTCAGTTAATGTGTTAGCATATGCATCTACCAATCTCCATTGACGTCCACCACCAAACCATACTGCTTTGGCCTTGAGCAATGGCTGAACAAATGAATCGGTATTGGCAACATTTTTATCGTAAGTATGTAAAACGGTAACGTTGGTAGCACCAAGCTTTCTAAACGTGCCCGCCCCACCAGAATTTTGGTCATGCTTTTCATTTCCATCAGCAGTAGGAATTACTACAATGGGCGCATTCATACCACCAGCTAATTTGATGAATGCCAAAAAAATAGAATCGCTTTTGCTGCCCCCTCCTACAATCATTAGAGTACCTTTTTCAGGACCAGTCGTTTTAAACGAGTTGGTAGTTTGTGCTTTAGTATGAGCAACAATTAGAATTGAAAAGAAAAAAAGGAAAAGCGATTTTTGTTTCATCTTTTAAGGATTGATGGGTGCACTATAAGGAATATAACCATTCCATTTCCAAGGTATAAAAGATTTTCCAATGATTGATTCAATCAATGGTTGAAATATTTTTTCGCCGTTTTCGCTATTCACTAAAATGATGATGGAAATTCCCTTATCAATAAAATTGATATTGTAATTTCTCCAGGAATCGCCATTGCCTTCTTTAAAAAATGCTCTCCCGTATTTACAATCGAAAACACCCCAACCCAAACCATAAGACAAATGGATATCATCATTTTCATTGGTCGTTTCTGTGGTTATTGGGGGGAATTGCGTTTTTGAGTGAATAGCAATTTGAGGTGCAATCATTTCATTGAACAATGCTTTATTCAATCCTTTTTTTTGCATCATGTTCTCAACAAACTTACTAAAGTCGGCGATTGTAGTTACCATTGACCCTCCAGCAACACCAACAGTTCTTTTCTTTTTAATATCAATGGTTCCATTGTTATAATGTCCCACTGCTACATTGTTGTCACCAAAAGAATTGTGCCAGATATATCCAGTTCTGGTCATATTGAATGGCTTAAATACATATTGAATGGCCAAGTCTTCTAAAGTTTGATGGGTAATTTCTTCCACAATTAATTGAAGGAGTCTTAAGCCTTCGCCTGAATAAGCATATTTGGTTCCGGGGGTTAGATAAATTTTCATGACACCTAAGCTATCTTCCTCTCCAGTGATAGGATTAAACCATCTGAGATTGGGCAATCCGCTGGTATGACTCAAACACATTCTGGCCGTGATTAATTTCCAACGATCATCGGATTTTAGGTCGGAAAAATATTCATAGTCGGCAATCGGCTTGGGCAAATACTGATACAAGGGTTTGTCTAAATCCAATAATTTATCTTGAACCAGTTTCATTGAAATGTATCCAAAAACAGCTTTACTCAAAGAAGCACCATACATGATGGAAGCAGTATCCAACAATTCATTTTTGGGTTTGTTTCTAAACCCATAAGATTTGATGAAAACAGTTTTCTGCTTATTGATTACTGCCAACCCGAGACCCTGAATTTTTGCGGCATTCATTAAATATTGAACGGTGCTGTCAATTTGGTTGGCTGTTATGGAAGTTCCGTCGAGTCTTAGCACTTGCTTATTTTGGGCATGCATCACCGAAAAACTGATTAACAGAATGGCCAATAAAGAAATTAACTTTTTCATTGTTGTATTTTAAAAAATGGAATACTTAATGGATAAAAAGGTTCTTTGTTATTAATGATTCTAAAACCGGAATAAACAGGGAAAAAGAGGATGTTTAAAAACATCAGAATAGGAAAGAGAAATACCAAAAAAGCAAGATTTTCTACAATAAAATATAACCCTAGCACTATAAAAAGATATAACTCCCAACTAATTTGAAAATTAAGCACTGCTTTAGCCTGATCATTCCATTCTTTGCTGGTTTGCTTTGAATAAAGCCATAAAAACAATGGAGCAAGTATATTGCCTAGCGGTATGAAACATCCTGTCAAAGCTGCAAAATGGAGCATGCTTAATTGACGAGGGGAAATTTCAGGCACATCTAATGCTAGAATTGAAGCGGTTAAATCTTCAATGGGAATCCCAAGGGCAGAGGCAATACAGCCAAGTGTATAAGGTTGAGGCTTTACTTCATTTTTTTCAATACGTTGTAAAGTACGTATACTAATCCCCGCTTTTTCAGCCAATTTATCTTGGCTAAGCCCCTGGAGTTTTCGTTGTGTAATTAATTTATCGGATGAAAAGTTGATGCTCATGCTTTGGCAAATCTAGCATTTAACAAGAGCTTTTTTACACGCATTTTTACGACATTCGTACGTCATTTCATACAAATAAGCCCTATTTGAAGCTTTTTAGTACATTAATCCCTTGGCACCAATCGACTACTAGGCCCATATGTCAATATATACCAATTAATCATATTCTATCTTCACCAAACTATTTTGCCTTATCCTGAATCTTACGGGTAATTTTTACCACCAATGCTCTGGGAGTAAATCTGACAGAATTGGCCATCAACCAATTCATGATTCCATGAATAGCCACTGTTTTACCTTTTAGCATGGCATCATAACCATATACGGCTACTTCTTTTGAAGAAGGTAATTTTCTACCTTTTACCAAATTACTTTCTTCCATGGCTGCTGCAGCTTGAAAACCACTTTCGGTTGCTCCAGGGCAAAGCGTGGTAATGGTAATTCCTTTATCCCTTACTTCATTGTCTACTGCTTCTGAAAAACTCAACACATAGGCTTTTGTAGCATAGTAAACCGCCATGGTAGGGCCAGATTGAAATGCAGCAGTAGAAGCCACGTTCATTATTTTACCCGATCTACGTTTAACCATATCCTGCAAATACAGTTTGGTAAATTGAGTGAGTGTGGTGATGTTTAAATTAATCATTTGCAACTCTTTGTTCCAGTCTGTTTCCACAAACATGCCGAAATCTCCAAAGCCTGCATTGTTAATTAAATAATCAATTTGAATATGTTGGTTATTGGTTTCCTTATATACTTCT
The DNA here is from genome assembly GCA_037129425.1 of Sphingobacteriia bacterium. Classification (GTDB taxonomy): domain Bacteria; phylum Bacteroidota; class Bacteroidia; order Chitinophagales; family Chitinophagaceae; genus Sediminibacterium. Next base: position 37,069 of record JBAXUV010000021.1, read on the forward strand.
AAAGCAGAATCGGCCAATGAAAGGTCTTTGCCAATTACATACACTTTTACGTTGTATTGCTTTTCTAATTCTGATTTTAATTCTTCTAGCTTGGCTTTATTTCTTGCTACTAAAACCAAATCTCCCCCTTTAGAAGCATGCTGAATAGCTAATTCTAAACCTATTCCGTTCGATGCTCCGGTAATTAATGCTGTTGCCATTTTTTGTATTTTTTAATTATTTCCAGCAAAAATAGAGCGTTTATTTAAAACATACAACATTAGAGTATAGTCTATACTTGCAATTTATTTTTTAACAACTATATTTGCACTATGTTAATAAACGAATTATCAAAGAGAACAGGTATTACTGTGCATACCATTCGGTTCTACGAAAAATCTGGATTAATCAAGGGTAAGAGAGACGAAAAGGTAAAGTCCAATAACTATTTTCATTATGACGAAGAAACAGTTGAAAAACTGGAATTAGTAAGAGATGCCAAATCGATTGGCTTTACCATTTCAGAAATTAGCCAATTAATGGATGCCTGGTACAATAATAAAATGAGTATTGCACAAAAATTAAAAGTGCTCGACGAGAAATTATTATCGATTGAAGAAAGAATCAAGCAACTAAAAGAAATGAAAAAAATGATCAGTCAGTTTAAGAAAGATGTGATCACTGATAATTGCTAAGGCTAGGGATTAAATTGAGTTACATTGTACTCAATACTTTTCAAAGTAAATTTCCCATAAACAAATTCACCATCAGGGTAATGCCAAATGGTTTCACCGTATTTCCAGATATTCCTTCCATTCATTTGCGTATATTCCTTTACTGGTGTCGAAAATCGATATTGCTTCTTATCTCCAATAGCATACCTATCATCTGAGATAAAATTGATGAGTTGTCCTTGCTCATTAAAATATAGTGTAGCATTAATTACATTTATTCCATTGGAGAAAGTAGCTTTTGCAGAAAGACTATCAATAGGAAACCATTCTATCCTTTTATCAATCAATGCAGCAGGAGCCATCAAACAGATATCATTAAACACCGTTACCGTTTCAGCTTTGTTCATTGCTGCACCTTTTATGTTCACCACATCAATAAAACCTAATAGTTTTATTTGCATACTTGCATTTGCATTTTGGTAGCGATGATACCCCGGCAAAGTAGTTCCGTACATTCTTGCTTTCATGAAAAACAATCTTGCCGGATTATCAAAGAAATTATATTGCGCAGAAGTAAAATTGAAAAAAGCCTTCCCTTTTTCTCGCATCTGTCCTTCAAATACAATTTTCATATTTTTTATTTTTGGTTGATCGATGGCACCTGAATAACGAATGTATTTTTGTACAGGATAAGGAAGCGAAGCAATATCCCCTTCTGTTAATACATCCATATGCGAAAAATTTGTTTCATTCATATGCCTTAACACATCAGCTTTAAATGTTTTTTCAAAATCATTGGTTGCCCATGATACAATGGCCACAAAAAGAACAACCAAATTCAAGATGCTTCCAAATTTGGCGTCTTTCCAAACAATTATGATGAGGATTTGAGAAATAACAACTGCAACAATTGCCAGATAAGGCCAGCTATCTTTTTTAAGTAAAAACAACCCTGTTGCAACTAAAAAGAGTATTGCTGTCATCAGCCAAACTAAACCATTGGATTTAGGAATATCTTTTGTTAACTGCGTTAGATTTCCATAATGATAGGCTTTTGCAAAGCCTATGAAATGCAAACTTCCATGTAAAAGGAGGATTAGGGCAAAACATATAAATTGAAATTTGTTCATTTAATGCCATTAATCGGCTACTACTAAAGGTAGACTTGATTAAATGCAGCCATTTTTATTCTACACTTAAAGAATTACATCATTCACAGTACTGACTATAGCCGAATCAAAAACAATATTGATTGAATGATATTTTTAAAAGTTATTATTTACGAAATATTGAATTATTTTTAAGTCATCATTTTTAGGACGCTTAAACAGTTAACAAAAACCAATAAAATGAATATAGCTATTATCGGTTCAGGAAATGTTGGTGGTGCTTTAGCCCAACAATGGATGAAAGCAGGACATAGTGTTTTAGTTGGTGCCAAATTTCCCTTGAGCGAAAAAAATAAAGCATTGGCTGCTAAAATTGGAGAAGATCAATTTACCAATATTGAACTTGCAGTGAAGCAAAGTGAAGTGATATTAGTCGCCACTCCCCCATTGGCTATTTTTGAAGTGATTGAACAGATGGGCGATGTATCCAACAAAACAATCATCGATGCCAGCAATTCAATTATGCAATATCCCGATCCGTATAAAACAGTCTATCATTGCTTGGCAGACAAAACCAATGCGGATATTGTAAAATGTTTTAATAGCACTGGTTTTGAGAATATGCTCAATCCTATCTATCATGGCGAAGGCATTGATATGTTTATGGCAGGTGATTCTGAAAAAGCAAAATCAATAGCGAAACAATTGGCATTGGATGCAGGCTTTAGCACTTGTATCAATTTTGGGAAAGCTGACAAAGTAGAACTCTTAGAAAAGTTTGCTTTGTCATGGATCAATTTAGCAATCATGCAAGGCCAAGGACGTGATATGGCATTTAAAGTGGTAAGACGTTAGTTAGATTTTATTGAATTCGATAAGTGAAAATTATTTTACAACTTTTTCAAAAGATCCATTGGAGTATGTTTAAAATTAACCCACAATTGACCTAAACTGGCCCAAACATTATTAGAGTATGGCTTGGGTGAAACTTCGAAAAACACAAAAGCATGCTTTTGATCTTCGCTATACTTTAGGTGAATTTTTACATTAATCAAAATTGGTTCCTTAGTCATGTAATCATTCATATTCACCCTTCCCTGAAAAGTTTTTGAATCTCCCTTTTCAGCTTTTTTTTCTTCTATAGAAGCGGTTACTTGAATTAACTTGGTTGTGTCTATTTTACTTTTATCTGTATTAATTTTAAAAAGCCCTGTGTAATAGGCTATTAAATTATTCTTTAGGATTTTTGAATCAAATTTGGGTGCTCCTTCTAAATACCACAAAAAAGCATAGCTCCAATATTCATCCGTTGCTTTCTTAGCCCAACCAGGAGTAAATCTAATATCCTCAACACCCTTATAAGTTATTGTAGGTGCAAACCCAACTGGAATTAGAAAGCGTTCAATATCCCAACCTTCAGGAGCATCAAGCGTATAGGGTGCTTTCCATTTTTTCCCATCAAAATTTGCATTAGAGTCTTGTCCAGCAACTTTTAAGAAAAGGAAGCAGGCTATTAGAATAATGATATTTTTCATATTGACAAGTTATGCTATTGTTTGTATTCTGAAAGGTCGGATTTTAATTGGGCATTTGCATTCCAAATTTGAATTTTTCCTATGATACTGGAACTGATGATTTTTTTCGTATTTGCTATTTCTTTGCAACAATTTTCAAAACAAATTCAATTTCATTGGAAACAGTATAATCTGCAATCTTTTCATACAATTTTTCTGACCGATAAGTAATGCCCCATTTGGTTCTATTAATGGAAAACTGAGCACTTGCATTTAAAATCCCGTTCGCAATTGTTATAGTTGCCGGAAACTTCACCTCGTTGGTAACTCCTTTAATGGTCAAGTTAGCCGTAATATTAAAACTTGTATCATTTACCTTATCTACTTTGGTAAGAACAATTGCAGCGGTTGGATTTTTTTTAACATTAAAATAGTCTTCCGATTTTAAATGAAATATGGGTGTGTTTTTTTCTTTCTTATCGGCATATTCCAT
>JBAXUV010000022.1:0-36093 GCA_037129425.1 Sphingobacteriia bacterium
TATCTCATATCTTTTATCTCATATCTTTTATCTCATATCTTTTATCTCATATCTTTTATCTCATATCTTCTATCTCAAATCTTTTATCTCATAACTCTTATCTTTTATAATTTCACATTCACTGCAAACATGAAATTTGTTCCCGCCATCGGGTAAAAATAATTTTCTGTAGTTTGAATGCCACCTGCAATATAACTGAAGGTATATCCATTAGGCTCATACATTTTGTTGAATATATTATTTACCTGAAGTATGAATTGTATTTCTTTAGGAACCTTATTTCTTAAAGTATACATGGCTCTCAAATCCTGTGTCATAAATGCTTGTAGCATTCTGTTTTCGTTTTGCGTATTGTCTAAATATTGTTTTCCGACATATTTATTCAACAAGCTTATTTCTCCATTTTTTACAGGAATAAAATTCATAGCCAAACTGCTAATGGTATTTGCGGAGAATGCAATGTCCTTATTTTGATGCTGCACTTTGTTTTGTAAGCCATTATCGTAATTGTCTATATACTCAGTAAACGACTTTATTTTATTTTTACTCAGACTAAGATTGCCTGAAAAATTAAACCATGGTGATAATTTAGCAGAAGCTTGTAATTCAATACCCATTCTATAACTAGCAGGGATATTGGTTCTTGTATAGGCACCAACATCATTTATTTGACCAGTTAATACCAGTTGATTTTTATAATCCATATAATAGAATGTAGCTCCAGCTGTAAAATTCTTTCCTCTTTTTTCTATACCCAGTTCCCAATCATTTAGTGTTTCATGTTTTGGTGTAGAAATGATTCCCGCCTCAAAATCATCTCTATTGGGTTCTTTATTGGCCACAGCAAAACTTAAATAATTATGCCAGCCATTTTTGATATAACTGATCCCGATTTTTGGATTCACGAAATTGAATTGCTTATTGATATTGAGCGTTTGATTATTTTGAAATCCATAAATATTGTGTTTAACAGATCTAAATTGTAGATCAGCAAAACCAGTTAAGTGTCTTGCCAATTGATGTTGCCATTTTGCATATGCATTTAGATCCGATTTGTCTGCCGGATAAAAATAGTATCGATAATTGGATGGAATAGTACCACGTTCCATCCATGCAAGTGTGCCAAAATGATCTCCTAAATATTTATTCCATCCGCCTCCAATCGTAATTTCATCTTTAATGGTTTTATACTGGAAAGAAAAAATCTGTCCATAGAAATCATTGTCCAGCCAACGTTGGCGTACTAGATTGGATTTGGTAAAAGTGGTGCCACCTATAATAACATTCGGTAATCCATATTTTGAAAAGGATTGATCGGCTTTATATTCTTCATAGTACCCTTTACCCTTTGTATAAAATAGGGCAGTATTAAACGACCATTGTTCATTGATACTATGATTAAAAAATAATTGATAATGGGTCTGTGTATAATTGTCGGTTTGATTGTCATATGGCGCCCCAATTTTTTCTGTACCAGCTGCGTTAAATGTTCTATTGGTTGCCAATGTTGCTGCGTCTATCCCGTACCATGCCTGATAGGTTTTTTCGTGTCCAGAAAATATATTCAATCTAAGGGATGATTTTTTATTAATATAGGCAGTGCTGAAATAAAATGATTTTAAATTGCTAGAAGCACGATCTATATATCCATCACTCCGAATACTGCTAAGCCTTGCGTCAACCATAAAATGTTTGCCAAGCAATCCAGAACCAAATTTCAACGTGTTTTTATACGTGTTAAATGAACCGATACTATTGTTTAATTCTGCATAGCTTTTTTCATTGAATTCATTAGTGGATAAATTCAGTGTTGCTCCAAAAGCCCCAGCACCATTGGAAGAAGTGCCAACGCCCCTTTGAATTTGAATACTATTTACAGAAGATGAAAAGTCGGGTAAGTTTACAAAAAATGTACCCATACTTTCTGCATCATTATATGGTATGCCATTTAATGTTACATTGATCCTTGTAGCATCGGTTCCACGAATTCTCATTGCAGTATATCCAACACCATTGCCTGCATCCGAATTAATTACAACGGATGGTGTTTGATTGAGTAAAAAGGGAATGTCTTGAACCAAATTTAATTTTGCAATATCTGCTTTCAATAAATTGGTTTTAGTAAAAGGAGCTTTGTCCGATGCTCTAATGGCATTTACTTCTAATGGTTGTAAATAAGAAGGGCTAGGGCTCAAAGCAAATTGTTGTTCTGTGTTCTTAGTAAGATCAACATTGAATGTTTTCGATTGATAGCCCATGCTCGAAATAAAGACTGTTGCATTTTCCATTTTGTTGATCACAAAATTTCCGCTTTCATTACTAATAACCTGTTGTTTTCCCGAAGAAATGATAGCTCCTGAAATCTGTGCCTGAGTAATTTGATCAATTACTACTCCTTTAACTGGTTTTGAAGATTGGGCAGCAAGAATAATTGCGAATAGCAAAAATGCTGTTGTTCCCATAATTTTTTTCATTTTTCAATGGTTTTAAAAATTAAATAATGGGAACAGGGGATGCAAGAAGAAAGGTCACTATATATAAAAGGAACACCTTCCCTTCGCAGGAATTACCCTGTTCAGGTTCAACGGGTATTTCTCAGCCTTTTCGGAAATTTCCGATCGAGCACCCCGAGGACATTGCAAAAATATCAATTAGTTTGATAATTACCAATGTAACTTTATGTTTGATCATCCGTTTAAAGTAAAATCTGTGTATGAAAAAGTATATTATAAGCTTTATCCTCTTGCTACAATTGGCATCGATAGGGCATGCCCAATCTGAAAAAAACCTGGTTTTTGATGCCAATGCTCAAATACGAAAAGTTGACCCTTTTAATAGCATCGAAGTTTCAGGAGCTATCAATTTATTCCTATCCCAAGGAACAGCTGAAGCCCTTGCAGTAAGTGCTGCAGATGATGAACTGATCGGTAGAATAAGAACTTTTGTAAGGGACAATGTGTTGCATATTGAATTTGATGGGAAGGGGCTTAACTGGAAAAACTGGTCGAATAATAAAATAAAAGCCTATGTAACTTTCAGTTCACTTAAAAGAATTGAAGCCGCAGGAGCTTGTAATGTAAAAACGGTGGATCAGCTTAAATCCAGCGACTTAAAAATTGAACTATCTGGAGCCAGTGATCTAACCGCAGATATAGCAGTTGAAAATTTATCGGTTACATTAAGCGGTGCTTCTGATTGTACTTTAAAGGGAATCGCTGAAAAAACTATGATCAATGCAAATGGTGCCAGTTCTGCAAAAGCCTATGACCTGAAATCAAATAATGCTAAAATAGATGCTTCTGGTGCGTCAAGCGTTCGGTTAACTGTAAATAAAGAATTAAACGCAAGAGCCAGTGGTGCAAGTAGTATTAGCTATAAAGGAGAGGGGCTAATTAAAGATTTAAGCAGCAGTGGAGCAGCTTCTATTAGACACCGAACCGACTAATCATTCAAATATATTTGGAAATTGAACCACTTGAATAGACACCAAGTGGTTTTTTTATATCCCTACTCAAATCAATCAACAAATTATTCATTTCTACTAAAAAGCTTATTTGGATTTAACAGCTCTAACATTTCGAAAACCTTCTTTATCAATATAATCACCCCCCATATTTACCATACTTAAATACCAGGCAAGGGTATAATCATTTTCAGATGAACTCCAGTAGTTGGCCATGCTAAATCTCCCAATCTTTTGTTGATTTAGGTAGATTTCTTTTAATTCATCTTTTGTAGGAAGTCTCCATCCAGCACCTAATTTAGTGCAAAGTGCCGTTGCTTTATTCCACCCCATTGCATAGGGGAAATCATTTTGTGCAATAATAAGATTTCCTAAAGTAAATGGTTTACCAATAATAGTAGCTGCACTTTGTGGTAAGGCAAAATTATCATATGAAGTTTTAACAGCACGAACAGAAAATGGATTGTTCTTTTCTGCAACTTCCTGATAACCATCACTAAAAAGCTGAAACCAAGATTTGGAGGATATTTCGTCGTCTTCTGAACTACTCCAATAGTCATTGTTCTTTAAACCAGCAATTTTTCCCTTGTTTTTATATATTTTATTTAGTTCGGTTTTTGTAGGGAGCCTCCATCCATTCCCTAGTTTCGCACATGCTAATTTCGCTTTATTCCAATCCATTTGTTCAGGAAAATCAAGTTGTGCTATTTCTAGATTTTCTATTGTAAAAGGTTTGCCAATAATGGACGAAGTATTTTGTCCCATCAACAAATTAGAGGCCAATAAGATTGGTAGAATTAGGAGTTTTTTCATTAACTAAACGTACTATTTTTTTTAATTATTAATAGATGACTAGATCATTTTTACAAGTAATGATTTCAAAATGGCGCAACAAATTCTACAATTATTTCAATTTCTTTATCATAAAATTGGCTAACAACTTATAAAACCCTACTTTTGCAGCCCAAACATCGCGAGATAGAGCAGCGGTAGCTCGTCGGGCTCATAACCCGAAGGTCGGAGGTTCGATCCCTTCTCTCGCAACTCAAAAGACCTCCAATAAGGGGTCTTTTTCTTTTTGTAGCTACCTTTGTGTACGTTACATAGTAAATATTATAGGATGAAAGCAGGATTCGTAAACATTTTCGGTAGACCCAATGCGGGTAAAAGCACTTTGCTCAATGCATTGATTGGGGAGAAAATGGCTATTGTATCTCATAAAGTCCAAACAACACGTCACCGGATTAAAGCTTTTTTGAATAAGCCTGGTGAATATCAGATTATTTTTTCGGACACACCCGGAATAATTGACCCAAAATACAAGCTTCATCAAAAAATGATGGACACTGTTAAAGGGGCATTAGAAGATGCGGATTTGGCTTTGTTAATGGTAGATGCCAATGAATCTTTTGAAGAAGTAGATGAACTATTTTCTTCTATGAAATTAAAAGTACCGGCATTGGTTATTTTAAATAAAATAGATATTGCTGGGAATGGTAGAATTGCATTGGCAGAATCTTTTTTTGCAAACAAGCCATATTGCAAAAAATTAATCAAAATAGGGGCATTAGAAAAATTACATTTAAATAAGTTACTTCAAGCAATTATTGAATTATTGCCCGAAGGCGTTCCGTTTTATAATGAAGATGATTTGAGCGATTTGCCGACTAAGTTTTTTGTTGCTGAAATGATTCGCGAAAAAATATATGAATTATTCAGTGATGAAATTCCTTATCATACCGCGGTGATGGTAAATGAGTTTAAAGAAAAAGAAAAATTAATTAAAATACAAGCTGATATTATTGTTCATAGAGAAACACAAAAGGCAATTATTATTGGCGATAAAGGCAAAATGATCAGACAGATAGGAATGGATTCAAGAAGAGATATTGAAGCATTTTTACAACAAAAAGTATTTTTAGAATTATTTGTAAAAGTGCGACCTAAATGGCGCGATAACGATTTACAATTAAAAGAATATGGCTACCAATAAAAAGGAGCTGATTACCTCAACCTCGAATATTTAAACATGAGTTACACAGTAGCAATAGTAGGCAGACCCAACGTAGGGAAAAGTACTTTTTTCAATCGCTTACTTGAACAAAGAAAAGCAATTGTAGATGATATCAGTGGTGTTACACGGGATAGACAATATGGTGTTGCTGATTGGAATGGTAAACCATTTAACCTCATCGACACGGGTGGTTTTGTGCCGAATACAGAAGATATTTTTGAAAAAGAAATTCGTAAGCAAGTTAAAATTGCCATAGACGAAGCCAATGCAATTGTCTTTATGGTAGATGTAGCCACAGGAATTACTGATTTAGATGAAACCATGGCTGATATTTTGCGTAGAACCAATAAGCCTGTTTTTGTGGTGGTGAATAAAGTAGATAATGGTACGCGTGAGTTGGAAGCTACAGAATTTTATAGTTTAGGATTCGAAAACACTTATTTTTTAAGTAGTATTTCAGGAAGTGGAACAGGCGATTTATTAGATGCAATTGCTGCAAATATTCCTGCTGAATCTGAAACGGATGCAGCCCATGAAAATAGCTTGCCAAAATTTGCGATTATTGGTCAACCAAATGTGGGAAAATCTTCATTATTAAATGCATTGATAGGAGAGAACAGAACAATTGTGAGCGATATTGCAGGAACTACAAGAGATACAATACATACACATTATAAACTCTTTCAGAAAGAATTCATGTTGATTGATACAGCAGGAATTCGTAAAAAAAGTAAGGAGAAAGACGATCTAGAATTTTATTCGATCATTCGAGCTATTAAAGCAATGGATGAGGCAGATGTATGTTTATTGGTGATAGATGCCCATAAGGGAATTACAGCACAGGATATTACTATTTTTAGTTTAGCGGCCAGAAAAGGAAAGGGAATTGTTTTGTTGGTAAATAAGTGGGATTTAATAGAAAAAGAAACAAATACCGCCAGAGACTTTGAAAAAGTGCTCAAACAGAAAATGGCTCCATTCAGTGATGTGCCCATTTTATTCATTTCGGTTACCGAAAAAATCAGGATTTTAAAGGCCATTGAAATGGGCCTCAAAGTATATGAGAGCAAAATGCAAAAAGTGCCTACTTCAAAACTCAATGAAGTAATGTTAAAAGCCATTGCCAATTATCATGCTCCAGTGGTTAGAGGTCATTCCATTAAAATCAAATTTGTAACCCAATTACCTACGGTTGTGCCTTCTTTTGCCTTTTTCACCAATTTCCCTGACGATATCAAAATGCCTTATCGCAACTACTTGGAGAACCAATTAAGGGCCAATTTTGACTACGAAGGGGTGCCAATCCGCATATTTTTCAGAAAAAAATAAAAAATATACGTTAATATTTGCTTAATTGGTGTTAAATATTATCTTTGCGCTCAATAAAAACAAAAAAACAAGTACAAATGAAAAAAGTATTCGCAATTCTAGCTGTAGCAGGTCTTATGACTGCTTGTAACAATGCTGAAAAAACTGAAGCCGCTGCTGATAGCGCAACTGTAAAAGTTGATACTGCTGCAACAACTGTAGACACTGCAAAAGCTGCAATGGACACTACTGTTAAAGCTGTAGATACTGCTGCTAAAGCTAAATAAGTTAATACAAGTACTCGTTACTTAATATTACTTCTTGCAAGAAGGTCCTCCCGAAAAATCGGGAGGATTTTTTTTTGTGCCAGTTTGTACTTCTGCTGCTTTTTTTATCTAGTGGCATTAATATTGTTCTATTTTTCAGCATCTCCCAAAATCATTGTTTTTTAGGGATAAGTGACATTTTGACTAAATAATAAAGCATGGCAAACGAACAATTTAAGTTAAGAGCAGAAGATGATTCAGATTTTATGCCGATTATTCCGATTTCTGAACAAGAATCTGATCAGGATAAGGCAATGGTTATTCCCAATGAACTTCCTATTCTCCCACTAAGAAATACGGTGCTTTTCCCGGGCGTAGTGTTACCCATTACCGTCGGTAGAGATAAAAGCATAAAAGCGGTAAGTGATGTTTACAAAGCCGATAAATTGATCGGAGTAATTGCTCAAAAGGATTCAAATATTGAAGAACCAGAACCGAAAGATCTTTGCAAAATTGGAACTGTTGCAAAAATTGTGAAGCTGATCAAAATGCCAGATGGTGGAACTACCATAATAATACAAGGTAAGAAGCGATTCGAATGGACAGAGATGATCAGCGAAGATCCATATTTTACTGCTCAGATCAAACTTTTTACAGAAGCTGAAGCACCTGAAACAGAAGATTTTAAAGCCTATGTAAGCACCATTAAAGATTTGGCAGCCCAAATTATTCAACTCTCTCCTAATTTACCTACTGAAGCTTCTATCATTTTAAAGAATATAGAAAACCCTGCTTTTTTGATCAATTTTGTAAGCAGTAATTTAAATAGCGAATTAGAAGAAAAGCAATCTTTATTAGAAATCAATGACATTAATGATCGAGCCATTCGTTTGGTGCACATCTTACAAAGAGAATTGCAGTTTGCCGAATTAAAGGATAAAGTTGCCAATAAAACAAGGACCGAACTAGATAAACAACAACGCGATTATTTTTTACAACAGCAATTAAAAAGTATCAAAGACGAGTTGGGTGGAGATACCAATGAACGCGAGATTGCTGAAATGAAAAAGAAGGCTGAAACCAAGCAATGGCCTGAGTCTGCAAAAAATGCGTTTAAAACTGGTATTCAAAAATTAGAAAGAATGCATGTTTCTACACCAGATTATTCTGTAGTGTATAATCATTTAGATTTAATGCTTGATCTTCCTTGGGATGAACATACAGCGGATAATTATGATTTAAAGAATGCTAAAAAGATTTTAGACATAGATCATTATGGAATGACTAAAATAAAAAGCAGGATCTTAGAGTATCTGGCTGTATTGAAATTAAAAGGAGATATGAAAAGCCCGATATTATGTTTTTTGGGCCCTCCCGGAATTGGTAAAACTTCATTAGGAAGATCTATTGCCCATGCCATTGGAAGAAAATATGTTCGATTAAGTTTAGGTGGATTACATGATGAAAGCGAGATTCGCGGACATCGTAAAACCTATATTGGTGCTATGCCTGGAAGAATTATTCAGAATATCAGAAAATGTAAATCTTCTAATCCTGTAATGATTTTAGACGAGATCGATAAAATTGGAAGTGATTTTCGTGGAGATCCTTCATCATCATTATTGGAAGTATTGGATCCAGAGCAGAATCATACTTTTTATGATAATTATCTAGAGCTAGAATACGATTTGAGTAAGGTATTGTTTATTGCAACTGCCAATAATTTGCAAAATATTCAACCAGCATTACGCGATCGATTAGAAATAATCGATTTAAGCGGATATGCCATTGAAGAAAAAGTGGAGATCGCCAAACGCCATTTAGTGCCAAAGCAAAAAGAAGCACATGGTTTAGGCAAAGTAAATTTTAGGATCAATGATAAGGTCTTAGAAAAAATAATTGAGCAGTATACACGTGAAAGTGGCGTAAGAGAATTGGATCGTCAATTGGCATCTGTGATGCGATATCAGGCCAAAGAAATGGCCACAAAGAATAAAGTAAAGCTGCTTGTAACAACTGCAGATATAGAAAGAATTTTAGGACAGGCTAAATATAATAATGAGATTTATAAAACCGCAAATATGCCAGGTGTAGTGGTAGGATTAGCCTGGACCTATGTTGGGGGAGATATATTATTTATTGAGACCAGTTTGAGCGAAGGGAAGGGAGAGCTCAAATTAACTGGAAACTTGGGTAATGTAATGAAAGAAAGTGCAACAACAGCTTTGAGTTATATTCAGGCAAATGCCAAGAAACTAGGAGTTGATCCCGAGTTATTTAAGAATAAGAATATTCATGTACATGTACCTGAAGGTGCGGTGCCTAAAGATGGTCCGAGTGCAGGTATAACCATGTTAACATCTCTCACTTCTGCATTTACTGGACGAAAAGTGAAGCCATTTTTAGCCATGACAGGCGAAATAACTTTAAGGGGCCAGGTATTACCTGTTGGTGGAATTAAAGAAAAAGTATTGGCGGCAAAACGTGCAGGATTAAAAGAAATAGTGCTTTGTTACATGAACCAGAAAGATGTGGACGAGATAGACAGTAATTTTATTAAAGGGGTACATTTTCAATATGTTAAAACAATGCAGCAGGTTATTGATTATGCGTTGGTATAATTTTTCTTTTTGAGCTGGAATTGTTTTAGTTTTATCTTGAATGGGTCGCTTCTTTATTTTATGCATCATTTTTTTGAACAGTATTTCGCAAAGTTGTGCACAAACTTTGGGCGGCAATGCTGTATTTAGTTTCTTGTCTCAACCAAACACCGCACAACTTTCAGCTTTAGGTGGTTTGAATATCAGCGCGATTTCTAATGATGTTGGAATGGCTTTTCAGAATCCATCCTTATTAAGGAATGAAATGGATCTGCAAATCAATACTTCGATCAATGCTTTTTTTGCTGGAATTACCCAATTTAATCTAACAACAGCGTATCATTTAGCCACCCCAAAATTAAACATCGGATTGGGCGTTCAATATTTGAATTATGGAACACTCACGCAAACAGATGCAGCTGGCAATGTAATGGGAAACTTTAAACCCAATGATTATGTTGTTCAAGCAATGGTATCCAAACAATTTGCTGAAAGATTTTGGTTGGGATCAACAGCAAAATTCATTCAATCCAATTATGGACAATATAGGGCCGCAGGGATAGCAATGGATATAGGGCTTAGTTATTTTGATGAAGCAAATCAAATTCAAGCGAGTATAGTGGCGAAAAATATGGGAACTCAATTGAGTACCTACAATTTAAATGGAGTAAAAGAAGAACTGCCCTTTGATATACAAGCAGGGATAAGCAAAAAATTAAAAAATGCCCCTTTTCAGTTTTCCTTTACTGCACATAATTTACATCGATTTAATATGTATTATAACGATACTACTTTTAATAGTTCAGAAGGAATTGCAAATAGTAGTGGAATTCAAAAAGTAGTTGGACATATGGTGCTCTCGGTCCAGGCTTTTTTATCGGATCAACTAGAACTTAATATGGGTTATAATTTCCAAAGAAGGCAAGATCTTAATTTGTATGGAACAACCAGTGGCCTAAATGGATTTACATTTGGTGCTGGATTGTTAATACGCAAATTACAAATTCGTTATGCAACGGGGTTTTACCAACAACATATGTTTCATCAATTTTCGATGAATTTTAATTTGAAAGGCAATCCGTTACAATAAAATTAGAATTCAAATTTTATTCCTTGGGCTAATGGTAAATTATTTCCCCAATTAATGGTATTGGTTTGTCTGCGCATATATGCTTTCCAAGCATCACTACCACTTTCTCTGCCACCACCTGTTTCTTTTTCTCCTCCGAAAGCACCTCCAATTTCTGCACCGCTTGTTCCAATATTTACATTTGCAATTCCACAATCACTTCCCATAGCGGATAAAAATAGTTCTGATTCTCGCATGTTCAACGTCATAATGGAAGAGGAGAGACCTTGGGGAACCCCATTTTGTAAGGCAATTGCTTCCTCTAAAGTCTTGTATTTCATTACATATAAAATGGGCGCAAAAGTTTCGTGTTGAACAATCGCTAAATCATTGGTTACTTCGGCAATGCAAGGTTTTACATAACAGCCACTCTCAAATCCATTGCCAGTTATAACTCCGCCATCTACCAAAAAACGGCCTCCTTGCTGTTTACATTGTTCTATGGCAATTAGATACATATTCACTGCTGCGACATCAATTAAAGGACCTACATGATTTTGGGCGTTCAGCGGGTCACCAATCTTAATTTGACCGTAAGCTTTTACTAATTTGGAAGTAAATTGATCATAAACTGATTCATGAATAATCAATCTTCTTGTAGTGGTGCAACGTTGACCTGCTGTTCCAACTGCTCCAAATACAGCGCCTATCAAAGACATTTCTAAATCGGCATGTTGAGAAATGATAATGGCATTATTACCTCCTAATTCAAGAATACTTCTGCCTAATCTTGCAGCAACTGTTGCACTTAGTTCTTTACCCATTCTGGTAGAACCTGTTGCAGATATCAAAGGTATTCTTGTATCATTGCTCATCCATTCACCTACTTCTCTTGCTCCCTGAATCAAGCAATTCACTCCTTCAGGAACACTGTTCTTTTCAAAAACGGCAGCTACAATTTTTTGAACTGCAATTCCACACAATGGTGTTTTTTCACTTGGCTTCCAGATGGTAGTGTTTCCGCAAACCCAAGCCAATGCTGCATTCCAGCTCCAAACAGCAACAGGAAAATTGAAAGCGGAAATAATTCCTACTACGCCTAGTGGATGCCATTGTTCGTACATCCTATGCAAAGCACGTTCGCTATGCATCGTTAATCCATATAGTTGTCTTGAAAGCCCTACTGCAAAATCACAGATATCAATCATTTCCTGCACTTCTCCATATCCTTCTTGTAAACTCTTGCCCATTTCATAACTCACTAATTTGCCAAGAGGTTCTTTATATGCTCTTAAAGCTTCACCAACCTGCCGTACAATTTCACCTCTTTTCGGAGCTGGCCATTGCTTCCATACTTTTCCTCCTTCTATTGAAATTCGGACAACTTCATTATAAGCAGACTGATCGGTACTAATTGTTGAACCTATTTTTTTTCCATCTACTGGAGAAAAAGAGTCAATCAATGTTCCTTTAGTTTCGAGCCATTGTATACCTGTTGAAACACCTGGGTTATTGGTATTGATACCTAAGTCTTGTAAAAAATCCATATAAAAGCTTTATCGAGCAAAGATATGGATTAGGAATTAAGAGATATGAATTATGAATTATGAGATACCTTTTAATTCTTAATTCTTAATTCCTAATTCTTAATTCTAAATCTTTGAAGCTGCAATGAGTTGGTCGTAAACATTGCTATAACTGCTCCCGATAGGAATCTCTTTTCCTATGACAAAAACTTTTGTTTTGCTAAATTTTTCAATTTTGTGAATGGGTACAATAAAAGAGCGGTGCACTCTTAAAAAATCTCTTGAGGGGAGTTTCTCCGTAATGCTTTTTAAAGTCATTAATGTAAGTACAGGAGTAGGTTTTATATAAATCTTAATGTAATCGTCTAATGCCTCTATTAATTCGATGTCTTTTAAATTAATTTTCATGATTTCATAATTCACTTTTACAAAAAGTGAATTCAATTGCAGTTCTTGAGAACTTAAGAATTCTACATATTCTTTAGCTTTATAACAAGCTTTTAAAAAACGATCGTATTCGAATGGTTTTAACAAATAGTCAATGGCATCCACTGAAAATCCTTCTACTGCATAGTCTTTATATGCTGTAGTGAAAACTACAATCGGTTTTGTGGGCAAACTTTTGTAAAACTGAAGGCCGTTGATGTCCGGCATCTGAATATCTAAAAAAAGGATTTCAATTTTATTGTTTTTCAAATATTCTTTGGCCTCATCTGTATTGGTAAATACTTTTTCTAATGACAAGAATGAAATTCTTTGACAATATTCCTGAATTACCTGTAAAGCCAATGGCTCATCATCTATAGCTATGCATTTAATCATCTTACGTATTGATTGTTAAATTAACTATATAAAATCCATCTTTTATTTCGGTGGTTAATAAATGTTTGTCTGGATATAATAATGCTAATCTGCGTTTCACATTATTAATTCCAATACCGGTATTCTCCATTAAGTTATTTACGGATTGAACAATTAAGTTTTTTGAATAGAATTCAATTGTTGATCCATCGGATTTGATATGAATTTGAATATTGCTTTGCTCTTTTGTGCTTACTCCATATTTAAAAGCGTTTTCAACAAAAGGGATGAATATTAAAGGGGCAATCAATAATTCCCCAGTATTCCCTTCAATTAAAAAATCGATACTCACTTTGTCTGTTAAACGTACTTGTTGTAACTCAATATAATTATGCAAAAAGTCTACTTCGTTTTGTAAAGGCACTAAATTCTGCTCTGTTTCCGACAAAATATATCGCATTATGGCTGCTAACTTCATAACAGCAGGTGCAGTTTTTTCGCTTCTTACAATGGCTAAAGAATAAATATTATTAAGTGTATTAAAGAAAAAATGTGGATTTACTTGAGATTTTAAAAATGATAATTCAGTATTCAGTTTTTCGTTTTCTGTTTCTTTTCTGTTTTGTTCGGTGTCAAGCCATCTTTGAACAACTGTTATACATGTTCCAATTGTCATTACTAATAAGAAAATAGCAGTATTGAAGTAATTGTTCCCACTTCTTCTTCTATTTCTCATGAAGCGTTGACGATTTACATCATTTAAACTTTGTTTGAGATCAACTGGAGGATTGAAAGTTTCTGGCGGTACTATTTGAGTTGCAATTAATCTTGGTACATATAAGAAAAAAATCAAGCAAGCAAGAATGGATAAAATATAGAATAACCATTTTTCATTTACCAAAAATTTTGGAATAAGAAATTGAGTGTTTAAATAATAAAACAGGACTAAAAAAATATTGTTACTAATGATGATTGCGAGCATTTGGTTGCTCATATTGAATTCTCTTAACCCAGGAAAAAACACAAGGTAGGGGAGCGTAAAAAAGCATAACCAAGCTGCTATATGAGCAATAAAGGGTACAAGCTTTTTTTTATGACTGATATCTGGTATTTTTTTTTGCATCTGTTCTGAAAAATCAAATGTATATAAGGGTTTTCGCTTGTGAAGTAAAATTCGGACGAATGGTGGTTCTCTATCGGTGAAAGGATGAGTTATTGTTTGCTTAAAACCGCTTTTTTGCTTTCTAGCTCATAATATAAGTGCTGCACAAGTCCGTCGGCAAGTCCTATTTTAGGCACGTAAATCTCTTCAGCCTCAGCCCACCTCATTACATTGATATAAATCTGTAATGCTGGAACAATTACATCTGCTCGGTCTGCCCTTAATTTGTAAATATTAATTCTGTCATCCAAAGAAAAACTGGAGATTTCTTTATAATAATCTTTTAATAGTTCAAGATTCAATGGTTTCCCATCTTTCTTTTTACTCAATGAAAATACTTTATTAATATTTCCACCTGTTCCAATAGCAATTATTTTTTTGTATCCCTTGGTTTTTTGTTTGATGAATTCTTTCATTTCATTCCATTTATCATCATCAACCATATCTTTTAATATTCTTATAGTTCCGATATTAAAGGATTTTTTGAAAGCGAGTTTACCATCTGTAAAGCAGGTTAGCTCTGTACTACCTCCACCTACATCAATGTATAAATAGGAGTTATTAGTGTCCATGTTTTCAGCAACATGGTTTTCATAAATAATCGAAGCTTCTAAATCTCCACTGATAATTTCAATTTCTAAACCGGTTTCTAGTTTTACTTTACGAATGATATCTGCACTATTTGCTGCATCTCTCATTGCACTGGTGGCACAAGTAATTACTTGCTTTACGTCATAAGCATTGATCAAATGACTATAGGCCTTCATTGTTTGAAGAATCATGCCTCTTTTTTCCTTCGAAATTTCCCCTTTTTCAAATACATCAAATCCTAAACGGAGTGGAACACGCACGAGGTTTAGTTTATTGAATTGAGGCAGACCTTCATTGTTGTAGGAAACTTCTACTATTAATAATCTTGCAGCGTTACTTCCAATATCAATTGCGGCTAACCTCACTAGTTATATGATTTTTCTTAAATAGATAGTGATACGTTTCTATTTGTGAACGTATACTTTTTTTACCGAGGGAAGGTACATAGTTGTTGGCTAAATCACTATCCAAAATTCTGGCTTTTACATTATCTCTTAATTGTATGTGGATAATATCAATTAATTCTTGTTTTATTGCAGGATCTGTAATAGGAATGGCAGCTTCTACTCGATGATTTAGGTTTCTGACCATCCAATCAGCACTAGAAATATATACTTTTTCCTGCCCTTGGTTATGAAATATCATCACCCGGGAATGTTCTAGGTATTCGTCAACAATGCTGATGGCTTTAATTGGGTGTTTGAATTTTTTCAAATCGATCATAGGACAAAATATTCCGCGTACAATCATAAAGATTTCTACTCCCGCAGTTGCAGCCGCATATAATTTTTCTATCAGTATCTGATCACTTAAAGAGTTTACCTTAACGATAATTTTTGCCGCCTTTCCTGCTTTTGCATTTTTAATTTCATTGTCTATCAATAACATGATTTGCTTACGCATATTGGTAGGACATACCCAAAGTGTTTTGCAAAGTTGTAAGTTGCGAATTCCTGTTTTCCAGTTTTCGAGATAGCTGAAAATTCTATTGATATCAGCCATCACATATCTGTTGGAAGTAAGTAAACAATGATCTCCATAAACGCGCGCTGTTTTTTCATTCAAATTTCCAGTGCTTACAAATCCATATTGAATGGTTTTTGTTCCTTTCCTTTTTTTAATAATACAAAGCTTTGCATGGATCTTCATTTTAGGAACACCGAGTAATACGGTTACTCCTTCTTCTTCCAAAACATTTTTCCATTCTAAATTATTTTCTTCATCAAATCGGGCTTTCAATTCAAGCATTACAATCACTTGCTTTCCATTTCTGGATGCATTGATTAATGCATTAATAATCTTGGAATTAGTCGCCAATCGATAAGCAGTTATTTTAATAGAGGTAACATCCGGATCCATTGCCGCTTCTCTTAATAAATCAATCAGTGGATCAAATGAATGATAAGGAAAATTCAACAAAACATCCTGCTTAAGTATAATATCCGTAACTCTTTGAGCTGATTGCAGCGATTTTGGTTTGAAAGCTGCTCTTCTTTCGCTTTTAGCTGTAAATACATCAGGGAAGTCCATGAAATGCCTGAAATTATGGATTCTTCCACCTGGTATTATATTGCTTTTTCTGTTTAGACTGAGTCGTCTGATTAAGTATTCCAGTAATCCCGCGTCCATTTCTTTATCATAAACAAATCGAACTGGTTTTCCTTTTCTTCTGTTCTTAATTCCTTTTTCAATTTTTTCTGCAAAGCTGGTGCTGATATCGTTATCAAGGTCTAATTCTGCATCCTTTGTTACTTTGAAAATATGCGATTCAAAATTATCATAACCAAAATAAGAGAATATGATCGGTAAATTAAATCGTATAACATCTTCTAAAAGAATAATTTGCTTATCTTCTTTTTTTGAAGGAAGAATAATGAATCGGCCAACTGATTTTGCAGGAACTTCTATCAGGGCATATTTTTGGTTATAGGCAGATGATTTTTTGCGCATCACAACGCCTAAATAAATGCTTTTATCTCTTAGATAGGGGAGTTGAGGTAAGCTTTCAATCATTAGTGGAATAATGGTAGATCGAACTTCTTCATCAAAGAATTTTTTTACGAAAACTTGTTGCTCTTTATTCAATTGCTTTTCGTTGATTATACTGATCTTTTCTTTTTTCAGTTCTTTTACGATTCCCTCCCAAATTCGATTGAATTCATTCTGTTGGTTTAATACAATAGTCTGAATCTGGTCTAAGATCTGTTGAGGATCCTCCTCCATATGCATGTTGAGCTTTTTCCTTTTTTCTGCAAATTCAATCATGCGTTTTAAAGTGGCAACCCTCACCCTAAAAAATTCATCGGAGTTGTTGGAAAAGATACCTAAAAAACGAATTCGCTCTTTTAATGGTACTGATGGGTCATTGGCTTCCTGTAATACCCTTGCATTAAAACAGAGCCAGCTTATATCTCTTTGAATCAGTTGCTTTTTTGCCATGCTTCAAATATAAGCTATGCTATAAAATGATGTATGTTAAGTATTTTTAAATTAATGATCTATGAATAAGATCCTTTAATATGTTGGATGATTCCTGTGGTAGAGAAACCAGCTACGATAGGGTTAATGACTACCCTGCCGCCATTTGCTATCACTTCTTTGGAACCAACTATCTGCTCAACGGTATAGTCTCCGCCTTTTACAATTACATCAGGTAGAATTGCCTTGATTAATTCAAGTGGGGTATCCTCATTAAATATCACAACAGCATCAATTATTGCGAGATTACTCAATAGGAGCGATCTGCTTTTTTCGTTATTAATCGGGCGTTCTGGCCCTTTTAGCTTCTTTACACTTGCATCACTGTTTACCCCAACAATTAAATAATCGGCTTCTTTTGCAGCTTCAGATAAAGAAAAAATATGTCCTTCATGAAGTATATCGAAACAACCATTACTAAAGGCAATTGTTTTGTTGGTTACTCTCCAGCTGGCAACTTGTTTTTTAAGGTCTTCAAGAGAAAATATTTTTTTGGTTATTGCATCAATCGATTTCATGTTGATTTTTTTTATTATACCAAGGCAATAAACCAAGGCAACAAAATCCTACTATTAAAACTATTAAAAACTGAGCAAACCATTGGAGTGTACCATTGGCGAATCCAATTTCAAATGAAACGCCATTTTTTTCCAACACTTTCGCAAGAAAAAATGCATAAGCACCAATGCCACCCGGAGTGATGATCATGCCTATACTTGCAAAAGCCAACGCTGAAATTGCAGTAGGTAAACCTAAGTGCGATGAGCCTTCTGTGGCCAATAAACCAACCCAGGTCCCTAAAATATATAGCAACCAAATCATTGCACTGTAAGCAATAAAGCGGCCCTTTTGTTGTAAGTGTTGAATGCTTGTTAAGCCTTCCCAAATACCCCTGATTATTTTTTTGATTGCTACTACAATACTTAGATGATTAAAAAATTGAAATAATTTTTTAATCAATAGTGCAATAACAATAATTGCTAAAAGAACAATAGCCAACTTAGTAAAAGAAAGATTGCCAGATTGTCCCTCAAAAAGTTTTTTTGATAACTCAACTCCATACTCACCAATAATGTCATATTGTAAAATGAATGCTGATATAAAGACAATCGCTAAAGAAATGACATCAAAAGCTCTTTCAATCACAATAGTGCCAATCAATTTTTCTGCAGGTATTTTTTCATATCGAGCGAGGATGGTACATTTCAATACTTCACCTAATCTTGGTACTGCAAGGTTGGCTAAATAGCCAATCATTACTGCAAAAAATACATTGGGTAATTTTGGAGTGAATCCTAATGGCTTCATCAATATTCTCCAACGCATGGATCTTAATACATGGCTACCGGAAAGAATAAAAAAAACGGGTAACATCAACCAATAATTGGCTTTTTTCAAGGATCCTTTAAATTCCTCCCATTTGTCTGCTGGAATCTGTTGTAAACTCCACCAGACCAAAAAAATACCAATGCCCAAAAAGAGCATGTATTGAAGCACAGAAATCCATTTAATTTTCATATTGCGCTGCTGATTTTCCTTCAACTAGTTGCTAAACTAACCGATGCTCAAATTTAAGTACTTAAATGCAATATAAACTATTATTATTGATATTATTTTATTGTAACTGTTTGATAATCAGATAATAAGAAGCTATTTCTTGAGTTTCGGCCAATTTTAAGTAACTTCGCAGACTTATTTTCAGAATGGTTGTTTAAAATAGTGTGTTAATGTCAACAAAGAAAAGGATTTTATTCATTGCCACAGAAATGTCTCCATATTTGGAGTTAACTGAATTTGCGGAGATCATCAATAAATTGGCTATTAAAAGCAATGATAGTGGTTATGAAGTTAGATGCATCATGCCTCGATTTGGTGTTATTAATGAACGCAGACATCGTTTGCATGAAGTAGTTCGTTTATCTGGTATTAATGTTTCTGTTGACAACGACGACTATCCATTGCAAATTAAAGTGGCTTCTCTGCCAAATGCCCGTTTGCAAGTATATTTTTTAGAGAATGAAGATTTTTTTAAGCGCAAGCAAATTTTTCACGACGAAACAGAAACTTGGTTTTCAGATAACGACTTAAGAACTGTATTTTTTTGTAAAGGAGCTTTAGAAACGGTAAAGAAGTTTGGTTGGCCTCCCGATTTGATTCATTGTTCTGGTTGGATGACTGGTTTGATTCCAGCATTAATAAAAACAGCCTATAAGAAAGAACCTGTATTTGGAAATAGTAAAGTCATTTTTACCATTGGACAGAACACGTTTACGGAAAAACTGGGTCCGAATTTCATGAAACAAGCAATTGTTAATGCCAATATCAAGGAAAAGGACTTAGAGCCCTTTAAAGATGGAGATAATACCGCTATGTTCAGAGGTGGCGCTCATTATGCTGATGCCATTAGTTTTGGTTCAGATGTAATTGAGAAAAAGCTTTTGACTGAATTTTCAAAAGTAAAAGGTAAAAAAGTAGTTCCTTTTAAGGGCTGGGATTCTGATTTAACAGAGTATTTAGAATTGTACAACGACCTTGCGGGCAAGTAATTTTCAGCACATGCATTCAATTTTTACACTGCGCAGTTTATCATTATTATTATTGTTCTTTTTGGTTACTGCTATATCCTGTACCCGTATTACTTCTACTGAATTAGGTGGTGGATTAATTCCAGCAGTGGATGGAGTGAACACTTTTGATACTACAATGGAAGTGATTACTGATAGTTTTGATGAAAATGATACTACCAGAATATATAAGCAAGATTTACACGTCTTAGGTGCAATTACCAATGATCCACTATTTGGAAGAACTACTGCATCTTTGAATTTTGAACTATTCCCTAATTTTTTCCCATTTGGTGTTCCAGGTACTAAAGATAGCATCCGTGCAGATTCTGCAGTATTGATATTGAGCTATTTAAATTTTCATGGTGATTCTACACAACCACTAAGAATATCTGTGGAAGAGATCAGTAAAAACACTCCATTAGATCCTTATAAAGTATATCCTTCCAATTTTCCTGCAGTTTATCCATTGCAATCTGCTGGTAGTTTAGGTAATACAGTTAATGTCGATATCAGAAAATTGGGGGATTCGGTAATTAACAGATATGAGTTATCCAAAAATCAAATTAGAATCAAATTAAGAGATGATGTTGCCAGAAGATTTTTGAATACTTATGACTCGAGCAATGCTTATCGATCAGATACAGCATTTAGAACATTTTTTGCTGGCTTTTCTGTAAAAGTAGCAGCAACAAGCCCTGCCAATGCACTGCTTTTCATCAACATGCTCGATACCAATACCAAACTAGCATTGTATTATAATTCCAGCACAACAGGCTCAACAAGCAGAGATACCAATGTAGTTTATTTCAGGTTCAATAGTTTTACAAGTGGAGACTATAGCCAAATAACAAGAAACCGAGCTGGAAGCGAAATAGCTAATCGATTAACTACCACATCCAGACCAGATTCAATGGTATATGTTCAAACTGCTCCTGGAACTTATGTTAGAATTCGAATTCCCAATTTAGATAAATTGAATAATCGGATCATACATCGAGCAGAATTGATTGCAGAACAAGTGCCTGATAATGCCAATCTGCTCACATCAGACAAATACTTTACCCCTCCAAATATTTTGTTGTTAAGCTATTATGATTCAGTGAATAAAATCAAACGCAATATCCCTAACGATTATAGCATTGGTGTGCAAGGTCCCAATACATCTGTTTTCGGCGGATATGTGAATTATAAAACCGTACCAGGATATGATCGTTTAGCCAATTATACTTTTAACCTTTCCAGATATGTTCAAGGAATTGTTACTAGAAAAGATACCTCTTTTGTATTGAGATTGTCAGCCCCTTCAAATGATTCTATCCGATATTCCCCTGGTTATCCTGTTACTGGTTTTTCTCAGGTGTATTACCTCAATCCTTCAATTGGCAATGTTGTAGGAAATGGAAGAGTTCGATTAGGTGGAGGTACCCATTCCCGATTTAGAATGCGATTGAGAATTGTTTACTCAAGAATTTAGAAATACTGTTTATTGTAATATATTTGCACTCTTAACAAATCAAATCACAAAAAATGTCTTATTTATTTACTTCCGAGAGCGTATCAGAAGGGCATCCAGACAAGGTAGCCGATCAGATATCAGACGCATTGATCGATAATTTTTTAGCCTTCGACCCTCAGTCGAAAGTTGCATGCGAAACTTTAGTAACCACTGGTCAAGTAGTATTAGCAGGCGAAGTAAAGTCTAAAGCATATTTAGATGTTCAGGAAATTGCACGTGGAGTAATTCGTAAGATTGGATATACCAAGAGCGAGTATATGTTCGAAGCCAATAGCTGTGGAATTTTATCAGCTATTCATGAGCAAAGTGCGGATATCAACCAAGGCGTTGATAAAAAGAAAAAAGAAGAACAAGGAGCAGGCGACCAGGGAATGATGTTTGGGTATGCCAGCAACGAAACAGACGATTATATGCCATTGGCATTGGATTTAGCGCATAAGATCTTAATTGAATTGGCGGCGCTTAGAAGAGAGAACAAAGCCATCAAATATCTGCGCCCTGATGCTAAAAGCCAGGTTACATTAGAATATGATGATAACAATCAGCCGGTAAGAATTGATGCAATTGTGGTATCAACTCAACACGATGATTTTGATTCTGAAGCTAAGATGTTAGCTAAGATCAAAGCGGATATCATCAATATCTTGATCCCAAGAGTAAAAGCAAAGTATAAGAAATACGCTAAGTTGTTCAATAACAACATCAAATACCATATCAACCCAACTGGTAAATTCGTAATTGGTGGACCACATGGAGATACTGGCTTAACAGGCCGTAAAATCATCGTTGATACATACGGTGGTAAAGGTGCTCATGGTGGTGGTGCATTCAGCGGTAAAGATCCAAGTAAGGTAGATCGTTCAGCTGCTTATGCAACACGTCATATTGCTAAGAATTTGGTGGCTGCAGGTGTGGCTGATGAGATTTTAGTTCAAGTTTCTTACGCGATTGGGGTTGCACAACCAACATCTATCAATGTAAATACTTATGGAACTGCGAAAGTGAATTTGACCGATGGTCAGATCGCTAAAATGGTTGAAGGTATTTTTGATATGCGCCCTTACTTTATTGAGCAGCGCTTGAAATTACGTAACCCAATTTACAGTGAAACTGCAGCTTACGGACATATGGGTCGTAAGAGTGAAATCGTTACCAAAACATTCAAAACTCCGGACGGAAAAGAGAAGAAAGTAAAAGTAGAATTGTTTACCTGGGAGAAATTGGACTATGTGCCAAAAGTGAAAAAAGCCTTTGGTTTAAAATAATTCATATAAACAAATCATCCACCTCTGTACTTTTGTGCAGAGGTTTTTTTATTTTAGGGTATGCAAAAGAAATTATTAATAGCTACTATTTCTTTTTTATTGGTATTTATGGCCATGCGTTTTCAAGGTGTTACTTTAAAAACAGCAGCTACCCCAGGCGGTATTTTGAATCTTGAATTTGCCAATTCCCCAGCCAAATTAATAGAAGTAGTTAATGCTTGGGACCTTTCAATTGCCAAACAAAATATTTGGATAGACTTTTTATTGATTCCTTCTTATGTACTGTTGTTTTCTATGATTGCAGCAATTTGTTCCAACAATTGGCAAAATATGCTATTGGTTAGATTGGGAACTTTTTTAGCGAAAGCAGCATTTGCTGCAGGCATATTGGACATCGCTGAAAATTTATTGATGTTACAAAGTATTGCGGGAAACTATACCCCTAGCTCATTATGGCTCACTTATTATTGTGCAGGCATCAAGTTTTTGATTCTATTATTAATTGGTTTGTACATTATAATATCTATTCCTGTTTTACTTAAAAACAAGCAATCCTGATGGAGCAAAATCCATGGAAAGTATTAACTGAAAAAACGATCTACGATAATCCTTGGATTAGTCTTACAGAATATGATGTCATTAATCCAGGAGGAGGAAAGGGCATTTACGGGAAAGTTCATTTTAAAAACACAGCTGTAGGAGTAATGGTTTTGGATGATCAATTCAACACCTATTTAGTGGGTCAATACCGGTTCACTTTAAGTGCATATAGCTGGGAAATTCCAGAAGGAGGTGGACCATTGGGAACAGATCCTTTGGATAGTGCCAAAAGAGAACTATTGGAAGAAACTGGTCTGATAGCTGCTGAATGGAATCATTTATTGACCATGCATTTATCTAATTCAGTAAGTGATGAATTGGGTATTGTGTTTTTAGCAAGAGATTTGCAGCAAGGACAGGCAGAACCAGAAGAAACAGAGCAATTAATAGTGCAAAAAATACCATTCACAGAAGCAGTAGCAATGGTAGAAAATGGAAAAATTACTGATTCTATGAGTGTGGCTGCAATTTATAAAGTTCAACTCTTATTGGTTCAGGGAAAATTGAAGTAATACATTTGCAAATGGCTTTAAAACAAAGTTCGATGATTATTGGAAGGCAGCCCTTGATTGAGGCGCTCCAGTCCGGGAAAGCAATTGATAAAATCTTGCTTCAAAAAAATGCAGCTGGTGACGTGATGCATGCCATTCGTGCTTTAGCGCGAGAGCATAATATACCTATGCAGTTAGTACCGGTTGAAAAATTAAACGGGCTTTCGCGAGCTAACCATCAAGGGGTTATAGCCATTGCAGCCTTGGTGAATTATTTGGATTTGCAACAAGTAATTGATCATGTAGTTTCTGAAGGGATAACACCTTTGTTTCTGATGTTAGATGGTGTTACCGATGTTCGTAATATAGGAGCAATTGCAAGAACGGCAGTTTGCTGTGGTGCACAAGCCATTATTATTCCAGATAAAGGGGTAGGGGCTTTGAACGAAGAAGCCATGAAAAGCAGTGCAGGGGCATTGGAAAAAATACATATTTGCAGGGTAGGTAGTTTAATTAAAGCAGTTGACACACTTCATTTAAATGGAATTGCTGTTTTTACCAGTGAGATGCGTGCAGAGAAAAATGTATTTGACTTAACAATGATTGACCCATGTTGCATCATAATGGGTGATGAGGGTAGAGGTGTTCAACCACATTTAGCAAAGTCTGCAGATGCATTTTTTAAAATTCCAATGGCCGCCAAATTCGATTCCTTGAATGTATCAGTGGCTACTGGAATGATTTTGTATGAAGCAATGAAACAAAGAATGAAATAATATAATGAATTGAAGAAAAGATATAAAATTTCGCTCCCATGAATACCTGCAATTTTTACTCATTCGGCTACAATGAAAGAACTCGTTCCGACAAGTCGGAACTCAAACAGCTTTCATTGTTGACGCCTCATTCGAAAATTGCTTAACGGTATTCATAAATGCTCTATTTTATATCTTTTCTTCAATTCATTATTTAATCAAAGAATTAGTTATCAATCAATCACAAAAAATAACATTAGTAGAATGCCCTCGCGATGCAATGCAAGGCTGGAAAACATTTATACCTACTGAACAAAAAATCCAATACCTCAATCAGTTATTAAAAGTGGGATTTGATGTACTCGATTGTGGAAGTTTTGTTTCACCCAAAGCAATTCCCCAGATGGGTGATACTGCTTCAGTTATCAGGCAGCTCGATTGTTCATTCACAGATACAAAATTGCTGGTGATTGTGGCCAATGCAAGGGGTGCAGAAGAAGCAGTTGTATTCGATCAAATTCATTCTTTGGGTTTTCCATTTTCCATATCTCCTGAATTTCAATTGCGCAATACCAACAGCAGCATGGAAGAAAGTTTGTTGCGTGTTGAAACTATTCAAGAGTTATGCATAAAGAATAAAAAAGAATTGGTTATTTATTTAAGCATGGGTTTTGGCAACCCTTATGGAGATGCTTATACGGAAGACATTTTATTAGATTGGGTGAGTAGAATGGCTGCAATGGACATCAAAGTAATATCATTGGCCGATACAGTAGGCTTAGCAAGTCCGGACCAAATCCAAAGAGCTTTAACTAAAGTATTGCCTGCATACCCCCTTGTAGAAATTGGCGTGCATTTACATGCTTCTCCTTTAAATTGGCAAGATAAACTATCGGCAGCCTATGATGCTGGTTGTACAAGATTCGATGGAGCATTTAAAGGTATTGGCGGATGTCCTATGGCGCAAGATGATTTAGTAGGCAATATGGATACCGAATTAATGATTCCCTATTTTCAATCAAAAAAAGGGTTGAAAATTCTTAATCAAGAAGCGCTTCTTGCAGCTTCTTCCTTAGCTTCATCCATCTTTCATTAATCTTATTATGAAGTTTCATTACGAATTTGCCATAAAAAAATTACAAACACCTATTACCCATCATCAAAAGATGATGATGGTAGGTTCTTGTTTTACAGAAAATATTGGAGATCTATTGCGATTATCAAAATTCAAAGTGATGGATAATCCGAATGGAATTCTGTTTAATCCAATCAGTGTTGCTGAGTCTGTCAGTCAGTATATTCAACAAAAAATGTATTCCGAATCTGATCTATTTTGCTTGAACGAAACATGGCATAGTTGGAAGCACCATAGCAGATTTTCTGGCATCACTGCTGAAGAATCTTTACAAAAAATCAATCAATCAACTATTGCTGCACATGAGTTTTTATTGCATGGAGATTATTTGTTTATCACTTTAGGTTCTGCATGGGTTTATTTTCTAACTGAAGCTGCAGATGGAAATGGTGTTGGAACTGTAGCTGCAAATAATCATAAAGCTCCCGCAAATTGGTTCTCAAAAAGATTATTAACTGTTTCTGAAACCAAGGAGGCATTGGGTTCCATGCTTGATCAATTGAAAAGGTTTAATCCACACTTGACCATTATTTTTACCATCAGTCCTGTAAGACACTTGAGGGAAGGCGTTATTGAGAATAATCGAAGTAAAGCAGTATTAATTCAGGCTGTACATGATTTGGTGAATCAATCTGCTCAACACTACTATTTTCCAGCCTATGAATTAGTAATCGACGATTTAAGGGATTACCGTTTTTATGCTGAAGACCTGGTTCATCCAAATTATTATGCTACTCAATACGTTTGGGAAAAATTAGTAGAGTCATGCTTTTCAGAAACAACAAAAGAATTATTGCCAATCATTAAAGAAATCAATTTAGCCTTTCAGCATAAACCTTTCAATCCTGCTACCAAATTACATCAACAATTTCTGCAGAAATATGCTCAAGTTACCAAACAGTTAATGGAAAAGCATCCTGAATTGGATTTTAGAAAAGAACTCAACTATTTTGTGAATGATTCATTTTCTGCCGCTAATGAATAATATCATTTAGTGAAACCAATGTGCATAATTTTTCCATTTCTTTTTGTTTAAGAAAATTAGTAATATAATATTTATGCATGAGCCCAGTTAATATTACAATCGTTCTTCCGCTATTGGCGTTGAGCTCTCTTGTTAAGTTTTGACAGATTTTTTTATTTCTTTGCTCCCAGTAATCTACATTGGCATTGAACCAAATACTATAAGGTTGAAGTTCATTGTATTTGTTGGTTAACATTTTAATACTAGTGGCTTCTAGTTGTACAATTTGTTGAACGGTGTCCATTAAACTTGCACGATTCATTACAAGTAAATTACTGTCCAGTTTTTGCAAAAAAGCGTTGTTCAATTTTGCATACGGTTCAAAAATCACACTATCAGCAGAAGAGAATTTATTGTCATTATAGAGTTGATTCAATGTAGCAAAATGGCTGTTCTCCATTTCATATTGATATTTTACATAAGTGCCTCTGTTGGGTATATGCATATCAAAAGGAGCTAAACAAACTTCTTTATTTTTTCTTTGATAGTTTCTGGAAGCACGATATTCAATAGGGTTTTTCCAAATACCTAAAAATTCTGCAGTTCTTTGCCCAAACACATATGGAATAGCACATTGAGCAATAGTTGTTGAATCGAATTCTAATAAAATGATATCAGGCTTTATCTCTTTTAAAATTTTATGCAATTTTTTTACCGTGTATGATTTGTTGCCAGTGTGAACACTGCCAATAACAATAACTTTATTTGGGGAAGGGTATGAGTTTTGAGTTTGAGCTAAAATTGGCAGATGTAAAAAGAATAATCCAATTGTATAAACAAAAATAGTTCTTATGAAATTCAACATATTGTATTGTGTAAAATTGAATTAAAACAATGTTTGAACGCCATGTGCAATTTTAAATTCATGTTGTAATAACCATTTTTTACGCCACATTCCTCCGGAATAACCTACCAATGATTTATCACTTCCGATTACTCTATGACAGGGTACAATGATGGTGATTTTATTTTTTCCATTGGTTGTGGCTGCTGCTCTTATTACTTTTGGGTCCCCCAATCTTTTGGCCAAATCCATATAACTAATGGTTTTTCCATAGCCAATCTCTAATAATTCAGACCAAACCCTTTTTTGAAAATCGGTGCCATCCTGATGCACTGGAATATCAAAAGTTTTTCTTTTACCATGAAAATATTCAATCAGCTCCTCCGTACATTGATGCATTAATTCGGTGATGCCTGG
This sequence comes from Sphingobacteriia bacterium, assembly GCA_037129425.1. Lineage (GTDB taxonomy): Bacteria > Bacteroidota > Bacteroidia > Chitinophagales > Chitinophagaceae > Sediminibacterium. The sequence continues at coordinate 27,833 of JBAXUV010000022.1, forward strand.
TTCGCCATAGGTCAATTGGTCTCTATTGTCTACAAAACTCAATTCGCCAATAAAATGATCATTACCTCCAATCTTTAATAAACCTATTGGACTTTCATAATAAGTATAATGTAATTCACCCATAATTGATCCTACCTAGATGGCATATAAATATAGTAAACAAAGTATAATTCTATCCAATTTTATCGCCGTTTTGCATCTTTTTATCTGCCTTCAATAATACAACCTGGTGATTCTCGTCATAAACTCCAAGTACAAGACATTCGCTGAAAAAATTAGCGATCTGTTTTGGAGGGAAATTCACCACGGCAATTACTTGAACACCGATTAACTCTTTGAAGTTGTAGTGATGCGTGATTTGTGCAGAAGATTGTTTGATACCCAATTCGCCAAAATCAATTGTCAATTGGTATGCAGGTTTTTTTGCTTGTGGAAATTCTTTCGCAGATAAAATAGTTCCTATACGAATATCAATTTTTTCAAAATCTGCCCAGTTTATCATAAATTGTCATTAAACATAAAAATAAACAAAATGAAAAGAACAGCAACAGCAATCTGGAATGGTTCAGGAAAAGAAGGCAATGGTCAACTTTCTACTCAAAGTACCGTTTTAAACAATACCCAGTACTCTTTTAATTCGCGTTTTGCAGATGGTGTAGGAACCAATCCTGAAGAGCTCATTGCTGCGGCACATGCAGGATGTTTTTCTATGAAACTAACATTCGTATTGGGAGCTGCAGGATTTACCGCCAATAAAATTGAGACCGAATGTGCAATTTCACTCGAGGATGGAAAAATCAATCATTCTTATTTAACTGTTAAAGCAACTGTGCCTGGTATTAGTAAGGAGCAATTTCAATCATGTGCGGAGGAAGCAAAAAATAATTGTCCAGTAAGTGTGGCTTTAAATATGGATAAAACTTTGGTAGCAGAATTAGTATAATGCTAATCAAGTAGCTCAACCAATTCTAGTAATTCATGTTTTTTATAATCACTGCTTGGTGAGTCAAAACATTTGGCAATTTCTTGTAAGAGAATTTGAATCACTCTTTTATGTGGAAGGGGTTTGAAATAAGCTGCAGTTAAAGGAACTGAAATCTTTTTGAAATAATTCTCTATGTCTTTGTGTGAATATGCTTGTCCATTTGTGGCATCTACAAAGAAATGTATTTGATCCATTGGATTTCCTACAAAATTGGTATGGTCATAATCTGATTGGTAGAATGCAATGATGCACTGTTTTGGAATATTAATAATCTTTGCATTAATATCTAATTGGTCGCACATGACTTGGTATAAAATACCATTGGTAATCATGTTCCCTTTTTTACAAGCCAATACTTTATGAATAAAAAAATCGTCTGGATTGGAATAATTTACTTCTACTCCTTTTAAATGGTAGAAATTATAAATAATGCTTGTTAATACATTTGCTTGTTCCAGTGGAGTAAGAAAACTATTGAGTTCCAGCCAAATATTTCTTCTGATTTTTTCAATTTCTTGTAATGTTGGGCTGGTTTGTAAATCGGGATATTGAAATTTTGCAACCAATAATGCGCCAAATAATAGATCGTGATAGGCACTGTCTTTCCATTCAGTAAAATCGGAATATAAATCAGTAAAATGCAATCGATGAATAATCATTTCTATCCTTTCCTGAATTCCTTCATTCGGGGTGGTTTCCCAAAGATGTTCCAGATTGGGGATGATCGGCTTTCCATAACCAACAATTTTTTGCGAAACTGTTGAATAAACCTCTTCATCCGGATCGTCAATTAGGGTAAATAAGGCATTCAATTCTTTGGTTTCCTGCATAGCGCTGTAGTTATTCTTACATCAAACTAAAATAATATTTCGTTAACAATTGTATAGAAGTTATCCATCGCTTGTGGATATAAGAAGAAAAAACTGCATAATAATTTCAATTTATTGGCGTTCAGGTTCAAAAATTGACCCTATTCCTATTTTTAACAAGCATTGGATACTATCTTGAGTTATCTTGCATCATTATATAAATTTGCCAATGAGTACCTTTATTACCCCCAAATTTGCCAACGTTAAACAACCACTTCATCTAGAACTTAAAAAAAGAGTTCAGGCTTATTTAGATGAGCATGGAATTGACGGAACTGGAACATCAAAACTTTTTACAAAAGCCATTCTTTTAATTGTTGCATTTGTAGGAGTATATATTCATTTAGTTTTTTTTACCCCAACTTGGTATTTCGCTATTGCTGAATCAATTGTTCTGGGCGGATTAGTTGCAGGTATAGGATTTAATGTAATGCATGATGGAAGTCATGGTAGTTTTAGCGGAAACAAAATCATGAATAGAGTAGCAGCCTCTTCAATCAGTTTATTGGGTGCTAACCATTTTATGTGGAATATGAAACACAATATGATTCATCACAGTTTTACCAATATTGATGGGGTAGATGATGATATAGAAATTGGAGTTTTCATGAGAATGGCGCCAACTCAAAAATGGTACAAGGCTCACAAATTTCAACACCTTTATTTTTGGGTTTTATATATGCTTTTATATGTGTTCTGGATTTTCTTTACCGATTACAAAAAATATTTTTCTCAAAAAATAGGTAGTGTTCCATTGAAGAAAATGAGCATTGCAGATCATATTGAGTTTTGGAGTGTTAAGGTTTACCATGCAGCTGTATTTGTAGTTATTCCCATTGTTTTTGTGGGTTGGGCAAATTGGATCATTGGTTTTATCATCATGACCTTCTTTGCAGGATTTGTACTAAGTATTGTATTTCAATTAGCGCATACGGTTGAACATACTGAATTCCCAATTGCCGATATTGAAACACATAAATTACCTGATGAATTTGCGGCTCACCAGATTAAAACAACAGCCAATTTTGCAACAAAAAATAAATTAGTTAGTTGGCTAGTGGGCGGATTGAATTTTCAAATTGAACATCATTTATTCCCTAAAATTTCTCATGTTCATTATCCTGCAATTAGTAAAATTGTAAAGAGCATTTGTGAAGAGTACCATTTGCAATACATAGAGTTTCCTACCATGCGCAAAGCAGTAGCTGCTCATGTAAGGTTCTTAAAAGAAATGGGAAAGCCTGACGGGAAGTTATTAAGTTATTAGTTGTATTCTAAAAAGATAAAGCCCTGTCTGGTTAAACTCGACAGGGCTTTTTTTATTAGTTAAGCTTTTATAGATTGATTCAAATCGTGATTTATTTTTTTGCAGCACTTGCTTTTTTAGTAGCTGCTTTCTTTGGGCTTGCTTTTTTGGTGGCTGATTTTTTTGCCCCTTTTGAAGCTGCTTTTTTGGCAACCGTTTTTTTGGTAAACGCACCAGGCACCTGAGCTTCAATCATTTCTTTAACGGCTGCCAATTCAATTGTAGCAACAGTTTCAGGGCTATATTTAGTTCCATCGGCCTGTTTACCTAGTTTGAGCATTTTCTTTTGAAAACGTATGAACGGACCCCATCTTCCATTTTCAATAGCAATTTTTTCTTCGGGCCATTGAACTATAAAACGATTGGCTTCTTTGGCCATTTTCTTTTCAATGAGTTCATTGATATCTTGCTGACTCAATGAATCAAAATTATATGCTCGAGGTATATTGATATAGAGATCATTCCATTTAATGAATGGTCCAAATCTTCCTTTGCCTTTTGTTACAGGTTTTTCATCATAGAACCCGATTGGTGCATCAGCCAATTGTTTTTCCTTCAATAATTCAATGGCTCTTTGTAAATCCATTTCATATAAGTCTTCTCCTTTTGGTATAGAAATGAACTGTTCTCCTAATTTTATATAAGGCCCAAAACGACCAATATTTACAGAAAGTTCTTGACCTTCATATTCACCAATTGTTCTTGGTAAACTAAACAATTGCATTGCTTCCTCCATGGTAATGGTTTCGATGCTTTGGTCTTGTTTTAGTTTGGCAAAACGTGGTTTTTCTGTTTCGTCTGCTGTGTCGCCGATTTGAACCATTGGCCCATATCTGCCCATTCTAGCGATTACTTTCTTGCCAGTGGTTGCATCCATTCCCAACTCTCTTTCACCCTTTGCACGCTCAGCATTTTCTAAAGTATGTTCAATGGTTTCATGAAATGGTTTATAAAAACCATCAATCATATTACTCCATTTCATTCTCCCTTCGGCTATCTCATCAAATTCTTGCTCAATTTTAGCGGTAAAGCCAAAATCCATCACTTTATTAAAATGTTGTTTCAAGAAATCAGTCACCACCATTCCTAAATCTGTTGGAAAAAGTTTACTTTTTTCTGCCCCCGTATTTTCTTGAATGATTTCCTTTTCAATATTATTGTTGGCAGTAAGTTTAAATATAGTAACTGCTCTTTTAGTGCCCTCCTTGTCTCTTTTTTCTACATAATTCCTTTTTACTATTGTAGAAATAGTAGGGGCATAAGTAGATGGGCGGCCAATGCCCAATTCTTCTAATTTTTTTACCAACGAGGCTTCTGTGTATCTTGGAGCGGGTCTGCTAAATTTTTCAGTGGCCAACATCTCAATAAATTGCAATTGCTCACCTACTTTTAATGGAGGGAGAATGCCTTCTGTATTTTCTTCGTCTTCATCATCCTTGCCTTCCATATACACTTTCAAAAAACCATCAAATTGCATTACTTCACCTGAAGCGGTAAGGTTTTGATTGTTTGAACTGATGGAAATTTTAGCGCTGGTTTTTTCGAAAATGGCTTCACTCATTTGAGAAGCAATGGTTCTTTTCCAAATCAATTCATATAAACGACGTGTTTCTTCATCTCCTACAGTATGGTCTCCCATATAAGTTGGACGAATGGCTTCATGTGCCTCTTGCGCACTTTCATTTTTATTTTTGAATTTACGAGGCTGGTGGTATTTTGCTCCGTAACTATTATTGATTTCTTTACTGATATCTTCCAATGCAGTTTCACTTAAACTGATGCTATCGGTTCTCATATAAGTGATCTTACCACTTTCATACAATTTCTGCGCAATCAACATGGTTTTACTCACACTATACCCCATTTTGCGGGAGGCTTCTTGTTGCAAAGTTGAAGTAGTAAAAGGTGCAGCAGGAGAGCGTTTGGCAGGTTTTACCTGAATATCTGTAACGGTATAATTTGCGTTTTTGCAGCTTTCTAAAAAAGATTGAGTTTCTGGTTGTGTAGTTATTTTAGAAGGTCCCTCAGCTTTAAATTGTACTTCTTTTCCATTGATATCTGGAGCTAAAAAAACAGCTTCAACTTTAAAAGAATTTTCGGAAACAAAATGGTTGATTTCTCTTTCTCTTTCAACAATTAATCTTACAGCAACACTTTGAACCCTTCCGGCACTCAAACTTCTTTGCATGCCTATTTTTCTCCAAAGAACAGGGCTTAATTCAAAACCCACTAATCGGTCTAATACTCTTCTGGCTTGTTGAGCATTTACCAGATTCATGTTAATTATTCTTGGATTGGCCACTGCTTTTTTTATTGCAGGTGCCGTGATTTCATGGAAAACTATTCTTTTGGTAATGGCAGGATCTAATCCTAAAACTTCAGCTAAATGCCAGCTGATACTTTCTCCTTCACGGTCCTCATCCGATGCAAGCCAAACTTCATCGGCTTTCTTGGCAAGTTGACGTAATTCTTTTACAACGCGTTCTTTATCTTCAGGTACTTTATATCGAGGCAAATATTGATTGTTTACATCAATCCCCATATCATCTTTTTCTAAGTCTCTGATATGACCGAAACAGCTTTTCACTTCAAAATCTTTTCCAAGAATTTTTTCAATGGTTTTTGCTTTTGCAGGAGACTCAACAATCAGTAAATTTTTTGCCATGTACCTTCCCGATAATTACGGTTTTTTTCAACTTTTTTTAATCATTTTAACCATTGTTTGGGGTACCCTTTTGGGTTCTTCCAAAACAATTCTTGTGATGCAATATTAGGGTAAAGCATCAAATCACAAAAAATCTCCCTACAACTAATTTGCCAAGAAATGTACAATTTTGTCTTTCGTAGTGCTGGTTTTATAAATTTTATTATGTCCCAAACCCTTAGTGATTAAGAGTTCCAGCTTAGGTAGATCTTCTTTTAAAAGTGGTTTAACATCTTCGAAACTACAGATATTATCTTCTTCGTCATGAACCCACAAAATGTTGAATTGGGCATTTCTGGCTACCCTGGCTACCGAAAAGTAACTAATTGGTTCCTTGGCGAGTGCTTCAATAATTTCATAAAATGCATCTTTTATGGCACCATCTACCTTAATTACACCAAAAAAATGTTCTACTGCCGTTTTTGTCTCTGTGGCTGGTGCAATTAGTACCAATTTATCGGGGGTATTTTTTTTAATTTGTTCCATGGCCAAAGAAGCTGCCAATCCACCCAAAGAATGTGCGATAATTCCATATAAAGGGCCAAACTGGTTGTTAACTTCTACAATCATGTCTCTGTAGAGTAATGCATTGATTCTCTTTCCTTCAGAACTGCCGTGTCCGGGCGCATCAAATGCCAAAACTTCAAATCCTTCCTTTAGCAATGCCACTATATAATTATCAAACTTATAAGCATAGCTGCCAAAACCATGAACAATCAATATTTTTTTAGCATCGGGCCGATTGCTTTTCCATTGAAAACCATGAATGGAAAACTGATTCATCTTGATGGTGAGTGAATTGGCTTTATGAAAAATGGCAGGTGCTATTCTTTTGGCATTAGACTTAAATGGATTGGAAAATAAATCAAAAGCCAAAAGCGCCGCTCTATGTGGGGAAACCAGTCCTATTGCGTTAATTCTTGTTCTATAATATCCTAGTGCTACTCTTTGTCTAAATTTCATCTTCATGGGTCAAAGATAGCTTGGAACCTATATTTACTTGAAATTCTACTTTTTTTGAAAATCTGCATTTCTGCTTAAAAAAGGTAAGTTGCTGATAATCAATATAGTAAATCGAAATTTTGGAATAAATAAATAAAAGCTTTCGGTATTGGTAAACTTTTTACAATAACGATTGGTTAGTTATTCTTTTGAAATACTTTTGCAACCCAAAACAACAATATGTATTCTATTCACATACAATTTGAACAAAAAGGGCTGGAGCCTGTAACCCTACATAATATTGAAGCAGATCAGAGTTTATTAGAGGTTTGTTTAGACAATCATATTGAATTGCACCACAATTGTGGGGCAGTTTGTGCATGTAGTACCTGCCATTTGTATGTGAATCAGGGTGCAGAGTTTCTGGAAGAATTAAGTGATAGAGAAGAAGACTTTATTGACAGAGCGGTTAATCCAAGAATTAATTCAAGATTGGGTTGTCAATGTATTTTACAGAAAGGGTCGGGTGAAGTGCATGTTACATTGCCCGATCAAACTCAATTTTTAGGAGAGTAAATAATTAATAAATCAGTCTATTATGAGTCATTTTGAGCCACCCATCCATTGGAGCGATCACGAAGATATTGCGATGAAATTGTATGAAAGATTTGGAGCAGAATTCAATGAAGGTAAAATATACAGGGTTCGTTTTACCGATTTATTAGAGTGGATCTTAGCCATCCCTAATTTTAGCGGAACCAAGGAACAAAGTACCGAAGGACATTTGGAAATGATTCAAAGTGCTTGGGTATATGAGTGGAGAGATAATCAATCCTAAATATTTCTTTCCTTTAGCGTTTTTGTTTAGCTAACTTTAAAATATGTTAGATCAATTCAATCATATCACTCATTTTGTATTTGATGTAGATGGAGTACTTACCGACGGCACTTTATTGATATTGCCTGATGGTTTGATGGCAAGAAGAATGAATATTAAAGATGGATATGCTTTACAGTTAGCAGTTAAAAAAGGCTATCGAATTTCCATTATTTCCGGAGGTAATTCACCAGAAGTAAAAGATCGATTGAGTAAATTAGGAATTTCGGAAGTGTATATGCAAGTGGCAGATAAATTAACACTCTTGCAATCATTGATGAAAAAACACCAAAGCAATGCCAGCTCATTTTTATTCATGGGGGATGATATGCCCGATTTACAATGCATGCAAATTGTTGGCTTGCCTACCTGTCCATCAGATGCAGTGCACGAAATAAAAGAATGTGCAAAATATATTTCTCCTTTAAAAGGAGGAGATGGATGTGTAAGAGATGTGATTGAAAAAGTGTTGAAACTTCGTGGCGACTGGAATGATGATTTGCATATACGAGCTCAATAGAATTAAGAGATATAAGATAAGAGATATAAGATAAGAGATATAAGATAAGAGATATAAG
>JBAXUV010000023.1:0-33988 GCA_037129425.1 Sphingobacteriia bacterium
CAAAGAAGGCAGCAAAAAAAGCAGCCCCTAAAAAGAAAGTTGCCGCTAAAAAACCTGCTGCTAAAAAAGCAGCTCCAAAGAAGGCAGCAAAAAAAGCAGCCCCTAAAAAGAAAGTTGCCGCTAAAAAACCAGTTGCTAAAAAAGCAGCTCCAAAGAAGGCAGCAAAAAAAGCAGCCCCTAAAAAGAAGGTTGCGGCAAAGAAACCAGTTGCAAAACCAGCTGCAAAGCCAGTTATTGCTAAAAAACCTGTTGCAAAGAAGAAGCCGGCTGCTAAAAAACCAGCACCCGCTCCTGCACCCGTTGTAGTTGCCACTCCTGCACCAGTAGAAGCACCAACATTATTTACTCCAGAAACACCAGTTACTGGCGCTGATAATTAATTTTATTTTTAAGTTAATCCAACCCCATTCTTGTACTTCATCAAGAATGGGGTTTTTTATTGTAACAATTTTTCGAATATCTTTAAAAGGTAGATTTATAGACAGATTAAAAAAATTAACCATGCGCCGCTTACTCATTGTTCTATTATGCCTAATTGGACTTAGTGCATTTACACAAACCAGTTCAAAAATCAACGAGAAAACAAAAAACATGAAAAGCTATGAAGGCTTTTTTAATTATTGGTGGGATGCATCGAGTGGAAAAATTTGGCTATTGGTGAATAAATTGGACCAAGAGTTTTTATATGTTAATTCATTGCCTGCAGGATTGGGATCGAATGATGTTGGGCTAGATCGAGGCCAAATTGGCGATTCAAGAATTGTTTACTTTCATAAAGTGGGCAAGAAATTATTGCTCATTCAACCCAATTACGATTATAGAGCGGTAACTACAGATAAAAATGAGCAACGTGCAGTGAGAGAATCATTTGCTCAATCTACATTGGCTGGCTTTACCATTGATGAAGAAGAAAATAATCAGGTCTTGGTAGATATTACATCATTTCTTTTAAGAGATGCACATGGAATTGCAGATAAAATAAGATCCATGCGTCAAGGAACTTATACAATTAACGAAGCCAGGTCTGCGATATACATCAACAACACTAAAAATTTTCCTAAAAACAGCGAATTTGAAGCATCTGTAAGTTTTACTGGAGGTGCCGATGCCGGTAGATTTGTTAGTAGTGTAACTCCATCTTTAGAAGCCATCACACTTAGAATGCATCATTCTTTTGTGGAATTACCAGATAATCAATATAAACCTCGTAGATACGATATCAGAAGCAGTTATATCGGCATGAGTTTTTTTGATTACAGCAGCGATTTTACAGAACCGATTGAAAAAATTTATATCAAAAGACATCGTCTCAATAAAAAAGATCCTTCTGCAACCATCAGCGAACCCGTTCAACCAATTACTTATTATTTGGACAATGGAACTCCGGAACCAATTCGTTCAGCTTTATTGGATGGGGCAAGATGGTGGAATCAAGCGTATGAAGCAGCTGGATATAAGAATGCATTTATCGTAAAAGTGTTGCCCGATTCTGCTGACCCAATGGATATCAGGTACAATATGATCAACTGGGTGCATCGTTCTACGAGAGGTTGGAGTTATGGAGCATCCATTGACGATCCTAGAACAGGTGAAATCATTAAAGGCCAAGTTACCTTGGGCTCATTAAGGGTAAGGCAAGATTATTTAATTTTTACTGGATTGCTCGCTCCTTATGAAAATGGAAAACCAGTTCCTGAAACCATGAAGCAAGCTGCTTTGCAAAGATTAAGGCAATTGGCTGCACATGAAGTAGGGCATACTTTAGGATTACAACACAATTATGCTTCTAGTGTAAATGAACGTGCATCAGTAATGGATTATCCTCATCCCAATGTTTTTGTAAATGAGCAGGGAAAAATAGATTTCTCTAAAGTGTATACCAATGAAATTGGCGAATGGGACAAGAGAGCCATCATTTACGGATACTCCGACTTTGCACCAGGCACTAATGAAAATCAAGCTTTGAATGATATCTTAACTGAAAATACAAAGAGAGGATTATTATTTATTGCAGATGCCGATGCTAGATCTGTAAGCGGTTTCCATCCAAATGCACATTTATGGGACAATGGAAAAGATGCGGTTGCAGAATTAAAAAATGTATTGGCTGTACGCCAGAAAGCCATTGATCAATTTAGTGCCGATGTTATTCGATTAAATACACCAATGAGCAAATTAGAAGATGTATTGGTGCCGGTTTACAATTACCATAGATATCAAGTAGAAGCAGCGTCAAAACTAATAGGTGGCATCAATTATAGTTATAATGTTAGAGGCGATCAACAACTGAGCCCTTCGGTTTTACCAAAAAACACACAAGAAGCCGCTTTGAAAGAAGTTCTTGCCTGCTTATCTCCAAGCGTTCTTACACTTCCAGAAAAAATTGTTGGGATCATTCCCCCACGTCCTCCTGCTTATTATGGTATTGGGGAACTATTTCCAAAACGTACAGGAATGAGCTTTGATGCTTTGGCAGCAGCAGAAGCATTAACCAATTTTGAGTTGAGTTTTTTATTCAATCCAGAAAGAGCCAACCGTTTGGTTCAATTAAAAGCAAGGGCCAATACCTTAGGATGGGATGATGTGTTGGATGCTATCATCAACGCTACCTGGAAATCTTCAGAAGAAAAAGGATTGAAAAAATCGGTACAACAACAAACACAACAAATGGTACTTACCTGGATGCTAGGACTTAGTCAAAGCGAACAAAGTAATTACCAAGTAAAATCTATTTGTTTTGATCGTTTAGAATCGCTTAAAAAATACGCAACACAAATGAGTAAAACAGCTGCTGATAAAGCCCATTATTTGTATGCGATTGAGCGCATTGAAAAACCAAAAGACATTGCTTTGCCTCAACACAAAGAAATTCCTCCTGGAGCACCTATTGGTTGCGACTTTGATGAATCTTTTTGAGTAGGGTTAGAATCCTGGTTATTGTTTTACATAAATTAACAAGGCTTGACACAAACGTCAACTGCTTTAAAATTGCTGAATTCTCCTCGCTTTGCGATGTCGAATTCAAAGCGCGCAATTTTAAAAAGGTTTCCTTTTTGTATCAAGCCTTGTTGTCAGCAATATCAATTAAACCAGCATTCTAACTGGCTCTTCTAATAAAGATTTCAGCGTTTGCAAGAAAGCTGCTCCTGTGGCTCCATCAACTGAACGATGGTCGCAACTCAAAGTGACTTTCATGATATTTCCCGGAACGATCTGCCCATTCTTTACTACTGGTTCTTGAGAAATGCCACCGACAGCAAGTATGCAAGAATCAGGTGGGTTAATGATTGCAGTAAATTGATCTATTCCGAACATACCTAAATTGGAAATGGTAAATGTGCTTCCTTCCCAATCAGCAGGTTGTAATTTTTTATCTTTTGCTTTTTGTGCATAGTCTTTTACTTCTGCACCAATTTGACTTAAGGATTTTCCATCAGCAAATCGAACAACAGGTACCAATAAACCATCTTCAACAGCTACAGCAACTCCAATATTAATATGATTATTGTATCTGATAAAATCGCCCATCCAACTGCTGTTTACTTTCGGATGTTGTTTTAGTGACATAGCCGTTGCTTTCAACACCATATCGTTAAAACTAATTTTTACTGGCGCTACTTCATTCATTTTAGCACGAGCAGCAATAGCTGCATCCATTTCTATGCTCATGGTGAGGAAGAAATGTGGAGCAGTAAATAAACTTTCACTCAATCGTTTAGCAATTACTTTGCGCATTTGAGATACTGGCACATCGGTAAAGCTTACTTGGCCAATTGGAGCTGAAGCAATTACTGGTGTTGCGGCAGTTTTTGCAGGAGTAGCAGAGGCCATTTGTGCAGCACTTGCGACTGCAGGAACATAATTGTCTACATCGGATTTTGTGATCCTTCCATTATCACCAGAGCCTTTTACAAATTTCAAATCAACTCCTTTATCAGCAGCTAATTTTTTGGCCAATGGAGAAGCAAAAATTCTTCCTTCATTAACAATCATATTTTCAACTACGGGTGCACTGTTTGTATTTGTTGAAGCTTGTTGTATAGGAGCAGTTGCAGATGGAGCAGGAGCACTAGCACTTGCTGGTGCCGCAGGTGATGCCTTTACAGCAGCAATTATAGGAGCAATATCCATTCCTTCTTTGCCGATGATACACAATAGATCATTCACTAATATTTTTTCTCCAGCTTTAGCACCTTGATACAATAACACACCATCTTTATAGCTTTCCAATTCCATGGTTGCTTTGTCGGTTTCTATATCCGCTAAAACATCTCCTTTTTTTACTGTGTCTCCAATATTTTTTTGCCATCCAGCAATAACGCCTTCTGTCATAGTATCGCTTAACCGAGGCATTAACACCACTTCTTCCATTGCAGAAACATCTAATGTAGAAGAACTTGAAGGTGTAGCTGTTGCAGGTTCAGCAATCGGAGCAACTGCAGGTGTTGCACTAGGAGCTGTTTGAACAGCAGCACCACCACTATGTATTTTTACCAGTTCAGTAATATCTTCTCCAGATTTTCCTATAATGGCTAACAAATCATTCACTTGTAATTTTCCACCATTGGGTGTGCCAATATGTAATAAAGTACCATCCTGGTAACTTTCCAGCTCCATGGTTGCTTTATCAGTTTCAATTTCTGCTAATAAATCGCCTTTTTTTACCGTATCACCTACTAGTTTGTGCCATGCAGCAATTACACCTTCTGTCATGGTATCGCTCAAACGGGGCATTAAAATCACTTCAGCCATCTTTCTTGTATGCTTTAAATGAGCCGTGAAATTACATTAAAAATCGACTCAATTATTGCCCTTGGGCAAGACTATATGCTTTTTTATCCCCCCACATATTCAGGAGTTCTGTAGAACATATTTTAAAATCTACCATTAAAAGCTTGTATAATTCCAAAATATCAGTTTGTGTTACTGGAACATTGCCAATACTTTCAAACCTTACACGGTATTGATTCACCAGATTGGTAAATACAGAACCAGTTGGCCAAACTTGGGTACCTCTATTACTGATCGTAATCAATTTAAATAGGTCCATAGTGTGTTTCAGGCATTTCTCTGCCACCCAATTAGGTTGTTCATTGCTTTCAATAAACATATCTACCCCTACAATAAATTCTTCATTATTGTCTATGGATTCCAACATTGGGTTACGCTCTAGTTTAAAATTGGTTGGCGTAACATAATGGTTATCCAAGATTGGTTTTGGATTATGATGAGGTGTTTTACCAAAATTGGCTACAATAGCTGCTGCAAATTCAGTAGTATTTAAGGATGGGGTGTTTTTATCTCCAAAATCGCCTGTATGCAAGCCACTTTCTAAAGTATATAACAACGCATTCTCAATCATAGCAGCCGTTTCCATTAAACCTAAATGGCGCAACATGCCAAATCCACTCAATAAAAGTGCTGTTGGATTGGCAATATTTTTACCAGTAATATCCGGCGCTGTGCCATGAACTGCTTCAAAAATAGAAATATGGTCTCCGATATTGGCTGAAGGAGCAAAACCTAATCCACCTACTAATCCAGCACATAAATCACTTACAATATCTCCTTGTAAATTGGTGAGAACTACCACATCAAATAAATTCGGCTTGATCACCAATTTCATACATAAATCATCTACAATTACATCATCAGCCTGTAATTCAGGATAGTCTTTAGCCACTTCATAGAACACTTCTAAAAATAATCCATCGGTCAACTTCATGATATTGGCCTTATGACCACAGGTAATTCTTCTGGCCCCTTTTTTCTTGGCCATTTCAAAAGCATATTTGATCACTTGTAAACTTCCAGGACGGGTAATAAAACGTCTACTAAGGGCTACATCATTGGTAAGCATGTGCTCAATACCGCCATATGTATCTTCAATATTTTCTCTTACAATCGTAATATCAATAGGAATTCCTGCCTTACTAAAAACGGTATCTACACCGTGTAAGGTTTGGAATGTTCTTTTATTTGCATATGTATTCCAGGTTTTTCTGGCAGTAACGTTTACACTTTTTACACCTTTCCCTTTGGGGGTTTCCATTGGTCCTTTGAATAATATGCCTAAAGATTCAATGGTTTGCTGTGCCTCTGGCGTCATTCCATTGCTATATCCTTTGTCGAACACCCATTTTCCCATATCTACAAACTGATATTCCAATGGCACTTTAGCCGCCTCGAAAATGGATAAAACAGCATCCATAATTTCTGGTCCGATCCCATCTCCTTTTGCAACAGCAATCTTAGTCATATTTTCAAAATTTTTAGTGCCGCAAAAGTACAACCTCTATCGACAATTTTCGACAAAAACAAAATGATAATTCATTCCAAGAGGTTGTATCAACTGTTAAATTCCCTATTTTTACTAAACACGGCTCTTACATCTTAATATTACTACCTATGATATCAAAAATTTCAGCCGGAATTGAAATCACTGTAGAAACTTTCTATCAGTCCGATTATAGCAATCCAATCAAAGGGGAGTATATGTTTGCCTACCGTATTACCATAGAAAATCACAATAAATTCACCGTAAAATTATTGAGAAGGCATTGGTTTATTTTCGATAGCAATGCAGAACACAGAGAAGTTGAGGGCGAGGGTGTTGTTGGAGTACAACCAATAATTCTACCTAATGAAAATTATCAATATGTAAGTGGTTGCAATTTAAACACCGAAATGGGTAAAATGCATGGCACTTACGAAATGGAAAATGAAAACAACAAACAAATTTTTACAGTAAACATTCCTTCTTTCGAACTAATTGCTCCTTCTAAATTGAATTAAGAAGGTTTGTATTTAGATTCAGCGAATAATTTTCCAGGATCCTTATCCATCAAGTCTTTCAGCTTAATCGATTTGTTTTTACTCATCCATTTTTTTACAATTTGCCATCCTACAAATTGACCAATATTGCCAGGAGAACCTTCTCCTAAAGCTTGTGTTGATGGACCGTCGTTTACATAATCTCTGGTATACTGAGGATCTGTTTGAAATAACAAATCATTTTGAATGAACATGCTCCAAATATTTTGTTCGCTTTTAAAGCAAGCTTCTAGTTGAGTTTGGGTGTATCCAGTTTTAAGTGAATCAGCAATATGCGGTAGAAAAAGGTCTAGCAAATACAATTTTTTTCCAGACTCTACCATTTGCTCTATCAATGGTTTTCCAATGCTTTTATTGGGGTACATATCATCTATGATATTTTTTAACGCATTTACTGGAATATAGGCTGGATCGAATCTTCTCGAGATAAATGCAGGATAAAGCGATTGTCCTTGCTCACTTGTATACAAAGGATGGTCTTTCCCTAAAAAAAGTTGCAGCCCTATAGCAATGGCATCTGTGGTAATAATTGAACCATAACTATTAATGGGCCCAATAAAACTGATGCATTTTTTAGGCAATGGATATTCAGGAAAATAATAGTGAACATATTGAAATCCTTTTTTTATGGATGCTATTGCATTATTATATGCAGCATTGTTCGAACGGGTATTGGCATAAATAGATTCATAAGAATGAATAAAAGCAGGTACATCTTTGGCAGTAGTGTTGGGTGTGGTTCCCAGAATATTGTATAAAAAATCTTTGGTGAATCCGGGATACTGTTGATTCAATTGATTAAGCGAAGCATCTACATGCAAGGTATCTAAGGCAAAAAACTGCTCTTCGAATCGCTGGGAAACCAAATCAATCTTGATGGATGAAACATCGGGCGTTTGGGGGCTTTGGTTACAACCAATCAGGAAAAATCCGATGAAAAAAAAGAAAAACAACTGCTTCATACGCGAATTAACGGAAAGGTTGGTGATCTTGTTGTTAAAATGCTGAAATTTGTGACATGAAGATTTTTATAGCCCAACAAAATTATCATATTGGTAATTTTGAATACAACACCAATAAAATCATCGACGCTATTGAAACAGCCAAAGCTGCTGGGGGCGATTTGATTTTATTTAGCGAAATGAGTGTATGCGGTTACCCTGCCAGGGATTTTGTAGAATTCAATGATTTTATTGAGCAATGCAATAATGCTGTTGATAAAATTAAAATGCATGCAGATACAATCGGGGTATTGATTGGTGGACCTGCCAGAAATAAACAACAAAAAGGAAAGGATTTATTCAATGCTGCGTGGTTCTTACATGAAAAAGAAATCAAAGCAGAAATTCATAAAACATTATTACCCACTTATGATGTATTTGATGAATACCGTTATTTCGAACCTGCTTTTGAATGGAATGTAGTTCCTTTCAAAGGAAAAAAAATTGCAGTAACTATTTGTGAAGACATTTGGAATTTGGGAGACAATCCTTTGTACAGAATTTGTCCGATGGATCAATTGATGTTGCAAGAACCCGATTTCATGTTGAACCTGAGTGCATCTCCATTCGATTACACACATGATGAAGATAGAAAAGCAGTCATTAAATCGAATGTATTAAAATATAAGATCCCGCTGTTTTATTGCAATTCAGTAGGCAGTCAAACAGAAGTAGTATTTGATGGTGCATCATTGGTATTTGATAAATCAGCCAATTTATGCAAAGCATTGCCCATGTTTGAAGAAGCATTGGTAGAAGTTAATTTAAATGAAGATGGAACAATTGATGGACCAATAATTGAACCAGCCAATAGGGTACCAAATAAAGAATTGAATCCTGAAACATTGGAGGCTGATTTGAATATTGCTCAGGTCTATGACGCACTTATTCTAGGCATCAGAGACTACTTTCAAAAAATGGGATTCCAAAAAGCCATCCTTGGCTCTTCCGGAGGAATAGATTCTGCTGTAACACTAGCAATTGCTTGCGATGCATTAGGAGCCCAAAATGTAAGAGCCATTTTGATGCCTTCTCCTTATTCAACCAGTCATTCAGTAGATGATGCAGTACAATTGAGTAAAAATTTACAAAACCCATATGACATTGTTACAATCAACAATGTTTACAAAAGTTTTTTAGACACACTCGATCCGCTATTTAAAGGCCTACCCTTTTCATTGGCAGAAGAAAATATTCAAAGCAGAAGCCGAGGAAATATTCTAATGGCTATTGCTAATAAGTTCGGCTATATCTTATTGAATACGTCCAATAAGAGTGAATTGGCTACCGGCTATGGAACATTGTATGGAGATATGGCAGGGGGCTTGGGTGTATTGGGAGATTGCTACAAGTTGCAAGTGTATGAATTGGCCAAATACATCAATCGAAATAAAGAAATCAT
Organism: Sphingobacteriia bacterium; assembly: GCA_037129425.1. Classification (GTDB taxonomy): domain Bacteria; phylum Bacteroidota; class Bacteroidia; order Chitinophagales; family Chitinophagaceae; genus Sediminibacterium. The sequence goes on from JBAXUV010000023.1 coordinate 9,238, forward strand.
ACCCAATCATATCATTACCAAAGCGCCTTCCGCAGAGTTAAGACCCAATCAAAAAGACAGCGATAGTTTGCCGGATTATGAAATACTCGACAAACTCTTGTATCAATATATTGAAAAGCGTCAAGGACCTAAAGAAATAAAAGCATTAGGATTTGATGCAGCATTGGTTGATCGCACTTTAAAAATGGTGAACAATAATGAATACAAGCGCAATCAGTTTTGCCCTATCATTCGTGTATCACCCAAAGCGTTTGGGGTTGGTAGAAGGGTACCGATTGTGGGGAAGTATTTGAATTAGTCAGCTTGTTTATGCACCACCAACAATGGTAAATGGGTATGAAAAGCCAGTTTTTTGGTGGTACTCTTGATGAATAATTTTTCGAAAAATCCTTTTCGTTTAGGTATAGAGATAATCATATCTACTTCATGTGAATCAGCATATTCATTCACCCCATCTACATATTCTTTGTTTTTGGTGAAATGATATTCTGGTTGAAATTCTTGTAGTAAAGTATGTACTGCAAATCCTTCGCCCATCATGCTAGCAGGATATTTTGCGTTTGTTTCTTCCATATCCACTTCAATATTAAATACAAGCAATTTGGCATGGGTATCATTAATTAAACTTCGGATAATGTTTACCGGAATAAATTTATCTGCGTGATCAAAATCGCAGGATAACATGATTTTTTTAACGGGATTGTATTTGGCATGTGGCGGGATAATTAACACAGGCATTCCCAAAGCACCTGCAACCGAAGTAGTGTTGCTACCAATTAATGTTTCTGCTAAAGCTCCGCCGCCTGTGATTCCCATAATGATCAATTCAATTTTTTCTCTTGTTGCGATCATTTCTATTCCGCCTGTGATAGAACCATATTCCACTACTATATCCAATTGAATAGCAGTGTTCGGAAATTTAGACCTCAATTCATATCGGAAATTTTCCAGATTATTGGTGGCTACTTCTTTATAGGAGTCTAGTTCGAGCATCTGAACTCCCGGCATTAATGGATCTAGTGCAACAGGTAATTCATAAGCATGAAATAATAAAATTCTTTTTACCTTGATTTGTTCTGCAAATTGAATAGCATAAGCTGCTGCATTGGCTGCCGTAGTTGAAAAATCAGTTGGTACAATAATTGTTTGCATGGTGTTGAATTTGAAGTAAAGTTCTTCATTAAGTCAGACATTATTTATGACAGATGTCATGAAATCCAATGATATTGACCAATATCAGTTTTATTTAACGCATCAGTAAGATCGTACCTGTTTTAACGAAAGGCTTATTCCCAGGTCCCTTGCCTTTTACAACCCATAAAAACACATTGGTATCTGGCTTAATGCCTTTGATGCGTCCATCCCAGGATTGGGATGAAGAATTAGATTTGAAAATTGTATTACCCCATCTATCTAAAATAACAAATTCTTCCACTTCAACCTGAACAGCTTTAAAAGAAATTCGATCATTTAATCCATCTCCATTTGGTGTAAAAGCAGAAGGCACATATACATCCGGGCCTTTCGAATAGCTTATGCATATGTTATCTGTATTGGTGCATAAACTGTCTTTCCCCCATACTTTCAATTGATAGCATTGATTTTTACCTCCTGTAACCAAAGGATTGGCAATTCTAGGATTACTTAACCCATTAGCTGGCGTCCATAAATAACTATTTTGAGCGGAAGGCTTTAAAGGTATTTCATAGGGTATATCAAATGATATAGTAGTATCAACCCCAACATAAGCATCTGGTCTTGGGTAAATAATAGGTGCTTTATTAATTACTGCATTGCATCCTTTATCGGTAGTTATATTTAATTGAATTGAATATGCCAATGGAACTGAATCTGTATAAGAATAATTAAAATAAGGGTCTTTGTCTCTAGAAAAAACTTGTGAGCCGTTGCGTGACGTGAAATTCCATCTATAAGAAGTGATATTACCTGAAGGAAAAACTGATTTATTTCTCAACTGCAAAGGCATTCCATTGCAGATAGGTTCCGCCCAATCAAAATCTGCTTTCAAATCGGGATATACGCTTACAGTTGCAGCAGCAGAATCTTTGCAATTATTGGCATTGGTTAAAATTAATTTTACATTGAACTGTCCTGCAATTGGAAATGTATAAATTGGATTCATTTGGTTGGACGTATCCGAGTTAATGCCTGGCACACCAAAATCCCACTGGTATTTTAAAGTTGGGTCGTTATAATGATTTCCAAAATATACTACTGGATTTTCACAACTTATAGGTGGCGTAGGAAGTTTGGCTCTGCACTCAACAATATTTAATTCAACTTCTTTTCTATGAGTATTAATTAAAATACCATTTCTCCATTCTTGAATATCTACTACAATAATAAAATTTCCTGCTTGATTTGATTTTCCTTCAATTGTTCCAGTGAGGGGATTGATGCTAATATTTCCGGCAGCACCCAATGGGTTTTGAATATCAGCTCCTGCAAAATAATTCAATGTTCTAATTTGAGAAACTCCGATATCGGTCTTACCAATTGGGTCTCCAAAAGAAAAACGCAATTCATCTCCATCAATATCTTTGTAATTTAATTTATATTTAAATGGCTTCCCTATACATGCACCAATTATAGAATCAGTTGTTGGAATAGGGCTACTATTGAAAGCAGCAATACCATTTCCAGGAATTCTTGTATAATAAGTTAAAGCAAAACCAGGTTCTGGAATTCCTGCAACAATTTCTATTCCTCTATTCCAAGATTCTGATTCCAAATTTTTGTGGTCATTTCTGCAACAATCTGAAGCGTAAACTAAATATCCATTGTCATCATTTGGCAAATCAATATATCCAACAAATTCATACAAATCATTGCAGGTCTCTGGAAGATTCATTGCACAATCATCTACTTTAATTCCATTCAATCTTTTTTTTGAAAATAATGTTGGAGAAAGTTTAAACCCTTTGGTATGTGGAATACCATTCTGGCTATTGAAAAACCAAATTACTGGCGGATCAAATTCTGCATAACTTCTGCAATTTCTATTGACCCTATAAGTGATTTTATAAGTATTGATTCCAGTACCCTTAGTTGAAATTTCGTAAAGAATTTCTCCTCCCATGTATTGACCTGCAATCAATACATTATTCATCCCAGTAATTACCAAGAAGACAATCATCAATCTTATAAAAAGACCTTTTTTCAAGATTGAATGAAATTAAACTATTATTTCAGTTTACAAATGCTCAATAATTCCAGCAATACCTTGCCCACCACCAACACAGGCTGTTACCATTCCGTATTTTTTATTCAATCGCTTCATATCATTGAGCAATTGAACAGTGAGCTTGCAACCAGTACAACCAAGGGGATGACCTAATGCAATGGCACCTCCATTTATATTTACAATATCAGGATTCAAGCCGAGTTCGCGAATTACCGCCAATGCTTGAGATGCAAAAGCTTCGTTTAGTTCTATTAAATCTATATCCGCCAAATTCATATTGGCTTGCTTTAATACTTTTGGAATTGCAGCAACAGGTCCGATTCCCATAATTCTTGGATCAACTCCTGCAGAAGCACAATTGACCAATCTGCCAATAGGTTTTAAACCAAGCTCTACCACCATTCTTTCGCTCATTACAATGGCGAAAGCAGCTCCATCACTGGTTTGAGATGAATTTCCTGCTGTTACTGATCCACCAATTGCAAAAGCAGCTTTTAATTTTCCTAATCCTTCCACAGTGGTATCAGCACGTAAGCCTTCATCTGTATCCACTACATAATTGCGTACCGCTCTTTTATTTTTTTCATTTACATATACTTCCTCCACATTGATTGGCAAAATTCCCGATTTAAAAAATCCACTTTCAATGGCAATTTTGGCCTTTCTATGAGAATTGTATGCAAACTCATCTTGGTCTTCTCTTGAAACTTTGTACTCCTTAGCAACTGCTTCAGCAGTTAAACCCATACCCAAATAATAATCTGGCTGGTCTTTAGCAATGGCATAAGAAGGAACGGTTTTCCAACCAACAGTAGGCACTAAACTCATGCTTTCTGTTCCACCGGCAATAATACAATCCGCCATTCCAGACCTAATTTTAGCTGTGGCCATAGCAATACTTTCTAACCCACTGGCACAATATCTATTTATCGTTATACCTGCTACTTCTATACCCAATGCTTTTGCAGCAATAATTCTACCAAATTGTAAGCCTTGCTCTGCTTCAGGTACTGCGTTACCTACAATTAAATCATCAACTCTTTTACTTTCCAATTGAGGCACAGATGCCATCAACCCTTTGATTACTTCTACTGCTAAATCATCGGGTCTAAAAAAACGGAAGCCCCCTTTTTTACTTTTTGTAACTGCTGTTCTATAACCGGCTACTATATATGCTTCTTGCATAAAATCAATTTTTAGTCTCCAAATGTAGGAAAAATGATTAAAAGTTGTTTATGCAACTATGTTAAGGTTAAAAGGATATAGCTAAATACTTTATTTTCGCTCAAAATCACTGCATTTGTACGCTTCTCTCAGAAATTTTTTATTCCAATTTGATCCAGAAAAAGTGCATTATTTTTCGATGGGTTGCCTTAAAACGGCCTGTAGTATTGCATTAACTGATCAATTAATAAGAAATGCCTTCCAATTTAAATCGGACAGTTTAAAAAAGGAATTATGGGGGCTTGAGTTTCCCAACCCGGTAGGATTGGGAGCCGGTTTTGACAAGAATGCCCTCTATTTGAATGAATTAGAAGCTTTGGGATTTGGATTTGTTGAAATTGGAACCGTGACCCCAAAAGCACAAGCTGGCAATGAAAAGCCTAGATTGTTTCGCCTTCCGGCAGATAAAGCCTTGATCAATAGAATGGGATTCAATAATAATGGTGTTGAAGCGGTGAAACAACAATTAATCAATTGGAATAGCAGAAAAAATAATCGACAAAAAGGCAATCTGGTTATTGGAGGCAATATTGGTAAAAACAAAATAACCCCCAACGAAGATGCATGGAAAGACTATCAGATCTGTTTTAATGAATTACATGAATCCGTTGATTATTTTGTGGTAAATGTGAGTTCGCCCAACACTCCAGGATTAAGGGAATTACAAGAAAAAGATGCACTGCGTAAAATTTTTACCGTTTTGCAAAATGACAATGCTGGTAAAAATAAACCCAAACCTATTTTACTCAAAATTGCGCCAGATTTAACTAAAGAACAATTGGATGATATTGTATCGTTGGCCATTGAATTGAAACTAAGCGGCTTAGTGGCAACCAACACTACTATTGACCGAACAAATCTTAGTGAGGCTTCATCCAATTTGGCAAATCCAATAGGCATGGGAGGATTAAGTGGTAAACCGGTTAAAGAAAGATCTACTCAGGTGGTGAAATATCTTTCAGAACAAACAGAACAAAAAATTCCCATCATTGCGAGTGGAGGAATTTTTACAGGTGAAGATGCAGCTGAAAAATTAAGCAGCGGCGCTTCTTTGGTTCAGGTATGGACAGGTTTTGTGTACGAAGGACCTTCCATAGTAAAAAATATTTGCACTTATTTAGCCCAACAACAATCATAACATGGAATACCTATTTACTTCAGAAAGTATTATTAGTTTTTTAGTTTTAACTATCTTAGAAATTGTATTGGGCATAGACAATGTAATTTTTGTAAGCATTATATTAAACAGGCTTCCAAAAGCATTACAACCAAAAGCCAGACTTAGCTGGATGATCACTGGTATCATTTCAAGAACCATTTTATTGTTTTGCTTAAGTTGGTTGCTTACTCAAAAAGGCAAACCTGTTTTCAGTGTATTTGACAAAAGTTTTGATTTGGCCAGTTTAGTAATGATTGGGGGAGGATTGTTTTTATTGTATAAAACTGTTAAAGAAATTCACCATAAACTAGAAGGAGAAGAAGAAGTTGCAGCTGGAATTGCTAAAAAAGAACTCAGCTTTGGAAATGCCATTATTCAAATTATTTTGATTGATATGGTTTTTAGTTTTGACAGCATTATTACAGCTGGCGGAACAGCTAAACATTTGGAAGTAATGATCAGCGCAGTAGTGATTGCCATGATTGTAATGTTTTTGTTCAGCCCAAAGATTTCAGCATTTATACACAAGCACCCTACATTAAAAATGCTGGCTTTATCTTTTTTAGTAATGATTGGCTTTGTATTATTAGTAGAAGGCTGGGATGCTCAAGGTGCACATGAATTACATTTAAAAAACTACGTATACTTTGCAATGGCTTTTTCCTTTGGGGTAGAAATATTGAACATGCGAATGCTTAAATCTAAAAGAAAGCCTGTTGAATTAAGAGAGCCTGTATTGGTAGAGGAAGATCAGTCTGGAGATATGGCTAAATGAGATCTTAGAAAGTAAATCTAAAGCTGCCGAACACCCCAAATTTATTCACAACTGCATTCCCTGCTGGATGTTCAGACATTCGCCAAACCAGATCTAAACGGAAAAACTTAAGAATATTATCGATACCTGTTCCTAATTCGATGTACATTTTATCATCTAAAGATTTATAAGGGTAATTACCAATAAAATTCAATTTTTTATTGGCATCAGACAATGAACCTATTACTCCTTTTACACTCCAGAACTGACGAAACATTAATTTGCGAGTAAGCGGAATAAACCTAAATAATCCGTTGCCAATATTATGCTCAATGTTAAAGCCTGCATAATTATCTGCTAAGAATTCAAATTGATTCATGAGATTAAATGCATACTTGTTGTAATAGTACAATTCGTTTCCTGGCAGAATATCTAAAAATTGATAGGGAATGGTGCCATATACTTTACCAGCAAAAAGATTCCAATATAATTTACCATATGGAGCAACACTCAAGTTATGAGATACGGTAAAATCAAATTTATCGTAGTTATTATTTGAATTAAACACACCAGCCCAACCTTTGGTATATTTCAATTCAACAATAGGTTGCTTACTTCCTAAACTCCTTCTATTAAAATTCTCTTCCAAATACCTTTCCTGAAAAGCATAACGCAATTTTACCACAGTTTCAAAAGAATGAAATGGATTGGTTAGGTCTGTAGGTGTTGCTCTTGTAGTTTTATACAATTCTTCACCAGGCAGATTCAACAATGCCTTGTATTCTTTATCAATAGCAGCCAATTCAATTCTATAACCAGAACCTGTTTCTTTAAAAAATTCTAACTTGGTTTCTTTAACATGTTGAAATTTAAATGGAATCTCCATTCTACGAAAAACAGTAGCAAAAATATTATCATTGCCTAATTGGTCATAATACAATTGGCGGTTATCAATATCACTTTTATAGGAGAATGCTAAATAAGTCCATGGATCTTTATTCAATAAATATTTAGCCTGAGCTTTCCCTTTAAAAAGTCCATCTTTGGTTCCATAAGCCAGATAGCCTGAGAAGTTCCATTTTTTACTGAAGCCCTTATTGGTTGCAGCATCAAATCTAAATCTTCCACCTTCCCAATAGTTTCCACTGATCCAATAGAAATAAGGCCCCAACCTTATATTCCCAAAATCCCTTGTTCCTTTTGCTGCTATTTCAATTACATCCTTGTAAAATAAATAAGTAGGGTTTTTATTGAGTGTATCCAATACTTTGTAAACCGTAAGTTCATTTTTATTTAATGGCTCGTGCCTTCTAGACAACCAAAATGAATCCGTAAAATTTTCGGTGTTAGGCAATAGGTCTACCTGAATGTTTCGAATATTCTTTTCCAATTGTATAGGCGTTGCAGGATTATTCACCACAACATTATTGTATGTAGTCGTTTTTCTGCCTTTAAAACCTAGTTTACCTTTTGCAATAGGAGAAATGTCTGCAACGAATCGGTCTTTGTACAAAAACCAAGTGGTATCATTGATTTGACGATATTCTTGCAGTAAGGTTAATCCTTCAATAAAATTGATATTTACATCAGCTGAAGGCCTTAAAGTAATTCTTTGCAAAGCAAAACTGGTATCATTCACCCAACAATCCCCATCAAAAGTGCTTTCCCCTTTTCGCTTACCAGAAAAAAACAAATGCACCAATCGTTTTCCGTTTAAATAAGCAGTATCAGCCAATTTGAATTTATAATAAAAGTCGGCATTGGAATTAAACGGACTGATCATCTCCTTATTAAAGACAGGAATGAAATTATCCATGACATTAATATTCTGAAAAGTCCCTCCCATTTCTTTAATGAAACTTTCATTCTCAACTCCATTAGCTTTCGTAGCTTTTATGCGCTCATAAATTTTTTCGGGGCTTTTCTGAAAATAATAATCAGATAATGTTTCTGATAAATAAACAGGCAAAAAGGGTTTGCTTTCCGAATTAGAATCGATATAATTAAAAACAAAATTAAGTGGCTTTATTAAAAAGTTCTTACTCAGTTTATCCTTTTCGATATTATTAATATCGAGTTCTAATTTATTATAGATTTCATAAGAATAATTATCCCAGAATTTTTTATCTGTTCTATTCTTATTGCTCATGATTTTTTTCCAAAACCAAAGTGCCCTGTTGTATTTTACTTTTACTACCGCTTCATTGGTAGGGGCCAAAACTTCCAAAGTAAACGTTAGAAATACAGAATCTTTTATTGTTGTAATTGGAACAGCCAATACTTTATACCCTACACTAAAAATTTCCAGCGTATCATTAACGATTTGATTCTTTAAAAGAATGGTAAACTTACCTGCTGAGTCGGTAAGCATTCCCCTACCCGATTGTTTAAATTTAACTGATGCAAAAGGAATTTGTTCATCGCTCTGTTTATCTCTTACTATACCAGAAAGTTTGATTGTTTGACCAAAAGAACTAGCATTCAATAAGAAAGAGAATACGAATAATAAAAACAAACTGCAAATCCTATACATCCTACACCGTGTAATTGTGAAACAAAGAAACTAAAAATCAAATCCCAATGCAAAATAATACAAAGGTCTACCGAGGAATAACCCTTTCATAGGCCATGCAGCATCAAATTTGAGGAAATAACCCAATAAAGTGCTTCTGGCACCAAAACCATATCCACCTGCAAAAGGACCTAATCCACCTGCATCAATTTTAACAATAACTGAAGAGTTAGGATCTGAAATTACATCTCCAGGTCTTTTAATTCCATTGTATTTGCCATTCCAAGCTGTTCCTAAATCAAGGAACTGAACCAATTGAAAATTGCGTATAAAAGCATTATTGATAGGCTTATCAATAAAAGTAGAAAATACAGGTAACCTAAATTCACTATTAATTACGAATGCATTATTGCCATTTGCAATGTTTTGTGTATACCCACGCATATTCAATGCCAAGGTCTGGAAAGCATAAGACTGATCTGCTGCTGGTCTATTTTGATCATTGAATTTTGGCCCAAGCCAACCATCCACTCCACCTAAATAATAAATAAGTTTCTGAGAGCCCCAAGAAAAATCAGCTGCTGCTCTACCCGCCCAAATGAAATTTCGATAAATTTTATGATAGTACCTTCCATCAAAACCAAAATTCATAGTTGGCTTCCCTTCATTTAATTGCGTTTTGATAGATGGCATATTTACATCCATGTAAACTTTAAATCGAAGCCCATTCCAAATATTCTGGGTAGGGTTCAGGGTATTATCATGTACGTATTCAATTCGGGATAAAATAAATCTTGAGACAGTATCCTTGTAAGCCAAAGCATTTGGGTTTGAATAACCAGTAGCATTATCAAATGGTCTTAAAATACCTCGATCGGTTCTCAATCCTACGGTCAATCTAAAACTCTTCACTTCATTCAATGCATATCTTGCATTGAATTGATAAAGGTTAGTGATCAACATATTGTTGAATTGAGTATTGTAAAAATTAGTGACATTACTTCTGTAATAAGTAAGTCCCCAATCAATTCTCTTTTTGTAATTCTGAAAAGAAAACATCAGATCTTTATCACTAAGATTGGTTCCAAAACGAATTCCTGCAACAAATTTTATATCTTCAAAAAGGTCTACAACACCTACACGAAATGTAAAATTAAAATCATTCCCATTATTCAGCTGAATTGGGCCAGAACCTCCACCATAGGGTTGGTAACGGTTAATCAATACATTATTAGAGAACCCACTCAATACATAATCAGTGCTAAATTTCAGTTTGTAATCAAATAATTTAGATCTCGCTAAAGTAGATTGTTTTGTGCTCGTTAAAGGAATTTTGAATAAGTTCTTTGAAGTGGTATCGGGCTTTTCGTCAGCAAATTCATTTTGGAAAAAGTCTTTTGCTTTTTTCAAAGTATCATTGGCAGATTTAGTATTGTAAACGGTTGCTTTCCCTTCTATTTTTTTCTTTTCTTCTATTGCTTTACGTGCATACTCTGTAGGTCTAGCATTAATATTTCGTTTGTTGAGCGCAATGGAATCTACTTTGAGTTTATACAAGAATTTAAAATCTCCTTCTTTTCTCACTTCACTAACTTGGCCATTATTTCCCGCAATTCTGGTTTCTAATAGACTGCTTTGATAATTGGTTATAGGAAACGTATATGTAGAGTCTTTGTATACTTGAAAATAACTCACACTATCAGGTTCTTGTTTTTGCCAAGCCATTAAGGTAGAATCAAATTCTTTTGGTGCAGGATTTCTGAGTACCTCATCCCCTATATAGTATAAAGTATCTAACCCATTTCTTTTAGTGGCAAAAAATCCAGCCCATCTATTACCAATACCATTTTCATCAGAAACATAGGTGAAGTGATTGGTATTGTATTGCATTGGATATTTTGCATTGCCAAATTTTAAATTCGTCAATTGAGCAATTTGTTTGTCTTTACTATCATTGAGAATATCCACCATAAATATATTGAACCGATATCTGCTAGGTAAGACCGTATCTTGATTTGGCGCAATTGGTCCAGGGCGATTAGAAGAAAAAATAATTCCCACTCTATTTGGAAAGCTTACCAAGGTTGGATGCAAATCATCATATACATCATTGGTGATCTGGGTTGCTTTTTGTTCTTCGATTTTGTAAGTATAAATATCTGAATGTCCATTTTTAACTGCACTCATTACCAATGTATTGGCATCAAGCATAAATGAGGCATCCAATATTTGATCGAAGCCTTCGATTGTTTGCTTGTATCTTTTGTATTTAGCAATGATATCGTAAACAAACATTTTTGTTTTGCCCATTTCCCAATAAATCACTAAAAGCCTTGACCCTTTTCCATCCCAAGCAAGAATAGGATAACTTGGGTTCACATCATTCATATTGGTTTTAACACCACTTTTCAATAATACCTTAGTATCGTAAAAATTCTCGGTTAGTTTGATACTATAAATGCCTTTCTTGAACTCCATTGCCGCATAGGTATTGCTCTTGGGGTTTGGATTTGCTTGAAAGCGGAAAAAATCTTTCTTAGTAACTTCTTCCGAAACACTCAATTGACCTTTTACTTGATTTCGTCTTTGCTTGATATCATTGATGTATTTGGTCTGTTGATAAACCATGAAATCATCTAGAACTTCCTTAAATTTTTTCTTACATATTTTTAAGCAAGCATTGTTTACATTTTTATAAATACGTGATAGATAAAGCAGGTAAGTAATATTTTCTTTTCGATACTTATCTCCAATATAATTCCAAAAAGCATGCCCAGCTAATAAAGGCTTTTCAAATGCCAATTGATAAAAGTTATTGTACCGCCCCCCTAAGATGGCACTTTTTAATTCATCGTCTTTGTCTGTACTCCATGCCTGACCTGCATATGCTACATACCCATCTACCATCCATTTCGGCAAATCCAATAATGCCTGATTGCTGGCAAATTCTCCAATATCATCTCCAAATAATAAATTATCTGTAAGCACTTTCGCAATTCCTTCTCTTACCTGTGTTCTTAAATGATCATGGTTACCATCAAAATAAACCATCAATTTATTATTCACCAATTTAGTAGTTCCACCAGGAGTTTGTATATCAATTCCTAAACCAATATTGGTGCTTTTGAAATCGTTGTAATTGTTGTAAACCACAATATTGGCTCTTCTTTGTAAAGAATACTCAACAAAATTTTCAATTGATTTTAATTCTTCTTCTGCTAATTGAGCAACAAATTTTCCTAATTCAACTCCACCTTGCGCAGCATAAGTATTGAAATTGGGAGATTGATAAAATTTCCAAACGAATTTTTTATGTTGTACACGGTTTTTACCGAATTCAACTGTGTTCACCTGTGAAAACAAAATAAAAGGTGATAGAAACAAAATAAATAATAGGGCTTTCCTGATTTGATTCAATTGCATATCCGAACTTTGGCATTTAAAATTAGTCATTTACAGTTAAAAGCTGGTAAAAATAGGTTTATGATAAAGGTTAAGGTTTTCACATTTAGTCCAATCCAAGAAAATACCTATGTTTTATACAACGAATCCGGAAAAGCCCTGATCATTGATCCAGGATGTTATTCAACTGATGAACAGGATATTTTACAAGCATTTATCCAAAAAGAGTCCTTGGTTCCTGTTCAATTATTAAACACCCATTGTCACCTCGACCATGTTTTTGGCAATAAATGGGTGTATGACACCTATCATACCCCTCTTTTTATCCATCCAAAAGAAGAAGCAATGTTACAATTAGCTCCTTTATCGGGGGAAAAATGGGGATTGCCCTTTATTAACTATTCCGGCCCATTGAATTACCTTCATGAAGGAGATACGATTCAACTAGAAAATGATGCCCTCCAGGTTATTTTAACGCCTGGTCATTCTCCGGCTAGCATTTGTTTTTATTGCAAAGAACAGGCATTCTTAATTGGGGGAGATGTACTGTTTAGGGAAAGCATTGGAAGAACCGATTTACCAGGAGGAAACCATGAAACCCTATTAAGAAGTATTCGTGAAAAATTATTCGTTTTACCAGACGATGTGGTCGTTTTTCCTGGTCATGGAATTAAAACCACTATTGGTTACGAAAAACTAAACAACCCATTTTGTCAATAGTTTGAATCAAAGTCTGAGGGATAGGCTTTATTGTAAGCAGTGATAAATATTGCTCCTAAATTTTTATAAGGGGGCACATAATCATCAAATTTTTCTTTTGCTGATCCATTAAATCGAATGGCTAAACTACTCCAGAGTGCAGGCCAGTTAAGATCTTTCCCTAATCGAAGGTTTTCACAAATCACATCTATTAAACCCTGGTTAATAATTCCAGTACCAATTTGTTTCGATGAAATGATATGTGCACCTGGGCAAATTTCTAAAACATCATTTAATTTTTGATAGCCGCCACAACTTCCTACCAAAACCAGTTTAGAACCTGCAGACAACTTATTGATGGTATTTTTTAAATAATAACTATGTCCTCGATGGATGGCTACTGTAGGTTGAATAGAATTGTTAGATAAATAATTGATCAAACTATCTTGGGCTTTTTCATCTAATTCTAACGATTCATCTAATGGTAAATTAGCATAAATAGTAACAGGCACTCCTCTTACAGAATTGACTTCAACCCATTGAGATTTTTTTATGATACGCCAATTGGGGTTGCGAAATTTATTTAAGAATGAATTGAATACCACCAAGCCGTCTTTATCTCCATAAAAAAATTGTTGAATTGCAATATTACCTGTAGCGGAATCTCTTAAGAGTTTATTGGGCAATTCGTAAATGGGTAAAATTCCTAGGCGAGCAGACAAATCAATCTTATTGGTAGAATCCATCGATAGGAAAATAGTATTCAATAAGTCATAAATAACAATCCCTCTTTTATTAGCAATGTCTTTGCATCGTAAAAGTTCTTTTTGCACTTGTGATAAGATTAGGTTTCTTAAACTAATTGTATAGATGCTGGAATAAGAATCCGCAACGTCTACAGCATCTTCAAGGGAATTGGTCTTTTCAAGTCCATTCACAAAACCTTTGATTAATTTTTGCGCATCCCAGGTATCCATTCTACTCAGAAAATCATCCAGCATATTATAAGAAGCGGTGATTTTTACAAATTTTTTATAATAATCAAACTTTACTAGTTGTAGTAAAGAATCTGATCTTGGGATATTCATTCTTGCAAAAATTCTTGGGTAAACACCAGATACAAAACTCGATGTATACATTTCTTCTTCTCCCAAAACGGCTAAATAATACAATTCAACAGGTGAAAGACCTTCCAGCTTTTTAAACCGAATTAAATCGCTTTTTTCACTATGGAGTGCATTGATTTCATTGATAAATCCTTCGATGGCTTTCGATTTAAGTTTAGCGGTTAAAATATTTGCTGCCATTGGAGTATCTCCCTTCTGCATTCTTTCGGCATACTGTATTCTTGTTTTCACCAATAATTGAAAATACCCTTTCAGAGAATCGCTTACAACATAGGGAGTAATAGAATCAATTGGAGTTACTCCTTTATAAATATTGTCTAAAAAAGGAAAATACATCCTACCCGTTTTAGTCAAAGACAAACTAGCTACCAATTTTACAAAAGGATGATTTACTGATTGAATTTTTCTACCCAATTGATTTGGAGCGGCTGCATAATTATACAATTCTTCAGGATTTCTAAAACCGGCTATTGCAATCAATGAATCTGCATATCGATTGTTTGGGTTTAGAGAAAGGATAGATAAAATTCGTGAAGGTGTTTGTTGACATTGCTTTAAAACAATTAAATCTTTTGATGCTCTGTTTCCAACATTGTCTTTTAATGCATAATTATCTACCAAAATACTTCCCACAATAATTGAACTCGATTGAATAATCGGCTCGATTGATAAAGCTGACCATTCCAAATGCATAGCAGAATCAAAATTGCTAATCAATAGAGGATATTGATCTACTGAAATTACCCTCGATTGGTATGCCGAAATAAAACCAATCAATAATTCATTGACTCCTCTTAGCCACTTGAATTTGCTATTGTTATCCAGCAAATCATTTAATTCAATGGTAGCCCGCATATTCGAAACAAGTATTTTAGTTTTTTCGATTTCTGAAGGGCTTAATTTAGCAGGGTTGAAGGGCAATGAATCGATTTTATCCATCGACCGAATGATGTATTCATGATGCAATTGTCTCATTGCTGGAATGGCGGGCATTGCTATTTGAGCTTTTGCAGTTGTAATACCAACTGAAAATAGCAGGAATCCTAGCAAAAAATGGGAAAGTCGCGGCATATATTGCACAAAAATAGGCTCGTTTAGAACGAATTTAGCAAAATCATGCTCATCTAGTTAACAATTAGATAATAATGCCGAATTCGTGTAATGCAGCATAATGAAATTAACTTTGTGTAAACATTGTGTTAACATGGAAGGCAAATCAAAACAAATACTCATTGCAGACGATGAGCCCGATATTCTAGAAATCGTAAGTTACAATTTAGAAAAAGAAGGATATACCGTTTTTACGGCCAAAGATGGCAATGAAGCCTTGGAGAAAGCCAGACAACTCAATCCCGACCTAATCATACTCGATATAATGATGCCTAAAAAAACGGGTGTAGAAGTATGCAAAATATTAAGAGCTCAACCTGCTTTTCAAGAAACACTGATCATTTTTCTCACGGCAATGAGTGATGAGGCATCACAAATTAAAGGGCTAGAAACCGGTGCGGATGATTATGTAAATAAACCCATCAGCCCCAAAGTACTTACTAGCAGAGTAAATGCTTTATTTAGAAGAGTGGGTAATAAAGAAACAGGCAAATCCATCACTATTGGAGATATCACAATCGATCCTGTGAAATTTTTGGTTTCCATCAATGGAACTGAAGTTACATTGGCTAAAAAAGAATTTGAATTATTGTATTTACTGGCTTCTCGTCCAGGTAGGGTTTTTTTGCGCAATGAAATTTTATCACAAGTTTGGGGCAATGAAGTGATAGTTGGCGATAGAACCATTGACGTACATATTAGAAAAGTTCGTCAGAAAATGGGCATGGATTGTATTACTACTGTAAAAGGGGTTGGTTACAAATTTGAGATATAAGCTTAACTTGCGTTGAGCTATGTTTAGTACAAAAAACCTTTCACCCCAGCAATTATCTGCTTTCACAGCATTGATTTTATCAGTTCCGATTTCGATGGGGGTGTATGTTATTAGACCCGACTGGATTATTGCCGCAAGTGCCTTGATCATTACATTTTTAGGAAGTTATTTATTGATTCGTTTTGTTTTGGAATCATTTATTTATCGCAAGATTAAATTGATCTATAAATACATCTACCAAACCAAGGCATCCAAAAGAGAAGAAACTTATTATAAATATATTTTACCTCAAAAAGGAATTGACGAAGTAAGAGAAGATGTAGAAAAATGGGCAGAGCAAAGAAGCGCTGAAATTGAATTGCTAAAAACCAATGAGGCATATAGAAAAGAATTTTTACAAAATTTAGCTCATGAATTCAAAACGCCGATTTTCGCCATTCAAGGATATATAGATACTTTAATCGATGGAGCAATTGAGAATCCAACTTTGAGCAAAAGGTTCTTAGAAAACACATCAAAGAATGTATCCAGAATGGTTACCCTGGTAGAGGATCTCGACGAAATTTCTCGATTAGAAAGCGGTGAACAACCTTTATATAAAGAGAATTTTATCATTCAGGATCTAATCAAAGAAGTGTATGAAACCCTCTCTATAAAAATAAGTGTAAGGAATATTAAATGTAGCATCAAAAAAGGATGCGAATCTCCTATTACTGTTTTTGCAGACCAGGAAAAAATCAGGCAGGTAATCAATAACCTTTTGGAAAATGCAATCAAATATGGCAAAGATGATGGAAATGTAGTGGCCAGTATTTATAAAACAGATGGAAAACATGTTTTAATTGAACTAAGCGATGATGGCATTGGGATTGCTGAAGAACATTTAGGAAGAATTTTTGAACGATTCTATAGAACAGATAGAGGTCGAAGCAGAGATGTGGGTGGAACAGGCTTGGGACTATCTATTTGTAAGCATATTATAGAAGCACATGGACAAACCATTCATGTAAGAAGCAAGCTCGATATTGGAACCACATTGGGCTTTACTTTAGACAGTAGAAAAGATTAAAAAAGCCCCAATGGAAATCGGGGCTCGCATGAGAAAACTACTAATATGCTCTATTGCTATAAACTGTGCTGCGAAAATGGAACTCAAAAATGAACAAATTGTAAACTAAATGCCACCAAATCATTACCTTTTGCCTACATATTTAAAGGGATTTACTTATTTTCAATATTATCTAATTATTAAATTATGTTGAAATAGGCTGCTATACGTTCGGAAGCCTATTTTTGCCAAAATACAAGCTGCTATGAGTGCAAATACATTCGGAAAGTTTTTTATGCCTAAAAACAAAGTGTTTTATGAGCTATTTGAAGATGTTGCTGAAAAATCGCATGAAATGGGCGTTAAACTGAAAGAAATGGTAAGTGAGCCAGATGCTAATAAAAGGGCAGCAATAAGGGCACAAATTGAAGATTTAGAGCACAAGAACGACGACAATACCCATCGCATTTTTACTGAATTAGGTAGAAATTTCATTACCCCATTTGATAGAGAAGACATTCACTATTTAGCATCTGCACTGGATGATATTGCAGACTATATTTTTGCAACCGCTAAAAAAATTAATTTTTATAGCGTGAATCCGAACGATACTGGAATTCAAAAAATGGCTGATTTGATTTTACAAGGAACCGTAGAAATTAAAAAAGCCGTGTTTGGATTGAGGGACATGAAAAACCTTCGTGAAATGACAGAAGCGATGGTTAAGGTGAATAGCATTGAAAACCAAGCTGATGATGTATTTGATATGAGTATCGAATTGCTTTTTCAAAATGAGAACGATTTTAAAGAGGTAATTAAGAAAAGAGAAATTTACCAGGTGATGGAAATTGCCACTGATAAATGTGAAGACGCTGCAAATGTGATTGAATCGATCATCATCAAATACGCATAGTTCTTAATTAAGAATTATGAATTAAGAATTATGAATTAGCCGTTTATGTTTACTTTACTTATAATCATTATT
The DNA here is from genome assembly GCA_037129425.1 of Sphingobacteriia bacterium. Classification (GTDB taxonomy): domain Bacteria; phylum Bacteroidota; class Bacteroidia; order Chitinophagales; family Chitinophagaceae; genus Sediminibacterium. The sequence continues at coordinate 27,238 of JBAXUV010000023.1, forward strand.
GTTCTGGCTTTTATCTTTGATTACATCAATGGATTTCATGATGCAGCCAATTCTATTGCAACAATCGTTTCTACCAAAGTTTTAACTCCTTTTCAAGCAGTCTTGTGGGCAGCTTTTTTCAATTTTGCAGCTTTCTTTATTTCGAAATATATATTTAAAGAATTTGGAATTGGCAATACAGTTGCCAAATGGGTGCATGCAGAATTCATAACATTGGAAGTATTATTAGCTGGAATTGTTGCAGCTATTGTTTGGAATTTGTTCACCTGGTGGTTTGGTATTCCATCCAGTTCATCTCATACATTAATGGGTGGATTTGTTGGCGCCGCTTTGGCCAATGCAAAAGGATTAAGTGTTGCAGGAGTGGATGTGATCAACTATGCAAAAGTAGTCCCTACATTTTTGTTTATCTTTTTTGCCCCATTGATTGGAATGATCATTGCATTCTTTATTACTATTTTCATTGTGCATCTCTGTAAACGATCCAACCCATATAAAGCCGAAAATTGGTTCAAAAAATTACAATTGGTTTCTTCTGCTGCATTTAGTTTAGGACATGGTGGTAATGATGCGCAAAAAGTAATGGGTATTATAGGAGCAGCAATTATATTCTATGAGAAAAACACCAAAGGGGTAAATATGAATTTCAATGAATTTGTAGTCGCCTATCCTTGGGTACCATTTACTTCATTCTTATGTATTGGGTTAGGCACTATGAGTGGTGGCTGGAAGATCGTTAAAACGATGGGTACCAAAATTACCAAAGTAACCCCTTTAGAAGGTGTTGCTGCGGAAACTGCGGGTGCAATTACTTTATTCCTTACAGAACATTTTAAAATTCCTGTTTCTACAACACATACAATTACTGGTTCCATCATTGGAGTTGGTGCAACAAAACGATTAAGTGCAGTGCGTTGGGGTGTAACCGTAAACCTATTATGGGCTTGGATTTTAACCATTCCAATTTCAGCAGCAATTGCAGCAATTGTATTCTACATCATTAAACTATTTGTTTAATTTCTTTTAGTTCAGTTTGAGATTATAGAATTAAATTGCAGTATAATTTTATTGCATGGCTAAGATATTGGTAACAGGTGGATGTGGATTTATTGGATCTCATACCATCGTTGATTTATTAGAAAACGGATTTGAAGTCATTTCAATTGACGATTTTTCTCGTTCAACCCAAATAGCTATTACAGGCATCGAAAAAATCACCGGAAAGAAAATAAAAAACTATTCCGTGGACCTCAAGAATTTTGATGAGACCCAGGCGGTCTTCATGGAACATACCGATATAGATGGCATCATTCATTTTGCCGCATACAAAGCTGTTGGAGAATCGGTAGAAGAACCCATTTTATATTATGAGAATAATTTGTTTGGGTTGGTGAATCTATTAAAATGTGTGCAGGAGTTTGGTATACCGAATATTGTATTCTCTTCGTCTTGCACAGTATATGGCAATCCAGATGCCATTCCAGTTACTGAAACAACGCCAATCAAACCTGCGGAATCTCCCTATGGAGCAACCAAACAAATGGGAGAAGTGATCATCAGAGATTTTACCAAAGCCAATGCTACCAATGCTATTTTACTCAGGTATTTTAATCCGGTTGGGGCTCATCCTTCTATACATATAGGCGAATTACCCATTGGTAAACCACAGAATTTAGTTCCTGCTATTACACAAACTGCTATTGGAAAATTACCCAAAATGAAAGTACATGGCAATGATTATGATACAAGAGATGGCTCATGTATCAGAGACTATATCCATGTTTCCGACATAGCACATGCGCATACTTTGGCCATTCAATATTTAACCGCCGAGAAAAATGAAACAGCCTGTGATGTATTTAATTTAGGAACGGGCAATGGCGTTTCTGTTTTAGAAGCCATTCAAACTTTTGAAAAAGTAAGTGGTGTAAAATTGAATTATGAAATCGGACCAAGACGAGCAGGAGATGTAGTAGCTATTTATGCCAATAACGATGCAGCTGTAAATAAATTAGGCTGGAAAATTCAATATGGCATTACAGAAATGATGGATACTGCTTGGAAATGGGAATTGCATCTTCAATCGCTCGAAAAACAAATGAAAGAGAACTAATAATTAAAATAATCCGTTATAGTATTTGATTATTTTTTCCAAGTCTGAGGTCTTTTTCACTTTCAGTTTTTCGTTTTGCATAAAATCTTGTACTTCTTTCGACTTATCTGAACAAATAGAAAGGATATGTTCGGGCTTAGTTATTCTTAGAATTTGTCCATTCGCAAAACCAAAATAGCACAACTCTTTTTCCAAGGTTTTTTCTGGTGCAGCTCCGTATTTTGTTTTAGCAACTTCTTCAAACTTAGTTGCCATTAACAATTTAGCCTTACCATTCACTAGTACTTGAAAAAAAGTCTTTTCATTGAATGTTTCTATTGAAGGAAAACCTTTTTCGAACTGTACAACCTTCGATTCAGGCAATGCAAACTCAATCAACTTTAGTTGATTTATAACTTCCATTTCATCTCCGGAAACTTTATCTAAATAATAAAGAGTGCCCGTTTCTAAGTTAAGCTTATAAACGTTTTTAGCATTAATTATTCCATTTAAAGAATACAATTTTGCAGGTAAATAGTCTTTGCTAAAGTAAACATCCTTCTTTTCAGCAATAGTACTTTTTCTGGCTGATAAGACGAAATTATATGAGTCTTTTAAATCTAGATCTTGAGACTTTACTTGGATAAAGCAAAAATCAAGTATAACAAGAAAAAAGAAATAACGCATTCCTTCTAATTTTAATTGTTCGTCACCATCTTGGCGGCATTCTCTGCCATTGATAAAGCTTCAATAAATTCGTCTATATCTCCTCCAATTACTGCATCCAAATTATAAGAAGTTAACCCAATCCTGTGATCGGTAACTCTTCCCTGAGGCCAGTTATAGGTCCTGATTTTTGCACTTCTGTCTCCAGTACTCACCAAAGTTTTACGCTGACGAGAAATTTCATCTTCATGTTTGCGAACCTGCTCTTCGTATAATTTGGAACGAAGCATGGTCATGGCTTTTTCTCTATTACCTAACTGAGACCGTTCTGTTTGACAAACCACCACCACACCAGTAGGTATATGGGTTAAGAAAACCTTGGTTTCTACTTTATTTACGTTCTGTCCGCCCGCTCCACCACTTCGGGCAGTTTCCATTTTCACATCACTTTCCTTCAATTCAAAATCAATTTCTTCTGCTTCTGGCATTACTGCAACAGTTGCGGCTGAAGTATGCACCCTTCCTTGGGTTTCAGTATTGGGTACTCGTTGTACACGATGCACACCACTCTCAAATTTCAATGTGCCATATACATCTTCACCGGTCACTTCAACAATAACCTCTTTATATCCACCCACAGTACCTTCACTTTCTGTAACAATCGCCGTTTTCCAACCTTTCTTAGAGCAATACCTTAAATACATTCCCAATAAATCTCCTGCAAATAAACTGGCTTCGTCTCCACCAGTTCCTGCGCGAATTTCCAAAATAGCATTCTTATCATCCTGAGGGTCTTTGGGTATCAGCAATTTGGTCAATTCTTTTTCTAATGCATCTTTCTTTTCTTCTAGTTCGGGCAATTCCATCTTGGCTAATTCTTTCATCTCATCATCCGAACTATTCAAGGCTTCTTTGGCATATTGATGGTCGGCCAATACTTTTAAATAGGCTTCATAGGGTTGAACGATTTTTTCCAGGGAACGATATTCCTTGCTATATACCCCAAATTCTTTTTGGTTATTAATGATTTCCGGGTTGGTAAGGGCTATCCCTACTTGGTCGAACCGCGCTTTAATTGCTTCCAGCTTATTCAGCATATTTCTCCTTTTTCAGGGGGCAAAAGTACGGTTTTAAACGCCATTCTAAGAAGTGAAAAATAGCTCCTTAATGCACAAAACAGTATTTATTGTCGTATTTTATGATAAAATTTATTTTAGCAAGACAAAAAAGAATAATACCCTTATGAAAACGATTTTATGTACAATTCTATTTCTAGCAACTCTTTCCGCATTTTCCCAAAACATCAAAGAGGAGGACTTAATTCGTAAAGCAAGGCAATATTCCAATGAAGCGATTGCCAAAGGAGATATTGAAAGCATTTCAAAATACTGGTTGGATGATTTTTTGATTATTCGTGGCAGTGGAGTAATTGTAATTGGGAAAGAAGCGAGTAAAGCGGATTGGGTCAAAGGTTTTAAAGAGACCCCTCAAGCTTATTATGAACGGAATCCTTCAGAAATAATCATCAGCAAGAGCAACCCGGAACTGGCTTGGGAAACTGGAAATTGGAAAGGGTTTAATACATATAGCAAAGGAGGTCGCTACAGTGCTCAGTGGAAGAAAAAAGAGGGCGAATGGAAATTGCAGGCAGAGTTATTTGTTGCACTGGAGAAATGATCAATTAGCTCAAAGAAATGGGTAAAAAACAGTAATTTCATTGGAGTTAAACTTTCCACATGAAATTATTCCCTTCTGTTTTATCGATTAGTATTTCAATCATTATTGGATGCACTTCACTGCACAGTCAAACCGCTGACATTCTTCTCAAAAACGGAAAAATACTCGATGGTACCGGCAACTCATGGTTCATTGGAGATATAGCCATACAAAATGGGAAGATTGTAAAAATGGGCAACCTGAGTAAATGGCAGGCAGCTAAAACCATTGATGCCACTGGATTAATCGTAGCCCCAGGATTTATAGATGTGCATACCCATATTGAAGGAGATGAAAAAAACAATCCGCTCGCTTCTAATTTTATATATGATGGTGTTACTTCTGTTGTAACAGGAAATTGTGGTGGATCTAAAGTAAATCTTAGTTCCTATTTTAATATGCTTGATAGTTTACAATTGTCTATTAATGTAGCTACCTTGATAGGGCATAATGATGTACGTAAAGCAGCTATGGGTTCGGCCAATCGCGATCCCTCGGAAGCTGAAATGCAAAAAATGGAAGCCATTGTTGATAAAGCCATGAAGGAAGGAGCTGTTGGTCTTTCTACAGGCCTTATATATATTCCTGGTACTTATTCTAAAACAGAAGAAATTGTTCGATTAGCAAAAGTGGCTGCTAAATACAATGGTGTTTATGCCAGCCATATGCGCGATGAAGGTGATAGTGTTACTCAAGCAATCGAAGAAGCAATTAGTATTGGAAGACTGGCCAATATTCCAGTGGAAATTTCTCATTTTAAATTGAGTGGTCAGCAAAACTGGGGCAGAAGCAAAGAAACTGTTCCAATGATCATCAAAGCGCGTGAAGAAGGATTGGATGTAACCATTGATCAATATCCTTACACTGCAAGTAGCACCAACTTAGGTACTTTATTACCAGACTGGGTATTAGCAGATGGACAAGATTCAATTAAAGCAAGGTTGGCCAATCCTTCAATAAGAAAAGAGGTGATTGATTATATGCTGAAGAGATTAAAGAAAAGAAAACTATCTCATTTTAGTTACCCTGTGGTTGCCACATTTAAAGCTGATACTTCCTATAACGGAAAAAGTATTGAGGAGGTGAATTTGATGAAAGGCAATAAACACAAAGCTGCTGCAGAAGCAGAAACGATTATTCAGATGATGGAGAAAGGAGGAGCCAGTATGGTTTTTCATGGAATGGGCGATGCCGATGTAAATGCCATCATGCGCTATCCATTTAATATGTTTGCCAGTGATGCAGGCATACGAGTGTATAAACAAGGGGCACCTCATCCACGTGGATATGGAACCAATGCTCGTGTATTAGGAAAATATGTGCGTGATCAAAAAATTATTTCTTTAGAAGAAGCCATTCGAAGAATGACCTCATTGCCTGCACAAAAATTCAAACTAACAGATAGGGGTTTACTGCGCGAAGGCTTTGCTGCAGATATTGTGGTGTTCGACGAAAAAACAGTTAATGATTTATCTACGTACGATCAACCGCATCAATACAGCGTAGGTTTTAAATATGTTTTGGTGAATGGCCAGATCGAAGTAGAAAATGGAGTTCAAAATACCATTAGAAGTGGTAAATCTTTAAGAGCCAATCAATAAAAAATGATCAAAAAAATTATTCTTCTCTGCGGCTGTTTGTTTACTGGCGTTTTTAATAGCCAGGCACAAAATATAGAATCGATTGTAGACTCTTTTGTACGAGCCGATCAATTTAGTGGAGTGGTTTTATTTGCCGATAAAGGAAGGGTAGTTTTTGAAAAAGCCTATGGCTATCGAGATTTTGCAGAAAAAATTCCATTGAAAAAAACAGATATTTTCGAGTTGGCTTCTGTTAGCAAACAGTTTACTGCAATGGTGATCATGCTATTGGAAGAAAAAGGGAAATTATCTTTTGATGATTCCGTTTCGCAATATTTAAATATTCCTTACAAAGGAATTACTATTCGTCATCTATTGAATCATACGAGCGGATTACCCGATTACCAAGCCATTATGGATCAATATTGGGATAAAAGCAAAGTAGCCGGAAATGCAGATATTCTGGACTATCTAAATAAATACCAGCCTCCTGTTCTATTTGAACCCGGCAGTAAATACAATTACAGCAATACAGGTTATGTATTGCTCGCAAGTATTGCCGAAAAGGCCAGTGGTATTGATTTTATTGAATTTTGCCGAAAAGAAATATTCAAAAAGCTAGGCATGAAGGATACTGATATCAGAACATTGGAAGAAAAAAAATCAACAAAAAACTTTGCACTAGGTCATATCTATG
>JBAXUV010000024.1:0-28011 GCA_037129425.1 Sphingobacteriia bacterium
AACGTGATTCTTTCATTGTAGGCAAAGTGTATTCAGGTAAAATGATCGTATTATTCAATCTCAAGAAATTAATATAATTACCTCTAGCAGAATAAATACATGCTTTCTTGGTTTTACGATAACACTCACATGGAACGATTTCATCAACTGGACGATCATAAAAATCAATTACATCTAGTTTTTCTTCTTCTAATTTCTTTCTAACATCATAGAGCAAATCAATATCTGGCTTAAGAAATGGAAGTGAAGGGTAATTAGAAAGAAGTACCATATTTTCGGATAAGAAGTTTATAATTCCATCTGTGTGTCCCACATTATCGCTTTTACTTCTCTCGATAATTTCTGGCCTTAATCCAGTATAGTCTTGCAGAATATGTACAACTTCAGATTTAGATAGTTCACGATTATCTTCTAATATCTTGTTAGTTAGAAATACTGTTGAAGTATTATTAATAAAGTTACCGCCATCAAGATAAAGAGGCATAAACACAATTTTCTTTTTCAAACATTCTTTTACTATTATCCTTGATTGCTTGTTGAGATGTTCAAAATAACTACTATCTCTTGATTGGGTACAGTACTGAGGATGATAATATGGCTTAATTAATTCATCAGTAGTAGTATTTATTCCGATACAATCTCTTAGCCAGATTTCGTCCCAATTTTTAATACCAATTGTGTTTACCGTTTTGTACTGATATCGATTTGATAGTTTCTGACACGTGACATTATTATTTGAAATGATCCATAGTTGGATATCATTTGGAATAATGTGAATTAATGCATCGTAGAATTGTGTAAGTGATTCATATTCGTTTGAAAACCTTTCTGGATAGGCAAGGATAAGGTTTTGTACTTTTGTGTAGTCGGTAAAAATCATCTCTAGTAGTTTTACCTAGTCAAAGGTACGAAGAGGATTTAGGGAGAGAAAAGAAGTCTTTTTCATTTCAAAAAATGAAAAAAATACAATTTATTTTATTAAAAAGGCTACACTATTTTTTTGAATGGGCCTGCAGGATTATATGAGTATGAAAATTCAGTTGGAAGGATACAATATTTTTCAAATGTCACTTCGGCAACATCTCTTACCGATAATAAAAAGTCAGCAGCATTTAGGAATGTTTGCGATCCACGACTTGGTGCTTTACCGCCTAAATATGAATTCGCTCTTGTAGCCCCTGAATTTAAACGACAAAATTTAACATGGGGGTTCAATGCAAATATTTCCTTTGTTTCAAATCTAAAAATGATCGGTTTCTCGTTTTCATACCTATTAAAATGACGCCAAAGCCTTTCAATAGTTGGCCACATAAAAACTCTATCATTTAAATGAAATAAAAAATCACCAACACTCCAACCATCAGTTAAACATTTACTCAATGCAAGTGGAGAAATTGGTCGTTGATCTCGTAACATTACTTTTACTCCATTAACTTCAAGTTGTAAATGATCCATTCGTTTCTCACGACTTACATTTTTATACTTTTCGATTCCTGAAAGGGATATAAGTTCGTTTGCACTTAAAAGACTACGATGTTTAATTATATTATCAAAATTATCTTGACTTGTTAAATGATATATAAAAGGTCTTTCTAATATAAATTTTTCAATATTCATGTTATTTCCAATTTCGCCGATCAATTACAGCACGATAATCAAATGTAGTTCCAATTAGTGATACTTTTACACCTGAGCAACTTTCAATTTCTTCAATAAATCTTCGAGTTTCTTCTGTCAAATTATGATAACGCCGAGCTGATTCGTTTTTAATTGAGATGTAATCTGTGAAAGTTAAAGCAATATCAGTTGGGGAATTTAATTCACATGCTTTTCTAAAAAGAGACCAACTAAATTCTGCAATTCTTCTATTCTTTTTTGTAGTAGTTGTAATTTCTTTTTTTACAAGGTCCTCAGAATCTTTACCAGATCTTTCAGCAATAATTTTCATATCCAATTCATTACTTAGGAATTCACCTGAAGCTCCGCCAACCCTTATAGGGTAAGTTCTCGTGACCATAATTATTTTACGAATTCTTTTTGGAGAAATTCCAGCCTCAGATAAACAACCTGAAACAGTTGTATCTCGTGAAGTCACATGGGGATATAATCCATGATGCAAACTAAGTCCAGTTCCTTGTGTACCCTCTAACAAAACTCGTTTCCCAGCACTATATAATTTTTCTAATTCTATGGAAGTCTGTCCCAGAAACGGACGTAGTTCTTTAACAAAATTCTTAGCCTTGTGACTATCATCTGCTAATAATCTAGCAATAATATTTGTTGCAGTTGCAAAACCAACACCTTGTGCTGTTGAACTAATTGTGTCTTTTACTTTTTTTTCTGCTTCTATATCTTTTTCAGAAATTATGACTGCATTCTCATCTATAATTAATCTTCCTTTTTCTATTCCAAAAGTTCTAATTTCCTCCAATATTTTATTTAAATTCAAAACAGCTCCTGGTCCTATTAATAATTTTGAATTTGGAGCTCTATAAGTTCCTGAAGGAAGTAAATGAAATACATGATTGAATGGTTTTTCAAAAACAGTGTGCCCAGCATTTGGGCCACCAACTCTCATTAAACAATCGTATTCAGGAGAAATGTGTGCAGCAATTTGCCCTTTCCCTTCTGAACCAAATTGTCCTCCTATTATAACATCAACTAATTCATTATTTGTAGGTGGAAGAAGTCTAAAAAAACTTGTAACCCTTATTAATACATCTTCATCATTACATCTATCAGTATTGATAACTAAATCAGCCTCATTACTTAAATCATTTACTTTTTGTTCTGTAGAATCAGACTTATACTTTTTGTATTTTGTTTCTTGATCTTCTTTTGATAGGTCTTTTATTTCGCCTCTATTAAAAAAGCGTTTTTGTAATGTTTCTTGAGATGCTTCTAAATGAATATGGTAAACAAAATAACTGTAAGCATCTCTAATATGTTGAATCTGTTTATTAATTCTCGCAGAATCAATTACAAAAAAATTATTTGTTGCGAAGTCTTTTTGGTAAAGGTGTTGGAAATAATCTAAAACCCATTTTCCATCACCTGAAGTATCTAAGTCCTCGCCAATTTTTTGAAAAACATCTCTACCTAATGGTTGATCTTTATATTTCTCTTTCGCAAAATAATTCAGCCCCTCTTTTGTTTTACAATGTTTAAATCCATGAAGAGCTTCTAGCTTATCTGCAAGTGTGCTTTTTCCTGAACAAATTTCGCCGCTTAGTACTAAAATAATTTTTCGCTCTCCCATGTTGAATCTTCTTTAAATACAGTTAGGTTAGATCGTTCCTTTTTAGTTATTGGCTTGCCAGGAAGTAAATATATTGTTACTTTAATATTGTAGTTAATTAATTCATCATGAATCATTCCAATAATTATATCCCAATTCCCTCCAGCCTGACCTGCACCTATTGCAGGCATATGAATTGAACAACCAAGCTCAATAGCCTTATTTCTTAACTCAATTAAACACATTCTCAATTCTTTATATCGTAAAGGAATTTCTAACCCTGTAGGGAAAATTCCTTTTTGAGCAAGCATTTGAAATATATACAAGCTAGAATTAACCATAACTAAGTTTGAGGCTCCAAGTTTGAAGCTATCTTTATCTTTTTTCCATTTTTGAAGTTCTTCTTTTACTATTGGATAATTTTTTGATAAAGAATAGCCGAATCCCCTTCCTAGAGCCGCGCCCGTATTTACCACCTGTGCAATTATTTTTTTTCCCTTACCTCGGGGTTTTGTAGCATCTCCATATACTAAAACAACCTTTCCAATTTCTTCAGACGTATTATTTACTTTATTATTTGCAGGAAGAACTAAAATCCCAACTCTGGGTTTATTATCTCTTCTATAAGGTGAAATACCAACTGAATAAATTTTGCAATTATATCCATTAAAAATATTCCAAGAAGTCAACTCTTCCTCTGAAGTCCAACCGGGAGAAGTGCATTCGTAAACATGAGAGTCTTGAGGAATTTCAATATTTTCAGGAAGTGAAATTGGAAAAGATCTAGAACTTTTGTAATAATCAATAACAATCTTATTATCTGACTGAAATATTCCTATTAGGATTGCACAAGGTTTATCAATAACTTCTGTATATCTTATAAAAACTGACTCCAATGAAGCACTATATTTTTTTGCTAAATCTATTAAGCCATCCATGGAAGGTGTAAAACTATTAGCATCGTTAGAAAAAATTGCATAAGGCAATTGTATTTCAGCTGCTGCAGCATTACATAACTGTTCTAATTGTCTATTTTCAGATGGATAGTTTTCACGATTACGAATTGCATCAGCGCAATCCGAAAATAATGTATGCGCAATTTCATGAGAAACTGAAAAGTTGATTCTTGTAGGGCGCTGAAATGGATTATACTGAATTTGAAAGCCAATATTATTTGGAACTATACACGCATCCAAAACCGAATCATTTGGTATCACATCAATTCCAAGTAATTTAGCTAATTGTATTGGGCTATATGGGGGGCCCTCCCAACCTCTTTCAAATGCGCTAATAACAAGATTTCTAGCTCGAGTCTTAATTTCATCCATTGGATCAGGATTCCCCGACTCCTTAATTAACCTTTTTACAGAAATATGATTCCAGCTACGTTGAAAAGCTTCTCCTCGGTGCTTTGCTTGAGAGACTGATTTTAACTCAAATCGTTTAATAATTGAATTAATTTCCTCCATTCCCGTTTTAACTAAATTATCAACATCTAATCCTTCATTCTCCAAATATTCTTTTGCACGAACAGAAGTTGAACTATTGTATTCAATATTGGCCAATAGGAGCCTAAAAAAATTTTCCTTATTGAAAGATATTTTACTCATTTTCCTATTTTAAATGATATTTTTTTGCAATTTCTTTTAAAATTCTATTTAATCTTTTCATGGCGTTATCAAATTCAGAATCTTGCAATTTATGCTCTTTTATTAATTCTCTTCGGTTTAACCCCTTACATCGGACCTCATCAAAAATTAAACTTGTAATACTATCATTCTTAAGCTGCTTTTTGACTTCATTTAAAATATGATTATAATCAATTTCTTGATCGAAAAAAGTCTCAAAAATTGGTAAAATAGATTCAAGATTCGATAAATTATTTTCACTATCATTATTTGATTGAAAATCATCTATACCTTGAATGGTACTCCTATTTTCCAAACTTTTTGCATCGTTACTTATTAATCTTCTGATTATATGATATTTTAAATAATTGCAAAGTGAACGCCCTGAACTTGGATCATATTTTTCGGGTGATGATAAATAACTTTCAATAGCTTGAGCAACGTAATCATGTGGTTGTTTTCCTTGTAAAAATGAATTTGTACCCTTTCCCCTAAACCAAGAATGTGCTTTGAGCAGTTGATCTGCATAAGCATATAGTTTTACATAGATATTTTCCCAATTCGGTTGTTCCATTCAAATCTAGTCCATTTACTCTTCCTATTATTATATATGCTAATAAAGGTATTTTTTTTGCTGCCAATGGCAAAAAAATGTTTCTAAATAGCACTTATTATAAACAATATAAAATGGAAAAACAATTTAGTCAAAAATCGCTGTCTGATTCCTTTAAACCTTTACCCTTTTATATAGATGGGAAAAGATTCGAATCAACAGAACAATTCAAAAGTGGTAGCCAACTTAAGGAATTAGCAGGAATTCCTCTCACAACAGAAATTTATCTTGAAAAAGAAGAAGGTTATGAAGCTGAATTAATTAGCAATGAAAAAGTAGTTGATCTAGCTCGAAAAGAAAAAGAGCAGTTTTTTGTAAAAAAGAAACTAAACTTTACTATAAATGGAGTACCATTTATATCCTACAAACAATATGTATTAGGTTCCGAGCTCAAAAAAATTGGAAACATTCCGAACTCTGATGATCTCTTCCTTAAAATTGCCCACCCTTTTGAAGATGAGTTAATTTCAGATGAAGAGGAGGTTAATTTAGCTAGACCAGGAAAGGAGCATTTTATTTCAAAACAGCATTCAATTGTGCTTGTAGTTAATGCACGACCTAAACCATGGGTAAAAAGAACAATTTCCTTCGAAGAGTTAGTAATACTCGCCTTTGGTGCTTATGACCCCAATCCCAATAAGATTTATACAGTAACCTATAGTGGTGGATTACCTCCTAAACCTGAAGGAAGCATGATAAAAGGACAAACTATTCAAGTAAAAAATAAAATGAACTTCGATGTCTCAGCAACTGATAAATCTTAACTCCGACCTTAAGCGTTTAAGAGACGAAGGGTATGAAATTGAGGTACATTGTGGATATATAATTATCCACCATGTACCATATGTAAATAGTAAAAAAGAAGTCAAATATGGTGCTCTAGTAAGTTCATTAACTTTGGCCAATCAGACAACTGTTTCAAAACCAGATACTCACACTATATACTTTGACGGTGATGATCCCTGTAATATTGATGGTTCTCATATTACAGCAATTATGCATTCACATGTTAATATCATTATCAAGCCAGAGTTACCGTTAATAAGAATGTTTTCAAATAAGCCTCCCAATGGATATTCGAATTATTATGAAAAGTTTATCAACTATATAAGAATAATTACTTCACCAGCCAAAGCTTTAGATGAGAACGCAACAGCGCAAACTTATAAATTGATCGAAACAAAAGATGATGAATCTGTATTTCAATATATAGATACTAATTCAAGTCGTGCTGATATAAATAGCATCAACGCTAAACTAACTGGTCAAAAGATTGCAATAATTGGATTAGGTGGTACAGGTGCTTATATTCTTGATTTACTTTCCAAAACACCAGTTGCTGAGATTCATTTATATGATGGGGATACCTTTCTACAGCATAACGCTTTTCGATCACCGGGAGCTGCCTCGACTGAAAAATTGAATAAGCAAATGAAGAAAGTGGAATATTATGCAGAAATGTATTCTAACTTACATAAGCATGTAATACCGCATAATTATTATGTAACAGATGAAAATAAAATCGAGCTAGATTCAAAAGATTATGTGTTCATCTGCATTGACAAAGGAGAATCCCGATCGATAATTACTAAACACTTAGTAAATAAAAGTGTGACATTTATAGATGTAGGATTAGGTGTTAATATAGTAGATGATTCCTTAATTGGCTCAGTGCGAGTAACAACTGCTGACAGTAAAAATAATATTCATTTAAGTAACAGACTGCCTGGCGCAGCAAATGATGACAATGAGTATGGAACAAACATTCAGATAGCAGATCTTAACGCATTAAACGCTGTTTTAGCCATTATAAAATGGAAAAAACTGAGTGGCTTTTATAAGGATCTCATTGGCGAATATCATTCATCGTTTGCACTCACAACATCAAAAATATTTAATGATGATATTCAAATATAAATTTGTAGAATACATACCTGATTCAATAGACGTAAACACAATGTATATAAGCATGACTTTTAGTACAGCTATACATTTGTGTGCATGTGGATGCGGTAAAGAGGTTGTAACTCCATTCAGTCCTACTGATTGGGAAATTAGATTCAATGGTAAAAATATTTCTTTTTATCCATCGATAGGTAATTGGAACTTTGAGTGCAAATCGCACTATTGGATTAGAAAGAATGAGATAATTTTTGCACCAAAATGGTCGGAAAAAGAAATTAAAGAGAACAGAAAGAAAGATGAGAAGAAAAAAAACGATTTTTACTATAACTCAAACTTGGCTAATGATTTTCAGCATTTTAAGGATAGGTCAATAAACGATAACAAACTTTTCCAATTTCTCAAACTAATTAAAGTATTTGGTAAAAAGTTGCTCATAGAGCATCATAAATTAGACCGTTTAAGATAATTCCCTTTTTCTGGTAGGATATTCCGAACTCCACCTGTTGGATTAGGAATATCATTTTTTCTACGTGGTATCAAATGAATATGACAATGCATAATTGTCTGCCCTGCATCTGACCCACAATTGATCCCAATATTAAATCCTGATATTGAAGGGTCAGCAGCAATAAGTGTGGTTTTAGTCTTTATAATCAATGTATTTATAGAGTTAATTTCTGGTTGCGTTATTTCAAAATAATTTTGAAAATGTCTTTTCGGAATTATTAAGCTATGCCCCACTGTTACAGGGTATTTATCAAGAATCGTGTATGAAAGATTATCCTCTTTCACAACCCTTTTATTATCTATGGAGCAAAACATACATGAGCTATCCCGACAATTATAAATATTTTTCATTTCTCTAAAATCAGTATTATCCCTATCACCTTTTGTTGCATTACATGAGTAACATAATGCTTGATAATTATTAATGGAATCTTGCCCGCCTAGATTCTTTGGGGTAATATGATCAACTTCCAATGCTTTCTCTTCTGCCGATATACCACATAGCTCGCACCTAAATGCTGCTCTTTTTAAAACTTCATACCTGATTGAGCCTGAAACCGTATTTCTATTCTTTCTTCTATGATTCCATATTGCATCACCTCGTTTATTAATATAAGTGTCAATTTTATGCTCACATAATATTTTAAGATCATTGATTTCTTCAAGAGTTAAATTCTCAAAATTTGTAAGATGATATAGTTTTTTATTCTTCTTTACTATATTATGATTTCTCAAAACTTTACCAACCATGTTATTTGTAATACTCTGATAATATTCCAATTGACTTGGATCAAATTTTAAAAGCTCATTGGCTATTTCAATATCAGTTGCCTGACCTTCCTTCTCTAGTAGCTTTTTAATCATTACCGGTTGGTAAATATGGGACATTCTCATCTTCTCGATAAGAAACAACCTAAGTTCATGGTAATTCATAAAACTTTATTTTAAGTTAAATTACAAAGATTTTTGTTTTAAATAATTTAAGCTTAAAGTTCTATTACCCTTTTTTATTTGTGTTTACGGCCAACTATGAATCATATTTTGGCATAGTAGGGGAGTCGGGAGCAAATTCTCTAAATCTATTAATAGAACCCATAGTGGTCTATATTGGCTAATTGCTAGAAGACATATCAGTTATTTCAGCAACAACCCATTCATTTTCACAAAAAATATAGTAAGCGTTTCCAATAAACGATACCTTAATCGAATATTTTTGATTATTAGAGTTGACATTATAGTTCACTGACGTAGAACTAAGCTTTTGGAAGCTGACTATTGTGTATATGATTGAACGCTTATCTCCGAAATTAATTTTAAATATCTTATCAGTCTGTGTAATAGCAACTTTTTCTAATATTGGATTGTCTAAAGCTTTTGCCCAATCCTTGTATAATTTCGTATTACCCCAAGTGTTTGATTTATAAGTAATAGTTTGTGCTTTGAGAATAAATCCCATTAATAAAAGGATAAACACTAAAAATGGTTGTTTCATTTAATTTATTTGAAGGTTAAAAAACATTTCCAACGAGATTGAGTATTTCATAATTAAAAATAACGCATATATGCGTCTATTCAAAATAAACAATTAGCCCATATTGGGGTTGTGATAAGCGTAAAGAATAAAAAGTTAATAAAAGCAGTTGGAGAGCGTATAAGATTGCTACGTTTAGATCTAGACATTTCTCAAGAAGATTTAGCCAATGAGGCTGAAATTCCATTATCACAAGTGGGAAGGATTGAAAGAGGAGAAACAAATCCAACAATTTCAACATTGTATGTTATTTCAGAGGCCTTAAAAATCGATTTAGCTACCCTACTTGATTTTAAGATTAAAAAATAAAGCTTACAAAAATTACATTTATTACTCGAAATAAATATCAATTACATTAATCCATCTTTTACTAATTCTTTGATTGTGAATCTCCTTGCGATATACTTTAAATTGTACAATCATATTTTCTGGTATATAATTAGGCATTTCAACTAAACAATCATACAAAGTCAGCCATCGAGTTTTGCTATGAATATCCAAAACTTGGATATAGCACTGCATTCTGTGTTGTTTATTCATAAATATGGAGCCCACAAAAGTTATCTTTCCATAAATTATTTCTTCTTGCACTTATAATTTTTGTCAATAAATTCAAAGGGTAAAATTTTTAGATTTCCTAAATCCTCAACTTCCTTTTGAACAAGGTTTTCTTTTTTACTTTGCTACTTAATTGATTTTAATTCACTTACAACATCTAATATGAGGAATAATTGATCTAAATCGAACAGCATTTCATCAAAATCAATTGGCAAATTGGTATGGGATGTTTCCATATAAGCAAATACTATACGCCTCAAATTTTTAGCTACTCGATTTGGGTAAGTAGTATCTAAAATATGTTCTAACGATTTTATGGTATCATTATCAATTTTCAAAAAGAATTTTTGCAAAGCTGCGAAGAGAATTTTAGCCTTCCAAGAAGTCCTTTTAGTAAGCTTATTTGGAAAATCAACGAGATTTACACCCCTAATACCGTCTCCAATAACATACTCAAATCAATACTACTTTAAGTCTAAGTATTTATTTCTTGCAATTCCTAAAGCAAGGAAATAAAGTATTAAATGGATTGTTTCTTTTTTAATTTTTTTTTTCATTTGTCAAAAGTATAAACATTTTTAAACTATAAAAGAGTATTTAAACTTAAACTATACCGTTTTTTAACCTTTCAAAAATGTAGAAATTAACAACATCTTACTTTACTAAATTAGCTGATATGTTAATTACTTTGGAAATTCAATTTAATAAATTGGTTAAAGTAAATGGTTTCTCCACCCTAATGCCAATTTAACTCTTTTTGAGGTTTACCAGTACAATCGCGAAATGGGGTTTTGGTACATAAATGAAATCGCATCTTTTTCTTAAAGTCTTCGAGGTTGTCTATTTCTAGAAATCCAATTTTACCTATAAGGTTATGGTCTTATACGGATATAGCTTTATAGTTGTAAATAAAAAAGAAGGCCGATCCGCCTCCCTATTAGTGGCCGTAGTGGCCACTACGGCCTACTTGAGCGATTATAAAATCGTAGGCAGCGAATTTGCTGTCGAATCAATAGAGCCAGTATAGGGGTTATATTGGCATTATACAGCAAGTGGTTTTTCTACTTCTAATAATTTTGCATAATCTTTTGGATATTTTTCTTTCCAATACTCCCTTTCTTTTTCTTCAATTTTTGATCTTAAATCATTAATAAACCAATTTAATCCTTTCTCTGTTACTTCAAGTATTGTGTGGCTTCCATCTTTTTTTATGCAGCTTTTTTGATTAAATAAACCTAAATCAACAAAACATTTAACAGGTTTATTATGATTGACCCCTTCTTGAAGAATTTTTAGATCTCGAAGATGCTCAAATAAATTATTCTTACCCATTTGCCAATCCAAAAGAGTAATCTTCAATATTTCTGAAATGTTTTTAATACTATACGTTTGTTCTATTATTAAATTATGTGTCATTTTTTTAATTGTTATTTTTGAATAATACGGGGCGGTAATTACCACCCCGTATATTTTTGATTGAAAATCCTAAAATAGATCTCTTAGAATTTAGGAAATTTAAAGGTTTTTCACTTTTGAGATTTTGAACTTTTGATGTTATAATTTTTTATAATGATTATGTTTTACTTTGGTTAAGAATGAAAGTTGAATTGCTTTTGTTAAGTAATTCTCTGCTGTTTTTGGGTTAATAGACATTAGACCTGCAACTTGCATTGCATCTTCTCGATTAAATTCATCTGGCAGTTTTTCAAGATATAATTCCTTGATTTGCTTGTTGCCCTTAATCTTTTTACAAGCTTTGAGATCAGTAAAAATCTTTGCTGTATGGTAAGAAAGAGTATCAATGATTGAAGCTGCACACTCAAAATCATAATCAGCGCAAACTAACTTGCCAACTAAGGAGTTGTTTTTAGTCTGCCTAACAGTAGCAAGAATCATACAAATTCTATAAAAAATTAACCCTAATCTATATGCAGATCCCCTAATATCATCACCATAAATATATTCAAGCCTAGAAACAATTTTTTCACATATTTCATTAAAACGATCCTGTTGCTGTTTTGTGAGCTCAAAAAGGATATAATCATCAACGCCAGGCTGATAATTCTGTAAATATGGACGTGCCATAGAAGCTAATTCAATACTTACACTCTTAAATATGATTGATAAGTCTCTACTTTCTTCGAAGACATTTTTCCAACCCCTTTTAGGAAGATAACTATAATGAATAAACCTAGAATTTAAACCATTCTCAACATCATGAACAAGGTTGTTTATTTGTTTTGGTGTACCTGTCACTAAAATTGAAAGTGCTGGTGCTTTTATAGATGTATACTCATTTTCGGTTTTACGTTCACGCCTAATAGCTTCATTTTGAAAAGTCTTTCTAAGGATGTCGGAGAAATTTCCATGTTTAGAAGCATTAGCTGTTGCCAAGGTATCTGCCTCAGTATCTAACATAAGACCAAACTCCTTATTAATACTCAAACTCTGAGTAAACTTTGCATTACTAGTATCTGTGGGAAGTATAAACTTTTTCAATTCGGGCTTTGTAGCACTTTTTTTTGCTTCATCATCTAGTGATTCATATTCCTGAAAAGCTAGATTGTATTGTAATTGAAACTCTTCCTGGATCGCTTCAGCACATTTTTCAATCCAACAGATAACCCCTTTACCTGCC
The DNA here is from genome assembly GCA_037129425.1 of Sphingobacteriia bacterium. Classification (GTDB taxonomy): domain Bacteria; phylum Bacteroidota; class Bacteroidia; order Chitinophagales; family Chitinophagaceae; genus Sediminibacterium. The sequence goes on from JBAXUV010000024.1 coordinate 12,619, forward strand.
GCTGCAGGAGCAGAGATAAATGCAAAAATGTTCATGCTATAAAGACGACTGTCATATACCCCTTTAATTTTTGGAAAAGAACTGCTTAGTAAAGTAAGAAGAGCAATAAGTACGGCATCGCATTCTCTATCAACTGGGAAAAGTGATAGAATATCTTTTATAAAGGGAGGTAATTTCTGAAACATGTCCCTATTAAATATTGGAGTATAAAATAATTCCTCTTCTATCTCATTATCTGGAATTATTTCTATTAATTTTTCTTCGTATCCTTTTTTTATATTCTGAATTAAGGATTCTCTAAGATACATGTCCTCATCAAAATTATTACTCAAGCAACGAGTTTTAAAAATTTGACGAACATTTTTGACTGCAAATTCCTTATCGACTCCAGTTTTCTTGCAAAGAACTCCGAGTTTTTTTAGCCAATTTGGAGCATTCTGTTTTGTGAATTCTCCATAATCTCTCAAGTTTAGCCTAATCAGAGCAATTGTGTTCTCGATAGTGTTTTTCTTGTTGGGATGATAGTCCATTCTGTAGGCACTAAAATCTTCTAGACTTTTAAAATAACGTGCATAAAGATCTATCGAGGGTATATCTTGAAAGCAACTTGTCGAAACATCTGTTTCTAAATTTTCGTTTAACATACTATTTTTTTAATTGTTTTTATTTCTTTTCAAAGCAACAGCATCAAGCAATTCATTTTCTTTGAATTTATATCTGTTGCCTATTTTGTATCCTTTAATTGATCCTTCTTTAATCATCAAACTAAATGTAGGGATCGAAATGCCAAGTACTTTGGCTGCCTGTTCTTTATTAAGGAACACAGTAGGAGTTGGATCTCTGCCAATTGGAGAAATAACGGAAGTGCTTAATAACTGTAATTCTTCGCGTACAATCGAGCGGAATAATGCTTCGATTTCTTGAACATTAACTTGTTGGATCATTAATCCTGTCATGCAATAAAATTGGTATCAACTATTATTTAGATAGTTGATGGTTAATTATTAGGCGTTACCAATTTTATAGATGATTCTTTTTAGTAAGAGAAAAAGGATCAAGTTTTTACGATTAATCTTTGAGCCGCCATTTCACTCATTGATTCTAATACAAAGTTAGATAAATTTAATTTTACCACACACAAATTAGAGAAATATTTACGTGTTTATATTCTTATATGCCTCGTCCAATATGTACTTCAAGAAATTAGTAATAATATCTTTTATTATTATTATCACTAACAAATATTAATAATAATCTAAATAATACTAAATATTTGAAATCTTGATTAATAGAAACAACAATATGTTTTAGCTGATAAAAGTTCGTGAAATAAATATTGATACATTTTTCAGTAGACCATAACTAACATCAAATCCATTTCTTTCAAAAATCTACTATCGTTTTAGGAGTAAATCAAGCTAAATTTACATTTTTTATATTTGCCATAAGAATATACATAATTTTAAGTATTACCTTCTAGTATATGAACTCATTTCAAATGATTAACAAAACTGAAAAAAAGGAAATTTTATTAAATGGTGGAGTTCTTATCATTGGTTCTCTACTATGGGACACTGACAATCAAAGACAAAAATGGCGTAACAATTCTTTAGAAGTTGACAGGCGAATTTTAGTCCCTGCACCAATTCGTTATGGCAGAGTTTCGAAAGAAAGGAGTTGTACTTTTTCTATGGTTTTTTCTAATGACTGCAACCAAGATAACCAAATTGGAGAAGCAATATTTGTTCCCTTTAAAGACAATCCATTAAATTTTGAAAAAATGGAATTTCAAACTCAAGAATTAATAAAATCAGAGCGTAAAAAAGAAACTCTTGACTCTGACAAATTTAATTGGGGTTGGGGTACTCTTACAATTTCAGTAAATCCTAAAATTCTAAATGAAACTTCAGAAAAATTTAATCAAGCAAAATTACTTTTGTCGTATTGGAGAGATAAATATAGTAATGGTTTTAATCCAAACGACTATAAAGTTGGACAAGAATTACCAGTTCTTGACAAACAAGGTATACTCAATTTCAGTTGGACAGAAAAACTAAATGACTTTGATTTTTTTATTGCGACAGCAACCAAGCCAGAACGAGAACATTATCCAACATCAAAACATATTGCTGACAGAATGCTTGCAAATGAGTATTCGGACTATTTTCGTAATAATGTTCAGTTTGGCATCTCGACTTTTCAGGACAAAGAAATCCTCGAGGCATTAACACACAAGTAAAAAGAGCAGACAAAATTGGGTTTTGTACAATTTGGGCTGCCACCTTTAACCCTTCAACTTTTGGTATTGCTAATCAACTTCAGTAATTTGGCTTTAACTAATCTAATCTCTTGTTAACTAGTCAACAATAGGAACTGTTCAAAGCCCTGTACTTTTGCAATAATTATAGATAGATAACCAATTAATAAAAAATGGACAGAAAAGCATTATTAAATCAACTCTCTCTTGCATACAGCCCTTTGTGTAATTACGACTTTACTACACTAAAAAATGACCCTGTAATTCAGGACATTATTGACAGAAGCAGCTTGTATGCAATTGTTCAAAGACCTGAAATTAGATTTGACAATATCACAAAGGTTGAAGAAGAAAAAAGCATTGCATTTGAAATTCGCCAAAATAGAAACCCCAATGTTCTAAAGTGTAAAATGCCTTTGTTTCAAAAACATATAGCAACTTACCCATCCAATGAAGTAGTTGTCCAATTTGGTTCTAATGACAAGAACGCTACTTTAGTTGAATTGCCATTAAATAATATTCACGGTATGAAATTTTATCAAAAAAGCGTTAAAACAGAAAATTTCTTGCTGTGGATTTCCCCAGAAAAATTTCTGCAAAATTATTGGGAGGGTCATCTTGAGGCTGAAATCGAAGGAAATATTCACGACTTTACAAAATACTACGTTCATTATGTAGGACAAGCTACTAAACAAGATATATGGAAAAGATTAACAGGACACGACAAACTTCAAGATATTTTATCTCTTGAATATCCTTTGATTTATGGCTCATTACCAACTCACGAAATTGCAATTTTACTTTTTTGCTTTAAAGACAATTTGCAAATGCAAACTTTCGGTAATGATTCAAATGTTGACGAATTGGTAGACAGCTTAATGGGAAAAAATATGCCAGAGCAACGTACAATTTTTTTGGACGCAGAAAAAGCTCTTATCAATGCAATGTTGCCAAAATACAATGACGAATTATTTAAGAGTTATCCTAAAAGTTCAGATGGACTGTATAAGCACAATTACAATTCGATTTCATATTCATTCACAGACCCAATTACTTTGGTATATGACAAAGGGGAAATACAAGGAGGATTGACCTTTTGGGGTGGTGATACAATAATTATTCAAGACAATAAAACAATGCAACTAATTAAACATGATAAAAAATGAATACAGGAAACTACACATGTGCAATAGGCGGGTATCAGACTCGATAGGCAGTTTTTTTTCAGTTCATCATAAATGGTAAAAGTCCGCTCTTCTCAAAACTGCAAAACGTTAATGGCCTAGCTAAAAAAACACATTAAAATTGAAACTGTAAAGATATTTTTAATGCCTAAACAAACAAATTCTCAAAAAATAGGTTCACTTGGACATAGTATTGTAGAAACTCAAATTAAGAATTCTGGTTTTTGGATTGGGCGCAACTTGAACGAAGATTTTGGAATTGACATCGAACTAGAATTTGCGCCAAATGAAGTAAGTGGCAAATTTGTTAAGGCTCAAATTAAGTCCCATTTAAAGATTAGTAATGACAAAGATTTTATCACAGAATATCTTAAAAAATCATTTCTTAGATATTGTTATGAATGTCGTGTTCCAATTATTTTAATCGTAGTTTCTACTGAAACATCAGAATCTTGGTTTGTTTGGGTTCAAAAATGGTTAATTGATTCAAACAATATTTCTAATATTTATAACGAAACCGAAAGCGACAGTTTAGGAGTAACAATTCATAATACAAGTAATTTTATAATTGGCTTAAAAAGAGAGATTATTTTAATAGCAACTTGGGAAAATTCAACACAACTTTTTATAGCAGTTCGAGACTTAGCAAACCTTTCATTACAACTATATGACGACAAGCTATCTCTAATATTATTTAACTATTTAGAAGAATTTAAATCAGATACTCAAACTAATATAAATTATCTTGACACATTAATTGAAAAAGTCATTTTATTAGGTATGGGAATTTGGGCAACAGATGAAGGGAATAAGGTTTCTCAAATGCTTTTTAAATTTATCAGAGACCATGGAGAAAAGTTAAATGCAAATCATATTTCAAAATTAGTTATCCGAGGTAATGACTGCTCAAGAACTGGGATAAATGCTTTGGGTGTTCTATATGACCATTTCCCAAAACATGCAATCTCATTAAAATTGACAGAAAGGTTTAAGAATTTTGCTGATCCACGGTTACATTATTATTGCACTATAAAAGAAAGATATTTATCAAAACGTATTGGATGGTTAACTGAGAAAGATGATTTAAAGGTTGGAAAATTAAAGCTTGATCTTTCTTCAATAAATGGAAGCCTATTAGAAAAGTGGGCTAACCGTGGCGATTCAGTAATATTTGACTATGTCTTTGAAATTGAAGATTAAGCTATTGAAAGTTTGTAAACGTGAACTGCTAATAAGTACTCTGCATAAATCAAGCTACTTATTAATGATAATTGAAAAGTTAATACAGCCAAAGTATATAAAATGAGTCAAGATAATTTTGATATTATTATCCGTGAATTTACTTCTAAATCAAACCTAGAAGATAGATATACTTCATTCGACTACTGTTATAATTATTTCAAGACAAATCATAATTATACTTTTGACATTGAAAAATCTTGTTTAACACTTGGTTTTTATTTGGCGAGTTGGGGAATGTTTAGAGGATCAAGTTTTTTATTACAAAAAAATGCAAGGCACTTTCAGCAGACAATTGAATATATTTCAACTTTAGATAAATCAATCTGGGATATAGATGTCGATAATTATGATAAAGATAATATTGAAAAGATTATTGAAATATATAGGGAAATTAAAGGCAGACTTATTTTGAATAGTGATAATGCAGACGTAACTCTAGTCACTAAAGTTCTTTTGGGTGTTTTTGGCTTCATCCCTGCTTTTGATCAATACTTTTGTAACACCTTTAGAACTATATATAATAATAAATGTGGATTTAGACGTGTAAATGATAATTCATTAAATTATATTAAAGACTTTTATTTGAATAACAAACTAGTAATTGATAAACTATCTAGTGAAACTTTTACTACGAATTTTGAAACAGGACTGAAAACTAAAATACAATATCCCAAAGCAAAAATTATTGATATGTATGGGTTTTCACTAGGTATAAAACAGTCAAATATTAAATAGATTCTCTTACGCTACTTTGTTAAAAGTCTGCGGATTAAAGAACTCATGACCCTGTATTAGCTCAGCATTCTCCAATTCGCTTACACAAATGTATTTCAAAAATACTGCTTCACTTTTATGACTAGTTAGTTTCATAATTGAAATTGCTGGCAATCCTGCTAAATATGAATTTGTTGCAAACGACCTTCTTCCCGCATGCGTGGTTACCAACTCCCATTTCTTATAACTATTCTTAACTGTTTTACCCGCTACAGTTTTTATAATTTCAATGTCTGTATTAATTTTAGCTCTTTCTGCTATGACTTTTAAAAGTTCATTTACATGAGCATTTGTATATGACCTTGGTATGTCATTGTCATACTTTTTAAATATCTCTCTAACAATTGGGTGAATTGGTATTATAACTTTTGCCCTTGTTTTTAAAGTGGTCTTTGTTATATAGTTATCTGAAATATGCTCTTTAGTAAGGGTTGAAAAATCACTAAATCTGAAACCAGTATAGCAAGCAATTATAAACAAATCTCTAACTAAATCTAGGCTTTTTTCATTTTGGAGGTCTAAAGAATAGATACCTTGTATTTCACTTTCTGTGAGATAAATTTTGTCGACATCCTCAATTGGCTTCTTAAACAATTTAGATTTGAAAAATAAATTCTGGTTAATTCCTCTATCAGTTGCTGCATTTAAAAACGTTTTTAAAACCTTTATTTGTTTGCCTACTGTATTCTTTGCAAAATTGAGATTGTTTAAATGACTAATAAATCCATTATAAAAATGTTCGTCAATTTCATTAAAATCTACATCCTTCTTTCCCAAAAGTGTAATAAACTCAATTAAGTGCTTTCTGCATGTTTTATATACAAAAATGGTTCCTTCTGATTTATTGTTTACCTCATTTATAATAAACTTATTAATAAAGGCTAATAAGGTTACTGGAGGAATTTTAGGCACTACAACAACAGGCTTAGAATTTAGATTAAACTTTTTTTCCAAATGCCCCTTTAACTCGTTTGCTGTTGGAATATAACCTTGAAACTTACAGTTTCTAATATAATCTTTGGCTGCCATCTCCATTTTATCAAGCCAATCATTTACTGCTGGATACTCCAATCGATTAAATTTTACCACCGCTCTTTTTGCCTTAAAATCCCAATGTGCAGGCAATATCTTTTCGCCAGTTGTAAGCATAAGGCGCTCATAACAGTTGTATTTTGATTGCATATAGATACAGGTTGGAGAATCTGAACGAGTATCTTTTAAGTAGAAATTGAATAAAGGCATTACCATATTCTGATATTTTAAGGTTGTCTTTCTGGTTGTCTCGCAATGTTTCTTAAAATTTAAGAACTTTCCTACAAAAACATTATCTAACTGTAATTCAGCTAATTAGACAACCTTCAAACCAAAAAATATCAAAAAAAACAGCAAAATTAAGAAAGTAAACTCCTGCCCAGGTGGGCCCACGAAAAAATCATGCAGTTATGAACGAAAGTTTGTAACTGCTTTTTTATTTGCACCACGATTTGCACCACATTTTTTAAGACTATTTATAGAAAACTGATGTTCCACAAATAGAAATGTTGATGTTATTATTTGAATAATTTTGAAACTTGGTCGGAAAATAGACAATTTAAAATTTATAATTTATTTCAAGTAGTGCAAAACGAGGAAGTAGTTTTTGTTCGGAAAACTGATTAAATAAATCATTACGTGCTCCTGTAAAAATGCTATTTTGATTTATAATGTTATTAAAGCTACATTTTAATTCAATTTTCGAAGGCTTGATTATATACCATAAATTAGCATTTGCAAACCAATATTTATTGGTATAGAAAGAAAAATTATCAGTTAGATAGTTTATATAGGTACCAAATATAAGCTTTTGGCTTATATTGAAATTTGCACTTAAAAATGGGCCTGCTTGATATGTAGATTTGTCAGAAGAAAGATCTTTATTGAAATTAAGATTAAAACCACCTGTTAAACTTATTGACGACCCAAAGTAGGGTTTTAAAGATGCGCTTAATGAGTAAATAAAATTTCTATTGCTCAATATAGAATTATTGAACTCCAAAGGTCTTGATAGCCAAGTTAGGCTTTGCTTGAAATTAAATGATGTTTTGTAGCGAGAAATATATTGATCATATTTGAAAAAAAGGGTGTTTTGATCCAGTTTAAAATCTGCTAATCTATTAGTTTGAAAATCAAAATCTGGAGAATACTTAAAATTTGAAATTTCATTCATTTGCTGCCTATTGTATAGCCAAGATATAATCAAAGAAGAACCTTTATCTAAATCTCTATAAACATAAGTTAGGTTAGATTGAAAATGTGGAATATTGGTATTCAAAGGCATCCATTTAGTAAAAGCTCTGAATGAACTTAGAATTGGATTTTCAAGTATTGTGTTTATTCCTGGATTAAGGGAGTTATAATCAATTGTATAGCTTATATCATTCTTTAAGTTCAACTTGTACCTCAATAGGATATTTGCAGTTGGTAAACTAAAATTATCTTTTTGTCGAACATTATTATTTATATGATAATTAAAATTAAAAAAGGAATAACCCAAACTCCCTCCAGCTGTTAAAGGTTTAAAATTGTATTGTTTAGTGTATAGTAGCAGTAATTTATTGTTACTATTATTAGCATCATTTGTAAAATCGTTATATGGAATAAAATTTGTTGAATTACCTTGTAAGAAGAGTGTACTTCCTAAATTGCTAGAATAATATGTATTGATAATTTTAAGTTCGTTAGTTGTCTTGTTGCTTTTTTTAAAAATATATTTTGCTTGTAATTCCAAAAAATCTACTGAAGTCCCTGTTTTTTGAAAAAAGGCACTGGCAGAATCAGTTAATGTTAACTTTCTAAAGGCATTTTGATAAATCGAATAATCTTGAACCTTAGTATCTTTCGAATATTGGGCAGATAGCTCAAATAAATGGTTGCTATCTAATCTATTAGTATAATAAAACCCTAAACTTTTTCGAGAGTAAGTGCCAAAAAGTTCTGCTAAATAATTTATACTTGAATTAATACTATCTGTTTCTAGGTATTGCTTGACTGTATAAACAGCCGACAATAAGAATCTCTCTTTATTTGAAGTGCGTTTAATTTCGAAGTAAGCATTATTATTTCTTGGCTTAAAAGTTTTTTGTACATCTGTGGAATAAGAAGCGTTGGGGGAAAGTAGATTAATAAAATTAGTTACTTGATGCTGTCCAATCCTATCTCCATAAAAATCCGTAAATAATTTCGCTGTAGTTCTTGAATTAAGCTTATAACTGAAATTAATTGCGGCTAATTTAGAATTGTTTATTAATGTATTTGTATTTGATCGAATAAGCGGTTTTAAAAACAAGGGGTCTTCGCTAATCAAATCTTTAATTAATGTTTGGCTAAACTCATAACTTTGGCTTTCTTGTGTTCTTTGGTCGGTTGTGATTTCATCATATGGATTAATGCCGATATTGTTGGCATTTCCAATTACCATTGTTTTTAAATATTTATTGATTCCAAATAAATTTCCAGCAAGATTATATTTGTCTTCAATACCGCCACCTGTTTTTATGCTTCCAAATGTACTTACATGGTTAGGATTCTTCAAAGTCAAATTAATTGCCTGTTTTCTTTTTCCAGATAAACCTTTCATCAAAGGGTTGGATTCATAGTTATCAATTAATTCAAGTTTGTCTAACGCATCTGGAGGGATATTTTTTGATATTAGTTTATAATTTTTTGCTAACTCATCTCCCTCAATTAATATAGTTTCAATTGGTTTGTTATTGTATAATATTCTTCCGTTATCATCTATATCGAAACCGGGCATTTTTTTTAAAACATCTTCTAAATTACCATCCGTTTTATCTTTAAATGAACCGATAGTAAAAACAGTAGTATCACCTTTTTGTATAACAGGCTTATTTTGAACAATTACTTCTTTTAATACTTGCTCAGATAGTTCTAGAACAATATCTTTTAAAATATTACTCCCAAGTTTGATTCTACTAATGGAATTTGTTTCCTTAAAACCAATTAATTTAAAAGTAAACTTTAACGGATTTAATAAAAAGGAATCATTCGTACTGCAAATTTTTAATGAATATTTTCCCAGTTTGTCTGTAATTGAGTAATAATTTTTTTCACCTATTTTTACATTAACAATAACCGATTGAAGTAAATACTGATTTTGATCTTTAACCAATCCATCAATCGTCACACATGTTTGTGCTTTAATTGTGAGGCTGATAAAAACTAAAATTAAACAAAATAGTAGTTGATTTTTTTTCAACATTAAAATCTTTTTTCAATACTGTAGTATTTTATTTTACTAACTTTTGAATCAATTGTTGATGGGCTGCTATTGTCTAAACCCTGGGAACCTTTAAGTGTTGCATCTAACTTATTATAAAATTCAGTCATTTCTTTTTGGAGCATTGTAAAATAATCAGGCAAGCTTATTTTTTTTCCATTATTGTAAAAAGGCATAACAGTTTCTTTAGTTGGAAACTCAATATCTGTTGCATAAATAAATACTTGAAAATCTTCGTCAGTAATACTCAATATCAAACCAGGTAACCCCTTGAATTTCCAGGGGCCATCTGATATTGGAATATCTGGAGTAAACCATGCAATATATTTCCGACCTCTAAATTCAGTTGTTGCTTTAAGGCAAGTATAATTCTTAATCATTTTAACTTCTTCTACAATATTCCATTTGATTTCAGGCTTTAATTCACTAGTTAGTACATACTGTTTAACTGTTCTTTCCCTAGTAAAAAGGGAGTCATTCTTTTTATTCCAAAAAAGCAAGTTTCCAATACTATCGGGTTTGAGCCCAGCATTAATTGTTGCTAAACCTGGCTGTTTTTTTTCAACAATACTTTCAATAGTAGTAACATTCATCTTTCTTCTTTGCTCCTCGGCTATTGATTTATTTAATTCAGTTGGACGTGCAAATTGATAGTTGCTACTATTTGCATTTCCAATAAGAACTGCATCCATACCAGTAGTATCTCTAATTCTTCTAGCGGTATCCATTTCACGGCAATGTCTATAAATTACTTTGTAGTTTAAATTTTGACTAAATAGCTGTGAGGAAAAACAAATAAACGTAATTACAAAATATAATTTTCTCATATAATATTTTAATTTTAAAATAGGGTCAACTATTTAAGGATTTTGCTCTTGAGTAACAATTATTATATCATTCCCTGGAACACCATAACATCTAATAGTTATATCAACTGTTACATACAAAGTACCATCCATACCCTCTTCAAGGTAAGGTTTTGAAACTGTTACAAAACAAATTCCAAAATAATTAGAATTAGTTATTTTAGAATTTGAATTTTCAACAAACTTAGTTAATTCAGCTTGATTAATGCCTGTTGTTTTATACTCTTCATGTGAAAATGAATTAAATTTTACATTTGTTTCTTTAACAGAAGAAGTTGAAGCTGTCGCTGTTAAGCTGAACATAACACAAAATACTATGGTTATGCTCAAGATTAGTTTTTTCATTTTGAGTTTTTTTTTATTTTAAGAAAAGATTTGGTTAAAAATGGCTGACCCTATTTTATTTTTTTCAGTAAGCTTTTGGCTGGGCTGAAAACGATTAATCCCCAAGTATTATCGTTCTCTACCAACGTCCTTTTTTAATAGCTGCTGGCCTGCAGTTTCGGGTAATTAAGGATTAATCCCGTTATTCTGGCCTGAATAGATTTCAAAACAAACCTTTTATTTTGAATAAAATTTTAGGTGTTTACCTAAAATTTGGCCTAAATGATATTTCTATATGAACTAAATAATCTTTTTTTATACTATTTAACGGTTACCTCCGTATAACTACGTGTGCATGATATATTGTTATATAGTATCATTGTAATCCAATATTTCTATTTTACATGACCACTATCAAACTCGCAATAGCTGACGATCATGCATTGTTTCGTAAGGGTCTTCTTTCCTTGATTGAATCTCAAATAACCATTGATATTGTTGCCGAAGGAGGTAATGGTAAAGAATTACTCTCTGCTATTGATTCTAGTAAACAAATACCAGATATTGCTATTGTAGACTTGTCTATGCCTGTAATGAATGGATATGATTTGATACCGTATTTACAAGAAAGATATCCAACTTGTAAAATACTAATCATTTCATTGGTAATTGAACCCAATGCTATACAACACCTTTTTAATATCGGAGTTCATGGGTTTATAGATAAATCGGATGCAAAATGTAATTTTAATTCTGTTTTTATGGAGATTATTGAATTTGGATATTATAAAAATAAACATTATTTACCTCAGCAGAAAGAGCCACTAAATTGGAAAAAGAATAAATTCCATGGTACAATTCCATTTACACATGCAGAAATGGAATTTATAAAATTTAAAGTTGATGGATATGAATTAAAAGAAATTGCAGATAAAATGTTCCTTACTTTAAAAGCAATAGATTATCATAGAAGCAATCTCTATCGGAAATTGGGTATTAGTACAAGAGAGGAATTAATCGAATATGCTAAAACCATCGGTTTAGAAAAATGGGGGAATTAAAATATATATGGTTGGTACTTGGGATAAAATCTCGTTGATTTTCAAAACACGCCAAGTTTCTTGCCAAGTTTTATGATAATCAATGATAACTATCGGACACTTTAAATAGATCTATTTAGAATTGATAACCAATATCACTGTAAGACAACCGTTGGAAAGTCAATGAATCTACTCATAATCAGGGCCCCGATTATCATCGGGGCTAGATCAGCCCAGGTGGGCCCACGAAAAAATCAAGCAGTTATGAACGAAAGTCTGTAACTGCTTTTTTATTTGAAAGAAACTTTCTTCAATATTTACTAATATTTTTTGATCTTCAGTGAATCAGTAACTTCTTTTAAAGCGGCACTTAAATAGATTGGTACCGAGTCATTATGTTCTGTAGATTGAGCCTTCTTATACCAATGATTTTTTTGTATAGACTTTATTGTATTTGAGTCAGAGGTATATTTATTTACTTGATTTTTTAATTCTTCATTTCGATTTTTTGGAGTGCTTTGAGATTTAGATTTTAAAAAATCAATGTAGCCAATTGAAAAATAAAATAATTGAATAATGCAAACTAAAAAAAGGATTAATAAAAATATTTTACTTAATTTTTTCATTTGTATGGTGCAATTTTAGTTAAAATTACATCAAAAAATGTAGGAGGTTATTTATTAAAGAAAAACACGGACAATAAAGATTAAATAGTTTTTCTTATCTATCTAAATCGAAGTTATCCGTATTACAATATCTTTTATCTTCCTAACTATTTATTTTGAAAAATAATGCTGGCGTCTCTATAACCAGGAATGTCTAAATACCAATCTGTATAAACTCTTCCACTACTGGCGGCCCATTTAGTTAATAATAAATATGCACTAGTGATATTTTTGGCCTCAATACTGTATGGTACAAAAGCTGGTAGATCTAAAGCCCAAGGCAAATTATTCTTGTCTTTGTAAAATCTTTTGGCCTCTATTTTAGAATCATCGTCCTGCGTTCCAAATTGTTTGGTATCCGCCCTATCGGTAGGCGCTTTGTCTGCCAGGTGCACCTCATTAGATCTATTTTGGTTAATAATTAAATATGGATTAATAGCTATCTGGTCAATACTTACTTTATCAGCTGCAAAACTGATCTCAAAATTAATTGTTGCTGGTTTTAGTACTAACTCACCTGGCAATGCATTCACAAATTTATTACCAGCGGGTTTAGGAACAATTCTTGAGGCATTGTCTATCACAATGATATTAGCATAGGTTTGTCCAGCTTCAGTTCCATTTGCATTCACTTTTAACCAGCTAGGGGATTTTGTATTTACACCAGTAACACTTTTGATCAATTCAGGTGACAAATTATCTAATTGAATACCAAATCCATTTTCAAAATTCGCACCAATGGCTCTTATTATCGCTTGTCCTTTTAATTCAACTACATTATTGTTGGCATTGGTAACAATTGTATAGCGATAACCTAACACTAAATCGTTAAAATCGTAGTCACCAGTTCTTGGCCAGTAATCTTCAAACATTAAAGTACCTTCAGATTTCCCAGGAATAAGGGTATTATAAGCCCTTGTTGCATCATCAGGATATGCATCTTCGGAATCTATAACACCATCACCATCGGTATCAGCTTTGTCAAGAATCGGTAGGCAGTTATTAGATGGGTCAGAAAAATAATTGCCAGGCAAAGAAATATCATCAATAATATATCTTGATGTGCCGCCATTACCTACAAAACTCAATTGAATTTTATAAGGCAATCCAGACTTAATAATTTCTTCTGGTACAGGAAAGTTGATTTCTTGGTTAGTTGTAGATAGAGGCAAATCAAAACTAGTTGAATCAAAACGAACAAATCTGCCTTCTGCAGATTCATTGGCAGCAGCATTGTAAGTAATATAAGAAGCTATTATTTGTCTACTTTTGGCATCAGATTCTGATTCAAATTTTATTGTCAAGGTAATTTTTCCGCGAACAGGTTTTAACCAAGGCGATTTAATATAACAAGATGATGGGTCTAAGCTACTAGGGGTATTACTGTACATACTCCATTTGCCATTTATTGTTTGTCCATCTTTACTGCTATAACCTATTTCACCAAATGCCCAACAGTTAGCTTGATCTTCAGCGATATTGCCTGATTCTGCATCAATAGATAGGGTTTGCGCATTTGTGGTGGCCGAAAATAATGCCATACTTATGATGGCCGCTAATATTTTATTCATTGTAATTGAGTTGGATTAAAGTTGAAAACTTCAATAATTTTTTTAAATGGATTATTTATTGGACAGGGTGCTCAAATAATTTGTTTGAACAGATGTACCTGATGCACTATAATTCTTTTGGATGCTACCAAATCGTATTTGCAAAGAATCTGTAGCAGTGGGAATTGTTAATTTCAGCGACAGATTATCGCTCATTGTGTGTAAGCCCTTGTAAAAGGTAGTGCCTGTTTTTACATCAATAACCGAAAAAGTACCTTTTATTGTATTTTTTGTACGCAGACCAGTAACTGATATGTTGAATTGTTTTGTAGCACTCCAATTAAAATTGCGATCGACCAGAATGGAGGAAAGAGGAACATTATTGGAGGCAAGGGGAACATTAGCAGATTCTATTTTTTTAGTACATCCGGCAACAAAAAGTATAGCAAGCCATAAAAAGTTTGTTTTTTTCATCTAAATGGTATTTTAATTTAGATGAATAATGTTATAAAAAACATGCCACATTAGTTTTATTTTCTAAACAATTGATTACCAATGATATAAAAAATAAATTAAATTTACATTCATTCCATTTTATAGAATTTATCTTTTATATGGAATTAATTTCTATTTTGGAATTCGGTGTTTTATTAGAATTGTCACCCCCTAAATCAAAATTTTACAACTTAGCCCCTACAGATAAAAAAAATGTACGGCCGTCAGCAGGTAATGCTCCTGGGCCTGGATAACCTCCCGCTCGTCTTGTAAAATATCGCTCGTCCCATACATTATTGACTCCGGCCTTAAAATTCAATTTTTTAGAAAACTTATAAGAAGCAGTTAAGTCGGTAATAGTATAGGAAGGAATGATGCCATTATTTCCATTGACCGAACTGGCAATCGTATTATTGGCATCACTAAATGAACTTCCAACATAACTCCATTGCATGGTGCACAAAAATCCTTTATACCCATAACTTATACCAGCTCTTAGAATATCTTGTGGCGCATTTTCTACTTTTTTCCCTTTTGTGTTGGCGTCCTTATTATCTACACTATACCTAGCATCATTATAGGAATAGGAGCTAAATAAGATTAAATCCTTGTGTTCACTATTGGAGAATGCCCTAATTGGATTAAATTCTATATACGTTTCTATACCTTTACTTGTACTTGCTCCCACATTAGTGATGAGTCTATAATTAGCGCCTGTTG
>JBAXUV010000025.1:0-27533 GCA_037129425.1 Sphingobacteriia bacterium
TATCTTATATCTCTTATCTTATATCTCCTATCCTATATCTCCTATCTTATATCTCTTATCTTATATCTCCTATCCTATATCTCCTATCTCTGATCTCCTATCTCTGATCTCATATTGCCTATTTTCATCTCTTAATTCATATCTATTAACTCATATCTTATAATTCTTAATTCTTATTTCTTAATTCTTTCAATAACTTCGCCCCTTCAAAAATTAAAAAATGGCTTTACAAGCAGGAATAGTGGGTTTACCCAATGTAGGAAAATCAACCCTTTTTAACGCAGTGAGTAATAGTGCTAAAGCACAAGCAAGCAATTATCGTTTTTGCACCATCGAACCCAATACTGGTTTAGTGGATGTACCAGATGATCGTTTAAACAAATTAGCTGAATTGGTTCAACCTAATAAAATAATCCCTACTCAAATGGAGATAGTGGATATTGCTGGCTTAGTTAAAGGAGCCAGTAAAGGAGAAGGTTTAGGCAATAAGTTTTTAGGAAATATTCGAGAAGTTGATGCTATTATACATGTGATCCGTTGTTTTGAAGATGAAAATGTTTTAAGAGAGGAAGGCGCTATTAATCCTATCAGCGATAAAGAAATCATTGAAACAGAATTGCAACTCAAAGATTTAGAAAGTGTAGAAAAGAAAATGCAACGTGTGGAGAAAATGGCTCGTGTTGGGAGCGATACTAAAGCAAAAGCAGAATTTGAAATATTGACTAAATGTAAAGCACATTTAGAAGCAGGAAAAGGAATTCATACATTGGGCTTGAGCAAAGAAGACAAATCAGCTATTGCAGATTTATTTCTATTAACAGATAAGCCAGTATTGTATGTTGCCAATGTAGACGAAGCTTCTATGCATACAGGTAATGCGTTTTCGGATAAATTAAAAGTTGCGGCTGAAGCAGAAGGTGCACAAGTGATTGTAATGTGTAATAATATTGAAGCTCAAATTGCTGAAATGGATAATGCAGATGATAAGCAAATGTTCATGGAAGAATATAAAATGACGGAGCCTGCATTGAACCGTTTAATTAGAACTACTTATAAATTATTATCCCTTGAAACTTATTTTACAGCAGGTGTGCAGGAAGTAAGAGCATGGACAATTCATCATGGCTGGAAAGCACCTCAAGCGGCAAGTGTTATTCATACAGATTTTGAAAAAGGATTCATCAAAGCAGAAGTTATCGCCTACGATGATTTTGTAAAATACGGAAGTGAAGCAGCTTGCAGAGATAATGGTCGTTTGAGAATTGAAGGGAAAGAATATATTGTAAAGGATGGAGATGTAATGCATTTTAGATTCAACGTTTAACTAAAACACATGCTATCGTTTTGGGAAAAAGATAGTTTTTATGCTGATGTAGACATAGCCATCATTGGCGGTGGGCTAATGGGCTTGTGGACTGCTTTGGAAATAAAAAAACAATCTCCTGGAACTACAGTATCTATACTAGAAAGAAGTTCTACCCCACTCGGCGCATCAACCCGTAATGCAGGATTTGCTTGCTTTGGAAGTCTTACAGAATTGCTTTCAGATGAAAAAAATATGGGCACCAATGCCATGTTGGAAATTGTTGAAATGCGTTATAAAGGCATTGAAAAAATCAAATCAACTTTTAGCTCCGAACAAATTGATCTGGATGAATGTGGTGGTTATGAAGCATTAGGGCCAATCAATTGGGCGGCAGAAATTAACGACCGAATTAATTATATCAATCAATTATTGTCATCGATAACAGGCAAAGCAAATTGTTTTTCCAATGCATCGAATCATATGAGCTCCATTGGATTAAAAAACTTTGACCATTTGATTTTTAACCCATTAGAAGCAGGCATACATAGTGGCAAATTAGTAAGCGCCTTATCTCAGTTAGCCATTGAAAAAGGAATCCGCATATTGAATGGTATTGAAATAATTGGCTGGGAAAAATTGAATGATAAAATACGCATCCAATCAAAACAACAACAATCAATTCAAGCAAATCGATTGCTCATTTGTACCAACGGGTTTACCAATGAATTAATTCCATCCTTAGCTATTGAGCCAGCCAGAGGGCAAATAATTCTTACTGCTCCAATTAAAGGATTAAGCACCAAGGGCACTTTTCATTTTGATGAAGGATTTTATTACTGGAGAAATCTTGGGGATCGAATTCTTTTGGGGGGTGCTAGAAATAGCGATTTCAATAATGAACGTACTACTAATTTAGATGGTTCTGATTTAATAAGGGAAAAATTAGTTGAATTCTTGAATACACATCTGGACACAACAGCTCCCATTATAATAGATCAAAGCTGGAGTGGTATCATGGGGTTTACTGAAAACAAGCTTCCGTTATTTCAACAAATAGAATCGAATGTTTCAGTATCGATTGCTTGTAATGGAATGGGAGTTGCCCTCACCCCTATTTTTGCCGAAAAAGTGGCTTTCGAATTATTAAATTAGTTTTAACTTCTAATTGGCAGTTTCTTTATTATTTTTAATTCAATTTTTTTATGAAGCATATTATCATCTACCTATTTGTTCCTTTATTGTTGATTGGTTGTAAGAATACTGAACAGCAAGATGCAATGGCCAACAATGTTGTACCTGCACCCACTTCACTTCAATATGCTATTTTGAAATTATATCCGCACGATACTTCTTCTTATACGCAAGGGCTTTTCTTACACAATAATGTGCTATATGAGGGAACTGGATGGAATGGACAAAGTAAATTAATGACTGTTGACATTAACACGGGAAAACCAATCAAAAAGACAGAATTGCCTTATGAATATTTTGGCGAAGGCATTACCCTTTTGAACAATAGTATTTATCAACTGACATGGCAAAATCATAAAGTAATTGTTTATGATGCAACCACATTTAAAAAAACAAATGAAATGGATTGGCCCTATGAAGGCTGGGGTCTTACCAATAATGGTTCTCAGTTAATCATTAGTACAGGTGGCAGTAATTTGTATTTCGTCAATCCTGCTACGATGAAGATTGAGCGAACACTTGGAGTATCCGATAACAATGGATACATCGATAGTATCAATGAACTGGAATGGGTAAATGGGTATATTTATGCCAATAAGTACATGAGCGATTTGATTTTGAAAATTAATCCTCAAACCGGCAATATCGAAGGAAAAGCAGATCTAACTAACTTAATGAAAGAATCAGGATCTTCCTATGATCCAAGAACCATTGATGCTGGATTTGTATTAAATGGCATTGCCTATAATCCAGCCAATCAACATTTTTTAATCACTGGAAAACGCTGGCCTTTTTTAGCTGAAATTACTTTCAAATAAGTGATGTCCACTATTGTTTAGGAGAAAAAATGTAAATGACCGAACTACATTTTTTATGATTAAACATAGTTTTTGCATTTGAAACTAAGCCAATCCAAAATGCTTTTACCAGATTGGGTTTCCCATTTTTGTATTGTTCACTTAACATGGAAACATAAAAGGAATCAAACCACATAGGATAGACTTTTACCAAATCAAACCCATTTGCATTGGCTAATTGTTCTATTGAATTGGGAGAGAAATGATATAAATGTCGGGGAACATCGTATGCAGCCCAGTATTGCTGATAATGTTGAGCATCATAAGAAGTATAATTTGGAACTGCAATCACTAATTTACCATCAGGAGCAATTAATTTTTTGAAATGATTCCAATAACCAGTTAAATCATGCACATGTTCTAACACATGCCATAATGTAATTGCATCAAATGAATGTGCACTTAGGCCATCAATTGCTGAAGGTTCATTCAGCATTAATTGATAATTGGTTTTAGCTAAATTTCTAGCTGATGAATCAGGTTCTAGTCCTATTACCTTCCATCCTTTTGATTGCATCTGATGTGCAAATGCTCCAGTTCCAGCCCCTATATCCAATAATTGACCAACAGATTTCTCCGTTTGTTTTTGGATTAATTGTTGTTTTGATTTTAAAGTGTAATTCCTAACAAGATGATACAATCGATTAATCAATCCTTCTTTTGTATCGGAATGAGAGACATAACTATTGGATTGATAATAAGGTCCGATATGCTCAATATCGGGAATGTCTTGGGTAAATTCTAGCCCACAATATTTACAAGCCCAAATAGAAAATACTTCTTTACTCACTGTATAATCAATCGCCTTTAATACAGGTGCAATATCAACAGCAGAACAAGCCGGGCATTTTGATAAATGAATATTTCCCAGCATACGCTAAACGTAATAAAATAAAAGTGCTCCTACTCCAATGAGTAATAATATGATTGCATAGATCCACCAATTATCAGACTCTTCGCCTTCAGATTCTTGCCCTAATAATTCGCGTATATCTTCTTCTTCTTGAAATGTAAGTTCTTTTTCTTTATCGTAATCTATACTAACTGCTTTTTGGGGCATTGGATAAGTTGCATCCAATTTTACTTGAGGCAATAATTCTAATAAATTTTTCTCTGGAGAAAAAAGTATGTACCCGTTGTCTTCTTTTTTGAGGCGACCAATCCCAGGTATTACTGCACCTTGTGGAGTATTGATGGTTGATTTGATCTTATATAAATAATCATGAAAACTTCTGATGGCTACCACTTCGTCTACTCCTAACTCATTGGCCAAGAAATCGAAAAAAAACTTATCTGCTGTTGCATTGTCTTGTTTGAAATGAATTACTTGAGTTGGTGCGTACAGCAATCCATTAATAGCATCTAGTTGAGCTCCATTAGACTCAATCACAAGATTGCCAATATCAGGAATGCTTAATTTTTTATTAAGCGATAGATATTTATTCAAGTATTGGTTCATGCTCCCTCCGTTTATTGAAACGAATATACAACTCCTGCCATAACATTAAAACCAAAAACTGGATATTGGTTCCATCTTTGGTATGTATTATTGAATAAATTGTTCATTTGGAGCCAAATCCGCCAATTTTTTTGGACATTAAACTCGCCACCTATATTCAAATCTAGCCCTGGAGATAGCCTAGTAGGTGGGATTGTACCAGTTTTGTACATGCTCCCCCCCAAATAAAATAAATCTGCCTTTACCTGAAGATCTTTCATTGGTTTCCATAACATAGAGCCCGTAATTTCAACCGGAACAAGCCCCCAAGCATAATTATTCACTGAAAAAGCATTGAACTGAGTAAAACTAGCAGACGCCAATAAAGAAAGATTATCCTGTACAGTATATCCAAATTCTCCCTGAAGCTTCAATGCATTCAACTTAGATTCATAGATTGTAGTGAAGGTTTTGCCATCTAATGCATCATTTAAAAACAGCGGTTGATTTTTTTGTTGTTGGAAGGCAATTCTTGCATTATAAGAAATATGATTCCCTGAATTACCCTTCACCCCAATGTACTGTTGATTGATCTGAGTGTTTAATAAAGTGGAAAAAGGGCCTACCCATGGATTAAAGGCAACTAAAGAACGATAGCTATTCTTTTGGAAATTTCCATCCCAGCCAGCTTGCAAGGTTAGAGGAGAGTTGGACAACTTTCCTTCTGCTGTAAAATTGGGCAACATTGTATATTGGTTATTATCCCAGGAAGGTCGCAGTCCAATATTTAATATAAAATTGGGCGTTTTAAATACGACGGCAGGATTTAAAGACCATAAGTTATTGTTGATTGTTGCAATTGGCAACTTGGTATTGGCAATATCAGCATCAAATGTCAATTTAAATGACATGACTTTATTAAAGATTTTTTCAATTGGCAATTTGAAAATCAGGTTATTTTCTGCCCCACTATTATTATCGGTAAAACGATAAATACTTAATTGAGGATGAAAATTAACACCTGCTTCATTGGCAGTACTATTCTTTGCCCCTACTTGTAATGAAACAGTATTATATACCTGTTTTAACTGATCTTTTGTGAAATTTAATGTTGTAGGCTTGAAACCATACCTGTATTGCGTCACCGAATTAAAAAATGCATGGCTAGTCCATTCAATATTTTTTGGACTATTATAGATGGAAATTACATCCAGATTCAATTTACTTAATTGTTGTGCAAATAAATCGCTCTTTGAACTTATATAGTCTGCTTCTACAGTAGTAATGGATTTTTTTTCATCGCCAAATGAGAATCTTCCTTCTCCGAATATGGTACTTAGATTCCCAGCACCTAATTTAATTTGATGCTGATTGATCCAAGTTAAACCTGAATCAGCAGGCATTGCTAAAGGCTTTATTGCAATGGGCTCATAGGAGAAAAATAAATTAGAAGAAGGCACTCTATATTCGAGTGGAATTTTAGTTGTATCCACTACATTAGAAGCAGCCGTGAAATTGATTTTAGCAGCATTTTGCAATGAAGGTTTAAAGTCTGAAGTAATTATTACCGTTCTGCTTGGAATCGTATCAGCGTTTTCGGATTGTTGTACCTTTTTTTTGGATGCTACCGTTTTAGTCGATTTTTTTTGAGTTGATTTTTGTTGAGTCGATTTTTTCTGTGCTGATTTTTTCTGAGCAGATTTTCGTTTCTGGGCAGTAAGATCATATGCATTTATTAATAATAAAGGCAGGATTAAAAAAAGTATCCATCGATTGGTTCTATTCATTTCTATTACTATTGAACTTTTGTAATTTTTTCCTTTAAAGCAATCACCCCTAACAATTTTTCACCAGCAATTTTTTTCAACTCATTAATGGTGGCATTCTCTGAAACACTTTTAAATGTAGCTTCTGCATTGAACAAATCGTTTTGCTTTAAATAAACATCTCCGATCAATATATAACTACTGGTCACCCAATAATCATAAGATCCAAATTGTTTAATTACTTCAAAAGCAGCTTTTTCTGCTTCTGGCAATTGATTATTCAACAATAACAATTCAGCCACTCTATATTGTGCCTGTGCAGTTATTTCCGATTTTCCAAAGGCCAACAATTTTTTATAGCCAATCAACGCTTCATTATTCTTACCATTCAATTGATCTGTTTTTGCAATTACAAATCCAGCCATTAGTTGATCGTCGGCTGCAATCCCTTTCTGTGATAATAGTTCTAAAGCATTGGGAGCAGCATCGACAAATTTTTCAGTTTTAAATTGACACCTTAATAAGCCCCTCATTGCCTCCAATCGATTCTCTTGCTGAACAGCAATACTCTTAAGTAATGAATAATATTTACTTGCCTCCTGATAGTTTTTTAGATCGAAATAATAAATTCTTGCCGATTGCAACGCGCTCCGCTCGGCATACTTATTTGGAAACTTAGCTGCAACCAGATTATAAAATGGTAAAGCTGTACTATTTTGTTTTTGCACAATATTAATTTCCGCCAAAAAGTAATTGGCCTCAATTGAATACTTTCCATTTGGGTATTTCAAAATATATTCAGTAAGACCGGCTTGTGCTCCTGATTGATCTTTTGCCTCATATCGATTGTATGCTGAACGATAGGTTAAAGAATCGGCTTCATTATTAGAAATAGGCTTTCCATTTGCTTGCATTAATTCAATAAATGCAGTCGGTTCTTGTTTTTCAATATAGATATTTCTTATATACTCAACAGCCGACTCTGTTTCAGGACTGTTTGAAAACTTGGACAACAAAATTTTGAACTGATCCAATGCAGGATCATTCTTATTCAAATTAAACAATGCAATTCCTAATTTTAAATACCCTTGGGGATGAAAAGGAATTGCCTTTTCATTATTGATTACTTTATACAAAGGATTCAAGGCACTATTATAATCTTCGTCGGATAAATAGGTATTTGCAATTTCCAATTGAGCTTGAGGAATCATACCCGAAACTGGATATTGCTTTTCTAGAAAATTAAGCCATTGAATTTTTTCATTTGGCTTATTGAATGCACCCGCAATGATTCCTTTTTGATAAGTTGCATAGTCAGCCGCAGGCCATCCATTCTGGATAACTTGATCATAAATCGTTAATGCCAACTTGTATTCTTTGGACATAAAATGGCAATCTCCAACACGCAAATAAGCATCTTTTTCTACATCGGTATTGTAACCTATGGAGGATTTATTGACCAATTCAAATTGTTCTTTTGCTAAACGATAATTTTCTTGCTTAAGAAAACAATAAGCTAAATTATACCTTGCATTCGCGGAATTTACCTCACCATTTCTTACAGGATTCTTTAAAAAGTTTTGCAAATAAAAAATTGCCAGATCAGTTCTTCCTGCTCTATAAGACAATTCACCTTTCCAAAAATTAACTAATTGAATTTGTGCTGCATTATATCTTAGTTTACTGATGGAGTCTAATAATTTTTCCGCTTCACCAATTTGTTGATCATTGATCAACTCAACTGCCCTGCCATATAATAATGTCGGCAATATTTTTTCAGCATTGATAGACTTATTGCTTAATCCTGCATAAATCTCCAGTCCATCCTTATAATTACTGGTGTTAGACAAAGCACTTAATAACAATTCTTTTGACTCATTAACATAAGCCGATTGGGGATATGCTGCAATAAACGCTTTAAGACTGCTTGCAGCTTCTCCAAAATAATTTAAATCATAGGTTAATTTGGCATAATAAAAACTGGCCACTTCTTTCTGCGTGCTATTGCTATTATTCGCTGAACAAAATTGAAATGCATTTCTTGCATTTTGTCTGTCATCTACCTTTAAATAGGCATCCGCCAATAAATACATGCTATTCTGTGCCAATGAATCTTCAGCCCCTCCTAATTGCTTAAAGCCCTCTATTGCTTTGTCATATCGATTTGCTTCATAATAGCAATAAGATAATTCATACAGATCTTCTCTTCTTACTTTTTTATTGGCTGCAATATATTTTTCTAGATAGGGCAATGCTTTATCAAAATGTTTATTCTCAAACCATAAATGCCCTAATAACTGTTGCAATTGAACAGTATAATACATGTCGGTTTGCTGATAAACAGTTTCTCCATATTTTAATGCCTTATCATTTTCTCCATTGAAATAATACAATTCTGTCAGGTAAAAAGGAACAACATTTTGATAAGCCGGATCTTTCTCTGCAATTAAAAAGCATGAAATAGCTTCATCATATTGCTTATTATTAAATAAAATAAATCCGTAATAATAATTGGCATCAATATAATTTGGATTGTTTGGCAATTGCCTGATACTATTGAATAATGGGCTTGCTTTATCAAATTGTTGAGTAGCAAAATAACAATACCCTTGATGAAAATTAAGTTCAGCAATCTGCGAATCATTTAAATTGGCAATATTTGATTTATCGTAATAGGTAATTGCAATACCATATTCCTTTCTTCTATAATAAAATTCACCTAAATAAAAACTTACAATTTGTTTATATACATTTTCAGTTGTTAATTCAATAAATGATTGAGCACTTTTCAATACAGTTTCATCATCTAATTGTAATCCGCAAATGAGGTAAAAATATAAAGATTCAGTTCGAACATGATTGGGAACTGCGCTAGCGGTTACACCATTATTATAAAATAATTTAAATAAAGGATAGGCCAAACTAAATTGATGCTGTTGATACAATAATTTTGCTTGCTTGAAATTGGCATCTGGTTCAATCAAAGCTTGTGTTAATTGCGCTTTTACGAATATTGAACCCATTATATAAAACAAAATCAATATCCCTGTTCTTTTGATCATAGGTAATCCAGTTGTATTGCTGGATAAAGATAGATGTAGACTTTTGTAAGACTTTGTTAAGCCTTTATATGTGGAAAAACAACTGAAGGTTGTAAGTTTGTCAACAAATTGCTAAAATGTACGAACATTTCACCACATTGAGGGTTAGGTATGCAGAAACAGATCAGATGGATATTGTGTACTATGGTAATTATGCGCAATACTTTGAAGTTGGAAGAGCAGAATGCATAAGAGCTTTGGGATTCACCTATAAAAAAATGGAAGAAATGGGGGTTAGAATGCCTGTAGTACATATGGAAGCAAGATTTTTGCGAGCTGCACATTATGATGATTTAATTACGATTAAAACCGTTTTAAAAGAACTACCATTAAAACATGAAATTCATTTTCATCACGAAGTATTTAATGAGAAAAAGAAATTAATTACAACCGGAAAAGTCAGTTTGTTTTTTATAGATACTAAAACAGGAAAATGGATTGGCATGCCGGAGGATCTAAAAAAAACCTTATCGGTTTATTTTAAATAGTTATTGGTTTTTGGGTTATTAGAATTTGAAAAAGCGAAACGATGAATAAAACATTTGCATCAATCATTACCATTGGCGATGAACTTTTGATAGGTCAAGTAATAGACACCAATAGTAGTTGGATTGCTCAAGAATTAAATAAAATAGGCGTTTCAGTAAAACATAGAGTTGCAGTGGGTGATATTTGGGATGATATTTGGAAAGCACTCGATGAAGAAACTGCAAAGACCGATATCATTATTATTACAGGAGGTTTAGGACCAACAGCAGATGATATTACCAAGCCTCTATTAGCAGAATACTTTGGAGGGAAAATGATTGTTCATCAACCTACATTAGAGCATGTTCAACATATTTTTGAGCATATTCTCAAAAGGCCAATGATCGAAAGAAATGCAAAACAAGCCGAAGTACCCGACAATTGCATTGTTCTAAAAAATGAAAGAGGAACGGCCCCAGGAATGTTGTTTAAAAGAGAAGGGAAAATTTTTGTCTCCCTACCTGGTGTGCCACACGAAATGAAATGGATAATGACCCATCACGTGCTACCCTTAATTCCTCAATTATTCAATACAGGATTTATTGAGCATAGAACTTTACTCACTGCCGGAATTGGGGAATCATTTTTAGCAGAAATGATTCAAACTTTTGAATTGGCATTACCAGCACATATTAAATTGGCCTATTTACCCAATTTTGGAATGGTTCGATTAAGGCTTTCGGGATGGGGTTCGGATCAAGTAGTTTTACAAAATGAATTAAATACGCTGTTCAGCAGTTTAAAAGAGCAAGTAAAAGCGTATTTAATCATTGATGAAGACTTACCAATTGAAGTAGCAGTGGGAAATCTGCTAAAAGCCAGAAATGAGACTGTCTCTACTGCCGAAAGTTGTACAGGGGGATATATTGCCCATATGTTAAGTATTCATCCGGGTTCTTCTGCTTTTTTCACAGGATCCATCATATCCTATGCCAATATTATTAAAGAAATGATGTTAGATGTTTCTCACGAAACCTTAACCACCGTTGGGGCTGTCAGTGAGGAAGCGGTGACCAAAATGGCTGAATCTGTTAGAAAATCGATGAATACCCATTATTCTATTGCTGTAAGCGGCATTATGGGGCCTGGAGGTGCAACCAATGAAAAGCCTGTTGGGCTGGTATGGATCGCGGTTGCATCAGCCCAGAAAGTAGTTGCAAAATCCTTTAACTTCAGATTCGACAGAAGGAGAAATATTGAATTAACTACTACGAATGCATTGAATATGCTAAGAGCTATAATTGTGGATAATAGTTGAATAAATATATAAGCTTTACTGCTATATTTGTTGATTAGTAGTGTTTTGTACATACAAAATCAAACTATATCGACCGGGTGATGGACTTTTTTTTACCCACTTAAAACAGTAGTACAGATGGCAATAGCTGAATTGATCATGCCTAAATTAGGCGAAAGTATAATGGAAGCAACCATTCTTAAATGGCATAAGAAGGTGGGCGATCATGTAAAGCTAGATGAAACCGTATTGGATATAGCTACCGATAAAGTAGATAGTGAAGTTCCATCTACTGTTGAAGGCATCATCACAGAAATATTATTCAATATAAATGATGTAGTTCCAATAGGAACAATCATTGCAAAAATACAAACCGTTGACAGTGTAAAAACGGCACCGGTAGCTCCTGTTCAATCTCAACCAGTAAATCAACCAATTGTACAAACAACTGTTGCGCCTACTCCTCCTGTTGCACCAGCCCCAATTCCAGTAATGGAGCCCGTTGCATCGGTTGCACCGCCGCCTGTTGTTGCAGCTCCACCTGTTGCACCAAAAATCGAAACAGTTCAAGCACCCGTTTATACCAGTGAAGTACCATATACACCTTCATCTCCTTCAATAGAACTATTGTCTAAACCTGCTGCAAATCGTTTTTATTCACCGTTGGTTTTAAATATTGCCAATAGTGAAGGCGTTGGATTAAGTGAATTAGAGAGAATACCAGGAACTGGCATTGATGGAAGGGTTTCTAAAAAAGATATTTTACAATATGTTGCCGATAAAAAAGCAGGTAGAATAACTGCAATTCCTGTGGCACAACAGCCAGTATATGTTGCACCTGCCCCAGTTTATCAGGCACCTCAACCAATAGTTGAACAGCCTGTTATTGAAAAGCCGATCATCGAACAACCAATTGTACAAACTATAGAGCCGATTGCTCCAGCAGTAGAATCACCAGCAGTAGAAATACCTGCTGTTGTTAGTACACAACAAAATATTCAACCAACCATTGAGCAGATTTATGGAAGTGTTGATCCAGCTGTAGAAGAGAATAATAAAGAAGCGATCAACGCAATGGTGGAAGCAAGCGCAACTGAAAAATTAGTTCCTGTGGAAAGGTTCGCAGCGCCAACACCTCCAACACCAGTTTATGTTGCGCCAACTCCTGTTCAAACAGCACCAGTTCAACAAATAGTTGAGCAACCTGCTGCACCAACAGCATCTCCAACCACACCAATACAACAAACACCTGTATATACCGCAGCACCTCAGCCAGTTTCAACTTATACAAATACTGTTGCAACATCTGGAAAATATTCAGATCCTTCAAATGTGGCAGTTACAGGATTGACTGAAATTGTTGAAATGGATAGAATGCGCAAACTGATTGCCAATCACATGGTAAACAGTAAGCATACAAGTCCGCATGTTACGAGCTTTGCAGAAGCAGATGTTACCAATATGGTGATTTGGAGAGAAAAAGTAAAAAAAGAATTCGAACAAAGAGAGGGGACCAAACTCACTTTTACACCAATGTTTATTGAATGTTTAGTGAAAGTGATGAAAAATTTCCCTTTGATTAATTGTTCTTTAGATGGAGATAAAATAATCATTAAGAAAGATATCAATATTGGAATGGCAACCGCCTTGCCTTCTGGCAATTTGATTGTTCCAGTAATAAAAGGAGCAGATCAATTAAATATTGTTGGCTTAAGCAAATCAGTGAATGGTTTAGCAGACGCCGCAAGAAATGCAAGATTGAAACCAGAAGATACAACAGGAGGAACATTTACATTGACCAATGTTGGCACTTTCGGAAGTTTAATGGGCACTCCTATTATCAATCAACCTCAGGTTGCTATATTGGCTGTAGGTGCAATAAAAAAGCGTGCTGTAGTCATTGAATCTGCTGAAGGAGACACCATCGGAATTCGCCACATGATGTATTTA
Source organism: Sphingobacteriia bacterium (assembly GCA_037129425.1). Lineage (GTDB taxonomy): Bacteria > Bacteroidota > Bacteroidia > Chitinophagales > Chitinophagaceae > Sediminibacterium. The sequence goes on from JBAXUV010000025.1 coordinate 13,375, forward strand.
TCTTTAAGTTACGACCATCGCATAGTAGATGGAAGTATTGGTGCTAGCTTTTTAACAGCAGTAGCCAAAGAATTTGAAAATTGGGACCTTAATAAACATTGGTTTCATTACCTCTAAAGATGGACTTGATTAAGATTATTAATACTTGTTTTAAAAAAGCCATCTTTCTGATGGCTTTTTTATTTGCTATACATGCCTATTCACAAACGCCGGGTTTAGGAACCTGGTCAGTTGTTTCCACCAAATACACTTTGACTAAACAATGGAATGTTTTTTTTGAAGCCCAATTAAGATCGCAGGCTTTCTATAATAATTTCAGTTATCACGAATATAAAGGTGGCATCGGATATAATTTTCCGAAAAGCATCAGTGCTATTTTAGCGATGGGACACTATGTAACCTATCAGCCAGATGGCAATTTTAAAACACCACAAATAACGAATGAGTTTAGAATTTGGGAACAGTTTGTGCTCAACAATAACATTAACCGTTTAAAAATTGAACATCGATATCGCATAGAACAACGATTTCTTACAGATGGATATCGCAACAGATTTAGATATCGTTTAAATGCACTTTACCCAATTAATAATGTAGTCATAAAAGAAAAGACTTGGTATTTGAGCTTAAATAATGAAGTTTTTCTCAATAATGATGGAATGATCTTTGAGCAAAATAGAATTTATGGCGGTATCGGATATCAGTTAAATAAGCAACTTACACTTCAGGTTGGTTATATGAATCGAATGGACAACCTGGGTCCTGGGAAACAGCAAAACAAAAATTTCTTTCAAACAGTACTTTTATTTTCTTTAAACGAATTCAAATCTGGAAGAGAACTTCATCCAAGCTCAGTTGATTAATGGTTGACTAATCAACATCTGTGTATAAAGAAATTTTTATTGGCTTTTCTGATTTAGTAAATTGGATAAACAAAATCATTCCAATGAGAAGTTTATCACAAACTTGGTTTGCCGATGGATACATCGATTTTGAATTAAAGAAATATACCTTACTGGCTTATTTACAAGAAGTAAATAAGTATTTCTGCCAGAACAAACTCTATCCATTATTAGCAGACGTGATTTTTCATTACAATAATATAGTGGCTTTTAGAGAAAATAAAAAATACCTACAAGAACAATTTCCCAAAAAATTGAATGGCATTCAGATAGCTCAGTTACAATTATTATATGAGTCAATGGTTGAAGATGATGACCTCATGAAGGAATTGGAAGAAATTATTCATTATGCTTCAACGACAATGAAAAAAACAATTAATAGCGGAACGGAAATTTACGAATTTGTAGAAAATAAAATCAATATAGAACCTGTTGGCATAATGCCCATTGATCATCATGAAGGATATTTCTTATTATGTGAAGGCGCTTGTAAAAACACATGGGTGTATCAATACAGGTTGAGTATATTCGAAAAGCACGATGAAAAATACAGAAGTATTAAAACCGAATTTGTAGATGTTTGGCAAAGAAATATTGTGAACACTTATGGCAATATCAAAAATCAACTAATCAGAGAAAGGGCCGAACTGCCTAATCCTGCTGTATATGCTTTGGAAACAGATTTAAGTTTGCCAATTGAGGAAACATTATTGCCTATTGCAAAAAGAAGCTTAGTGAGATTCATCACCAACAACGGCTATACTGCTTAATGATCATTTGTAAAAAAAGAGAAAACTGTTGTACCATAATTTCTTACAAAAGAAAACCCAGGAAATTTTTCATAGGCATTACGAGGAGTATGTTCTAAAACAAAGAAGCCTCCTGGAGCAATTAATTGTTGTGCAACAATTTTCTTAGGCAATTCATCAATGGTACCAAGTGCATAAGGAGGTCCTGCAAAAATAAAGTCAAATGTTTGTGTGCAGGAATCTAAAAAACTAAACACATCCATTTTTAACAACATAATATCATTCATTCCTAAAATGGCCGCATTCTTTGCAATAAAGGAATGCATGATTGGGTCTTTTTCTACAATGGTTAAATGAGCAGCGCCTCTAGATCCCAATTCATAACTAATGCAACCAGTTCCACCGAATAAATCAAGGGTACTGATTCCTTCAAAATTCATTCTGTTTTGTAAGATATTAAAAAGCCCTTCTTTTGCTATATCAGTTGTGGGGCGAGTAAAGGGCATATTTGAAGGGGGATGTATTTTCCTCCCACCCCATTTACCAGAAATTATTCTCATAAACTGAGCTTATAAAAGGGAGTAAAATAATGCAAGGGATACTCAGATTCCGCCATTTTAAAAATTCCAGTGGTTTGCAAATTATCCATTTCTATTTTTGGAAATATTTTAGACAATTGCAACATCAAACTAGTTTCTACCTCAATCATTCCGCTTACTTCAAGCAAAACATCCGATAAATCAAATTGATATTGTTGTACGATTCTTAGTAAATAATACAAAACATCTTCGGGGGTATTGTACCTGTATGATTGAATCAATTGAAAACGCTCTTCCTTCCAAACAGCTAAAATAAAATGATTCGAATAAAACTGTAATTTAATAAACTGATGATTAATAAATGGTCTTCGCATCACATCATTCAACAGATTTGAATATGTATGCGAAGTTTGAAAAATAATAAATTGTCTACCTAATAACTCAGTAATTGCTTTCCTGACTCTGTAAGCATTGATGAAAACTTTAGTAGCAATTAATTTTTCGTACTTCACTTCATGTCGAACACTTTCACCGTAAATCAAATTAAGGTAATCTTCTGCAGAAGTGGCTGTTAAGAGTTTCTCAGGAACCATTATGGCTTCTTCTGTATTAAAAAAACAAGTAACTTTTTTGTAGTTATTATTGAAAATGGAAGAACCCGTTTTGATCTCATAAAAAATATCATTCCAATCGTCCTGCTCGCTTTTGTCTAAACTAAACAATTCAAAAGCATCAATCTCACCGGTAAGATCAGATTTTGCCATACATACAAATGCTTCATCGGCAATCTCCACCAATAATTGGTGGGTTGAACCATTAATGGTTTCCTCGTTATACAAACCTATTTTTTTCCTAGCCATTCTTACAAATTACTACAATTATATATAAAAAATCATTCTCTTCAATATTCAAATTAGTTCAGGATTCAATTTACTACCTTTACACCATAGTATGAGTGTTTCAAAATCCCCTTTAAACCTTCAAGTAGACACAGGAAACAGGCAAATACTTCGTATTGCCTTACCCATTTCTGCTTCCATTTTGGTGCCTCAAATTAATTTCATCACCAATAATATTTTTTTGAGTGGCTTGGGTCAAAGAGAACTAGGTCTTGCGGGTATTACAGGGGTATATTATTTATTGTTTGCAGTAATTGGCAATGGGCTGAACAATGGTTTACAGGCTTTAATATCCAGAAGAGCAGGTGAAAATAGAATTGATGAAATAGGCAGTATTTTCTGGCATGGAGTAAGAATTTCTTTGGTATTTGCCTTATTCGGCATTTTATGTACCTGGTTTATTGCACCAACGGTACTTAGCTGGTCTTTGCATGATTCTATTGGAATAGAAATGGCCATCAGTTTCCTTTCAATCAGAATCTTGGGATTACCCATTTTGTATATCTATCAAATGAGGAATGCGCTGTTGGTTGGAACCAATCAAAGTAAATTCCTGATTTTAGGAACTGCTACCGAAGCCATTGTGAATATTGTACTTGATTATGGTTTTATTTACGGGAAACTTGGTTTGCCAAAACTGGGTTTTAATGGGGCTGCCTATGCATCCATTATAGCAGAAATTGCAGGTTTACTGGCAGTATTTCTGGTTATCAAATCTATTGGAATCAGCAAACAACTACACTTATTTGATAAGGTTAAGTATCAGCAAAAATACATTCGATTGATTTTAGTGCAATCTTACCCATTGATTTTGCAGCACGCCATCAGTATTTTAAGTTGGGAATACTTCTATATTTTAATTGAGCACCACGGATCCAGAGACCTGGCTGTGTCTAACACCATGAGAAACTTATTCGGTTTTTTTGGGTGCTTTACATGGGCATTTGCTGCAACCACAAATACGATGGTTAGTAATGTAATTGGTCAAGGAAAGAAAGATGCCGTTATTCCATTAATACATAGAATACTTAAATGGAGTTTTGGCTTTGCGTTAATCGTCTTTTTGATTTTGAATTTTTCACCAAGAACATTTTTGGGCATATATGGCCAAGGTGAAGATTTCATTATTGCCGCTATACCTGTAATGCGTGTTGTATCTATCGCTATGTTAATGATGTCTATTGCTGTTGTTTGGGTAAATGCAGTAACAGGAACAGGCAATTCAAAAATGAATTTATATACCGAAATTGCCACCATCGTATTTTATATAATATACGTTTATGTGGTTCTAGAAAAGCTTTTCCTCCCCATCACATATGGCTGGATGAGTGAATGGCTTTATTGGGGAGTTATGTTCATTCCCTCCTACTGGTATATCAAAAGCAATCGATGGAAATCGCTGGTAATCTAGCCTTTTAACTGATTTACCAAATCGATGTATTGTTGCATTGCATCTTCTTTGGTAATTCCTTTTAATTTAGCCCAAGCCTCGTGTTTAAACTTAGCAACAAAATCAAAAGCATTTGAAGGACCTGATTCATTATTGTCTCCTTCTGTTCCTTGTTTAAACAAAGAATACAATTTCAATAAAGTTTCATTATCTGGCTTTGCTGACAATGTTTTGCTATTTGCTACCGCTTGTTGAAATAATTCTACTAATTCCATGTTGGTTGATTTATTGTAATGATTCTAATAATTGAGCTCCTTCTGCTTTAATGGTTATATCTTCTGAACTTCTTGTAGGAAGTTTAACTAATTTATTCAATACTTCTGTTGCTTTAGCGGGTTGATGCGCTTCTTTATAAGCTTTACCTAAGTCCAAATAATTAGGGGCAAAATAAGGTTCAATGGTTTTACATTTTTCCATCAAAGCGATTGCCTTGTCTAAGTCTCCATCAGGCAGGCCACCATAAAATAATTTAACAGCCATTTTTTTTATGCCAGATAATGTAACCATTTCATAATGCCATTTACCCAATGTGTAATTGGCTTTAGCATGATTTGGATTAATGGATAGCGCTTTGTCGGCATAGGTCTTAACATCTTTTACAAAAGCTACAATTTTTTTGTTTTCCGATTCTACGTCAGTCAGTTTACCAGATGCCATCGCCATTGCATAATTGGCATCAGCACTATTCGTATCTGCCTGCAAAGCTCTTTGTGCAAATGCTAACGCCGATTCATAATATAATCTTTTGCTTTTCTTTTCTTTTTCCTTTCCACCTAAAAGAACATTCAATTCAGTGGCTTTTACTAAAGCTTTAATATTGGTAGGACTTGTTAGTAAAATCTGCTTATACTTTTCCAACGCCTCTGGTTCCTTCAATTGTTTTTCTAAATTTTCTGCTTCTTTAAGTTGAATTGCAAGGTCTTGACCATTCAAATTCATAATACAGAAATTGAATACAAAAAAGCAAATAAAACGAATAACAACTTTCATATTAATTCCTTTCTAAAGTGAACGATACGCCAACTTTACCCTCAAAACTAAGAATGGGTGGACAAAGCTTATCGATTGATATAACAATTTTTGTAGCCAATTTAAATTCTGCTAATACAGATTGTGCAATTTCAGTAACTACTGTTTCTAGTAATGGAGTTGGCTTGGCCATTCTTTGTTTCACCAGCTCATAAACGCGCACATAATCAATGGTATCTTTCATATGCAAAACAGGCAGAACATTTGGTTGATGCCAAATATCGATGTTTACTTCAAAATAATTACCTAGTTTCCTCTCTTCGGCATAAATTCCATGATAAGCAAAAAATTGAACGTTTTTAAGATGAATCTGCAACAATCTCTTTTATTTTAATTTACCTAATAACTCTTAATTCTTAATTTATAATTCTTAATTCTTATAAGCCTTTGGCAGTTAAATATCGCTCTGCATCAAGCGCCGCCATGCATCCACTTCCAGCGGCAGTTACTGCCTGACGATAGTTTTTATCCTGTACATCTCCAGCTGCAAATACGCCTTCGATATTGGTTTTACTGGTGCCAGGTTGAGTAAGAATATAGCCTGTTTCATCCATGTCTAAAAACCCTTTAAAAATATCGCTGTTAGGTTGATGACCAATAGCAACAAAAAATCCACTAATTGGAATTTCTTGTGTTGCTTGTGTTTGATTGTTTTTTATTCTGACAGCTTCTACTTTTTTCTCTCCTAAAATTTCATCGGTATCGGTATTCCAATACACTTTAATATTAGGGGTACTTAACACACGATCCTGCATCACTTTACTTGCGCGCATTTTATCTTTTCGGATAAACATATGAACAGTAGTACATAATTTAGACAAATACATTGCTTCTTCTGCAGCAGTATCACCAGCACCAACAATGGCTACTTCTTTTCCTTTGAAGAAAAACCCATCACAAACAGCGCATGCACTCACACCAAATCCGTTCAATCGTTGTTCACTTTCAATACCTAACCATTTAGCAGAAGCACCAGTACAAATGATTACAGAGTCTGCATGAATTTCTTTTTCTTCATCAATCCAAACTTTGAAAGGACGAGCACTAAAATCAACTTTTGTAGCCAACCCATAGCGAATATCCGTTCCCATCCTGGCTGCTTGTTTTTCGAAATGGATCATCATTTCAGGACCCTGAATTCCATCGGGATAGCCAGGATAATTCTCTACTTCTGTTGTAATGGTTAACTGACCTCCTGGTTGAATTCCTTGATACAACAACGGTTTCATATTGGCTCTTGCAGCATAAATGGCAGCCGTATACCCAGCAGGACCTGATCCGATTATCAACACATGTACTTTTTCTATTGCTTCTTGTTCCATAATTTATTATTTGGGTATAATGATATTTTTAAACGATGTGGCATAACCACAAAATGCACCAAGTGCGCCATTGCTTATATTTCCATTGACAACACCTGGAGATGAAAATGGATTTCCTACGGATTGATACGTATACTCCCATGTACGCCAGAAATCGTAAGTAGCTTTATCTATATTGCTGTATTTAATACTAACGGTATCTCCTCTTTTAAAGAATCCATAATTTTCTCTTTCTAAAGGGAAATTCTTATCCACTCCTTTGGGAATATCCACTGTATAAACTTTGCCATCAATTACATTGTCATCAAAAACACTATTGTAACCGGGTAAAAATTCCTGTCTGTTCACTTTTGTATAATATCGTATGTAATTACCCAACCCTATAGGATCGGTAATGGTAGCTGAAATTACCCTAAAACTATCGTTACTTGGCCTATTCGGAACAGGCTTGCTCCATAAGGAGTCAATGGTTTTTGTAAGTATAGGAATAGTTGTTGTACTAAGATAGGTTTGCCCATTTAGCTCTACTTTTAATTGATAGGTTTTTCCATAAGCACCAAAAATAGCAGCTGAAGGATTTACAGGATCATTGGTGTAATACACCAATCTAAATCCCTGTACTTTCACATCAACCAATTTGAGCTGGCTGGTTTTAGTTCCATCCGACAAAGTAACTTTTGCATTTCTAATAAATGAATTGTTTAACTCCGCAGTGTCAATCGTTGAAAAATAATTGAGAGAGGTAGACAGAACAACCACTGGTGGAGCACCGGATTCTATTTGTGCATCTACCACCAATTTAGGTGCTAGATCTGGAGGCGTTATCGTAATATTTTTTTCACAGGAAATCAACCCTGCAAAAAAAACCATCAATGCTATGTAGACTATTCTATTCATTATTTATTTCTAACAAAAATCAGCCCAAAAAGATTAAAAAAACGCCCCTGTTTTTTACAGAGGCGCTAAAATATACATTCTTAACAGGAAATCGCCCTGCTTTTGATTAATTAACCTAAATACGCTTTTAAAGCATTGCTGTAACGTGCTTTTTGTAATCGCTTAATGGCACGCTCTTTAATCTGGCGAATACGCTCTTTGGTCAAATCGTATTTCATCCCGATTTGTTCGATAGTAACACCATTCTCTCCATCTAATCCAAAATAGGCATTAACAATCTCTGCTTCTCTCGGACTTAATGACTTTAATACACGACGAATTTCTTCTCTTAAAGAATCTTTCATCACATCTTCGTCTGTATCATCTGATCCTTCCAATAAATCTCCCATCGCCACATCTTCTGCTTCATGAACAGGAGCATCTAATGAAGTATGACGGGTATTGCTTTGAAAGATATTGTTGATCTCGGTTTCGCTCATCTCCAATATTTCAGCCAATTCTTCTGTTGATGGTTCACGCTCATGCTCTTGTTCAAAAGCCATATAAGCTTTATTGGCTTTATTATAAGTTCCAATCTTATTCTGTGGCAAACGAACCAAACGCCCCTGTTCTGCTAAAGCTTGTAAGATAGATTGACGAATCCACCAAACCGCATAGGAAATGAATTTAAATCCCTTGGTTTCATCGAAACGCTGAGCAGCTTTTATTAATCCAAGATTTCCTTCGTTGATCAAATCACTCAAAGAAAGCCCTTGGTGTTGATATTGTTTGGCAACTGACACTACGAAACGTAAATTGGCTTGTACCAATTTATCCAAAGCACGTTGGTCTCCCATTTTGATCTTCTGAGCCAAAGTAGTTTCCTCTTCGGGGTTGATCATCGGGATTTTAGAAATTTCCTGTAAATACTTCTCTACTGCTTGTGAATCTCTGTTGGTAATCTGTGTAGCGATCTTGAGTTGCCTCATGTTGAATTATTGCTTTAGTGTATAACGAGAATAAGACTCCAAATGTTTCAATAATGCTGTAAAAGAAATGCAAAATTGTTTGAAACTGTTCGAAGCGAGCAAAATTACGCATTTTAGACCGAAATTTTGCAGTTTATATTGAAAAAAATAGGCAGATTTGCAAGATATGATTGATTATCGCTCAGACACCCTTACAAAACCAACCCCAGGCATGTTAACCGCTATGCATGAAGCCAAAGTTGGGGACGATGTTTTTGGGGAAGACCCCACCGTAAATGCATTGGAAAGCTATACTGCCAGCCTATTTGGCATGGAATCAGCCCTTTTTTGCCCAAGCGGCACAATGACCAATCAAATTGCCATTAAATGCCATACCCAACCTGGAGACGAAGTAATTTGTGAGCAACTTTCGCATGTGTATCAATACGAAGGCGGTGGAATCGCTTTTAATTCGGGAGCTTCAGTCCGATTATTAGAGGGCAATTATGGAAGAATCAATGCAAGTCAGGTTCAACAAGCCATTAATCCTGATGATATTCATAAGCCTATTAGTACCCTTGTTTCTTTGGAAAACACAGCCAATAGAGGTGGTGGAACATGTTATCAATTCACTGAATTTCAATTGATTAAAGAAGTTTGTTTACAAAATAACTTAAAACTCCATTTAGATGGGGCCCGCCTTTTTAATGCAATCGTTGCTCAAAAAGAAAACCCTGCTGATTATGGCAAAGTATTCGATTCTATTTCTGTTTGTTTAAGTAAGGGCTTAGGCGCACCAGTTGGGAGTGTATTGTTGGGCAATAAAGATTTTATTAAAAAAGCAAGAAGAATACGCAAGGTTTTTGGGGGTGGAATGAGGCAAGCTGGATTTATAGCAGCCGGTGCACTTTTTGCCATTCAACACCAGGTTAATCGACTGCAAGAAGATCATGATCACGCACAAATGATTGCTGCAGCATTGCAACAGAAAGATTTTGTAGGCACCATAAATCCTGTTCAAACAAATATTATTTTATTTGAAGTTAAAGGCAGGTACACCGCTAAAGATTTAGTTAAAAAATTGTTGGAGAATGGAATCAATACTATTGCAATGACTTCAACTCAAATTAGACTGGTAGTACATTTAGATATCAGTCCAAAAATGGTTGCAGAAACGATTAGGGTAATTGATAGCTTATAGATAACTTTGCTACCCTCCTATTAATAAACTGTTTTATCCAAGATATGTTACCTAGAATTAACCCAACGAATACACAAGCCTGGTTTTTATTAAAGAAGCACTTTGAAGATGAAATGAGCCGCAAACATATGAGGGATTTGTTTGCTGCAGACCCTGAAAGATTTCAAGCATTTTCACTTTGCTTAGATCAAATGGTATTTGATTATTCAAAAAATATCATCAATAAAAAAACATTACAACTATTGCTTCAATTAGCAGAAGAGTGTAAACTCAGCGAAGCAATTCACGATTTATTTGCAGGCATTAAAATCAACGAAACTGAACACAGATCTGTATTACACACAGCTTTAAGGAATTTTACTGATACCCCTATTCTGGTTGAAGGCAAAGATATCATGCCAAAAATCAGTAAAGTGTTGGGGCAAATGAAATCATTTTGCGAAAAAGTACATAGTGGAAAATGGAAAGGTTATACAGGCAAAAAAATAAAATACATCGTTAATATTGGTATCGGCGGAAGTGATCTAGGTCCGGTGATGGTAACAGAAGCGTTAAAACCATATTGGATTGAAGGAATTACCACTTATTTTGTGAGTAATATCGATGGTACCCATATAGTAGAAACATTAAAAAAAGTAGACCCTGAGGAAACACTTTTTTTAATTGCATCTAAAACTTTCACTACACAGGAAACTATGACCAACGCTCATACAGCAAGGTCCTGGTTTTTAACAACAGCTCAGGATGAAAAATTCATTGCTAAACATTTTGCTGCTTTAAGTACCAATGAAAAATTAGTCACAGAATTTGGAATTGACAAAGCCAATATGTTTGAATTTTGGGATTGGGTTGGTGGTAGATATTCTCTCTGGAGTGCTATTGGTTTATCCATTGCGTTAACTATTGGCTATAATAATTTTGAGCAATTACTCAAAGGGGCATCTTTGGCAGATGATCATTTTAGAAAGGAGAAATTTGACAAAAATATTCCTGTTCTAATGGCATTATTGGGTATCTGGTACACTAATTTTTTTGGTGCACAAAGCGAAGCCATACTTCCTTATGATCAATACATGCATCGTTTTGCCGCTTATTTTCAGCAAGGCAATATGGAGAGCAATGGCAAAAGTGTAGACAGAAAGGGAAATCCTGTAAATTATACAACAGGTCCAGTGATCTGGGGCGAACCAGGTACGAACGGCCAACATGCATTTTATCAACTCATTCATCAAGGAACATTAATGATTCCTTGCGATTTTATTGCTCCTGCCATCAGTCATAATCCAATTGGTGATCATCATGCAAAATTGATGTCTAATTTCTTTGCTCAAACAGAAGCCTTAATGAATGGCAAGTCTGAAAATGAAGTAAAAGTGGAAGGCATGAAAGCCAATAAAAGTGAAGCAGAAATTCAGAACATTACTCCTTTTAAAGTTTTTCCTGGCAACAAACCAACCAATTCTTTCTTGCTAAAAGAAATCAATCCTCATTCATTGGGAATGCTCATTGCTATATATGAACACAAGATTTTTGTACAAGGCGTCATTTGGAATATTTTCAGTTTTGACCAATGGGGTGTAGAACTAGGAAAGCAAATGGCCAATAAAATTTTACCTGAATTATTGAATAATGAAAAAGTAAAAGACCATGATAGCTCTACCAATGGTTTGATCAATGCATTTAAAGTAATGAGTAACAAATAACTAATCTATGAGTCCATTAGTTATCCGACCTATCGAGCAGAAAGATAATAAAGCCATTGCAACAATCATCAGAACTGCATTAACTGAATTCGGCGCCAATAAACCAGGTACTGTTTATTTTGATGAAAGCACCGATCATTTGTACGAGTTGTTTACAAATGAACCTATAAGCGCTTATTTTATTGCTGAATACAATGGCGAAATAATTGGCGGAGCAGGTATCTACCCTACTGAAGGATTACCCAATACTACCTGCGAATTGGTAAAAATGTATCTCGCTAAAACAGCTCGTGGAAAGGGATTCGGCCAGCAAATGATTGCTCATTGTTTACAAATTGCGAAAACAAAAGGATTCTCCAAAGTATATTTAGAAACCATGCCCGAATTAAATAAGGCCGTAAAAGTTTATGAGCAATTTGGGTTTAGTTATCTGGATGGACCCATGGGCAATAGCGGCCACAATGGTTGTGATATATGGATGATCAAAAATATTTGATTACCATAAATTGCGAGGGCACCAATCTCCCCATTTATTTCCTAATAAAAATCCGATCAGAATCTCGTGCGTTCCTTTACTCACTGTATTGAGTTTTGAGGTTTGAATATCGTAAGAGTATCCGATATTGATAGAATGATTCAGGTTCACGCCTAACATGGCAGCAAAACCATCATTATACCGGTAAGATGCGCCCAACCACAAAATGTCTTGGTATTGAAATTTTGCATTTACATCATAGCCCACAGGTAAGGGGCTAATATATCGGATCAACATAGATGGAAGAAAAGTTACATCATCAGACATTTGCATTCTATACCCAGCACTTAAAAATAAATGAGGAATTAATTTTCCTCCAGTTAATGAAACGGTATTATCTGAAAAGGAAACATTCTGTGGAATAATTTGCTGTGCGGATAGTCCAATAAAATAGTCTTTAGAATACAACCATAAACCGGCGCTAACATCAGGTTTAAGTCGATTGATTACTCCACTACTTGCAACTGCAGGATCAACACTAACTGAACCAAAATCCAGCTTAGAAGCATCCAAACTAACATTGGTCATTCCTACAGAAACACCTGCAGACAAATTGGTTCTGGGAGAAAGTCCGATATGATATGCATAGGTCCCATAAGCGGCAAAACGATTCAAAGGACCCGTTTTATCGTTGATGATGGTAAACCCAACACCCGCATGAGGATCAGCTGCAGTATAGTCTCTCCAGTAAGCTTCCCCTCTAGGGTTCTCGCCTCTTGCTCTAAATGTAGTTGCAGATGACCTGTCGTAATTGCTTTTTTTTAATGGACCATGTATGGTTAAATAAGTTGTAACAGGTGCATCTTGCAATCCAACCCATTGCATACGATGACTGGCTTTTACATCCCAATAATTTTCTATTCCAGCAACTGCAGGATTAATGATATAATTATTCATAATGTATTGGGTATAGTAAGGCCTTTGCTGCGCAGATAGACCAATGCTAATCCAACAACACAATATGAAAATTATTCTACTCTTCATTTATCGAATAATAGTTACCGAACCCGTGACAATTTTCCTGCCATTCTTTGGGTTGATTACATAATAATAGGTTCCTATTGGCAATGCTTTTCCATTTACAGTGCCATCCCAATCTACATCATATCCTTCACTACTAAATACAGATTGTCCATATCTGTTAAACACTTCTACTGTAGCACCAGGATAACTCTCTAAATATTTAATTCTCCAACGATCATTAATGCCATCTCCATTTGGAGAGAATGCATTTGGTGCTATTGGAGCAAATAATACTTTTATAAAAATAGTATCTGAAACTGTACAACCTCCTATTCCAGTTAAAAATAACCGATAACGAATATCCGCCAAAGGTGTGGTTACAGGAGTTGAATCTACATCATTGTTTAAATAAGTTGGAGGAGTCCATTGATAAGTCAGGTTAGTTCCATACTTATACTTAGGCACTATTTTGTAAGAGTTTCCTTCTAATACATTTACTTTTGAAATCAATGTCAATTTAGGATAAGGATGCACAGTTACATTTTTACTAACGGTATCACTCACACATCCATTCACATTGTAAAAGAAATATTTAATGGTAAAAGTGCCAGAATCTGCAAATCGTTTTAAAGGATTTTGAACGGTTGAGGAAGTTCCACCACTTAAATCCCAATTCCAAATAGCCGTATTACCACTATTTATTAAATCTCCTAAATCTTTAAACTGGATTGTATCACCCACACAAACTTCCATTGGTGTTGCCGAGAAAGATGCTTTTGGCCAAGGATAAATGGTATTCATTGTTTTGGTCAGTGAATCTACACAAGCATCTTTAGTGGTGATTTTTAATTGAACATTTACAGGACCCACTGCTGTGTATTTATGTGTTGGCTCTCTTAATGTGGATGATGATGGATCGTTGGGATTACCAAAATTCCAACTATAGCTAAACAAAGCTTCTGAATTATCTGAAATACTTGATTGATTGGTAAATGTACCACGTCCATCGGGCAAACAAATACG
>JBAXUV010000026.1:0-26437 GCA_037129425.1 Sphingobacteriia bacterium
CCAAACGCCCTTCGTTGCCTGCGGCAACTTGGCGTTTTCATTCACGCGCTTACGCAAATGAATTCGCGACGCTCGTAAATGAAAACGCCACTCGCTTCGCGAGTGGCGTTTGTTGCCCGACCAGGATTCGAACCTAGACATACTGAACCAAAATCAGTTGTACTACCCTTATACTATCAGGCAATCCTTCCATTTCTTTCGTAATGGGCTGCAAAAATAAGGTTCGGGAACAATTATGCCAAATTTTTTAAATAGAACTTCTTCCAATAACCTAATAACCAACAACTTAATACCTATGCATTATCCTCTCTTTCCTTCAGTTCTTTGATCTTATCCAGGGCTCCGGCGACTACATCACACATAATGGTATACAAGGCCCCTGGTTTATAATTGGCATAAATATGTTCTAGGGCAAGGTTTTCATTGGCAATGACTGTTTGTGGCAGATTGGGGTTGACAGAATTGATTCCTTCCTGCAATAATGAAATGATTTCTTCTGCAGTTCTGCCTCGCAAATTTTTATCGCATCGGATAATGATTTCATCAAAGTATTTTGCAGAAATCGATCCAAGTTCCCTGATATCTTCATCTCTACGATCACCTGTTCCACTGATTACGCCCACTTTGTATGGGTAGTCCAATTTATTGACAAAATCGCCTAGTAATCTTAATCCATGAGGATTATGGGCAAAATCAGCCAAAAAAGTAAAATGTTTAAAATGAAAAAAATTCAATCTTCCAGGCGTGGTATTACTGCTGGAGATAAATGTTTGTAAACCACTTCTGATATCTTCTATTGTAATGCTTTTGAATAAATAGGTAGCCATTACACTTGGTAAGCAGTTGGCAATATTGTGCACCGCTTTTCCTTCGAAAGTGAGTGGAATATCTTTTACATTCATCACCCGAATTTTCCAGGTACCTTTTAAAATACTTACAAATCCATTTTCATACACTGTGGCTAGTCCTCCAGCTTTGCAATGGCTTTGAATTCTTGGATTATTTTCGTCCATACTAAACAAAGCGATATTGCATTTAAGGTCATTCTTCATGGCGTACACCAAATCATCATCTGCATTCAATACTGCATAGCCATGTGGAAAAACAGTTTCAGGAACAACCGCTTTAACCCTGGCCATTTGTTCTACACTATTAATGCCACCTAAACCTATATGATCTTCAGCAACATTGGTAACAATGGCTACATCACAAAATTGAAAAGCCAATCCATTTTTTAAGATTCCACCTCTTGCACATTCCAATACAGCAAAATCAACTGTAGGATCTTTTAATACAAACTGAGATGAAAGCGGACCGGTACAATCTCCTTTCATCAATAACTGATTTTGAATGTATACACCATCGCTAGTTGTATACCCTACTTTTTTTCCAGCACTTTTAGAAATATGTGCAGTTAATTGAGTAGTCGTGGTTTTTCCATTGGTACCAGTAATGGCAATAATAGGAATACGACCATTGCTTCTATCTGGGAAAAGCATGTCTATTACAGGTTCTGCAACATTGCGTGGTAAGCCTTCCGCAGGTTCTATATGCATTCTGAAACCCGGAGCAGCATTCACTTCCAAGATGGCGCCGCCATTTTCATTTACAGGAGTATGTAAATCTTCTGCCATGATATCGATACCGCAAATATCTAATCCGATAATTTTTGCAATTCGTTCGCACATCACCACATTGGCAGGATGTACTTCGTCGGTAATATCTGTTGAAGTTCCTCCAGTAGAAAGATTGGCAGTTGTTTTTAATAATACCAATTCTCCTTTTGTGGGAATCGTGTCCAAACTATATCCTTTATCCTCCAGCATTTTCATGGTACTTCCATCAACGGTAATTTGTGTAAGCACTTTTTCATGTCCATACCCACGACGAGGATCTTTATTGGTTTCATCAATTAGCCATTGAATGGTATTTACACCATCACCAACTACTGATGCAGGTGTCCGAAGTGCAGCACAGATAAATTTATAATTGATCACTAAAATTCTAAAATCGAAACCAGTAATAAATCTTTCTACAATTACAGAACGGCCGTACACTTTTGCAGCTTCAAATGCTTTAAGCGCTTGTTCCCAATTGACAATATTGGTAGTGTTGCCTTTCCCATGATTGCCATCGATTGGTTTAATTACCAAGGGGTAACCGAATTTATCCACTGCTTCCTGTAATCCAATTTCAGTTCTTACAACTGTTCCTCTTGGAACAGGTATTTCAGCAGCTTCTAATAAATTTTTGGTTTCTTCTTTATCACAAGCAATATCAACAGCAATATTTCCTGTAGTTGAAGCAATAGTTGCCCTAATTCTTTTTTGGTGGATTCCATATCCTAATTGAACCAAACTGTGTTTATTTAATCGAAGATGGGGGATGCCTCTTTTAGCAGCTTCATCTACTATACAACCAGTGGAAGGTCCGAGTCGTGTATCTTCTCTAATTTCACGAAGACTTTGAATGTCATCCGATAAATCATATGGTGTATTGCTTGCAAGGGCTTCGGTAATTCTAACTGCAGCTTTTCCTGCATAAACACCTGCATCCTCTTCTATATAACTGAATACCACAAAATATTTTCCCGGTTCTCCTGTGCCCCTTGTTCTACCAAAGCCAGTTTCCATTCCTGCGAGGGTTTGTAATTCAAGAGCTATATGCTCAATTACATGACCCATCCAAGTGCCTTCTTCCACTCTTTGAAAAAATCCTCCTGGAGTGCCAACACTGCAACGATGAGAATACATTGAAGGAAAAAGTGCTTTTAGTCTGTCTAAGAACCCATCAATAGTATTCGTAGGGCGCTGCTCCATCTCTTGTAAATCCAATTTCATCTGAATGAGCTTGGTTCTGCGAATACTCCAATAATTAGGGCCTCTCAGTATTTTGGTTTCTTCAATTTTCATAAAAGTTGATAGTTATTTGAGCATTTCATTTGTACACAATTAATACACTTTGTGTAGGAGGATGAATATATCATTTTTTTTGGGATTGATGGGCAATTCAAAAGGCTTATTTTTGTTTTGTATCGAATTTATAAGCATGAGTGTTCCAAAAGGAAAATTAATTGCCATTGGTGGCGCTGAAGACAAAGGCACGGACCTTGAAAAAGGGGTGGTGTTTCGAAATAATCTTAATTTTTTTGAATTAGGTATTTTAAGAAGAATAGTGGAGGAATCTGGTGGCCCACAGGCTTGTATTGAAGTGGTTACAACAGCATCTACAATACCTTATGAAGTGGGAGAAAACTATTTGGACGCTTTTGGTAAAATTGGCTGTACCGATGTTGGAGTAATTCATATTAGAAATAGAGAAGATGCCCAAAAGCAAGAATACATCGATCGAATAGCCAAATGCGATGCGGTAATGTTTAGTGGTGGTAATCAATTGAGGCTGACAGCCATTTTTGGAGGTACTCGGTTTTTGAAAATTATTCTTGATCGTTATGAAAAAGAAAATTTTGTTGTGGCTGGTACATCGGCAGGAGCAATGGCCATGAGTAATACAATGATATACGAAGGCAATGCTACTCGTGCACATTTAAAGGGGGAAGTGAAAATTACTACTGGTTTAGGCTTTATGGATAATGTGATCTTCGATTCTCATTTTGAGAAACGCGGACGTTTTGCTCGTTTGGCACAAGCTGTATCTGCAAATCCATCTTGTATTGGTATTGGTTTAGGGGAAGATACAGGCATGTTAATTACCGAAGGCAACCAAATGGAAGCCATTGGAAGTGGCTTAGTAATTATTGTAGATGGGCATGATATTAAATACAGTAATACGGCAGATATTCCTGAAGGAAATCCACTCAGTATAGAAAATTTAAAAGTTCATTTCTGTGCAAAAGGAAATGGATACTTGGTGAACGAGCGAACTTTTGTAGAATTGATGGGAACAGCTACTACACCTGTTATGACAGACATTTATTAATTAAGAATTAAGAGATAAGAATTAAGAGATAAGAATTAAGAGATAAAAGATAAGAATTAAGAGATAAAAGATAAAATATGTCTGGAAAATTAATTTTGTTTGCCGTTTTTATTGCTTCAATGTTCTTGATGGCTTTTAATTATACCAAGAAAAGAAAAGTGATTTTTTTTGGAGATTCCATCACTCAAATAGGCGCCGGGCCTGGAGGATATATTCGATTAATGGAATCGACTTTGCAAAAAGAAGGGCTTTCTGATCAATACGAATTTGTTGGTGCTGGCATTAGTGGAAACAAAGTGACCGATTTGTATTTGCGCTTAGAAGAAGATGTACTAAAGCAAAATCCTGAAATAGTAGTAATCTATATCGGTATCAATGATATCTGGCACAAAAGACTCAATGGTTCAGGAACAGAGTTTGTAAAATATACTCAATTCTATGAGGCCATTGTAAAAAAATTACAAGCTGCTGGAATTAAAATAATTGTTTGTACTCCTTCTGTAATTGGCGAAAGAAAAGACATGTCCAATGAACAAGATGGTGAATTAAATATGTACAGTAACTGGTTACGGTATTATGCAAAAACAAACCAAATTCCCTGCGTAGATTTACGCACATCTTTTGTTAATTATTTAATTGCCAATAATCCTAATAATGAAGAAAAAGGATTTTTAACCAATGATCGCGTTCACCTCAATGCAGCAGGCAATCAATTTGTTGCAGATGAAATCTGGAAAGTGTTGAAGCAGGTGAAATAAGTTGTTGAAGGTTTAATTTACAATTACTAAATAATAATTCTTTTTTCCTTTTTGTATAAGGATGTATTTATTCTGCAACAAATCTGCTGATTCGATAGTTGTTTTGTCTGCAGAAATCTTTGTTTTATTAATTGCAATTCCTCCTGCTTGTACCATTTTTTTCGCTTCACCTTTGCTGGGGAAAATGGCTGTTTCGGTTAAAAAATTGATGATATCATAACCGCCTGATAGCGTAGAGCGTTGAATTGTAGCGGTTGGAACTCCATCCATTACCTGTAATAACTGTTTTTCATTTAAGCTATTCAAAACTTCGGTAGCTGCATTGCCAAATAATATTTCTGATGCTTTTACTGCAAATTCATAGTCTTCTCTGCTATGCACAAAGCAAGTTATTTCCTCAGCTAATTTTTTCTGTAATGCTCGCAGGTGCGGGGCAGCTTGGTGCTCAGCAATCAATAATTCTATTTCCAGTTTAGGTAATAGGGTGAATATTTTAATCCATTTAGTTGCATCTTCATCACTCGCATTCAACCAAAATTGATAGAACTGGTAGGGTGATGTTTTTTCTGGATCCAGCCAAACATTTCCTTTTTCTGTTTTGCCGAATTTTCCGCCATCAGCTTTTGTAATTAATGGACAAGTAAATGCAAATGCTTCACCTCCTGTTTTTCTGCGAATAAGTTCTGTGCCAGTTACGATATTGCCCCACTGATCACTTCCCCCCATTTGTAATTTGCAATTTTTATTTTGGTAGAGCCAATAAAAATCATAGCCCTGCACCAACTGATAGGTAAACTCCGTAAAACTCATGCCAGTTTCTCCTTCCAGTCTTTTTTTCACACTGTCTTTGCTCATCATATAATTCACTGTAATGTGTTTACCTACATCGCGTATGAAATTCAAGAAACTAAAATCTTTGAACCAGTCATAGTTATTCACCATTTCTGCCTTATTGATTTTATCGGCTTTGAAATCTAAAAACTTGGACAATTGCTTTCGAACGCCTTCCTGATTGAATTGCAACACTTCTTCACTCAATAAATTTCTTTCTTCACTTTTGCCACTAGGGTCTCCCACCATACCAGTAGCTCCTCCTACTAATGCATATGGTTTGTGACCTGCATTTTGCAAATGGACCAATAATAAAATGGGTACTAAACTGCCAATATGAAGGCTATCGGATGTTGGGTCAAATCCAATATAACCCGAAACCATTTCTTTCTCTAATAATGCTTCTGTGCCGGGCATGATATCCTGAATCATACCCCTCCATGATAATTCTGCTACTAAACTCATTCATCAACAATTTGTGCAAATGTACAAAAGATGATGTCATTGCTGCAATGCCTTAGTTTTGCTAAAAATCGAAAGATTATGCGGAAAGTTGGAGATGGAACAAGGGCATTGAATTTTTTTATCGATACAGTATTAATAACCATATTGGCCATGCTTTTGCGCAGGTGGTGGAATTTTTACGTGATGTACTGGGGTTATCCACCAATTAATTTCGGTTGGTTTTTCTTTGGAACAACCTGGTCGTACTACTTTTTGTTTGAATCAATTTTTGCCAAATCTCCGGCTAAATGGTTTACCCAAACCAAAGTTGTAACGCTTACGGATAGTAAACCTTCCTTCTTGATTATTTTCTGGAGGTCTTTATTGCGTCTAACAGTGATTGATTTATTCTTCGGCCCTTTTTTAGATGGTCCATTACATGATTATGCAAGTAAAACCAAGGTAGTTGAAGGATAAGGTCATTCATTTCCTAAATCGAAACTACTCGGGTGATTGATTGTTATACATTTGCGCTTCAGCAAGTAGCAAGCATTTATATGGCAAAGATTGGCATTAATATAGCAACAGGAAGCCTTCAAAAGGCTGAAATGATTGTTGGGATTGATTTAGGTACTACCAATAGTTTGGTGGCTATTATTCATCCTGAAAGCAAACAACCCACTGCATTAAAAGAATTTAATACAAGCAGCTTGGTGCCAAGTGTGGTTCATTTTGATGCGCTTGGCAATGCAGAAGTGGGAGAATTGGCCAAAAATTACCTGGAATCTGATCCTGCCAATACCATTTTTTCTGCCAAAAGATTAATGGGAAAAAGTTTCAACGATTTAAAAGCAAATGCTGATTTCTTTACCTACAAAGTAATAGATGACGATGCGGATCGATTGGTTAAAGTGCAGGTAGGCAATCAATTTTATTCTCCCATAGAGTTATCTTCTTTTATTTTAAAAGAATTGAAAACCAGGGCCGAACATATTTTAAAAACACCCGTTTCTAAAGCGGTGATTACCGTGCCAGCTTATTTTAATGACGCACAAAGACAAGCTACAAGAGATGCTGGCAAGTTGGCTGGATTGGATGTATTGAGAATTGTTAACGAGCCAACAGCAGCAAGTTTAGCTTATGGAATTGGCTTGAATAAAGACGAAGAAAAAACAATTGCGGTCTATGATTTAGGGGGTGGAACTTTTGATATATCCATTTTAAAAATTGCAGGTGGGATTTTTGAAGTGTTGAGTACCAATGGAGATACTTATTTGGGAGGAGATGATTTTGATAGAATCATCATGGAATTTTGGTTGGAGCAAATAGGCATTCCTTTTCACGAAATCAATCAAGATAAATCTCAATTACAAGCATTGCGTTTATTGGCCGAAGAAGCCAAAAAAACATTGAGTTCAACTCATTTATTCGAAGGCAATTGGAATGATAACAAATTATCAATTAATGTTGATCAGTTCAACTCAATCATTACTCCTTTTATCAATAGAACGATTGAGTCTTGCTCCAAAGCCTTGTCAGATGCGGGTTTGAAAGTAGAACAAATAGATAGTGTGATCATGGTTGGGGGAAGTACTAGAGTTCCTTTAGTAAAGAATTCGATTGGTGAATTTTTTAAACAAACAGTGAATGATTCAGTAAATCCAGATGAAGTGGTTGCGCTTGGTGCAGCAATTCAAGCGGATATTTTAGCTGGTAATAATAAAGATTTCTTGTTGTTGGATATCACTCCTTTGAGTTTAGGAATTGAAACCATGGGTGGATTGATGGATGTATTGATTCCACGCAATGCTAAAATTCCCAATAAAGCTGGAAGACAATATACTACGCAAAAAGATGGACAAGGGTCAATGCGTATTTCAGTATTTCAAGGTGAAAGAGATTTGGTGCAACACAATCGTAAACTGGCAGAATTTAATTTTACAGGTATACCCGGAATGCCAGCTGGAATGCCCAAAGTAGAAGTGAGTTTTTTGATTAATGCAGATGGCATATTATCGGTTACCGCAAAAGAATTGCGCAGTGGGGTAGAGCAAAGCATTGAAGTAAAACCTCAGTACGGATTAACTGATGAGGAAGTTGAAGCAATGTTGATGGATAGTATTACACATGCAAAAGAAGATATGGTAACACGGGCATTGGTAGAAGCCAGAACGGAAGGAGAACAAATATTATCTGTAACAGAAAAGTTCATTGCAAAAAATACTTCCTTACTTACAAAAGAAGAATTGATTGCTACAGCTTCGGCCATGCAAAATTTACAAATGGCGCTTACCATGGATGATAAAAATTTGATTCAAACAAAAATTGAAGAACTCAATGAGATCAGTCGACCATTTGCTGAAAGAGCTATGGATGCCGCTGTGAGCGGGGCTTTGAAGGGGAAGCAGGTTTAATATTTATAATCAACTTTTGAAGTTTCCAAATCTTCGCTCCTGCTACCTGCCTACAATTTTTTCATTCGGCTGCAATGAAATAACTCGCGCCGATAAATCGGGTCTCAAACAAATTTCATTGCTAACGCCTCATTCAAAAATTGCTTAACGGCAATTAGCAGAGGCTTGATTTGAAATACTTCAAAAGTTGATCCTATTTAAATTTGATTTGGAAACTACACAGGGAAATGTTATTGACTCAGTTCATTTGTTAATTGAACAATCCAATTATTGCTTAGCCAAAGAAAGATTCCGCTGCACATATTTTCCGAGGATATCGAATTCGATATTTACAACTGTGCCTTCATTTACAAACTGAATACTTGTATGCTCAAAAGTGTATGGAATGATGGCTACTTTAAAAGTCTTATTAGTTATAGCAAAGCAAGTTAAGCTAGTGCCATTTACGGCGATGGATCCTTTCTCAATGACTAAATGGGCAAATTCTGCAGGATATTCAAATTGAAATTCCCAGCTACCATTTTTATCGATTCTTTCAATACAAACTGCAGTGCAATCCACATGCCCCTGAACAATATGGCCGTCCAAGCGGCCATTCATTTGCATGCAGCGTTCTAAATTTATGGTCGAACCGATTTTCCAGCCCTTTAAATTGGTTTTGCTAATCGTTTCGGCAATAGCGGTAACCTGGTGTAAGTCCTTTTCAATCGATTCTACCGTTAAACATACTCCATCATGGGCCAAACTTTGGTCAATTTTGAGTTCCTGACCTATCGAGGAGCTAATTAAATAAGCAATATTGCTTCCTGAATGAATAATGTCCTTCACTAAACCCAATGTTTCGATAATTCCTGTAAACATTTGGCAAAATTAAGCCTTCAGGCAATTAGTCTGCCCAATGGTTTTTTAAATAGGTGCTGGAATTCTTTAAAAAATTTTGTCAATTAATCTCCTATTCCTATCTTCGCGTTCCTAAAAAACGCCTGAGGAGGTATATCAATTATGTTAGTTATCGATTCAAAAGACTGCGAAAACATCGACAAAGCGCTTAAAAAGTACAAGAAGAAATTCGAGAAAAGTAAGACTTTGTTGCAATTAAGAGAGCGTCAAGCATTTATTAAACCGTCGATTGTACGTCGTGGTCAAGTGTTAAAAGCAATCTACAAGCAGCAATTAGCGAGCGGAAAGTTAGAAGGATAAATAGTTGGGTTAGCTGTTTTGTAATATTACTCAAAACAAATATTCCCGTCTTCATACGATTGAGTAGTCTTGGTACGTTTTACCATAGACTACTTTTTTTATGCCCATACCTCAATACCCTTCAATCGATCAATTTCTCGACTACCTTAAATTTGAGAAGCGGTATTCTAAGCATACATTGATTTCTTATCAAAACGATCTAGAACAATTTTTTCAATATTTAGTCAGTCAATTTGATTCGCCTGATTTGCAACTAGTCAGTCCAACAATGGTAAGAAGTTGGCTAGCCGAATTAAAGGAAGATGAAATCAGTTCTAAAACGATCAACCGTAAAATATCTTCTTTAAAGTCATTTTATAAATACCAATTAAAAATAGGGGCTTTGATAAAAAGCCCCATGGGAACCATTATAGCTCCTAAAATCAGTAAGCGGTTACCTCAGTTTGTTGAACAAATTGATATGGATCATTTGTTTCAACACATGCCCTTTTCAGACGATTGGAAAGGAAGAACCGAAAGATTAGTGATTTTACTTTTTTACAGCACTGGTATGCGTTTGAGTGAGCTGATACAACTCAAAGAAATGCAGTTGGATGCTGCTCATCAACAGGTAAAAGTGCTGGGTAAGGGAAACAAAGAACGCATTATTCCACTCAATAAAGACTTGATTGACCAACTCCAAAAATATATAGCCGAAAAGCCAGCAAATGCCCGTCAGTCGGACTATCTATTTGTTGTAGAATCGGGAAAGCCACTATATCCTAAATCGGTTTACAGTTTTATTAGGGCCAAGCTTGCTGAAGTAACTACCATCAAAAAGAAAAGTCCGCATATTCTGCGCCACAGTTTTGCCACCCATTTGATGAATAATGGGGCTGACTTAAATGCTGTAAAAGAGCTACTGGGCCATAGTAGTTTAGCCGCTACACAAGTGTATACCCATAATACCATCGAAAAATTAAAAGATGTGTTTAAAAAAGCCCATCCCAAGGCATAAATTTTTCAAAAAATTAGGCGAAATATTTTTTGAATTATCAAAAGTTGCTTAACTTAACAGTCCAGCATAAGCCGAGATTCAGCGCTTGATTTGTGGTGGAAAGTTCTTTTAAATTTTATTGTTTCACAGATTAAAGCAAACATTTATGAACGTTAACATTCAAACAGTTCACTTTGATGCGGATGAAAAATTAGTTGAGTATGTAACTAAGAAACTACAGAAACTTCCCACATTCCACGATTCGATCCTAAAAGTGGATGTGTTTTTAAAGCTGGATAATGTGGTGCACAACATTAAAGACAAAATTGCTGAAATTAGAGTTCATGTTCCAAAACATGAGTTTTTTGTAAAAGCGTCTTCAAAATCATTTGAAGAATCTTTTGATCACGCATTAGAATCAACCATTAATCAAGTAAAAAGAAGAAAAGAAAAATTAGCAGCCTAAAATTTAGCCCCGACATTTCGGGGCTTTTTTGTTTTTTGCCCTCCCCAAAGCCCAATAAAATCAATATTTTGGGCAGATATCACCAAATGTTTGCTAAACGGTGGAAAAAAACCATTTCAAAATTTTGCCAAATAAAGTTTTCCATTACCTTTGCCATCCCAAAAAAAGGGGAAGGTCTTTTTTTTGCCGAAGTAGCTCAGTTGGTAGAGCAGCTGATTTGTAATCAGCAGGTCGCGGGTTCGAGTCCCATCTTCGGCTCTGGAATTAAGGTAGTTAAATTTTAGAAACCTAATCACTTAGTAAACTAATAACTTAATAACCTAATAACTCTGTAACAGTAAAACGTTATGGGCAGATGGCCGAGTGGTTAAAGGCGACAGACTGTAAATCTGTTCACTCACGTGTACGTAGGTTCGAACCCTACTCTGCCCACCGATCTACTGAAAAGTGGATAGTTCTTTTAAAAGGTAACAAAAGCGGAAGTAGCTCAATTGGTAGAGCGATAGCCTTCCAAGCTATAGGTCGCGAGTTCGACCCTCGTCTTCCGCTCAATTTGGCCCTGCCGTTGTAGCTCAGTGGTAGAGCACTTCCTTGGTAGGGAAGAGGTCGTGAGTTCGATTCTCACTAACGGCTCAAAGAACAACTTGAATACAATCAATGTATCGATTGCAGTTAAGTTACAAAATCGAAAAAAGTTTCTGAAAAGAAACAAAAGTATAAAACGGACAAACTGGTCTGAAAAGACCGATAATTTTTTAAACACAACTAAAAACCGATAAAAATGGCAAAAGAGACCTTTAAGAGGGAAAAACCTCACGTAAACGTAGGTACCATTGGTCACGTTGACCATGGTAAAACTACTTTAACTGCTGCTATTACCATGATCCTTGCAAAAAGAGGTATGGGTAACGTAGCTAAAAAATATGATGAAATTGATGGTGCTCCTGAAGAAAGAGAGCGTGGTATTACCATTAATACTGCTCACGTTGAGTACCAAACTGATAATCGTCACTATGCGCACGTAGACTGTCCTGGTCACGCTGACTATGTGAAAAATATGATTACTGGTGCTGCTCAAATGGATGGCGCTATCTTAGTAGTTGCTGCTACTGATGGTCCTATGCCACAGACTAGAGAGCATATCTTGTTGGCTCGCCAGGTAGGTGTTCCTAGCATGGTTGTTTTCATGAATAAAGTAGACTTGGTTGACGATCCTGAATTGTTAGAACTAGTTGAAATGGAAATTCGTGAAATCTTATCTAAGAACGGATTTGATGGAGATAACACTCCAATCATTCAAGGTTCTGCAACTGGTGCAATGGCTGAAGATCCAAAATGGGTTGCGAAAATTGACGAATTAATGGCTGCTGTAGATTCTTACATTCCATTGCCTACTCGTCCTATCGATATGCCTTTCTTGATGTCAGTTGAGGATGTATTCTCAATCACAGGTCGTGGTACTGTAGCTACAGGTCGTATTGAGCGTGGTATCATTAAAGTGGGTGAAGCAGTAGAAATCGTTGGTTTAATGGAAACTCCATTGCCTTCAACTTGTACTGGTGTTGAAATGTTCAAGAAATTATTAGACGAAGGTCAGGCTGGTGATAATGCAGGTTTATTATTACGCGGTATTGAGAAAAAAGATATCCGTCGTGGTATGGTAATTTGTAAGCCAGGTTCAATTACTCCACACACTGATTTCAAAGGTGAAGTGTACGTATTGAGCAAAGATGAAGGTGGACGTCATACTCCATTCTTTAACAAGTACCGTCCTCAGTTCTATTTCCGTACTACTGACGTAACTGGAGAAGTTACTTTACCAGAAGGAACAGAAATGGTAATGCCTGGTGATAACATTGGTTTGAGCGTTAAATTGATTCAGCCGATCGCTATGGAAAAAGGATTGAAATTCGCTATCCGTGAGGGTGGTAGAACAGTAGGTGCTGGTCAGGTTACTGAAATCGTAAAATAAACCCAGAACCCCTGAAGGGGAGATGGAAAAGTTTATATATCTTTACATAACACAAAGTACTTAGCTAACCCCTAAGTACTTTGTTTTATACGGGCATGGTGCAATGGTAGCATACGGGTCTCCAAAACCTTTGATCTGGGTTCGAATCCTAGTGCCCGTGCAAACAGATTAATATCAAGAACATGAACAAAATAGCATTGTATTTTAAAGAGAGCTACCATGAGCTGATGGAGAAAGTAACCTGGCCTACATGGATGCAATTGCAACAAAGTACCGTTATTGTATTGGTAGCAACTGTAATCATAACTGCTATGGTATGGGTGATGGATTTTTCAAGCAACCAATTATTAAAGTTGATTTACTCATTATTTAAGTAAGATACTCATGGAAGAAGTAGTTATAGCAACAGAAGTTCCAGTAGCCACTCTGCCAGATACCAAGTGGTATGTGTTGAGAGTTGTTAGTGGTAAAGAGAGAAAGGTAAAAGAGTATTTGGATAAAGACATTATCCGAAGCGGATGGCAGGAAGTGATCAAGCAGATTTTTTTACCAATGGAGAAAGTATACAAAGTGCAAAATGGTAAAAAAGTAATGCGCGAGAAAAACTATTTTCCAGGATATGTGATGATGGAAGTGTTAGATGGTAAACTGAATGATGATATGGTTCAACATATCAGCAATATCAGTAACGTTATGCACTTTTTAACTGACGGTAAAGGATCAAAAGGAAATATCATCAGTCTTCGTAAAGCGGAAGTCAATAAAATGTTGGGTAAGGTAGATGAAATGAACGATCAGGGTGTTACCATGAGCGAACCTTTCATTGTTGGCGAAACCATCAAAATTATCGAAGGACCATTTAACGATTTCAATGGTGTTATTGAAGATGTGAATGATGAAAAGAAGAAATTGAAAGTAACTGTAAAAATATTCGGTCGATCTACTCCTGTGGAGCTAAACTATATGCAAGTAGAAAAATTAGGGTAATCATTAAATATTATTTTATTGAAAGCCATAGAATTTCTATGGCTTTTTTTGTTGAATGAATAATATAAAAGGGTCATTTTTTAATGTTTTTTTAATATTATTTTAATTTAGTGGACTTATAGACTTAAATTGAAGCTTTTATAGGAAGATTTAAAATCACCATTTATTGAATATGCGAATTGCGCATCTAATTATTACATATACAGATCCTCAACAGACCTATAGAATGATTCAAAGAATGATTGATCCAGACTTTGATTTCTATATTCATGTTGATGAAAAGTTGCCTATCATTAGCCATGATTTTCTTACCCAATTACCCAATGTTTATCTTATAAAAAATAGAATTAAAGTAAACTGGGCTGGGTTTAGTACGATTCAAGCAGAATTCAATTCCATTCAAGAAATACTAGATACCAAAATACAATACGATTTTGTTACGCTGTTAAGTGGTCAGGACTATCCAATTGCTACAGTAGCTGAAATGAAATCATTTTACGAAGCCAGAAAAGGGAAGCTGTTATTAAAATACCGCGATTTCCAAAATGAATGGCCAGAGGGAATGGCAAGAGTATCTCGGTATTATATGGACAATTTTTCTTTTCCCGGAAGATATTTCGTAGAGAAAATAATGAACGTAGTTCTTCCAAAAAGAAAACCACTGAAAGGAATTAAATTTTATGGTGATTCTATGTTTTGGTCTTTATCACTTGATGCTCTTAACTATATGTTAGAAAAAGTGGATAGAAATAAAAAAATAAAACGCTTTTATAAATTTACCTGGGCTCCGGATGAATTTCTTTTCCAAACAGAAATACTTAGTTCGCCCTTAGCTTCAAAAGTGATCAATGAAAATTGCCATTATTATCAGCATGCACCAAATACAGCCCATCCCAAATGGCTTGGTGTAGCTGATTTAGATGATATTTTAAAAAGCGATCGGATATTTGCTCGTAAATTTAGTTTTGATGTTGATTCAGAAATATTCAATCAAATAGATGCATTAATTGATCAAAGGGTAGCGCATAAATAAATCCATATTAATTTATCAGAATGGCAAGGATTATTAACCTAGTAAATTTCAAAGATTCAAGAGGTGAGTTGACCGTTTTGGATGATGCGGAAAGATTGCTTCCATTTAAAATAAAAAGGGTTTTCTATATTTATAATATTGATGAATCAATTCGTGGTGGTCATCGTCATCATGAAACTATTCAGGCTGCCATTTGTATTCATGGTCAATGTACTATTGCAAATAACGATGGAGAAAAAGCAGAAACGTTTTTATTAGATAGCCCCAATAAATGTTTAATTTTAGAGACAAAGGATTGGCATAAAATGTATGGATTTTCAAAGGATGCTATTCTCTTGGTTTTTGCTTCAACCACCTTCGATGCTTCAGATTATATTTATGAACCTTATCCAGTGCTTTAATGATTCCTTACGACAATCTTTATAAAGTAAATGAAAAATATACTTTGCAGTTAAAAACTGCATTTGATCATTTTTTGGAGAAGGGTTGGTATATTTTAGGGGATGGAGTAAAAGAGTTTGAAGCAAATTTTGCCGCATATCATCAAATGAAATATTGTGTTGGAGTAGCCAACGGTTTAGATGCTTTAACGCTCTCATTGTTGGCTTTGAATCTTCCCAAAGGTTCAGAAATAATCGTTCAGTCTAATACTTATATAGCATCAATTCTGGGAATTATTCATGCCGGACATATTCCCATATTAGTGGAGCCAGTTATTGATACATACAATATCGATCCTCAAAAAATTGCAGAAGCCTTAAGCCCAAAAACAAAAGCCATCATGGTGGTTCATTTGTATGGTAAATGCTGTGCAATGGATCCGATAACAGCAATAGCCCAACAAAATAATCTGCATATTATTGAAGATTGCGCACAAGCTCATGGAGCAAAGTATAAGGGAAAATTGGCTGGAACATTTGGAACAATGAGCGGATTCAGTTTTTATCCAAGCAAAAATTTAGGTGCCCTTGGGGATGCTGGTGCAACACTTACCAATAATGCTCAACATTGGGATAGCCTTATAAAGTTGAGGAACTATGGTTCTCAAAAAAAATATTTTAATGATGTAGTAGGCTTTAATAGTCGATTGGATGAATTGCAAGCTTTGTTTCTAAGTATTAAGCTGCCTTATTTAGATGAAATCAATCGTCAAAAAAGGAGATTTGCTCAGTTGTATTTAGACAATTTGAAAGAAGATTATATTAAGCCATTGGTAGACTCCGACTTTTATGACGTATACCATATTTTTAATATACGTCACCCGAAAAGGGACGAACTAAAAGCTTATTTACTTGGAAAGGGGATTGGGTCCGAAATCCACTATCCGGTTTCCCCCAGTCATCAAAAAGCGCTCAATGGACTAATTAAGGATCAAAATTTCCCTATTTCTGAAGAAATTCATGCAACAACCCTTAGTTTGCCCTGTTCAAGTTGTCATACAGAGTCTGATATAGCTCAAGTAATTGATGCGCTCAATGCTTTTTAACCCATTATTTGTATCTTATATCTCATAATTTGTATCTCATATCTCATAATTTGTATCTCATATCTCATAATTTATATCTCATATCTCAAATTTATTCTCTTATAATTCAAAATTCTTCATTCATAATTCATAATTCATAATTCTTTTCCCTTACCTTTGCCGCCCCAAAAGTTCTTTTTCGAAAGGGCGATTGAATTTGGGAGTTCCGAAAAAATCGGAACGCTATTACCAATTAAATCAAATAAAATGGCAAAAGAAATCTCTGGCTTTGTGAAGCTGCAGGTGAAAGGTGGTCAAGCCAATCCTGCGCCTCCAGTGGGCCCAGCACTCGGTTCTAAGGGTGTTAACATTATGGAGTTCTGTAAGCAGTTTAATGCTAGAACTCAAGACAAAATGGGAAAAGTAGTTCCTGTTTTAATTACTGTTTATTCTGATAAGTCTTTTGACTTTATCATTAAAACAGCTCCAGCTGCAGTTCAATTAATGGAAGCTGCAAAAATTCAAAAAGGTTCTAAAGAGAGCAATCGTGTTAAAGTAGGTAAAGTAAGTTGGGATCAAGTTGAGGCTATCGCCAAAGACAAGATGGCTGATTTAAATGCATTTACTTTAAATAGCGCTATGAGCATGGTAGCCGGTACTGCACGCAGTATGGGATTAACTGTTGATGGAAAAGCTCCTTGGGAAAACTAATTTATTCACCTAATTAACTAACAAAAAATGTCACTTACTAAAAAAAGAAAAGTAGCAGTTACCAAGGTGGATAAGTCAAAGGTTTATTCCCTTAAAGAAGCGTCTGCTCTTGTAAAAGAAATTAACTGTACCAAATTTGATAGCTCTGTAGATTTACATATCCGTTTGGGTGTAGATCCTAAAAAAGCAGACCAACAAGTTCGTGGTACTGTATCATTACCTCATGGTACTGGTAGAACTAAGAAAGTATTGGTTTTATGTACTCCTGATAAAGAAGCAGCTGCAAAAGAAGCTGGTGCTGATTTTGTAGGTTTAGATGAATTCATTACCAAAATAGAAAGTGGATGGGTAGATGTTGATGTAATCATCGCAACCCCATCTGTAATGCCTAAGATTGGTAAGTTAGGTAAGGTTTTAGGACCTCGTAACTTGATGCCCAATCCAAAAACAGGTACTGTAACAAATGATGTTGCTGCAGCTGTTAATGAAGTAAAAGGCGGAAAGATTGCATTTAAAGTTGATAAAGCGGGTATCGTTCATGCTTCTGTAGGACGTATCTCTTTCTCTCCGGATAAAATTGCAGAAAACAGTACTGAGTTAATCAACGCGATCATTAAGTTAAAGCCATCTTCTGCTAAAGGAATTTACCTAAGAGGAGCAAGCATGGCAAGCACAATGAGCCCGGGCATTACCTTAGACACTAAATCATTAATGAACTAATCCTGGCGATTCCTCACAAGGAAAATGACCCGGGTTTTAAAAAAAATTAGTTATGACTAAAGATCAAAAAAATGAAGTGATTGAAGTACTGAAAGCAAAATTCACTCAGTACAACAACTTCTATATTACCGATACTGAAGCCCTTTCTGTTGAGCAGGTTTCTAATTTGCGCAGAACTTGTTTCAACAAACAAGTTGAAATGAAAGTGGCTAAAAATACATTGATTCGTAAGGCTTTGGAATCATTGGATTCAGAAAAATATGCAGGAGTCTATGATTCATTGCATAATGTAACAGCATTGATGTTTTCTGAAAATCCAAAAGAACCAGCTTTGATCATCAGCTCATTCCGCAAGACTAGCAATGGTGACAAGCCAACTTTAAAAGCTGCATTCATCAATGGTGATGTTTACACTGGAGATACTAACTTGACTGCACTCA
The DNA here is from genome assembly GCA_037129425.1 of Sphingobacteriia bacterium. Lineage (GTDB taxonomy): Bacteria > Bacteroidota > Bacteroidia > Chitinophagales > Chitinophagaceae > Sediminibacterium. The sequence continues at coordinate 18,357 of JBAXUV010000026.1, forward strand.
CTAAGATTAAGACTAAGAATGAATTAATCGGAGAAGTGATTGGATTGTTGCAATCTCCTGCTAAGCGTGTATTGGCTGCATTATTGCACCACCACGAGAAGCAGAATTCAGCAGTCGCTGAATAAATTAAGAATGAAGAATTAAGAATGATGAATTTAAGTAAGATAACTCTCAACTCATAACTCATAATTCTTAATTCATAATTTTCAATAACCCAGGCCTGAGGGAAAATAATGGCAAAATTTTTTTAAACCCTCCGTCGGATTCACATAAGAAAATGAAGACGGAAAAAATTTAAACACATGGCAGACGTAAAAGTATTAGCTGAAACATTAGTAGGCTTAACAGTAAAAGAAGTTCAAGAATTAGCAGATGTATTGAAAGCTGATTACGGTATCGAACCAGCTGCTGCTGCAGTAGTAGTAAGCGCAGGTGGAGATGGCGGTGGTGCAGCTGCTGCAGAAGAGAAAACATCTTTTGATGTTATCTTGGTTAGCGGTGGTGCTAGCAAATTAGGCGTAGTTAAGATCGTTAAAGAATTAACTGGCTTAGGTTTGAAAGAAGCTAAAGATTTAGTAGACGGAGCTCCTAAAGCAGTAAAAGAAGGTGTTTCTAAAGCAGAAGCAGACGATTTAGTTGCTAAGTTGAAAGAAGCAGGTGCTGAAGTTGAAGTAAAGTAATTGTAAGCATCTAAAAATACAGCCGCTCCGATTTACCGGGGCGGCTTTTTAATTTTCACATTTTTTTGGCTTAAATACCCTTTTTTAGCTAAGATTTATCCCCAAAATGTAGTTTGGCGCAAAATTTGTTTTTGCGATTCTAATACATTCCTTAACTTCGCCATCCTTAATTTTGGGCTTTTTAGCGGGTGGACATTTTTATCATTGCATTTGAATGATGAATGCGCCGATTGTACGTTAAGAGAATGAAACAGTTCTCCCCAATATTTTATCGTATCAAAACCGGTTTTACATTAATATGTCTACAACTACATTGAACAACAGGGTCGGCTTCGGTAAAACTAAACATTTGGCTGATGCCCCTGACCTACTCGACATCCAGTTAGAATCTTTTCAAGAGTTTTTTCAGTTAGAGACTACACCCGACAAACGTAATGTTGAAGGGTTGTTTCGTGTGTTTAAGGAAAACTTTCCTATTACAGACACGCGCAACATCTTTGTACTAGAATTCTTGGACTATTTCATCGATCCGCCACGCTACACTATTGATGAGTGTATGGAACGTGGTTTAACTTATGCAGTGCCTTTAAAAGCTAAGCTGCGTTTAAGTTGTAACGATGAAGAGCACGTAGATTTCCAAACCATCGTACAGGACGTTTTCTTAGGAAATATTCCTTACATGACTCCACGTGGTACATTTGTGATTAATGGTGCTGAAAGGGTAGTAGTATCCCAGCTTCACCGTTCTCCAGGTGTATTCTTTGGTCAGTCTGTTCACCCAAATGGTACCAAGATCTATTCTGCCCGTGTAATTCCTTTCAAAGGAGCATGGATGGAATTTGCTACTGATATCAACAACGTGATGTATGCTTACATCGACCGTAAGAAGAAATTCCCGGTAACCACATTGTTGCGTTCTATTGGTTTTGAAACTGATAAAGACATTTTGGAATTATTCGGAATGGCTGATGAAGTTAAAGCCGATAAAAAATCATTAGCTAACCAGGTTGGCCGCAAATTAGCTGCTCGTGTTTTAAGAACATGGGTAGAAGATTTTGTGGATGAAGATACTGGTGAAGTGGTGAGCATTGAGCGTAATGAAATTGTGATGGAGCGCGACACTGTTTTAGATGAAGAAGCCATTGCTACCATTATTGAAATGGAAGTGAAGAGTGTATTCATTCAAAAAGAAGACGTTGGTGGAGATTATGCCATCATCTACAATACATTAAATAAAGATACTTCAAACAGTGAACTAGAAGCGGTTCAGCATATCTATCGCCAATTGCGTGGAGCTGATGCCCCAGATAATGAAACTGCTCGTGGTATTATCGATAAATTATTCTTCAGTGATAAGCGTTATGATTTAGGAGAAGTTGGTCGTTATAAAATCAACAGAAAATTAGGTCTGGAATATCCTTTAACTAAAAAGGTATTGACCAAGCAGGATATCATTGAGATCATCAAATACTTGGTGCGTTTAACCAATGCAAAAGCTGAGATTGATGATATTGATCATTTGAGCAATCGTCGTGTTCGTACCGTAGGTGAGCAATTATATGCTCAGTTCGGTGTTGGTTTGGCGCGTATGGCCCGTACCATCAGAGAGCGTATGAACGTTCGTGACAATGAAGTATTCACACCAGTTGATTTGATCAACGCAAGAACCTTGAGTTCTGTGATCAATTCATTCTTTGGTACATCTCAATTGTCTCAATTCTTAGACCAAACCAATCCTTTGAGTGAGATCACGCATAAGCGTCGTATCTCCGCATTAGGACCAGGAGGTTTGAGCAGAGAGCGTGCAGGATTTGAAGTACGTGACGTACACTATTCTCACTACGGTCGTTTATGTACTATTGAAACTCCGGAAGGACCAAACATTGGTTTGATCTCTACACTTTGTGTACACGCTGCTATCAATGATATGGGTTTCATTGAAACTCCATACCGTAAGGTAATTGATGGTAAAGTAGACATGAAAGAATTGACTTTCTTGAGTGCAGAAGAAGAAGATTCAGCTAAAATTGCCCAGAGTAATTCTCCTTTGAATGATAAAGGACAATTTGCAGAAGATAAAGTGGTATCTCGTCAGACTGGCGATTTCCCAATCTTAGATAAAGAAGAAGTGGAATACATGGACGTTGCACCTAACCAGATTGTTGGATTGAGTGCTTCTCTAATTCCTTTCTTAGAACATGATGATGCCAACCGTGCTTTGATGGGATCTAACATGCAACGTCAGGCTGTTCCGTTAATCGTTCCTGAAGTGCCAATTGTTGGTACTGGCTTGGAAGGAAAAGCTGCGCGTGATGCACGTATTCAAATTCATGCAGACGGTAATGGTATTGTTGAGTTTGTAGATGCAAATGAAATTCATGTTCGTTACGATAGAAATGACCTAGATCGTTTGGTAAGTTTCAATGATGATTTACAAGTGTACAAGCTGACTAAATTCATCAAAACCAACCAGGCAACTTGTATCAATCTTAACCCTGCCGTAAAGAAGGGCCAGAAAGTGAAGAAAGGTGATTTCTTAACGGAAGGATATGCTACAAAAGATGGTGAACTTGCATTAGGTCGTAACCTACAAGTTGCATTCATGCCTTGGAAAGGATACAACTTTGAAGATGCTATCGTAATCAGCGAAAAAGTAGTACGTGAAGATTTATTTACTTCTGTACACATTGATGAATATGAATTGGAAGTTCGCGACACCAAATTAGGTGAAGAAGAACTAACTCCAGATATACCAAACGTTTCTGAAGAAGCTACAAAAGATTTGGACGAAAACGGAATCATCAGAATTGGTGCAACCATCAAAGAAGGTGATATCTTAATCGGAAAGATTACTCCTAAAGGAGAATCTGATCCAACTCCTGAAGAAAAATTATTGCGTGCCATCTTTGGAGACAAAGCAGGTGATGCGAAAGATGCTTCTTTGAAAGCTCCTAATGGAACTGAAGGTGTTGTAATCGATAAAAAATTATTCCAACGCGCTAAGAAAGATAAGAACGGAAAAATCCGTGAAAAAGCTTTGTTAGAAAAAGTGGAAAAAGTACATCAGCAAAATGTAGAGTCTATCAAAGAATTGTTGCTGGATAAGCTTCAAACGCTTTTGAAAGACAAAGCTTCTACTGGTGTTAGCAATAACTTTGGTGAAATGTTAATTGGTAAGGGTGCAAAATTCAATCAAAAGAATTTAGCTACAATCGATTACCAAAATGTTAATCCATTGGGTTGGACTGGTGATGCAAAAACAGATGACCAGATCAACACATTGTTACACAACTACAGCATTAAGTTTAACGAAGAGCTAGGTAGATACAAACGCGAAAAATTCAATATCTCAATTGGAGATGAATTACCAGCAGGTGTATTGAAATTAGCTAAAGTTTACTTAGCTGTAAAGCGTAAGTTGAAAGTAGGAGATAAGATGGCAGGACGCCATGGTAACAAAGGTATTGTTGCAAAAATTGTTCGTGCAGAAGACATGCCATTTATGGAAGATGGTACTCCGGTAGACATCGTATTGAATCCATTGGGTGTACCTTCTCGTATGAACCTTGGTCAGATTTACGAAACCATTTTAGGATGGACTGGTAAACGATTAGGATTACGTTTTGCAACTCCAATCTTTGATGGTGCTTCTACCGATCAGATTGAACAATATTGTAAGGATGCTGGTATTCCAAGAAATGGTCACACTTACTTATATGATGGAGAAACAGGAGAACGTTTCCACCAGAAAGCAACAGTAGGTGTTATCTATATGATCAAGTTACACCACATGGTTGATGATAAGATGCACGCCCGTTCAATCGGACCGTACAGCTTAATTACTCAACAACCATTGGGAGGTAAAGCTCAGTTTGGTGGTCAGCGTTTCGGTGAGATGGAAGTGTGGGCATTGGAGGCGTATGGTGCAGCAAATATCTTGCAAGAATTATTAACCCTTAAATCGGATGATATCATCGGTCGTGCAAAAACCTATGAAGCAATCGTTAAAGGTGATAATATTCCAAAAGCAGGAGTACCTGAATCATTCAACGTATTGGTACATGAACTAAGAGGCTTAGGACTTGATCTTAAGTTCGATTAATAAATCAATTCAAATTCTCAACATCGATATGGCAATCAAAAGAGAAAACAAACAAAGACCCACTTTTTCGCAAATCACTATTAGTTTGGCGTCGCCAGATAGTATTTTAGAAAGAAGTTTTGGTGAAGTATTAAAACCTGAAACCATTAATTATCGTACTTACAAGCCTGAACGTGATGGCTTGTTCTGCGAAAGAATATTTGGACCAGTAAAGGATTATGAGTGTGCTTGTGGAAAGTATAAGCGTATCCGTTATAAAGGAATTGTATGTGACCGTTGCGGTGTTGAAGTGACTGAGAAGAAAGTTCGTCGTGAGCGCATGGGACATATCAAATTAGTAGTTCCTGTTGTTCACATCTGGTACTTCAAGAGCTTACCTAATAAAATTGGGTATCTCTTAGGTATGAGTTCCAAGAAATTGGAAACGATCATTTACTATGAGCGTTATGTTGTTTTGCAAGGTGGTATCAAAGAAAACCTAGGAATGGGTGACTTGTTAACCGAAGAAGAATACTTAGATATTTTAGACAATATTCCGAAAGACAATCAACATCTATCTGATGAAGATCCGAATAAATTCATCGCCAAAATGGGTGCTGAAGCGGTTCATGGATTGTTGGAAAGAATTGACTTAGATGAATTGAGTTTTTCTTTGCGTAATGCAGCAGCAACTGAAACTTCTCAACAACGTAAAGCAGATGCTTTAAAGCGTTTGAGTGTAGTAGAATCTTTCCGTGATGCAAGCACAAGAATTACCAACCAACCAGAGTGGATGGTAATGCAATATATTCCAGTTATTCCTCCAGAATTACGTCCATTGGTTCCATTGGATGGTGGCCGTTTTGCTTCTTCTGATTTGAATGATTTATATCGTCGTGTAATTATTCGTAACAACCGTTTAAAGCGTTTGTTAGAAATCAAAGCGCCAGAAGTAATCTTGCGTAATGAGAAAAGGATGTTGCAAGAAGCGATCGATAGCTTATTTGATAACTCTCGTAAATCTAATGCTGTAAAAGCAGAAGGTGGAAGAGCGTTAAAATCTTTATCTGATGTATTGAAAGGTAAGCAAGGTCGTTTCCGTCAGAACTTATTAGGTAAGCGTGTGGATTATTCTGGTCGTTCTGTAATTGTTGTAGGACCTGAGTTAAAAATTCATGAGTGTGGATTGCCTAAAGACATGGCTGCTGAATTGTTCAAGCCATTTGTTATCAGAAAATTAATTGAAAGAGGTATTGTAAAAACAGTGAAGTCAGCTAAGAAATTAGTAGATCGTAAAGAAGCTGTTATTTGGGATATTCTCGAGAATATTTTAAAGGGTCACCCGGTTTTATTAAATCGTGCCCCAACATTGCACCGTTTATCTATTCAGGCTTTCCAACCTAAATTAGTAGAAGGTAAAGCGATACAATTACACCCTTTGGTAACTTCTTCATTCAATGCGGATTTTGATGGTGACCAAATGGCGGTACACGTACCGTTGAGCAATGCTGCTGTATTAGAAGCACAATTATTGATGCTTTCTTCTCACAATATTTTGAATCCACAAAATGGTACACCTATCACCCTTCCTTCTCAGGACATGGTATTGGGATTGTATTATATTACTAAAGGAAAGAAGACCAACGAAACTGAAACCATCAAGGGTCAGGGTATGTCTTTCTATAGTATGGATGAAGTAATCATTGCATACAATGAAGGTGTTGTTGATTTACATGCCAATATCAAAGTAAAAACAACCGTTCGTGAGAAAGGTGTTTTATCTAAGAAATTGATTGAAACAACAGTTGGTAGAGTATTGTTTAATCAACACGTTCCTGCTGAAGTAGGTTTTGTAAATGCATTGCTTACTAAGAAAAGTTTGAGAGAAATCATTGGAGATATTATTAAAATCACCGATGTTCCTAAAACGGCTAAATTCCTGGATGAAATTAAAACACTTGGTTTCCGCATGGCATTCCGTGGTGGTTTATCATTTAGTGTTAACGATTTGATTGTTCCTGAAATCAGGAATCAATTATTGGATAGTGCTAAAGTAGAAGTAGAAGAAGTTTGGGAAAATTACAATATGGGATTAATTACCAATAACGAGCGTTATAACCAAGTTATTGATATATGGGGTCGTGTGGATATGAAAATCACTGAATCTTTGATTCGTGAAATGACTATCGACAAACAAGGTTTCAACTCTGTATTCATGATGTTGGATTCAGGTGCTCGTGGTAGTAAAACTCAGGTAAAACAGTTGGTGGGAATTCGTGGATTGATGGCTAAACCTCGTAAGAGTGGTAGCTCTGGATCTGAAGTAATTGAAAATCCGATCTTGTCTAACTTTAAAGGTGGACTGAATGTATTGGATTACTTTATCTCTACCCATGGTGCTCGTAAAGGTTTGGCCGATACTGCCTTAAAAACAGCAGATGCGGGTTACCTAACTCGTCGTTTGGTGGATGTATCTCAAGACGTTGTAATTTCTGAAGAAGATTGTGGAACCCTTCGTGGTAATGCAACTACTGCTTTAAAAGACAACGAAGACGTTATTGAACCACTAGCAGATAGAATTGAAGGAAGAACTTCATTGCACAATGTGTATCATCCGATTACTGAAGAATTGATTATTCTAGCAGGCGAAGAAATTTCTTCTGATATTGCTAAATATATTGAAGAAGTTGGTATTGAAACAGTTGAAATTCGTTCAGTACTTACTTGCGAAAGTAAGCGTGGTGTTTGTGTAAAGTGTTATGGTAAAAACTTGGCTACAGGATATCTTGCACAAAAAGGTGATGCTGTAGGTATCATTGCTGCTCAATCAATTGGTGAGCCAGGTACTCAGTTGACATTGCGTACATTCCACGTGGGTGGTGTTGCAGGCTCTTCAAATATTGAATCTACATTGAATGCTAAATTTGATGGTACTATTCAGTTTGATGGTTTGAGAACTGTTGATGCCTTGAACAATGAAGGCGCAAAAACCAAATTGGTTATTGGTCGTACAGGTGAAGTAAGAATCATGGACGTGAAGAACGACCGATTGATGATTACCAACAACGTACCTTATGGCGCAACATTGAATGTAAAAGATGGTGCTCAAGTTAAAAAAGGAGACGTAATTTGTACATGGGATCCATTCAACAACGTAATTGTTGCTGAAACCAATGGTACAATTAAGTTCGAAAATATTTTGGATGGTATTACTTACCGTGATGAGGCCGATGAACAAACTGGTCACCGCGAAAAAGTAGTTATCGAAACAAAAGATAAAACCAAAATCCCAACAATTATTGTTGAAGGAAAAGACATCA
>JBAXUV010000027.1:0-26377 GCA_037129425.1 Sphingobacteriia bacterium
TCAAAATGAAAAAGATCAAATACAAAATGGGTAAGCATATTCCAGAAACTTTCTCTGGGAGCTATATTCTCTTGCCCACAAATATGGCAAAACCTGCCTTCGAGGGCTGCATTACAATTTAAACAGACTTTTTCTGCTCTTTCTGGTAGATGCGACACGGTATGTAATTTTTATAAAAATAGGCATTTATATAGATGGCTGTTGGGATACTGATTTTTTATTTAACTTGTCCGAAATATATCAATATGCAAAAAATACTGTCTTTCTTGTTCTGCTTTATTATAGGAGCAGCTAGCTTATCGGCACAGAAAAAAAACCTGACCGCCGAAGATTATGGCAAATGGCAAAGCATTGGGTCCAGTGAATTATCGCCTAATGGAGCCTGGGTTGCTTACCAGATAATTGTACAGGAAGACAACGACACTATGTATGTTGTAAACAGAACAACCAATAAAACCTATAAACTGGCATTTTCCGGTTCTCCAGAATTTTCTAAAGACAATCAATGGCTGGCTTATAGAATCGGACTCCCTTTTAAAGAAGCCGAAAAATTAAGGGACCAGAGCAAACCCATTGACTATAAAATGGGCTTATTGAATCTTACTACCGGTAAAATTGAAACCATTGCCAATATCAATCGATTTGGTTTTTCTAGAAATGGTAAATTTTTAGCCGCATATTTAGCGCCTCCTAAAGAAAATAAGGACAAGGGCAGTGTTTTGTTGCTTAGAAATCTAAGCGATAGTTCTACCAGAACCATTGGTAATGTTACTGAATATGCTTTCAATAAAAAAAGTGATTATTTATCTTATATAGTTGAATCGGCTAACACTGCAGGAAATTCTGTTGAATTATTTAGTTTAGAAACCTATGCCTTAAAAGTAGTAGCCAGCGATACTTCCAAATTTTCTAAATTAACCTGGGCTAAAGAAGGTGACGGATTTAGTTTTTTCAAGACATTTAAAAAAGATGGCTTTGAAGAAGAGAATGCCCAAGTGTATAGCTGTACCAATTTAAATAATCCTAAAACCGTTGTATTCGATCCACTCAAAACAAAAGGATTCCCTGCAGGCATGCGCGTTCACAATGGCTCCAACCTTCGCATGAGCGATGATATGAGTTCGGTATTTTTTGGCATTCAAACCTGGACGGCAAAACCTAAAAAAGAAGACAGGAAACCAACAGATAGCGCTAAAACAAAAGTTACCGATAGTTTAAAATTGGAAAATGCGAAACTGGCCATGAAATCAGATGCAAAACTGGCCGATGTATGGCATTGGAAAGATGCGGAGATTCAGCCTCGTCAGAAAATCACTTATGCCCAGGATAAAAATGCCAGTTACTTATCCGTTTGGAATACCGACAAGAATAGCTTCTATCAATTGGCAACCGAAGAATTTCCCAATGCATCCGTTTCGGGCAATCAAAAATTTGTTGTCAGTTCTACCGATAAAAAATACAAACCCGCATTTAAAGAAGATTATGCCGATTATAATTTAGTAAACACCAAAACGGGTGTGAGCAAATCTTTGTATACTAAAATGTTGTCTGGATTCTTTACTGCTCCACAATCTTCTCCCGACGGAAAATATTTGATCTATTTTAAAGATAAAAACTGGTTTACCTATAATATTGCCACAGAGCAAAACACCAATATTACTGCAAATATCAAAACCAGTTTCTGGAATACCAGAGATGATCATCCTGCCATCAAACCTCCTTTTGGAATCGGTGGATGGATCAAAGGAGACAAGGAAGTTTTGTTATACGACGAATACAATATCTGGGCGGTAACACCTGATGGATCCAGTGCTCGTAAAATTGCTGAAGGCGATAAAGAAGAAATTGCATTCAGGGTTTCCCGTGTTGATTTTGAAGAAGTTTATTTGGATGATGCTGGTCCATTGTATTTTTCTGCCTATGGCGATAAAACAAAAAAGTTTGGTTATTACAAATATGAAAATGGCAAAACCGAAAAACTCATTTTTGAAGACCTACAAGTGAATCGCTTGACCAAGGCCCTTGATGCCAATACATTTAGTTATATAAAGCAAGACTATGATCTTTCTCCAGAACTATATGTATCAGATAATTTTACCAAAGAACAAAAAGCGGCTTCTACCAATCCTCAACAACAAAATTATTATTGGGGCAAGAGTAAATTGGTTTCCTTCACCAATAAATTAGGTAAAAAAATGCAAGGGGCTTTGTATTATCCTGCCAATTACGAATCGGGCAAACAATACCCGATGATTGTATACATGTATGAGATCTTATCCAACAATGTACACTCTTATGTTGCTCCAAGTGTAAGAAGAGCTTACAATACCACCAACTATACTACCAATGGCTATTTTGTATTTCAACCTGATATAGTGTATGAAACCAATGATCCAGGCATGAGTGCAGTGAATTGCATTGTACCTGGTGTTAAGGAAGTATTGAAAACAGGTATGATTGATGCCAGCAAAGTAGGTATCATGGGACATAGCTGGGGTGCATATCAAACTTCATTCTTAATTACCCAAACAGATATTTTTAAAGCCGCGATTGCAGGTGCACCTTTAACCGATCTGATCAGTATGTCGCTCTCTATTTACTGGAATAGTGGCACACCAGATCAGAAAATTTTTGAAACCAGTCAGGGTAGATTTGATGGCCCTTGGTATGAAAGAACTGAAGCGCATATTCGCAACTCTCCTATGTTTAATGCGAGTAAAATCAAAGCGCCTTTATTGGTAACTTTTGGCGATAAAGATGGTGCGGTAGACTGGCACCAGGGAATTGAAATGTATGGCACCATGCGCAGAATGGAAAAGCCTTTTGTGATGCTGGTATATGCCGATGAGAATCACAATTTCACCAAAAAAGAAAATCAAATCGACTATCAGAAAAGACAAAGAGAATGGTTTGACCATTATTTATTGGGCAAGCCTGCAGAAAAATGGATCACCGATGGTGTGAGTTATCTAGATAGAATGAAGGAAAAAGAAAAAGAAGCGCCGAAACCAATTAATTAACATTGGCTTAATAATCAATTAACATCTTATATCTCTATTCGTGTTCCATAAACTATTTATGGAACACGAATATGAGTTTCAATGCAGAAATATCCGCATTAAAAAAAGGAAGTGAAAAAGCCTTTTCAGAAGTATATCATCAAACCTATGATAAACTCTTTAAATACTTTTTAAAGAAAACAAAAGAGAAAAGCATAGCTATAGAACTGTCACAAACAACTTTCATTAAACTTTGGCGCTTTAAACATACCTTATCTGTTGAAATCAGTTTGGATAAACAGCTTTTTATTATTGCAAGAGGATGCTTTATAGATCATGTAAGGCAACAATCAGGATATAGATCAAATTTTATCCATTATAATGAACAAAGCCCGAATTTCATCAATACTCAAATAATCAATACCCACAGTTTTGAACAAGATGACTATTTTAAAACTGCTGTAAATACCCTTCCCCCTGCGAGAAAAAAAGTATTTCTTCTAAGCAGAGTTAATGGTTTGTCGAATAAAGAAATTGCAGAAACACTTACTATTTCTGTGAATACTGTGGAAGATCATATTACTAAAGCAATACGGCACATTAAATCACTGATATCAATTCTTTTGTTGATTGGCATTGCAGATCATTGGTAACCGATGTATTAACAAAATGTTACCGACAGTGGTAAATTGTTTCCATAAACGTATGTATAAGAGAAGCATCAACCATGTATATTAGTCGTCATCTTATCCAACGTTTTTTTAATAATAACTGCACTAAAGAGGAAGCTGCTGCAGTAGTGCAGTTTCTCAAAGAACATGAAGATGTTCTTGATAGTTATTTACCAAAAGAAGAATGGGATCAAATAAATCATTTGGAATCCTTGCCAAAAGATGAGGCTGAACATATGTACAACTTCATAGAGAAGGAATTATTCGGAATTCAATATTCCAAAAAAGTATTTGCCATAGTTAAAAAGATGAATCAAAAATGGACATTGGCTGCAGCTTGTGTTTTACTATTTATAGCATCAACTATCGTTTATATCTTACCAAAGAAAGATGATTCTACAGTATTCACTTCTACAAATAAGAAAATACCTTTTGTATCAAACAAAAAAAATACAAATACTTTATTTAAATGGGTAACAATAGAAAATAAGTCCAGGCAAATAAAAAAGTATCAATTAAATGACGGGTCTACTGTTCATTTATCTCCAAAAGCAAGTATACAATTTACAAGTCAATTTGTAGAAAGAAATATTTTCTTGAATGGCGAAGCCTATTTCCAAGTCACAAAAAACAAACTGAAGCCTTTCACTGTATTTACAGGCGCTATTTCTACAACGGCACTTGGAACTTCATTTAGCATAAATGCTCCTAATGCAGCTTCAAAAAAAGTACATATAAAATTATATACTGGTAAAGTAGTCGTAAAAGCCGTTCAACAACAAGGAATAAAAAATAAAGACATTTTTCTTTTGCCAGGAGATGAAGTGGTTTACAATACTTTAAAGATGTTGGCTAATACCAATCGATTTAAAGAATCTGACAATAAATATTTGGCTACAAAGAAAATAAATGCTGCAACTGAATCATGGAGTACAGATATACAATTTGAACATACTTCCTTAGATGAAGTATTAATAAAAATACAAGAAATATTTGCTATAAAAATTATATATGATTCTTCGCAAGTAGCAAATATTAATTTCACTGGCTCTATTAATAAAAGCAATAATATAAAAAACGTACTCGGAGTAATAGCTCAAATGAACGGATTTAGTATTACAGAAGATAAACAAGGATTTATACTCAGTAAACAAAAATAAACTAATCTTCAAAACATCTCTTTATAACGGCTCCAGGGCCGAACTACAATTTATTGCCCAAACCCAATTAATCTAAATTATGAAAAAGAGCAGTTCGCAAAAAACAAAAAGTCTTTTCTACTTGCTTTGTTTAGTCATCTTTCTGGGTGCATTACCTCGCTTGTATGCACAACAAAATTCTACAGTAACAGGAACAGTTGTTAATGAAAAAAGCGAAGTATTAGGAGGCGTATCCGTGAAAGTGATTAACAAAGATGGAAAAGAAAATTTTTCAGGAGTCACGAATGAAAAAGGAATTTTCACTATAAAACAACTTATTGCAGGAAACAGTTACGATTTTATTGTTTCATATATAGGTTATGAAACCAATACGATGGCAAACTATTTAGTGAAACAAAACGACAACAACACTTTACTCATTAAACTGAAAAATTCAAACACCGTTTTAGATGAAGTAGTTGTAACTGCATTAGGTATAAAGCGTGAAGAAAAGTCTTTAGGATATGCGGCACAAACCGTTACCGAAAACGCCGTTAAAGATGCCAGAACTAATAACTGGGTCAATTCATTATCAGGTAAAGTAGCTGGATTGAATATTCAGGGGACAGGGTCTGGTCCGATGGGCAGTTCAAGAATTACATTAAGAGGAGAATCTTCATTAAATCTTGATAACAACCAAGCGCTAATTGTATTAGATGGTGTTCCTATTAGCAATAAAATTACCGGAACCGGTTATAAAGCCCACCTAGCAACGGATAGCCCAGTAGACTTTGGATCAAGCGTATCCGACATAAACCCTGACGACATTGCTTCTATTACTGTTTTAAAAGGCCCAGGTGCTACTGCATTATATGGAAGTAGAGCCGCAGGTGGTGCATTAATTATTACCACTAAAACAGGTGCAAGAAAAGACAATGGTTTGGGAGTTACTTATAATTTCAATGCAAGTGTAGATCAGGTAAACAGGTGGCCTGATTATCAATATGAATATGGTGAAGGCAGAACCAATACTTATTACTCTTATGGTAATAGCGCTGATGGTATTAACACTTCTACTGGTGTTGCAGCTGGAAGAGCATGGGGTCCAAAATTTAACGGTCAATCTTATTTTCAATATGACCCAAATACACCCAATAATTTAGCAACGCAAAGAACTCCTTGGGTTGCATACGATGATTATATCAAGGGTTTTTTTCAAACTGGTTTCACCATGACGAATAGTATCTCTATAGACGGTGGAAATGAAAAAGGATCGGCACGTTTATCGGTTTCTCATCTCAAGAATACATGGATCGTGCCTAACACAGGCTATGAAAGACTTAGTGCAGCACTTTCTGTGAATCAAAGAATATCCGATAAAATAAAGATCAATGGTAAAGTAACTTATACGAATAAAAAAAGCGACAACCTTCCTTCTGCCGGTTACAATAACCAAACACTTATGTATTTTTTAATTATAGGAACAGCTCCCAATATTAATCACGATTGGTTTAAACCTTATTGGTTGCCGGGTTTAGAAGGTGTACAGCAAAAAAATTCTTTTAATCCTGGTCCAGACAATCCTTATATAGATATTTATGAGATCATCAACAAAATGAACAAACATGGCATCATCGGTAATATTTCTGCCAATATTGAGTTAAGCAAGAATCTAGAATTAATGGTAAGAAGTGGTATTGACATGTCTTTTGAATTTCGTTCCCAACAAAGACCTTATAGCTTAACTAAGTTTCCAAAAGGTAGTTACCGTGAACAAAATGTATTTAGCTATGAAATGAATACTGATTTTTTACTCAGCTATAAAAACCAATTAGGCAGCAACATTAGATATAGCTTTTCTGGGGGAGCCAATGCTATGAAACAAACATATGATTTTGCTGGATTATACGCAGATCAATTAGCGCAACCAGGTATTTATCAAATTAGCAATAGTTTAGATCAAGCAGTTGCAGATCCTCAAAAAACGGAAAAAGCAATTAATAGTGTTTATGCAACTACCCAGTGGGCTTACAAAGAAAGAATTTTTCTCGACTTAACTGGAAGAAACGATTGGAGTAGCACACTGCCATATGGCAATAATGCATTCTTTTATCCTTCAATAAGTACTAGCTTTTTATTGACCGATTTATTTCAACTTCCGAGAAAAATTTCATATGCTAAATTCAGACTTTCTTATGCGCAAGTAGGCAATGATACTCGTCCATATCAAACTTCTAAGTACTACGATCGAATTTATGGAAACAGTTTTACCAATCCTTCTACATTATTTAATCCTTTATTAAAACCCGAGATCACTTCAAGTTATGAAGCAGGGATCGACATAAGACTTCTTAACAACAGACTTTCTTTAGATGTAGCAGTTTATCAAAATAAAAGTAAAAACCAAATATTAGCCATTCCTCTTGATCCTACTTCTGGTTACTCGAATGCATTGGTTAATGCTGGTCTTATAGAAAGTAAAGGTGTAGAAGTTCAATTGAAAGGTACTCCGGTGTCGGGTAGAAACTTCAAATGGACTTCAACTTTAAACTGGAGTATGAACAGAAGTTATGTACGCGAATTAGCCAATGGAATTACTAGTCAGGTATTGTATAACCACGATGGAAATGTTACCATTGAAGCCAGAGTAGGTGGGCGTATGGGAGATATGTATGGTCGTGGATTTCAACGTTCTCCCGAAGGTAGAATCGTGTATAATTCAACAGGATTACCTGCAACACTGGATCCAGTTACAAAAGTATGGGGCAATGCTTTTCCTGATTGGAAAGCAGGTTTAATGAATGAATTTAGTTATAAAAATTTACGCTTCAGCATACTCTTCGATTATCAGCATAAAGGAAGTATGTATTCACAAACCAATCATAAATCTAATACACTTGGAAAAACAAAAGTTACCCTTCCTGGCAGAGAATCGGGTATTGTGGGTGATGGCGTAGTATTAGGATCAGATGGAAAATACAAAGATAATACCGTGAATGTTTCGGCCAGTTCTTACTACGAGAATGTGTATGCAATAAACAATGCAGAAATGAACATTTTTGATGCTACTTATTTAAAACTTCGCGAAGCAAGAATTGAATTTAATCTCCCACAAACTTTATTAACTAAGCTTGGAATTAAACAAACTAGTGTAGCAATTTACGGCAGAGATCTTTTTAATATTACCAGTTTTCCCGGATTTGATCCCGAAGGTGGCAATTTAAATAGTGGCACTTTAACTCCTGGTGTAGAGCTTATGCAATTTCCTTCTACCCGAAATATGGGTATTAATTTGGTATTCAAATTTTAATGTTAAAAATGAATCAAATGAAAATAGTAAAGCATTTATTAATAGCATGCAGTGCAATTATCTTCTTTGCATCTTGCACCAAAGATTTTGAAAATCTCAATAAAGATCCCAACAGACCTACCGATGTAAATCCAGGTGTTATCTTGGGGCAAATGCAATATCGAATTGTAAATAGCAGTATCGGTGGCGCAAGAGGATTTACGCATGAGTTAATGCAGGTTGATGCTCCAAGAAGCAGCAGCAGGGATGGAGTACATCGCTATGTAATTACACCAGGTAGCGGTGTTTGGTCGGGCTTTTATGCTAACATAACCGATATAGAAGACATTATGGTATTAGCAGATAAATCTGGTGAAAAAAATTATAAAGCAATTGCATTATTGTATAAATGCTGGGCTTATTCTATTCTTACCGATTTGTATGGCGATGTTCCTTATAGCGAAGCTATCAAAGCATCTAATGGAAATTTTCTACCCAAGTTTGATGCTCAAAAAGCAATTTATACCCAAATATTAAAAGATCTTATTACTGCTAATGATTTATTAGATGATACAAAAGCACTTACGTTTGGCGGCGATTTAGTATACCCTTCTAACACATTAACTGGTGGAAAAAATATAGGTATTCAAAGATGGAAAAAATTTGGAAATACTTTGAGATTAAGATTATTACTTCGCTTACAAAAGAAAAATGGAGAGTTAGATATTAACAATCAAATTACTGCAATTTTAGCCGACCCAGTTAAATACCCAGTATTAGCCACTAATGCGGACGATTGTATTTTTAGATATCCCAACACCTTCCCTTATTTTAATCCATATTACACAGCAAGACAATTAGATTGGAGAGACGGCACTTATTATACCAAATACTTTATCGATAAAATGAATGCGGATAACGATCCGAGAAGAACAGTATGGTGTATTCCTGTTACGGTAAGTGGCGCAAGTATTTATAGAGGTATCGAAAGCGGATATCCCACTACAACAGAATATGTAGTAGGGCAAAACTCCAGTTATACAGATGCTTTGAAAACATCGAATAATATAGGCATTATGATGACTTATGCCGAAGCAGAATTTATTAAAGCAGAATTAGCATTGCAAGGGTTTGCCACAGGCAAAACCCCAAAACAACATTATGAAGCTGGTATAAACGCCTCTATGACACAATGGGGTGTTACTATTACAGGAAGTTATGTTACTCAACCTGGTGTGGCCTATAATTCAACTGGTTCTGTTTCTAGTCAATTAGAACAAATTATTTTGCAAAAATATTATGCTTACTTTTTTGTTGATTACCAGGCTTGGTTCGAAAAAAGGAGAACTGGTTTTCCAATTTTACCAAGAGGTTCAGGCATACCAGCAGAAAATCAATTCCCTTTCCGAATCCCCTACCCCACTTATTTACAATCTTTAAACCCAGCCAATTACCAATCAGCAGTTACAGCATTGGGAGGTAAAGATTTAAGTAGTGAAAAAGTATGGTGGGACAAATAATTTAAATCATTAATAGCATATTATGAATCTACAACTAATAAAAAAAATAATGAGCATTTCGCTCTTATTTACTTCAACTCTTTTTGCACAGAAAAAGATAGATAAAAATGTTGCCGATAAAAATACCAAAACCCTAATTGTTTTTTTTGATGGCCTAAGACCTGATTATATAACACCAGAGTTAATGCCAAATTTATATGCGTTTAAGCAACAGAGTAGTTATGGCAATCAGCACCACAGTGTATTCCCTACGGTTACAAGGGTAAACTCATCCTCTTACTCTTCAGGAAGTTATCCAGCAACCAATGGCATTATGGGTAACACTGTTTATTTTCCACAAGTAAATAGAACAAAGGGTCTTAACACTGGTGAAGCAGAAGAATTGAATAAAATAAATGTTGCCACAGGAGGAAACCTCTTAACAGCTATCACACTTGGTGAGGTTTTAGAAGCTGCAGGTAAAAATATGTGGGTGTTCAGTTCTGGCTCTACTGGTCAAGCACTTCTACAAAATCATAAAGTAGGTTCGGGCGCTATAGTAAATACAGGATTAATTTTACCTGCTTCGCTTAAAGAAAAAATAGTAGCCGAAATAGGTGCCATCCCTCCTCATACAAAACCTAATACAGCTCAACACAAATGGATTACTGATGCCATCATTAAATACGGATTACCTGCTACAGGACCTGCGGTAAATGCAATATGGTATTCTGATCCTGATGGAACCGCACACAGCGACGGAATTGGCTCTGCAACAGCTAACGAATCTATTAAAACGGTTGACCGTGAATTTGGAAGAATATTAAAAGCAATTGATAGTAGTGGATTAAAAAACAAAACCAATATTTTAATCTCAACAGATCATGGTTTTGTTACCCATATTGGAAAAGAAAATATAACTGAAATACTGATTAATGCTGGTATAAAAAAAGATAAAGAATCAGATGATGTAGTATTATCAGAGGGGGCTATTTATGTGAAAGACCATAATGAAGTGGTAATTCAACAAATAGTAACCCTGCTTCAATCGAAAGAATGGGTTGGGGCCATTTTCACAAAGTCGGCAAAATCGGGAGATACAAAAGGGCATATTGCAGGTACACTTTCATTTGAAAGTATTCATTGGAACCACCCTGAAAGAGCGGCAGACATACTCATTGATGTAAACTGGAATGACAGTAAAAATACAACAGGATATGCCGGAACTAGTTTTGCAAGAGGAGTAGCAGGTCATGGAAGCTTAAGTGCTTATGAAGTTCATATTGGCTTAATTGCCGGAGGGCCTGCTTTTAAACAATCTTACATCAGTGAAATTCCTACATCGAATGTGGATATTGCGCCAACCATTTTACAACTATATGGATTAACCATACCTGCATCTATGGACGGCCGAGCAGTTTCAGAATTATTTGTAGGAAACAAGAACAAAGTGGCTGTTAGCAATAAACAATATAAAACTGAAGCAAAACATGACTGGGGCAACTATGAACTTATTTTAGACGTTAGCAGTTTCGGGAAATACAACTATGTGAATTATGCTAAAACTAAACGGGTTTTGAGTAAATAATAAAATTCATTTAAAGAATCTCAAAAAGCCTTCCTAATTTAGGGAGGTTTTTGTTTTAAAAGCATTTACCGTTGATTAATGATTAATGAAAATAATCCAATTCAAACAGCAATTCTTTCCTTTGGTATGTCTGGCAGGGTTTTTCATGCCCCTTTTATTCATTTACACCCTGGGTTTAGATTAGTGGGTATTTTGGAAAGAACCAAGAATGAATCTTTACAATTCTATCCAGACATTCATATTTATCGATCGCTCGAAGAACTGTTGAATGATTCAACTATTGAATTAGTAGTGGTGAATACCCCTACCAATACCCATTTTGACTATTGTAAAAAAGCATTGGAAGCTGGCAAACATGTGGTGGTAGAAAAAGCTTTTACCACAACAGTAGCTGAAGCCATTGAATTAATTGAAATAGCAAAATCGCATAAGCTGCTTTTATCGGTGTATCAAAACCGCCGTTGGGACAGCGATTTCAGCACCGTAAGATCTGTTGTTGAGCAAAATTTATTAGGTGACATTTTTGAAGCTGAATTTCATTATGATCGTTTCAAAGAATTGTTGAGTCCCAAATTGCACAAAGAAATTCCCGGGCCAGGCGCTGGATTATTGAATGACCTTGGCCCCCACTTAATAGATCAGGCATTGAGTTTATTTGGTATGCCTGAATCGGTACTGGCAGATATCAGCACCCTTCGACCAAACTCTCAGGTAGATGATTGCTTTATGCTCATTTTATATTATTCCGATAAACGAGTAGTGCTAAAAAGCAATTTAATGATCAGAGAAGCCCTTCCTGCATTTGTAGTGCACGGAAAAAAAGGTTCATTCATTAAAAGTAGGGCCGATGTACAAGAGATCGCTTTACTGGCCAATGAAAAACCTAACTTAACCAATTGGGGAACCGAACCGGAAAGCGAGCAAGGCTTATTACACACTGAAATAAATGGTGAAATCCTGCACAAAAGAATTCCTTCAGTGCAGGGCAATTATTATTATTACTACGATGGAATTTACAATGCAATGGCACATTCAAGCTCTGCTCCAGTAACTGCATTGGATGGGCTACATGTAATGCAAATCATTGAAGCTGCTATTAAGAGCAATGCATCTAAATCAGCTATCAACATCAATCCTTAAATCATTATCATGAAAAAAAATTCGCTCAATTATTTGAAATCTTTGAAAGTTAAACCCGGTAAAAAAATCAATTTATCGAAAGATTTTAGTACCGATAATAAACAAAAGAAAATTGATAAAAAAGAAGGCGAACTGATGATGGCCAATGGCATCAAGAACCTGGCCAAGATGCAAGACAAATTATATGCCCACGATGAATACAGTGTTTTAATTGTTTTTCAGGCCATGGATGCCGCTGGAAAAGATGGATCGATAAAGCATGTAATGAGTGGCTTAAATCCGCAAGGGGTCAAAGTGGCTTCATTCAAAGTACCCTCCTCTATTGAATTAGATCACGATTATTTCTGGAGACATTATAAAGAATTACCTGCGCGAGGAGAGATTGGTATTTTCAACCGCTCGCATTATGAGAATGTTTTAGTGACCCGTGTTCATCCTGAATATATTCTAAAAGAAAATTTACCCAATATCAATACACTCAAAGATATCAATGGTCAATTTTGGAAATCGAGATACGAACAGATCAATCGATTTGAAAAAAACCTCAGCGAAAATGGCACAATCATTATCAAAATATTTTTACACGTTTCTAAAGATGAACAGAAGAAACGATTTATAGAAAGAATAGATAACCCCGAAAAAAACTGGAAATTCTCTGTTGCAGATGCGGCAGAAAGAATGCATTGGGATGAATACATGAAAGCCTATGAAGACATGTTATCAGCTACTTCTACGGAAGATGCACCCTGGTTTGTAGTGCCTGCCGACGATAAATGGTTTGCCCGCCTTTGTTTAACAGGAATTATTACCGAGCATTTTGAAAAAATGAAATTCCATTATCCAAAAGTATCTGACGCTCAAAAAGCAAAATTGCAAGAAGTAAAAGCTGCTTTGCTGAATGAAAAATAAAGCCCCATCTGATAACGCTGCTGACTATTGCATACCCTTGATCCATGCATTTAAAAAAGCAGCAAATCCAACAGAAGCAAGGGGTATGAAAGCCTATATGCTTAATCAATTTGACTTTTTAGGGATCAAAGCTCCCATAAGAGATTCCATTGTTTTTCCATTTATCAAAAACAATCCCATTCTGTCTACCGAACAATTAGTTGAAGTAGTGGAGTATTTATGGAACCTGCCTTATAGAGAATATCAATATGCTGCTATTGATGTATTTGCCAAAAACCACTCAATCTGGAATGAAAAATCCCATCAACTAATTGAATCCTGCACCATCCATCGATCCTGGTGGGATACTGTAGATGGAATTGCTTCTGATTGGTTATCTATTTATTTCAAAAAATATCCTACCCAAATTATTTCTGTAACATCCAAATGGAATCGATCAAAAAATATCTGGTTGCAAAGAAATAGTATTTTGTTTCAAAAAAAATGCAAGGCAGATATGAACACCCAGCTTTTAAGCCAATACATTTTGCATGTAAAAGACAGCAAGGAATTCTTTATTCAAAAAGCGATTGGCTGGGCCTTAAGAGAATACAGTAAAACCAATCCTCAATGGGTAAAAGCTTTTGTATCCAGCAATGAACTGGCTCCACTCAGTAAGAGAGAGGCATTGAAGATCATTAATAAGTAATCATTTTATTTATTGGCTGTACAAAAAAAGGCTGCCTGAATCAGGCAGCCTTTTAAATAATAATTGATACTTAGGTTTTACTTAAAGTAATAACGTACAAATTCTCCGAATCCGATTGTATTCATTCCAATTACACCAGAGCCAGCGCCAGCTCCAACAGAAGGAAATGCTTCGTATTTTTTTGTACCAACATATATATTCGGTGCAAAATCATATGCATCATTGGTTACAACATTCGTTCCAAACAAAGTGGCTAATTCTGCCGCTGTTACACTGAAGGTAGCTGGCAAAGTTGTTACATCGAGTTTGAAAATTTTTACGTTGTTATTGTTCACAGTACCTGTAATAGTGGCGATACTATTCTTTCTTACAGCAACTTCAATTTTGGTTGGAGGCACTGCATCCGGAAAATACAATTTAATTACAAACTTGCCTTGAAAGGTACTTAACGAAGTAATTGGTATAGTAGTGCTTAATACATTGCTTGCACCAGTTTCAAAATTGGTTGTTACAACAGGTACGTCTTCGATGGATATTCTATTTTTAATGGCACCATCATCTTTAGAACATCCTGTAAACGCTGTAATCGTTCCAAAAGTTAAAGCTATTATTAAAGTTATTTTGTTGAATTTCATAATCTGAAGTTTTAATGAATTGTTGATCGATTAAGGTTGCCAGAATACTTTAAATGATTCAGGAACTTTTTGTGGTGGCGCATTGGAGTTTAATTGAATCTCAGTAAGATTAAACGGCAATGACCAAGGATATTTTCTATCGTTATTTACAGGTATTGCTGGCCCATTGGGAGGTTGTACACTCGAAACGGTACCCTCTGGAGCAGGGGCAAATAAAACCGGATAACCAGTTCTTCTGTAATCGGTATAGTTATCAATTGGATTTTCAATTCTATTAATCCATTTTTCAGTGATGATATATTCTAACTTTTTAGCTGCATTACCTAAATCATAGGCTGCTAATACACCCGCTTTATAAGCAGTGGTTGCAGGTAAAGTAGCAATCAATGGAACTGTTTGTGAAGCACCTGCTGAACCTGGTTTTACAAAGTTGACAATGATATTATCTACTTGTGCAAATGATTCATCCATCGCTCTGCTAAATACTGCTCTGGCATCTCCAGCAACAAGTCCTACATTGATTAACTCAGCTTCTAAATATAAACGATCAGCAAAAGTCAAAAATTGATGAGGCAGGGCACCGGTTCCAGCGTTTTGTGGCCCGATTGTATTGATTGAAATTCCTGCACCTACATCAAAGCGACCTCCTGCAGGATATATTCCTAACAAAGAATAGGTTTGACTATTTGAACCATCTCTGCAAGGACCAGCAGAACCAAACACAATGGAGATAAATCCACCATCACGATATTCTGTACAGTTTTCAGGTACACCATTTGAACCACCAATTGGAGTTTTTTGATTATAGATATAATAAGGAATTCTTGGATCAGCAACTCCTGTTAAGATATTTGGATTAACCCCTTTCATGATCTCATACATCCATGGGCTGAAAAGCTGACCTCCTCTTTGTGTAGCATTGTAATCACCAAATGCAGGATGTCTGTCATCTGTTGCACCAATTGGTCCATAAGGCAACATGAAACTTTCTGCTTGAGAATTAATAAGATTTGCTGGAGTGGCCAATAAAGCATTTACTTCTGCTTGTACATTTTGCACACGTCTAACCTGGGTATACAATTTCAACTTAATGGTATTCGCTGCTTTTCTCCAGTTCGTTACATTTCCTTTATAGATATAATCATCGGCTCCAGGCACAGATGGGTTTACTGCAGGATTAATTAAATCCGCCATTCCCTCATCTAATAAAGCAAATAGTTTAGGATAAATAGTAGCTCCTTTATCAAATTTTGGTTGATAAGATCCTGTTAAGAATTGATCGAAATCAGAGAATGGAACATCTCCATAAACATCAACCAATATGCTGAAAGTATAGGCTTTTAAAATTTTTGCTATACCAACATAACGAAAACGTTTTTCAGCTGTACCTCTATCAATAATTACATTCAAGTTGGCCAGGGCTCCGTATAAACCATCCCATCCTGCTGCACCTGCACCATATCTATCTGCACCAACACGGCCAGTTAATGAGTGCGTATAAACTGCCATGGTATTTCCCAAACCAGTTCCGAGAGCCATATTGTTTGCAATATTGCGCTCTGCTGCACTTAATACAAATGATAACTGCACAGAGGAAGGTGTAGGACTATTGAGGTTTTTATTTACATCCAGAAACTTCTTACAGCCGGTTCCAATCAAGGAGAGCACCGTTAGTGCTGCAAAAGTGTATATAAAATATTTCCTTTTCATAATTGAAGTTTTAAATGGTGTTATTAGAATGTTACATTTAAATTGATACCGAATCTTTTAGAACTTGGAGCACCACCAGTTTCAACACCTTGTGTTCCACTTCCAACAACTGAATTGATATCCGGATCAAAATTCATGTACTTAGGCACGTTAGGTGCTAAGAACCAAAGGTTACGACCAGATAATGATAAAGTAACATTCGATAATCTAAGTTTACGTACAAAAGCCATTGGTAATGTATACCCTAATACTACTTCTCTTAATCTGTAAACAGTTCCATCAAACACTGCATATTCAAATGCTCCATTGGTTGCAAAACTTGCACCAGTTCCTGCAGTAAAAAATAAATCATTTGTAGTAACCCTGGTTTGGTTAGGCACTGTTTTACCACCAACCAAAATTGGGGTATACCTATTCAATCCATCGGCACCTGTAACAGGAGTAGCGTTTCCATAAACTCCAGTAATTACACGATTCTTCTCTCTGTCTTCAGTGTCTTTTGTAACACCTCTTCCTAACATACCACTGATGGTTTCAGAATAGAATGCGCCTCCTTTGGTCATATCCCAAAGTACACTCAACTGAAATCCTTTATAAGAGAAAGTATTGGTGATACCTAACTTATAATCAGCATTTGGATTACCAACCATGCCTGGGTTAGGATCTAAAAATGGCATACCAGAAACTGGGCTGATCAATAACTCCCCTTCAGGTGTTCTTGCAGAATAAGAACCTCTTAAATAACCATAAGGGAAACCAGGTTCAATCCAGTTAAATCCTCCCAATTGATCTCTGGTAAGTCCTTGTACCAATCTGTTTACCATATTAACATTCCTGGTAAAAATTCCTCGAATATTCCATTCAAAGTTTTTATTTACAATTGGTTTTACATCTAAAGCAATTTCTAAACCAGTGTTTTGTATTTCACCAAGGTTAGTGAAGAATGATGTATAACCACTGGTTACTGGTAAATTAATGGCATAAATTAAATCAGTAGATACTTTATCGTACCAAGTAAATTCAAAGCCCAATCTGTTTTTAAAGAATTTAGCTTCTGTACCAATTTCTAATTCGGTAGTAAACTCTGGAGTAAGGTTTGGATCGAATGTTGCACCTCCTCTAGTTGCTAGGGGCTGTCCTAAGAATCCTAAAGCATTCAAGTTAAAGATTGGTTCACCATTTTGAGGTGCTGCATCATTACCCACTTTTGCATATCCAACACGCACTTTACCGTAATCTAACCATTTAGATTTTAGATTGAAAGCATCTGTCCACACGAGTGATCCAGAAATACCCGGATAAAAATATCTTGCGTTTTGATAAGGAAGTGTTGAAGTAAGATCAGTTCTTCCAGTTAAGTTTAAGTAAGCAAATCCTTTATAACCAATTGATGCGTCTGCAAAAATACCAACCAATCTTCTATTACTCTTTGTATCTCCGCTAAAAGTTTGACGACGTGTATTGGTAAGATTGAATAAATTAGGAATTACAAAATCTACACCATAATCAGTAGTTGCAGTTCCAACCCTTGAGTTCACATCACTCGCTAAGTTTACATCCAAGCTAAAGTCCTTGAATATTTTTGGATTGTTATAAGCCAAAGCAATTTTTGCTTGGATCTCTTGTGTTCTGTTCACTACTTTAGTTAAAGTACCCAATAAATTATCTGCACTACCTAATGAAGATTTATTAATGATCTGGTCTCTAAACAATGCGTAGCTATTCACCCCTGCGTTCACATCGAGTTTAAGTCTATTGCTGAATTTATAAGTTGCTCTTAAATTGGCTACAATACGATCATCAACAGAAGTAATTACATTGTTATAAGCTCCCCAAACTGGGTTGGTGTACTGACCATCATTAAAACCAATTTGTTGACCAGCTCTATTTTCAGAAGGCCAACCAGTGATGTCCCAGTTTCTGGCCATTGTATAAGTACGACCCCACTGAGAAATAAAGCTTTGTGCCTGTCCGATGAAACCTCCAATTTGTTTGCTTCTTGTATATGCAATGTTTGCGCCCACAGTAAGATTTCCTATTGCTGTTTGACCACCTACACTAATATTGTTTTTAGTATAGCTTGAATTGGTGATATATCCTTTTTGATCTACCCTAGAAAGTGTTGCATTAAAAATGGTATTTCCTTCACCGCCATTTAAACCAATAGAGTTTTCAACCAGGTTTCCTGTATTAAATAAAGAAGATACATTATCGGGAACTGCTTTGTAGGCTAAACGTCCGTTGGGAAATAATTCTGGATATGAAGCAAACATGGTGGCCCAGGTGGTTGCAGGAATAGAATCAATTCCTGATGCTGAAGTTCCAATCACCAAACCACTTGCATCATAAATTACTCCTTTACCAAATTTTGCACCCCAGGATCCATTAGAAGACTGGGTTCTGAAGTTTGCTCCTGCTCCATATGAGTTTTGGAATGTAGGAATGTCTGCAATTTTTTCGATGCTGTATCCTGCTCTATAAGTAACGTTCAATGATTTTGCTCCTTTTTTAGGCGCGCCTGATTTAGTAGTAATTAATACTACCCCATTTGCAGCACGTGAACCATATAAAGAAGAAGCAGCTGCTCCTTTCAATACGTTCATCGATTCAATATCGTTCGGATCGAGGTTTCCTAAACCTGAACCATAAGTACCACCGCCAGAAAATGGACTAGTTGTGTTAACTAAGTTATTACTGTAGGGAATTCCATCAACCACAATCAAAGGTTCACCGCCATTGAAGGATGATACCCCTCTAATTTGTATACGAGAAGCTGCTCCCGGAGCACCTTGCCCTGCACGAATATCAACACCCGGTACTTTACCTGCAAGTGCATTCAAGATATTGGGTTCCGATTTTTGTAAAAGGGTACCCGGATCTACTTTAGATACCGCATAACCAATTGCTTTCTCAGAACGCTTGATACCCATTGCTGTAACTACTACTTCTGCCAAGGCAGCTTCTGAGCTTTCTAAAGAAACATTAATGGTTGTATTTGATCCAACCGTAATTTCTTTTGGAGTAAAATTGAGGCTACTAAAAACCAATACATCGCCTTTTGTTGCAGGAATTTTAAAATTTCCTTTGGCATCTGTAGCAGTTCCTAAGGTTTTTTTCCCTTTAATGGTAACAGACACTGAAGGAATGGGATCTCCTTTTGCATCGGTTATCTTACCGGAAAACGTCAGATTCTGAGCCTTAGCTGCAATGGTAAAAAACACCAGTGCTAGCAAAAAGCTAGTCAAGATTTTTCTCATGTGCTTTAGTTTAAATTTGGGTTGACAGAATAGCAATTTCAAAATGAATATAAAACGAAATGTTAAAAAGTGCAAGAAAAAGTTAAATTTTGTTAAAAACTATTCGACCAAGTATATAGTATTAATAAATATTATATATAAATGCCTTTAGAACTAAATACTAACAATTAATGATTAATTGTTCTAAAAGTGAGGTTGATTCTTGGGGAAGTTATTTTTGTGCTGGGAGGAAGTCTGTGCAACCAATGGGATTGTGTGGTGCCTTTCATTAATAATAAGGAACCATGCTCTAATTGTAGCATGATTTTTGTCTGATCAACTTTATGCTTGAATCCGAAATTTCTTGCAGCCCCAAAACTCAGAGAGGCAATAGCTCCATGCTTTTTTAAATCTTTTTCTCCATCACTGTGCCAGGCCATCCCTTCTTTACCATCGTGGTATAAATTGAGTAAACAAGAATTATAGGTTTCTTGGGTGCTGGCTTCTGCAACGGACTTAATGGATTTCAAAGCCTCCGTCCAGGGCAATGCTATTTTGGTTTTATTGGAATAACTGTATTCGAATGGCTGGTCTCCATACCAGGCTACTTTGCGTTTGGTTATAAAATGCTTGCCGAAAATAACGGCTTCGTCATTTTTCCATTCGATGTTATTGAAAAGTTCTTGGTAATAAAAATCCGCTTCTGTTTTGGAGAAAATGGTTCCAAAATAATGCACTTCCCCATCTTTGGGCAATAAGTTGATGCTCGAATCGTGGAATGAATCGAATAAACTCAACTACATTTTTTTAGCGTCTTCCAAAAATTTGGCCAATCCGATATCTGTTAACGGATGTTTGAGCATTCCTAAAATAGAATCCAATGGACAGGTACAAATATCTGCGCCTAATTCAGCCGCTTTAATAATATGCAAAGGATTTCTGATAGATGCTGCTAAGATCTCTGTTTTGTATTGTTGCACATCAAAAATATGTCTCAATTGTCCAATCAATTCCATACCATCCCAACCACTATCATCAATTCTACCAATAAAAGGAGAAACATAAGATGCTCCTGCTTTTGCGGCTAAAATTGCCTGGCCTGCTGAAAATATCAATGTACAATTGGTTCTGATACCATTGTCTGTAAACCATTTGATGGCTTTAATACCGTCTTTAATAATCGGCACTTTCACCACTATATTCGGGTGAATAGCGGCTAATTTCTTTCCTTCTTCTACCATGGTAGCAAAATCGGTAGAAAGTACTTCTGCACTAACGTCTCCATCCACTAAATCACAAATGGTTTTGTAATGATTGGCAATGGCTTCTTCACCTTTAATGCCTTCTTTAGCCATTAATGATGGATTGGTGGTTACACCGTCCAAAATTCCTAAATCATTCGCTTCCTTAATTTGTGCAAGATTGCCAGTGTCGATGAAAAACTTCATGGTAAAACCTTTATGGGTATATGATTTGTAAATTTATCCTCAACCCCCTCTCTTCTTTTTCTCCCCCTTTAGGGGGTTGGGGGGTGGAAAAAAAATGGCAGGCTACTCACATCGCACCGCTACAACCGCTTATCCTTGCTGCATTCCTGCCCTGGGGAAGTTCAGCAGGAGCTGGTCGTGCGAGACCTGCCGCTGCAAAACTAAGGATTGAAAGCTATACTTTTGCAAAAAAATAAATTATGGGTGTATCTGATCAATTGGCTCAAATAAAAGCAGAAAAAGCCGCTGCTAATTTAAAAGCAGGTCAAGATTTTTTAGCTGCCAATAAAACCAAAGAAGGCGTTACTGAATTGCCTAGTGGTTTACAATATGAAGTGTTAACTGCTGGTGTTGGACAAAAACCATCAGCACATAACGAAGTAACCTGTCATTACCACGGTACATTAATTGATGGAACTATTTTTGATAGCTCTGTTCAAAGAGGTAAGCCTGCTTCTTTCCCATTGAATATGGTCATTAAAGGTTGGACCGAAGGTTTGCAATTAATGCCTACCGGTAGCAAATGGCGTTTTTTTATTCCTCCACATTTAGGATATGGAGATCGTCAGGTAAGTGCACAAATAGGACCGAACAGCACATTGATTTTTGATGTGGAATTGATCAGTTTTATTTAAAAGCATTTAAACGAGCTCACTGAGTTCTAACCAACGCAATTCTTTTTCTTCCAATTGATTGGTTATTACAATAAGGCGATCACTTATTTTTTGAATGGCATCGAACGTTAATGTTCCTGTGCTCATTTCCAATGTAAGTGATTGCTTTTCTTTTTCTAATTCAGGCATGTCTTTTTCAAGTTGTTCAAACTCTCTTTTCTCTTTAAAAGTCAATGCTCTTTTTGTGACTGTTTTGTTTGGTTCATTTGATTTTGCCTGTTCATTCATCACCAAACTTTCGGTTGATGCACCTTTGCGTTTTCCTGCTTCGAGCAGATCCCATTTATTGACCAGCTTCTCATTGTCTTTCTGCCAGATTCTATACTGGGTATAGTTTCCAGGGAAATCACGGATCTCTCCGTTTCCTTCAAAAACAAATAAATGGTCTACCAATCGATCCATAAAATATCGATCGTGCGATACAATTAAAATACATCCCGGATAGTCACTTAAAAAATTTTCCAACACAGCCAATGTAGGCAGATCCAAATCATTGGTAGGCTCATCGAGAATTAAAAAATTGGGGTTGCGAAACAGTACGGTTAACAATTGCAATCGCTTTTTTTCTCCCCCACTCAATGCAGATAAATACGTGTATTGTTTATCAGGAGTAAATAAAAATAATTCTAAAAATTGTGCAGCACTCAAACTACCTCCATTGGCCAAAGGAAAATTTTCTGCAAATGTTTTCACATATTCTATCACCCGCATGTCTTCTTTGATCACCAATCCTTGTTGAGAAAAATTACCAAATAACACCGTATCGCCCACATTAATTTTACCACTATCTGCTGGTTCAATTAATTGCAACATGTTGAGAAAAGTAGATTTTCCAACACCATTTTTTCCTACAATTCCTACTCTTTCTCCTTTGCTAAATGTGTATTCAAATCCCTTTAAAATGGGTAGATCATTGAATGATTTGTACACTTTTTTCATCTCTACCACCTTCCCTCCCAACCTACTCATTTTTACTTCTAATTGTAGCTGGGTATCTTCTATTTTTTGCTTTGCCCTTGCTTCTACTTCGTAAAAATTATCTTGACGGCTCTTGCTTTTTGTAGTTCTTGCCTTTGGCTGCTTGCGCATCCATTCCAATTCTTTACGATAAGTATTCTTTGCTTTGTCGATGCTGGCCTGTTCGCTTTCTAAACGGGCCGCTTTTTGCTCCATGAATTGCTCATAATCTCCCTTATAAGTGTACAACTTCTCCCTTTCCAATTCCCAGATCTCATCACATACTGCATCCAGGAAATATCGATCATGGCTTACTAATAGCAAGGTTACTTTCTCCTGATTCAAATAATTCTCTAGCCATTCGATCATTTCTACATCTAAATGATTGGTAGGTTCATCCATCATCAGCAGTGTGTGCTGGTGCGAAAACCCAATATTGATCAAGGTTTTGGCCAATGCTACCCTTTTTCTTTGACCACCGCTCAACTCTTTCACCGGGTTGGTGAGGTGATGAATATTCAATTTGTCCAGAATCTGGTGCACTTTGGTTTCAAAATCCCAGGCATTGAGATTGTCCATAGCTTCAATACCTTCCGTAATACCATCGGCATCTTCTTCTTCAATGGCCACTTCGTATTTCTTGATGGCATTAATGATCGGGTGATTGAGCTCAAAAATATTTTCCAATACCGATTTAGCTTCTTCAAATTGAGGATCCTGCTCAAAAAGAGCTACTGTTACATCTTTATGTACCCAGGATTTACCTGAGTCAGGGGTTTCTTTTCCCGTTAAAATACGCAATAGGGTTGACTTTCCGATGCCATTGCGGGCAATCAGGGCTATTTTATCTCCCTCGTTGATATGAAATGAAATATTGCTAAAAAGTGGATTAATACCATAGCTTTTGGTTAACCCTTCTACCGAAACATAATGCATGCTGCAAAACTAAGTATCTTGTGCTTGAATAATTCAATAAACCAATCTGTTTGAAAAAGAAATGATGAAAAACCCTTTTCAACGACTTAGTATCAGAAATAAACTGTTTTTTTCGCATTTTCTGATATTGCTGGTTACTGTAACCATTATTTATGTTACTGTTACTGTTAACAATAAACGAAGTGCTGTAGAATTTTTGTTGGATAAAACAGAAGATATCCGCATTAAAGTGCAACAACAAAATGAAGCAAAACAAGATTTTTTACTGAATGAAAGATTGAATGAAGATTTTTTTAGAACTGGCAACAGCGAAGCGATCAGCAGGTATCGAATGATCCTAAGGCAGATTGATGAAAATATTACTCAAATAAATCAACAAAAACTTACTAATAAACAAGCTTTAAATGAACAAATAATTACCATCACCAAAGACATTCATACCCAAGATGAATTATTTGTTCAGATGATCGATTCGGTAAAACAACTGGGCTTCGGAAAATTGGGATTAATTGGAAGTTTGCAAAACTATACCCAAGAATTAAAATCGAATAACCTGATCAATCCTTCTATTCTGGAAGAATTGAAACAACAGGAAATCAATTATTTTTTACACAAAGATAAAAAAGCAGCTGAACGCTTCGACACCATTGCAGCCCAGGCAATGAAGATGTATGTAAACAGTCCCAGCACATTGCTCATCTTAGGATCTTACAAAAGAAATTTTGCCAGAATTGTTGCTTTAGAAAGAATCATTGGTCATACCAAAGAAACTGGATTGAGCAATGAATTAGCAGAACAAAGTAAAAAAACTGATCTTCAAATTAAAATTACGATTGATACTATCAAACGAATTTATCAGGAAGATTTACAGGTACTCAATTATATATTTATTGGCCTGATTGCTGTTACTTTTATTGTGGGCATTTTAATGAGTTATGTATTAGCGGTTGAAATAACCAAGCCCATAGTAAGGCTGAATAACGCCATTAAAGAAGTAGTTGCAACGCAATTTAAAGAAGATATCAACCCCAGATTTATTGACCCGTATAGAGAAGATGAAATTGGCGAACTCACTAATAACTTTAATCTATCCATTCGTAAAATCAGAAGGAGTATTAGTATCATTCAAAATAAAAACAATATTCTTTCTTTAAAAAATACCGAATTAATCAATAACCAAGAGAGCTTAAGAAAAACCAATTCTCAGAAAGATAAATTTTTGTCGATCATTTCGCATGACATGCGCGCTCCCCTTTCGAGCATTATCAGTTTTCTGGATTACTACAAAGAAAATTTCAACAGTTTTACTGAAACCGAAATAGAATTTGTATCGACCAATCTGAATATCCATGTAAAAAAAGTAGTGGAAATGCTGGATGGATTATTGCTGTGGTCGAGGTCTCAAACTGGTGAAGTGCATGCTTCTCTGGAACCCATTGATCTTTCTAAATCGATTAATGATACTGTTGATATTCTCCGACAAAGTGCTACTAATAAAAAAATAACCATTAACACCAAATTACATAATCAATTGGTTTGGGCCGATAAAAACATGACAGCTTTTATTATTCGAAATGTATTATCGAATGCAATTAAGTTCACTAAAGAAGGCGGTAATATAGAAATCTATACCATGCGTAATAAAAGAAATGCATTCATCATTATTAAAGATACAGGCCTTGGCATCAGCACTGAAAATCTGGAGAAATTATTTAGAGATGATGTTACATTCTCCACTTTTGGCACAGATAACGAAAAAGGAATTGGCCTTGGATTGGTGCTCTGTAAAGACTTTATGAATATGCAAAATGGTTCCATTGAAATTGAAAGTATTGTGAATGAAGGAACTACTGTTAACTTATTGTTTCCATTAGTAGGCAGAGATTAGAGATATGAGATAAGAGTTATGAGATATGAGTTATGAGATAAGAGTTATGAGATAAGAGATAAGAG
Organism: Sphingobacteriia bacterium; assembly: GCA_037129425.1. Taxonomy (GTDB): domain Bacteria; phylum Bacteroidota; class Bacteroidia; order Chitinophagales; family Chitinophagaceae; genus Sediminibacterium. The sequence goes on from JBAXUV010000027.1 coordinate 25,511, forward strand.
ATATGAGATATGAGTTTGGGTGCACATAGATATTTTATTCTAAACAAACCATACAATATGGTTTCGCAATTTGTGAGTAGTCATGAAGTGAATCTGCTGGGCGATATTGATTTTGATTTTCCGGAAGGTACTCATGCCATTGGCAGATTAGACAATCTATCAGAAGGCTTATTGATTTTAACGACCAATAAAAAAGTGACCAAATTATTGTTTCAGGGAGAAAAGCCACATGAGCGGGTTTATATGGTATTGGTCAATAAGCGAGTGAGCCCAGAAAATATTGCAAGATTGCAAAATGGCGTAGCAATGGTCATTGAAAACGGTGCGACCTATATGAGTTCTTGCAAAGCCGAAATTGTTGCCGACCCTCCCTTCAATTTCAATTCCCCCTATACAATGACCGAGCATATTGATTATACATGGCTACGCATCAGTTTAACAGAAGGCAAATTTCATCAAGTAAGAAAAATGGTGAAAGCCATTGGCCATAGAGTAAAAAGATTGGTCAGAGTGAGCATTGAAGACCTGGAATTAGGCAATTTACAACCGGGGGAAGTTAGGGAAATGGATGAAAAGGATTTTTTTAGATTATTAAACATTGAGCATTATAACTAGCATAAAATTCAATCCTTTTTGTAAAAAAATATTCAGAAACAACAATTCAGTACCTTCGCTGTTTAAATAAGCAATGAAACAATTCAGCATACCCAATATATACAGAAGTAATTTAATCAGTAAGATTAAGGAACAAAGAAAAGCTGCGGATAAATTAAAAAAAGACTTTACTCCCACCCTTTTAGATTTAGGACCCATTCATATTTATTTAGCCCGCCATTTTGGATTTTGTTATGGGGTAGAAAATGCCAT
>JBAXUV010000028.1:0-25594 GCA_037129425.1 Sphingobacteriia bacterium
GGCTGTAGTATAGTCTTCAATGGCGGCTTGATAGTCTTTTAGGTTACTTTTTGCATTTCCTCTTCTGAAATATGCAGATACATATTTAGAATCAATATCAATGGCTGTAGTATAGTCTTCAATGGCGGCTTGATAGTCTTTTAGGTTACTTTTTGCAATTCCTCTATTAGTATATGCAGCAGTATATTTAGGATCAATTTCAATAGCTTTGTTGTAATCTTCAATGGCGGCTTGATAGTCTTTTAAATCACTTTTTGCAATTCCTCTACCATTATAGGCAAAGAAATATTTAGGATCAATTTCAATGGCATTGGTGTAATCTTCAATTCCTTCATTATACCTACCAAGCCTATTTTTACAAATAGCGCCCATTTCAATAGATAAGATATTTTTGGGTTTTATCTTTATAACCTTATTAAACAATACTAAAGCTTCTCTATAGTCATCATCGTTGTTAGCTATCTAATTATAAACGGCATATTTTCTGTGCGAAGGATTTGTTTCTAATAAATATAGATAATCAGTATCAACACTTAAGGCTTGTTTGCTATTCAGTTTACAAAAAGCTTGATTAAACAAATCAGATATGCTGCCGTATAAAATCTTATTTAAGATTCTAACTGAGTTCTCAACTCTAGCTATGTTTAATGTGCTAACAGGTATGATTGATTTATCTTTCTCGCTTTGAGCTGTCATTTTTGGTGCAATGTAGTATTTTTTGAAAGGGCTTAAATTCCCCAACTACGTACCGTTTGGAATTTACTGGATATTGCTGTTGCTATATTTTTGGTGTTAAGCATTTTTGTAGAAGAGACAAGAAAAAGTAAACATACCAAAAATATTACCACCAAACAAGATTAACGAAATCAAGATCCATATTTCACAAGGAATAATATTTTTGCACTAAGTTTATTTTATTTTATAGATGTTTTACGAATTAAATAATGTCATTAGCTTGAATGATTTAAGTATTTTACATGACTATTTACTTTCAATCTTTTTTAGTCCCATATTATTAATTCTTTTTCAAAAAAACTATATAAATAGTAAATAAAACGAATGGAGATACTCCAACCATCAATAATTCTGGAAAACCAAAATCTGGTTTAGATAGAGATAGTAACTCTTTATTAATTGGATTAGAATTTATAATTTCTGCCTCTTGTGTCGATTTTAAATAAATAATAAAACAAATAAATAACCAAAAACTGGCAAAAGCCATATAGATTCTTTCGTATTTTGTTAGTCTTTTCATTATTCCTTATTACTTAAATTAATTTCATATATATTATATATATCTGCTTCGTCTTTACCTGACCAAATTGATAAGTATATATCACCCTTTTTATATTTTAAGACTAATTTGCCTTGATAATTATACTGTTCGATAAAAACGAATCCACTATTTGTAATTTGTTGTTTAATACTAGAATAAGCTTTGACATCAAAAATGCAATATGTAATAAGTTTTTTTCCATTAAAATAATTGAATTTTGAAAAGTATTCTCTTTGCAACATAGGTATATTATACTTGTATTCTATTTGGCCACAATCATCCAATTCTTTTATAGATTCAAATAAAAATCCCTTGTTTGATAGATAAGTATCGATTTTTTCATTATTAAAGATTAATAATAATTCAAGATCTTTTACGTTTAGTATTTGAGCTTTAATACTCATATTTACTAGTATACATGTTATTAAGAGGATTCTCTTCATTTTTCATAACCATTTTTAATTACGCCTAACGTTTTGGCTCTTGGCGAAAGTGGCGATTTCGAAGCTGTTCACTGTCAACCAAACACAAATTTTGATATGAAGCACAAAGCTTCAAGTACGCACATCATCACTTATGACACAGAACCCTTGTTTATGCTATTTTATTTCACTATTTGTTACCAAGTTTTTAATTGTTCAACCTCAAATGTCCATTGTGGCGTGTGAAGTTGTCCGACAATATTTGCACTATACCAAGGACTTAAATTGTTGTCATTGTTGTTTTTTAGAATTTGCGTTTCTTGAGCAGGCATATAACTCTGTGCAAGTAAAAAAACTTTATCACCAGTATCGTTTTCAGCTATGTCAACAACAATAACTGCATGTCCGGGTGAACCTCCTAAGATAAAAATATCTCCGATAACCATATCTCTGATATTTTTAGGGTGCAGAGATTTTGACAATGAAAGTGTTCCTGCATAAGTGAAAACAAATTCCATATAGTTTCTAAAATCTTTGTAGGTGTTTGATGGTTCAGTTATTTTAAGCCAAACTGTTTTGTTGCCATTTACATTTATTCTATTTCCTTTTATCCATTCAGAGTAGTCCATTTTAAAACCATTTGTAAGAGTAAATGAAATTTGGTCATACGCTTTAATTGAATATAGATATTCCCCTCGTAGGCGCATAACCGCATCTGCACATTGTTGTAAATTTTGGTTTGAAATTTCCATATCAACAACTGCATCATAAACATTGTCATATTTTATTTCGCCATTATAGTATTTTACTTTTGTACCTGATGGTTTCAAAGGAAGACTACGCAGGTAGTTTGCAAAAGAATTTTCTTCAACGATTTTTCGATGAAATCCGACTGGGGGTTTGAATCTTGTTTTTATAGTCTTTCCTGCTGTGTCTATATGGATTAGGCTATTTTCAAAAGAATCGGTTAATTTCGTTTCTGATATAGCTCCCTTGCTATTTGTTTGTCCACAACTGACAACTATTAAGCAAACGAAAAATAAATATTTTAAAGTATGATTCATTTGTATTGTTTAAAATAGCCTATAAAGGTTTGCAGATTTGCTAAGGGCGGGATTTCGAAGCACAAAAATGTCTGCCACCACTGAACCGCCAATTTCTTGTAGGTGCTGTTATAGCCAGTGGTTCTCTTGTCTGTCATGAAAAGGTCACTATTGATTGATTTATAATTGATGTAATTTTCTCAACGTGTTTTTTTAATTCGTCACCTTGTATTGATATTGCAAGTCTATCCTCTTTACGTGGTGTATATGAAATACCTAATTCGTCAAATGTCGCCTTTGCGTCTGCAATAATGTCTTTGTCTATTTTAATTTCAAAGTGGCAATTGCTTGGTGATTTTCTCGGATGAAACCACATGTAATTTATTCTTGATGTCCCCAATGCAACATGATATTTGTTGTATGTCACTTTTGAATTGGGATAAGTCTTTTCGGCAATTTTTATCATCTCGTCCATAATTACAATTGATTTAGGATTAGATTTCTTTTCCCAATATGGTCGTCCAACTTCCTCACCACCTAAGTTTTCTTCATCTTCTGGTGTCTCATAGATGTCAAGCACTTTCGTAAAACTTAATAATATTTTGTTGTCAACCTTTATTGCATTGAGTTGTATTGCAATAATTGGAATAGAACGGTTCATTAACGCAATAACATTGAAGAAACGATTTGTAATTTCTTCGGCAACAATCACAGCTCTATGGTCTTTTGAAGGAAAGCGTCTACGTTCAATGTCCCAATACTCAATTGTCCGAATTATGTGGCTTTCATCAGTCGCACCAAGTTGTATTTCGGTTTCATACATTGTTTCAGTTTCGTTGTTTAGAAAAAGAAAGTCAATGCGTCCTCCACTTGATTGTTTTCTTTCACGTTGAATTGGGTCTAGTTCTCCAAGTCCAAGAATAGATGGATCTTCCTCAATTCTGTCTTGAAGCCACTTCTCGTTGAAATGTTTTTTAAGAGATATTTTTTCTCCTTTAGTGTATTGTAAAATGTCACTCATTTTCTGTCTGTTTTATGTTAGTGTTTTATCGTCCTGCCATTGCTCATAGCGTTTTGCAAAAAAAGAAGTTGGCGATTTCGGAGCACAAAACTGTCAATACACCACAAATGTTGATGCGAGGTAGAATGTTCAATTAATTACTGAACCCCCAATTTCTTAAACCCGCTGTTATGCGTTCGGCTTTCTTGTCCACATTTAATTGATTTGTAATTAATATTAATAATTCCCATATACGATTTTAGCAGTTTTAGCTCCCTTTATAAATTCAAACTTAAAATATGCATCCTTACTGTGAAGAAACTTCTCTCCAAAATCGGTATCCCTCTCATATTCATATTTGTTGCCATCTTTCGACCAGCAACGGTAAATATTTCCTAAACCGTAGTAAAAAAAGCTTGAATTTTCATCTGGTTCTTGTGGAATAGTAATTTTAATAATACTGTCAAGCTTTTCAAATAATTTGTCGTCTGGTAGTTCTTTAAATTCAATTATAGTTTGGACTTCAAATTCAAAGTCACGGTGTTCGCTCAAATGTATAAGCTTAGAGTCAACAATCTTAAATTTTGGAATTCCCACACCAATTATCCTTTGAATTTCAGTCCTATTCTCGTAACGCTCTGAATATTGTCTGTGGATTTTTCCTGGACTTGGGAATAGTTGTAAAAAAAACCAAAAAGCAGATAAGGCAATTATTACAAGCATTGTTAATCCAGTCAGACATCCTTTTTTCCATCCTTTTTTAATAAATTGGTAGATAACAGAAATTGTCACAAGTAGTAATCCTATAATTATAAACCATATGTTGTCAAATATGAAAGATAGTCCAATTAAGGTCGCAGAAATTAGAGGTATTAACCACCAATTTTTAAAGCCGTATGAGAATAATTGCTTCATCTATGTTTATTTTTTAGTATCCGTTGTCTTTTTTTGAGCTGACGCATAACGGTTTCGGGCTTGGCGAAGGTGGCGATTTTCACCATCCCGAATTTTGCGGGATTGATGCGGAGAACCAAACTTTGATTAACCATTTCGTCTCAGACGAGACGAATCACTGAACCGCCACTTTTGCAAAACCTGTGTTAGCTGTTCGCCCATTTATTTTAATTGTTCTATTTTGATATTAGATTTTTCGTCTGTATTTACTTTATTTCCATAATATTTTGATTTTCTATTTATAATACAGTCAAAAAACGATTTGATAGTAGCAAAATGCTCTCTTAGGAAATATCTTCGTTTACCAAAAGATTGTTTTGTCGCATAGCCTGTTGCATCAATTCCCTTTTTCCTTGCAATGTAAACTGCTCTTTGCAAATGAAAGCCTTGCGATACAATTATTGCATTTTCAATATCAAATACTTTGTCTGCTCTTTCCATAGTTGAATAAGTATCGAAACCAGCATAATCACCAAAAATAATATCTTGAGGAACTCCGTTTCTAACAAGATAGTTATTCATAACTGAAATTTCATCGTGAGCATCTTCTCCATTGTCTCCTGAAATCAGTATTTTTTTAATTTTTCCAGATTTATATAAACTTAGAGCATCGTCTAAGCGGTATTTCAAATAGTTTCCAGGTTCATTATTGTTTTTTATTGCTGCTCCTAAGACAATAGCAAAGTCTTTATTATTTACATTTTCAACATTGCTGAATACTTTGTGCCGTGCTTTATATTTTACATAAAAAGGTATTGATAGCAATAGAAATAAACACAATCCAACGATAATTAAAATTCTCTTTTTTGTAAATACTTTCATTTTGTTCATTGCAGTTTTGTTTCTGTATGCGGTCGTTTTGTATTACCGCTAACGTTTTGCGGCTTGGCGATTACGGACATTTCGAAGCACAAAACTGTCTGCCAGCACCGAACTTGATACGAAGAACAAATGTTCAATTAACCACTGAACCGCCAATTTCTTAAACCCGCTGTTACCGGTTCGTGCTTCTTTTCTGTCGTGTCGTTGTATGCCTTGTCATTATTGAGTTTCTGTGTCATTGTCTGCTGTGTTTTTCGGGCTGCGTGTTGGTGTATTTTTATTTTTTTGAAGCGTTGGGAAATTTTTTAAAAACAATTTTTATCTGCGTTGGCAAAGCAAGCTCTATTGCAATTTTTGGTCTGTGCGTTGGCTTGTGCGAATTGCAAATGTGCTTGCTTTTGCGTGGGCTATTTAAAATGCTTCATCTTTTGAACTTGGTTTAGTGCTTAAATTTCCATTCTCTTGCATTATCAATTCGTAAGTCATAATCTGACTGTAAAGAGAAATATAATTGTCTTTTGTAACGTCTTCATCCAAAACGAATCCTCCATGCAATGTTCCGCAAGATGTTGATGTCATAAACTTGTTGGGATTCCAACCTGTTCCTGAATAGAAAAACACTTGATACTGTCCGTCAGGTACATTGAATGTAAAACTGTACCCTCCGTTTATGTATGCATGTCGAACAACATCTCCACTGCCATCTTTAACTGTTACCAAAACATCTGCACCACCTGTCCGAACTGAAATCTTTGAACAACTGTAACTCCCGCAATAATTGCTCGCACCATAACAGTATGAGTAAGGCATAGCACCTGTGCTTAAAGAGTTGTATTTCCATTGCTCCTCAAAAGCTTCATCTGCTACATTCTGAAATATTTGTTTGTCAAATTTTGCTTTACTGCTGCTGTAAGTAATCAGTCCTAAGCTTGGAGAGCTATAAGTTTTTGTTTCGGTTACATATGTTAAAATTTGTGATTTTCTATTCGAAAGTTTATCATTAAAATAATCCATGACACCACTTTTCAATTGCCTTTTTGTTGCTGCTACATTTGAAGAGTACTGATTTTCTATCTGCTTATTTTGAATTTGTGATGCTCTTGCTTCAGAATTATATGCAATCAAAAAATTCTCAAAGTCCTGCCAAACATTTGCATCAAAAGAAATTTCATTAAGGTTTGGAAAGAAACCGCTGCAATCACCCGACTTGTTTGTTTTCTTTAAAAGTTTTTCTTCTTTCAATTTAGGATACCAAAGTGAAAATGACTCCCCGAATTTATTTTTAAATTCTGTTTCCTTAATAACAATAAGTTTTTGATTTATTTCATTCTGTTTGTCAATTAAACACTTGCTGTTAAGGCAATTAATGTATTTAAGTGATGGAAATTTGTATTTCACACTTCCACTTAAATACAAAAATGAGAATGTAGTATCTCTATTAGACATAGATTTACTTTCATCAAACTGCTCTGTAAAGAGTTGATAAATTTTCTTATCGCCACTGGAAAGATAAGCAACATGGTTTTCTTTTTCCTTTCTAAAATTTTCTAACTGTGTTGTTTCGTAAAGGGAAACAGATGTCTTGAACACTTCAAATCTTTTATTGAACTGATATCTAACCGTTACGAGAAGCAGTATCAATAAAATTGCTATTATAATGAGGATTTTATTTTTCATTGGATGATTTTGACTTTATAAAAATAGAAACCAATAACGCTAAACCAACAAGCACATCAACTATGTTCCAAATTTCTCTGCCAATTGCGATTTTGAAAAACGGTTGAAATAGTAATGCAAGTCCACCGTAAATAATCATTTCTGTTTGTCTGCCTTGTTCGTTTGCTTTATAAGCTAAAATTGCAAAACCAATTAGGCCTACAAACCTTACAAACTGATAAAATCCGTAAGGCATATCTGCCAAACAGAGAAAGAATAGTATTGCTAAAAGTATTTTGATAGTTCTTTCCATTAGTTTTTCACTACAATAATTTGTGCAGGTCGAATTAATTCCTTGCCACGTATATAACCGTTTCTTATTACTGAAATGATTTCATCATTTTTTTTCTGACTGTCAGCTTCAGTGTCAACCACTTCGCATAATCCAACAATTAAACGATTGTCAGGAAATTCAATTTTTGATATTCCATTTTTTTGAAGCAATCCTAAAAGCTTTTTTTGTATTGTTTTATATCTGCTGTTTGTTTTTTTGACTTCATCGATTTCATTGTAGTTATTTTCGAATACCCATTCTCCGATATGCTCACAAGAATCAATGATGTCTATAATGTTAAGAGACATATCTTTTAGTAAGTCGTGCTTTTCATTTTCTTTTTGTTCAAGCTCATTTTTTAGGTGATTATTTGATTGAAGATTTTCTACAATTATCCGACTTAGCTGGCTTTTAAGTGTAATTATATCTTTTCTCATAAGTCTTTATTTTATTGAATCAAATGCGTTTTCATTCAAATCATTGGGATTTATTTTTTGATAGGCAAGATCACTTTGAATGATTTGTATTCTTCTTGCTTTTATCTTAGCAGGGAACATAAAGTCGGCAGCCAATCTTTTAGCGGGATCGATTAGCTGTTTTGCAGCAATCGCAATTTCTTGTAAGGCATACTCTTTCTTTTTCATTGCAATAATTTGTGCTTTCATTATATCAGCTTTTTCTGCGTCTTGACTGACACCTAATATTGAATATGGATTCTTCATTGTTTTATTTTTTAAAATGGTAAATCATCATCTAAATTTAACTACTGGCTTAATCGCCTAATCCTATGTGAAGGATTAGTCAATTCTTAAGCACTGCCTAAATCCCTCAGATAAGTTAAAACCTTCTTCATTTGTAAACCTTGATAATTAAGAGAATTACCAGAACGGATAGGAGCAAAACCTTTATCTTCAAACAAGGAAATATCCAAACCGCTTGATTTAAGTTGACTTAATATATCATTTCTGGCATTCATCAGTTCACTACTATTTTGTTTATATGTCTGCGACATATTGTTTTTCACCCAATCAAGAATTTTATAAATATCTGTGGTTTTGTTTGTCCTATCATTTAGCATATCCATTAGATTATACCTTATGAGTGTTATAAAGTTCTTGCAAATCCTAGGATTGTTAGGTGAACGCAGATAAGCCCCCTTCATCAATGTCAATGCTTTATAGTTATCAATAGCATTGTCATTAACTTTAGAAATACAAAAATTTGCTACATAATTTGAATATTGGTGCTTTAGCTTTTCATTATTACTTGAGAATGCAATACATTCTTCCATTACAGGAATTAGTGCCTCATTCACATCATCTTCAGATATTTTATTTGCTATCGTGTTAAAAAGACTATCTTCAACTGTAGTGCTTATATTATCAAATTTTTCAATCCAGCCTTTATTCTCTTTGGTATTGAGCTTTTTTATAGTTTCTGAATTTTCAACTGCAATAGCAGATTTAATTCTGTCAATTATATCATTTGCAAAGAAATATTGATAAACTATTGATGATGTAGAATTTTTAATATAAGGAACACCCGCTTCTAAAGCTTCTTCATTGGAATACTCTTCATAATCACTGTCTAGTTCTTTTATTATTTCATTGTTCAAATCATTTGAGATTGCAAAATGTGGTGTTGGGAACAAAATATCACTTGTGAGAATATTTATTACTTTCTCTAAACCCTCTTTCTCTTTATCGTAAAAGTCATTGACTAATGTTGATAAATGAGGGACTGTTATTTCTTTGTGTATAATTGTCTCGAACCTTTGTAAGAGTTCTCTTTGCGTTGCCCCAATTGAAATATTACTTTCAGATATTTCATCATAGTTTACATTTTCGGGAACCTCCTCGTGTTGTGAATAATTTGACCCAATTGATTCTGCTAAACTGAAAGTGTAATTATCATCCCAGGTTGTATCTTCTAAAGATTTTAAAATTACATTATCAGAATAAACAGAAGTCAACCACCCTGAAATTACGATTTTATAATTTTTTTCGGATAGCAATCCTTTAGAAGCATAACCATAACAACAAATTCCTAAGTTTTTCAAAAGCTCTGGACTTTCCCAGAATTTTGGATATTTCTGAATTAGATTGATAGCGTTTCCATATTGCTCAATAGAAATAAAATTTGTTAGTAAGCGATTAAATAAAGTTGGTTTAATCGCTAAAACCTTTTCAGAAAGTTCAAGGTCAACAGTTTTTAAGCTTGAAACGATTGATTCAAGACTATTATAAAATGTGCTTAATTCCTCTGTACTTAAAGAATTTGAGTAGAGTTGTTCTATTTTTTGGTTGATTTGAGTAATTTGATTTAAAGCATTATTTACTTTTTCTGCTTTCAATACATCACTCAACTTTTCTATATCAGGAGATTTGAAATTTAAGTGTGTAGAAATTATATTTTCTGCCTTAAGATATTCTTCTTCTTTTAATAATTGAACTGCGTACCTATAATAGAAATCATTCTTTATACTTGAATCAGCTTTATCAATTAGTGATAATGTTTCGTTGCTTACTGTGTAAGGTTGAAGTTCAAATGCTTTCATATTGTCATATATTTCAGAAATTTCATCATAAATCTCAAACCATTTATCTGTGTCGTCATTATCAGTAATAAGACGATTGATTTTTTGCATTTGTTTTTTAATAGAATTGTAAAACCATTCTTTTCCTTTTCTTGAATGCCTACCTTTTTCTACTATTTCTATTGATGAAGCAAGATAATCAAGTGTTTTTGAATCTTTATTACCTCTAGCCAAAACTATTTTTCTTCTTTGAGATTTATTTGACTTAGGGTAGGCATATACTTCAAAAATTTCATCTAAGTCTTGTTTGAACTCAAATGTTATTTCAGTGCCAATAGACAATTCATCTTGAATTAAATAATAGCCTATGCATTGTTTTTCGAGCCTATCATTTTCTATTTTTGTATAAATTGGAAATTGGAATAACAATTGATTCCTTTTTGTAGTTCTAAACGTTTTTACCACTTTACAAGGAAGGGGCATTCCCTTTTCAATTATTCTATCATAATTACCATTCTCTAGTGCTATATAGTAATTCTGTTGGGTGGAATAAATAAGTTCTTGATTTGAATAATTGAAAACAATATCATCTTCGCAATCATCTCCTAATCTATGTGATAAAATACCAGCACCTTCTGCTTTTACAAGCATTGGATTATCAAAGATTTTTACTTTTATAATTCCATATTTTTTTGAAAGCATTTGCTTAACCAATGGAATACAAGATACCTCTCCAACCAAAAGGATATTGTCAATCATAGAAATATCATATCCAACTTCATTAAGCAAGTTTTCAATAAGTTCAATACTTCTTTCAACAAATGGCTTTGCTAGTTTTTCAAACTCTTCTCTTTTAATGGTAATATCAAAATCAATCCATTCACCATTTTCATCTTCAAATCCGTCCATAATAAGCTGTGCACTCATTGACGAACTAAGTTGAATTTTTATATTTTCTACGTTGTCTCTAAATTGAGCATCAAATTGATACCTTTTTCTCTGGTCTAATTTCTCAATTAAAGCATCTATATTTTTAATCTTATAGTCGGCAGAAATTCGCTTTAAAATGTGTGCTTGCAAAGCTCTATCCAAATCATCACCGCCAAGCCAACGGTCGCCACCAGTTCCCGCTTCCATATATTGACCATCAATAATATTTAGAATTGAAAGGTCAAAAGTTCCACCACCAAAATCATAAATCAATACTGTTTTAGCATCACCTGCCTTTAAATTATCTACTCCGAACGCTATTGCAGCTGCGGTGGGTTCAGCCAACAACTTTTGAACCTTTAAGCCAGCAAGTTGTGCTGCAATTCGAGTTGCATTTTTTTGTTTTTCTGTAAAGTATGCAGGTACAGTTATTACAGCGTGTGTAACTTCGTCACCCAACTTTTCTTCGGCATCACGTTTTAGTTTCTTTAAAATTTCAGCACACAATTGTTCTGGTGTGTACTGCTTTCCACCTAGAATTACAGCAACGGCATCTTCTGTACCACCTTTTAACGCAGTAATACCAAATTTATAATAAGGGCTTTCAATCATATCCTGAACAGATTTGTCCTTTATGGAATGCCCGATCAGTTTTCGGATAGAATGTACGGTATTTGTAGGGTCAATTTTTAAGTATTGGTAGGCAGTTCGTCCAACTTGTCGTTCATTTTTTCTAATTCCTATAAAGTTCGGTGTAAACTCTTCATTCTCCTTATTACGGATAATTTTGACCTCATTAATGCCACGAAATGAAATTGACATTGCACTTTTAGATTTACCGAGATATATACCAATTGCCTTTTTCATAATTAATTATATTCTAAAGACATTTGTTTTAAATTACATAATTCTATTCTTGCAATAGAATTATGCTTAACTGAATTATTACTTGCTTTTTCCGAACATTCAATAGCCTTTTTGTAATCCTGAATAGCTTCTTGATAGTTATATGACCTCTCGTTTTCTATTGCTTTTTTAAAATAGCATTCTGATAGTTCCTTATAGTGTTTCGTTTTTAAAGTGTAAAAATCGGATTCTGAACCCTTTTTGTTTGCATTATCAATAAATTTAATGTTTTGGAAAAGTTTTTCAACATCTCCCTTCGTTTCTTCATATTGAATTTTTGCAATTTCGAATAGTGCTTTAGCTTCAATATTTGCAAACTTTGCAATTGATTTGGAATTGTTTATTCTTTTCCTTAATGCTAAAATCTCATTTAATGCTTTTAATTTTTCTGAATTGTCTTTCAGACCTCGGCCTATATTTAATTTACATTCCGCTAATTTTGCAGGTGCATCATCATGTTTATCAAAAATTCCATTAAGCACATTGATTGCTTCAACGTAATTCTTGGCATTGAAAAGAGCTTGTGCCTTTTTATATTTGGTGTTAGGCAAGGATTGGTATATCAAATACCCTACGATACCTATGATTATGAGTACAATTACTACTTCCATTAGTCCTGTGATATTTTGATTAATAGAATTTGCCCAACTTTAAGAGTATAGGGTTGTTCTAGTTTATTATCAGCTTCGATTTGCTTATACCTATTTCCATCACCATAGAAGAATTGAGCAATTTTGTAGGGATAGTCTCCTTTCTTCACAACATACTTTACAATTGCTTCTTTGCTTTCAAATATTGGAAGTTCTTCTTTTGATTTCTCTAATACTACTTTTTCATTTGTCAGATTTGAGATACTATCATTCAAAACAATGTTTGTAGCAAGAATTTCTTTTTTGTCGTTGTTTGTTTTAATGAACAAGCCTAAAAATAAAATTGCCAAAAAAGACAATCCTATTAAGGTGTAAATTCCAAATCTCACTTTTTCAGGTGTTGAAATTGAATCTAAAAGCAAGAAAGCCTTGAGGTCTGAATTACATTGGTGGCAGACCACTTCGCTTTTTGTGTAATCAGGTAGACCTGCTGTATTGCATATAGGGCAATTATGATTCATCATAAAGCTGAATTATATTCATTAATTATTCCATAGGCTTCATCCATTTTTGACTTTGCCAACTCTATTTGACCCATTTTAAAATTATTTTTAACTTCACCTGATATTTGAAGTAATCTATTTACATCTGAATGCTTTTTTCCAGCACCTATCGAAGTACTTGGTATATTTAGAATTCTATCTGCTAAAGGTTCAATTCGCAAAGCTGCGTTAAGCAAACCATACTCCTCAGTTTTTTCTTCAAGACTATTTGCCAATTGCATTTTTTCTGATTCATCAATTGAAGTCTCTATTTTAGTAATTAAATTCACCATTGCAGTTTTATCAAATTGCTCAAGTAAATCTCCAAATTCAATTATTAATCTTTTTGCTCTGAAAACGGCATTCTCAACTTCGGAACCCCTTTCTTCAGAGTTCTTTATTTCGTCATATTTTTCGGTAGACTTATAGTATATTTCGTGCCATTTGTTCTCCTCGATTTCTATTGCCCCCCTTGTTTCAATATCTTTTATTTGATGAGAGATATACTTTAAAAATGCTTCTTCACCATCTACGGTTTGGTATTCTTTCACGGAACGGGCAATTAAATCGTCTATTGTTTGAAGTGCTTTGGTATCAGCATAACCTCGTCCTAAAACAATCTGCTTTGATTGATGCCTTTTCCCTTTAGGAAACACATTAACTGAAAAGATTTCGTCAATATCTAATTTAAAATCAAAGGTTAATTCACTATCAATAGGTAAGTTTTCCTCAATTAAATAAAATCCAATTAACTGTTTCTCGTGTCCACCTCCTTCTACATCTGATTGAATACTAACCCTTACTATTTTTTGGTTATTAGTCGTTGTTTTGAAATTCTTGGAAACCTCTGTTGGTAATGGTGTTTGCTTCTCAATTACACGTTCCATTTTAAGGTTGTTGCCGTCAGCTACTTCTATATAATAATTATGGTTTGTGCTATATGAAATTTCTGCTACTGCAATTTCGCCATCTAATGGCGGTTCATATTCATCACCAAGTCTATGGGATAAAATACCTGCTCCTTCCGCTATGGCAAGCATTGGCTTTTCAGATACTTTAATTTTATCACTTCCGTATTTTTTGGAAAGCATTTCTTTTATCAAAGGAATGCAAGAAGTACCACCAACCAGAAGGATATTATCAATCATAGATATATCATATCCAACTTCTCTAAGCAGGTTTTCAATAAGCTCAATACTTCTTTCAACAAATGGTTTTGCTAGTTTTTCAAACTCTTCTCTCTTAATGGTAATATCAAAATCAATCCATTCTCCATTTTCATCTTCAAAACCAGGCATAATAAGATCAGCAATCATTGAAGAACTAAGTTGCATTTTAATATTTTCAACTTCTTCTCTCAATTTAGCTTCAAAGGTGAACTTATCTTTTTGTTTTAAATCATTGATAAGAGTGTCAATGTCAGAAATTTTATAATCATTAGAAATTCGTTTTAAAATGTGTGCTTGCAAAGCTCTATCCAAATCATCACCGCCAAGCCAACGGTCGCCACCAGTTCCCGCTTCCATATATTGACCATCAATAATATTTAGAATTGAAAGGTCAAAAGTTCCACCACCAAAATCATAAATCAATACTGTTTTAGCATCACCTGCCTTTAAATTATCTACTCCGAACGCTATTGCAGCTGCGGTGGGTTCAGCCAACAACTTTTGAACCTTTAAGCCAGCAAGTTGTGCTGCAATTCGAGTTGCATTTTTTTGTTTTTCTGTAAAGTATGCAGGTACAGTTATTACAGCGTGTGTAACTTCGTCACCCAACTTTTCTTCGGCATCACGTTTTAGTTTCTTTAAAATTTCAGCACACAATTGTTCTGGTGTGTACTGCTTTCCACCTAGAATTACAGCAACGGCATCTTCTGTTCCACCTTTTAATGATGTAATTCCATATTTATAGTACGGACTTTCAATCATATCCTGCACCATTTTGTCTTTGATTGCACCACCCATTAACCTTTTTACGGAAAGAATTGTGTTTATCGGGTCTGTCTTTAATAAATGGTAGGCAGTTCTACCAACTAAAATTTCTTCTTTTCTAAGTCCGATACAAGAACGTGTCAGTTCTTCTTGTTCTTTATTTCGGATAATTTTAACCGCTGTGTCTTTAAATGCAATTACAGAATTGCTTGTTCCAAGGTCTATGCCGATTGCTTTTTTCATATTTTGAAATTGTTATTTGATTAATGAGTTGAAATTCTTTGGTGCGATGGCTTGCAAGCTCTTTTGCTTTTTTAAGCAGTAGCCTGAGGGTTGTGAAAAAAACAAATGTGCTTGGAAATGTGTTGGTATTAGAATGGAAGGTCATCGCCATCTTTTTGTATTTTTTCAATTTCTTCTTGCGTAAGCCATTTAATATACTCGTTGACTAACTCGCCATTCTCAAAAATTAAAAACTTGTCGCCTTCATGAACTGATGCATATCCGCCATGAACATAACTAACCATTTCACCCATTCCTATCCTTATTTGTCCTGTAAACCATTTTGCAAAAACAATTTCTTCATCAGGAAATAAATAGTCCATTCCTACTTTTTGGTAATCAAGAATATACCCCTGCCATTCTATTAGAAAAAGCTTCTTGTTGTCAATCGCCCATTTTGATGTATATCCTCTCCAACAAGCAGTATTCGGAGCAACCAACTTATGTGGCAATTTTGCTTTTTTTAGATAGCCGACCAAAGGTTCAGCTGCCATGTACAACTCCTCTTTGTTATAAATTAAAATATCCCTTGCTTGTGCTGTCATTTTCTTAAGTTTTTAAAATATCTTGCTGTTAATGCTTCGTAACTGCAATATAAATGAGAATGATTAAAATTATCGTTAGTCCTACAATCTGAATTATTCTGTTTGTCTTGACTTCCTTTTTTAGTAATCGGTTTTGTTCTGTCAAGTGTTTAATAATTTCAGATGTCTTTGCGTTTGTGTGTGAAGCTAAATCAGAAGTAACTTTCTCTTGCGAATGTTTTATGCTGTCATTGGTTGAAGAAAAACCACTTCTTAAATTTTGGTTTGTTTCCTCAAATCCCTTTTCAATTTTTTCTTGTGAACGCTGTATAGTTGTTTGAAGGTTTCCTACTCCAATGTTGATTGAAGAAATTTGATTGTCAATTTTGTCTAACCTCTCTGGAAAATTTATCTTTCTTAACTCTGCGAAGAAGTCAGTGATTGACTTCTCTAATTTCTTTGTTTCATCAATGACTTGGCTTAACTGCTTGGCTTTATCTTTTAACTCGGTAAGTAATGATTGCAATTGCTTTTCAATCGCATCAATTTTTTCTTTGAGGTCTTTCTGTAAATCTTTACGGTGCTTTTCTTCTACTGATTTCAATTCAGCAAGCAGTTCAGGAATTTTCTTCAAAATATCTGCTGCTGTCTTAGCAACCTTAGAAGCATCTTCTATATGCTTTATGGCAACAGAAACTGTTTCAAGTTCCGTTTGAAGTTTCTCTAATTTTTCAATTACTTGTTGTGATGGCATTACTATAATCTTTTAAAAATTTAGGGTTAAACTTTTTAATCCAATTCAAATTCTTTGTTGTGTAGTAGTCATCATCAACATCTCCAAATAATTCATCAGGAATTTCTCCGATGTGTCTTTTGATATTTTCCTTAAACCGCAAAAAGAATTCTTCAAAGTTAAAAGTATCTGGTTCAAGCTCACTCCAACTATTGATTCCAATTTTCAATTCTTCAATCGCTTCTTTAACCAACTGTTGTGAATTGGGTGAAAGAAGATAAAGTGAATATGATTTCAGAATATTAAATTGAGGTGCTCCGCTTGTTCCTCTCAACATCCGCATTGTTGCTCCTCGTAAATGTTTTATGTTGTTTACGATTGCTCCGTTATCATCATAGTCAATAATCTTTTCAATGTATTTCCAAATAGTTCCTTCAATCGGTAAATTATAAACAAAATCCTTGTTCAAATCTGCATCAACTGTTTCTCCTGTTTCTGTTTGTGCGACATTGCCTTCTCTTGAATATTTGGCATTGAAATAATAGAAGATGTTCTCTTTTATTTTTTTTGATTGTTCAATTGGGTCTGTAACCACAATTGTTTCATCACACAAACCAACCATATCGTTAATTGCTCGTTTCCTTTTGTCTGCAATTTTTTCGTAAATAAAATTTGTCAAATGCTCCAAACACTTACTTATGACTGTTGAGTATTCACGATTACTTTCATAAACATCTTTGCACTCTTTTCTCAATTTCTTCGCTTCCTCCTTTGAAGTGTATCTTTCAACTAATGATTGATAGTTGTCAAAATAGTTTTCTGCTGTTTTGTTGCTCAACTTGATTTTGTAAACCTGTTGCTGATATTCTATTGTATAAGTGTCAATAATGTTTATGCTGGTTAGTCGGTAAATTGCCTTGGCTGTGTCGTCTTGATTTCTTGGAATGTAATACCTAACCTTTAACATTTCTGTTTCAAGTAAAAGATTTCTATCTTCTTCATTAGTCAATGGCAATCCGTTTACAAAATCTTCAAAACTGTTATCCCATTTAATTGCTTCTCTGAATTTGTTTTTCAGATTGGATTCTGCAATTCTGCTATTTGTCAATAACCATTGTATGCGACTACTCTGTTTGAAGTATTCGTAGTGTTTTTCAAATGCAAACTCGTCTGAAATTTCATAACCGCCTTTATCTCCCTTGCAGAAGAACATATTTTTGAATGGAATTATAATCGGTTGGGAGAAATCAAAATCATCATCATTCAATAATTGTTCAAGTCCTTCTTGTGCTTCGGTTGCTGTTGTCTGTGATGTGAAATAACTTTTCATTTGGTCTCCTGTCAGAGTAAAAAAGTTTGGAATAAAATTCTGTATGAAATCGTAAATGGAATTTGTAAGTTCTCTGTTTTCAATATTTGCAAAACCTCTTTTGTCTTCTAGACGAATATTGATTATTGAATTACCTGCATTGTCATTGACGAAAAGATAAGAGTCTGTTGGTTTTGATTTGAGAATAAACTCATCATCAAATTCTTCATTCAATTTATCATTCAGCAAACGCAAGTTCGTAATGTTTGGATAGAATATTTTGTTTCTCAACTCCCAAATTACGCTTCGTTCTTTGTCTGCTCCTTTGAATGATGTTTTGTAAAAGTTATCCAAGACTTGTCTGTCTCTTCCAATTTGATTGTTGTAAAGAACGATTGACAAGGAAGTTTTTCCGTCTCTCCCTGCTCTACCACTTTCTTGAACAAAAGATTCTATTGATGAAGAAATGTTGCTGTGAATTGTCAAGCGAACATTTGGTTTGTCTATTCCCATTCCAAATGCTTTTGTTGCTACCATAACCGATGCTTCATCTTCTTTAAACAATTTTAGATTCTCAAATGATAGTTTGTCTTGCTCGTCTTTATCAAGTGAGTTTCCACTTCCTTTGAAGAAAACTATTATATCGTTTGGACATTTTGGAATTAGATATTCGACAAAAGTTTCTACACCCAATTCACTTGTTTTGTGGGGACAAAAAACAATTACACCGTAATTGAATTTATCTTTTTCATTTTTCTGAAACGGTAAATCGTTTTCAGCACTTAAAATTATTCTTGCTGTATTACTTGCAATAAAATCGTCTTCTGTCATTGAAGATTGTTCGGCATTCGGCAAATAATCCCTGTATGTTTTTTGTAAAATTCCTGAATAGACATTCGGGTTGTTGTATTTCAAAAGCAGTTTGTCTGTTTCGTTGATGTGAGTAACAATTGTTTGCGTTCGATGCAATTTCTTTTCACCAACATTATGTTTATTGACTTGCACACCATTTTTAGCAATTACAGTAATTGGATGTATCTGATAATTTATTTCATCACGGACTGTGTTTTCATAACGAATGATAGCTCTTCCGTCATTCCGACTTACTTTTAATTCTCTTTCAATGTCTGCCAAAACATCAAAGGAAGCAGTTGCCGTCAAACCGAAAATTGGAATTTGTGTTTCGTCAAATGTTTTACAAAATTGAATTGCATTTTCTCCTAAATTCAAATATGGCGTTCTGAAATCGTGTCCCCATTCGGAAACACAATGTGCTTCATCAATTACGCAATAGGAAAAGAAAAAACCTTTCTCATTTGTTTTTTCAAGTGCCTCTCTGAATTCCTGAATAACTAGCCTTTCAGGAGAGCAAAAAAGAAATTGAGTTTTGCCGTTAGGCAAAACTTTATCTTGAACAAAAAACTTTTCTTCTCTTGATAGGATTGAATTGATAAAATCACATTTGTCAATTCCAATGTTTAGCAACCCTTCATATTGGTCAACCATTAGAGAACGAATGGGGTCAATGATGATTGTAATTCCTGGTTGCAACAAGGCAGCTAACTGATAGGTCAAAGATTTACCGCCTCCTGTTGGTAACAAACCAATAACAGTTTCATTCTTCAATGCTCTGTTCAAAATTGGAAGTTGTCCTTTTCTGAATTTCTCCTTTTGAAAAATGTTTTTCAAAAAATATTCAATGTGGGGCAGGGCTTCTGTAACTTCTTTGTGCTGTTCGTTTCCAATTTCAGTAGTTAAATCTCTATAAACAACTTTGTTTGAACAATAAATTTCATTTCGGTAGTCGTGTTCTGTAAAATGTGAACTGCGAATGATAACAGAGTTTGGTAAACCTTGATAGTCATTATCCGCTTGGAAAATTCCTGTTCGCCAAAGAGTAGAAATATCAATTACCAAATCATATTCGTCAGCAACAATATTTTCGCTATTAAGATTGCAACCGTCAGGTTGCAACTCTTGATTGAAAAAATTTGCGTCAGCAAATATTGTTGCTTCAATTTTTGGAATTGCTGTTTGCTTGTTTTCAAGTCCAATCAAATTTGCGTAAAGCAAATTCAAATCTTCAACTGCAATGTGTCCGCAAGGAATATCTCTTTCAAGAATAGCAATACGAATATTTGTTTTGTTTGTAGCTGTTAGTTCCTCGCATTTTACAATTAAGTATTGATTAATGACTTTCTGTAACCTTGCAATTGCTACTGGTGCTATAACATAAGTTTGAAGTTTCTTTATTTCTTCAAAATCTTTTTTAAGCAAACCGTCAACTATTTTGAAGTAGTCAGTTTGCGATAACGTTTCAATAAGGTTTGCTGTGTCTTTTCTGGTGTTGTCTTCCGTTATTCTTTTTGTCGTATGTCCAAACTTAGCAGTTTCATAATCTCTGATGTCGTCAATTAAAGTGTTGTGGTATCGTTTGCCGTCAACTTCAATTATTACAACACTTCGTTCTTTTAATTCTTTTTCCTTCTGATAAACTGTTGACTTTTTTACTTCCTTGAAGTATGGTGCTTCAAAAGAAAAATCAACTATACCTGCATCACCTCCATTATTTGTCAGCGTTCTTTTCTCTCTTTGGTGTTGAAAGAATTGAGTAAGATATTTTTTGTTGTCCGGAATAAAGTTGTTGAGAAATGCTCTTTCAAAATTGCTTTCTAAATCTTCATTGTATAGGACACCGAAATTTTGTCTTGTGTCAACCAAGTGCAAAGAAGAATAAAAATCTGTCGCTGAAAACCCATTTGAAAGGGGTTTGAGCTTTGCAGAAATGTCTTTGCTGCAAATTGTCGGATTACCTCTTGTGATAATGTTGTTTGCTACTGCTAATAGCGAAGGAATTGTAGTTGGATTATCAAAGTCAATGTTGGTTAGTGTATCAAAAGTTGAAAGTGATTCAAGTAAGCCAAGAATTTTAAACTTGAACTCTTTTCCCTTTCTTAAATCGGAAATGCTTTCAAATACATTTTTATCAAGATAACTAGCTTTATATTGTCTTTTCATTGTTGTTATTAGATAATTTATTACAATGTTCAATCGCCATTTTGCATTGAACGACTGTAAACATTCCAAAATGAGTATACTCTAAAGGTAAATTCATTTTTTCTGAAAGCCATATGTAAGCTTCCTTTTGATTTTTAAAATGTGTTTTTTCAGTCCATAAAGGATCAAATGTATTATGACCCTGTTTTTTGAGTTTGCGTAATTCTTTATCTGCAACTCTACCTAATGAAGTTTTATTATCAGCATATGTTCCTACATAATGATCATTGTTTTTAACACATACATAGTATTTTTTGTCAAGAAATTTTTGTCTTGTGGTTTCTTTATTCCAATTTGAATATACTTCATCACCTATAATCAGTTTGGTATCACAATCACAGTATGGACAAATATGTCCGCTTAATATTTTGAAGTTTAGTTCATCCATTGTGTTGTCGTTTGGGCAAAAGCAAATGTGAAGCTACATTCGTTGCCTTGTGATTGCAGGTGCTTCTCTTTTGATTTTGATGAAGCGTTGGCTTGTCTGTTCATTTCTCTTGTCGTTTTATTGTTGCACTGTCGTTTTGATAGGGTGACCGCTAACGTTTTGGCGCTTGGCGAAGGTGGCGATTTTCACCATCCCGAATTTTGCGGGATTGATGCGGAGCACAAAACTATCGGCTACCACTAAATTGTTTGCGGAGCAAGAAACCCCGCCTATTGCAAATGTGCTGTTAGTGGCTGTTTTATTATTATAACATCACGATTCTTATTTTCAATTTCTCTTAATAAAAGTCTCTTTTTGTTTTCATCGTAAACTTTATTTAATTCAGCTTTTGACTCTTCAAATGAACCGATATTTCTATATAATTCTGAAATAAGAAAATTGTTGTCAGGCTCTAATATTTTTAATAACTCAATAAGTTCAATCGCATTGTTGATAAAAATATTTTTATCATTTTCATGTATTGGTTTTGCTTTTTTTTCACCATTTGATAATGGGTGAATTCGAATCCTGTCATTATATTTTCGTAGAATGTTTAATCTAATGTAAAGTAATCTCTTTTTATTTCGATTAGGAAATACAAAGTCAATTATTGTTTTTTTGGAATAAAGTTTTTCGAAAAAAATTAGGGCATCACAATAATCTTTAAAGTGCATTCCACCGAGCATTTGCCTAAACCAAAAAAAATTATTACAAAAGTAACATTTTTGCAATTCCGTTACTTTTAAGCTAGGTAATTCTTCAAATGTTTCACCATCAGACCATTCTGTCAAACCATGATAATGGACGAAGAAAGGGCCTGAGTAATATTCAATCTTTTTGCCACAATGGGGACATTTTCTATATGATGGACTGCCTATTTGCATATTTTTATAAATTACCACTAACGTTTCGCCGCTTCTCGTCAGTTGCGAACTTCGGAACGAATTATTTTCCGTTAAAGATAAAAATTCTTGTGAAACGTAAACGTGAACTTACCACAAAATTCGCAATTGCGAGAAACGGCTGTTAGCGGGTCGTTGTTATTATTTAGTTGTCTCAATTTCATAAAATATAGGCATGTGGTCACTTAGTTTTAGCCATTTGTCAGCTTGTCCGATTTCAATTTTTTTTGTCCGTTCAGTAAATTTTTCAGGTCCAAAAATGTAGTCAATATGATAAGGCCTTGCAATATTTTTCTGAAAATACAACGTAGGTATAGATTCTTTTCCGTGTTCTTCTCTGTTGAATTTATGATAAATACTTTCAATTCCATATTCTTTTAATTCACTTACTACATCAGAATGATTCCACCATCTATCCCATTCGTCCCAAATTGTATTGCTGTTAAAATCTCCAGCTATCAAAGTTCCGTTTAGCTTGTCTTTGTTTACTTGTAAGTATTTCCATAGTTGTCCTATATAGCCAAAATTTGGTGAGTTATTTCTATGTGTCCAAACAGCAAGAAGGTCGAAGTCATTATTTACTTTGCAAGGCAAAAAATGTTTTACAGTGTGATTCTTAAAATTATTTGTCCAATCTAATTTTTCAAGAATTATTTCTGGTTTTGCAAAAATTCCAAGACCTTTATTTTTCGTGTCTCCAATCCAAAGATGATTTTCTGCCCAATTCTGATATTCACGATGTATAGATTCGGTTGGATTTTCACATTCTTGAATTATATGAATGTCTGCTTGATAGTCCAAAAGACTGTCAAACTTTTTTCGAAATGCACCGTTACAGTTCCAAGTTATTATCTTCAATTTCGTGTCGTTTTTTTACAATGCCCGCTAACGATTTGCATGCTAGCGATGGCCGCGATACCGAAGCACTGAACTGCAAACCTATTACAAATTTATAAAAGAAATACGAACTTCCAAATTTGCGCTGAACCAGCGGCTATCGCTAGCATGCTGTTATTTGCTGTAGCATTTTGAATCCTTCACCCGTCACTTTTGGAGTGATTGTCAGAGTAATCGATTAATTAAATTCCCTATCTGATTCTCTTTGCGGCATTATGTATTCTAAGAATAGTAATGAAATTTTTATGCTGTCTGTAAAAAATTCTATAATTGCCTTCGATTAATTCTCTGATTTCAGGGTTATTCTTTTCTGGTACAATTCGTCCTGAGTCAGGAAACAAAACTAATTGGTCAACACGTTGGATAAGTCTATTTATAAATCTAGCTGCATAGAATTTAGAGTCCAAAGAAATAAAATCATTGATTGCTTTCAGGTCTTTCAAGGATTTGGTTGTCCATTTTATTTGTTCCATTTAGCAACCATCTTTTTCACCTTGTCATGGCTAACAGTTTTTCCTGATTTGGCGTCTTCAAGAGCTTCGTCAATCTTTTCAATTACCATAAGTCGTTCAAGTAACTCGTCCAAGTCAAACTTTTGGGGTAGTTCATTTAAGGTTTGTATAACTGTCGATTTTTTCATGATGTAAAAGTAATTATTTCAGAAGTCTTGTCAAAATTAACAGAATAATTTTAAGTTTCTAGTGCTATTGCAAATAACGTTTTGCAGCTACCCGAAGGGCGGGACTTTTACCACAAAACTTGATTTGAAAAACTAATGTTTGATTAACCACAAAACTGTCTTTGGAATACAAAACCCCGCCTTTTGGGTAGGTGCTGTTATGCAGCGTTGCGAGCACATTGCTTGATCGCGTTAAGTTCTGCCTTCTTCTCATTTCTTTCTTCTTCAATGTCGAAGTCGTCCTGAATTCCAAGCCAAAATTTCGCAGAATTGCCGAAATACTTAGAAAGTCTAAGTGCGGTATCTGCGGTTATGCGTCTGTTTCCTTTAACAATTTCCGAAACACGTGTCTGTGGAATTCTAATGTCCTTTGAAAGTCTGTAAGCACTAATTTCTAAGGGAATAAGAAACTCTTCTTGAAGAATTTCTCCGGGGTGAATGTTTTTGAGCTTTTTCATTATGATGTTGTCTTTAGTGATAATCAATTATTTCAACTTCTTCTGCGTTTCCATTTTTCCATTTAAAAACGATTCTCCATTGATTGTTAATTCTAATGGAATAGAATTCTTTTAAATTCCCTTTCAACTTTTCAAGTCTATTCGATGGTGGGATAAGCAAGTCATTTAGATCTTGAGAGTTGTTTAGCATTCTCAATTTTCTACGAGCCATTTCTTGAATTTCTGTAGAGAAACCCTTAACTCTCTCGCCTTCCCATATTTTCTTTGTGTCTTTGTCGCCAAATGATGTTAGCATACTGTCGTTTTACGTTACTTATGTCAAAGGTAAGTGATTTGTCGAAAGAAAGCAAATTTGTCGAAGAAAATATTTTTCGGGCGTATCACCAAGCAATGCTGCATAACGTTTGAGGGCTTTGCGTTCGGCGGGAGAGGAGAAGTAAAAACATTCTACTCACACCAAACGATATTTAAAAATAATATTTTTTTATTTAAGCAGTATACCCGCTGACGCAAGCCCTGTGTTAGGCGCTGTGGAATATCATACGTTTTATTTGCCATTCATGCATTTCGATCAACAGTTCGCAATGCAGCTGAAAACAAGCTTAACAGTAAGTATTCACGAATCGTTCTAATATGATACACAATTAAAAAATCAAAAAATAAAAACGTATGTTTTCTATAAAAGGTCGCTTACAATTGTTTACAAATAGTTGTTTTCAAAGCAGTCAGCCGAAAAGCGAAACACAACTGAAACAAAAAGAACCTTAGAAATAAAAATATGCTGCATTGCTTTACGAAACAATTAGCGAATCACAGATAGTATGCTGAGCCATTGCGCATAACGTTCCGAGGGCTTTGCGTTCGGCGGGAGAGGAGAAGTTAAACATTCCACTCACACAAAACGATATTTAAAAATAGTATTTTTTTATTAATGATGTATACCCGCTGACGCAAGCCCTCTGTTATGCGCTCGTGGCACATCATACCATTCACAATAGATCATCACATTTGGTAAACAGTTCGCAATGCAGCTTGATACAAGCTTAACAGTAAGTATTCACGAATCGTTCTAATATGATACACAATTAAAAAATCAAAAAATAAAAACGTATGTTTTCTATAAAAGGTCGCTTACAATTGTTTACAAATAGTTGTTTTCAAAGCAGTCAGCCGAAAAGCGAAACACAACTGAAACAAAAAGAAGCTTAGAAATAAAAATATGCTGCATTGCTTTACGAAACAATTAGCGAATCACAGACAGTATGCTGAGCCATTGCGCATAACGTTTTGCAGCTAAAAGAAGTTGGCGATTTCGGAGACGAAAATTGTCTGCCAGCACTGAACTTGATACGAAGCACAAAGCTTCATTTAACCACTGAAC
>JBAXUV010000029.1:0-24096 GCA_037129425.1 Sphingobacteriia bacterium
TTATTGATTTTTAGTGCTGATTTTAATTTATATCCATTGGTAAAATCTTCTTTTGAGGGTGTAGATGCAGCCAGGTGTCAGTCACCGATTTCTGCAGAAAATGAAACCAATATTGCTATTACAGGAAGGGGAATTATGGACGGTAACGGATTTTATTGGCGTCCATTGAAAAAGGAAAAAATGGCTGAATCAGAATGGAAAAAACACCAGTTAAAATATGGTGGCGCTTTAACTGAAGATAAAAAAACATGGTATCCCTCTATTGCAGCAGTTGAGGCGTCTTCAAAAAAAGACATTGGAAAGCTGATCAATGGTAAAAAGTTATCCGATTTTGAATCAATCAAAGATTTTCTGAGACCAAATATGATCAGAATTGCAGGATGTACAAAAGTGTTAATTCAAGATATTACTTTCGAAAATTCTCCAGCCTGGACCACCCATTTATTATTAAGCGAGGATATTACAGTTAGCGGTTTAAAAGTAAAGAATCCTTGGTACGGAGCTAACACAGATGCAATTGATATAGAAAGTTGTAAGAATGTATTATTAGAAGATTGTGTTTTTGATACGGGGGATGATGGTATTACTATTAAAAGCGGAAGAGATGAAGATGGCAGAAAACGTGGAGTACCTACGCAGAATGTAATTGTAAAAAATTGCACAGTATATCATGCCCATGGTGGATTTGTAGTAGGAAGTGAAATGAGTGGAGGAGTAAAAAATATTTATGTGAGCGATTGCACTTTTATCGGATCAGATATTGGCTTAAGATTTAAAACTACAAGAGGTAGAGGTGGAGTTGTAGAAAATATTTATGTAAAGAACGTCTATATGAAGGATATTCCGGGGGAAGCGATTTTGTTTGATATGTATTATGCTGCTCAAGATCCGATTGCATTAGTAGGGGAGAAAAGAGAACCGCCAAAAGTAGAAATGCTGCCTGTTACTGAAGCCACTCCACAGTTTAAAAATTTCTTCTTCGAAAACATTTTTTGCGATGGAGCTTCCAAAGCAGTTTTTGTAAGAGGAATCCCTGAAATGCCTGTAAAGAATGTGCAGTTATCTCATTTGTATATTAAAGCAGATAAGGGAATTGATATACAGGAAGCAGATGGTGTGAGTATCAGCAATAGCACTATTGTTTCAAAAGACACCAATCCATTTGCTTATATCCTCAATAGCACAAATGTGCATTTTAATCAATTGGATTTTGGGAAGTCGGCTGAATTGTTCATGTTATTACAGGGAAGTAGAGCTGGAAAAATAAAATTGAGCAAAACCAATATAGGATTGGCGAAAAAAGGATTAAATGCCGACTTTGGTGCAACCGAAAGCATGGTAGAGAAAAATTAATTGAACCAAAAATTATGAAAAAAATAGTCGTCTTATTACTGCTGTTAAATGCTGGTATTGTTCATGCTCAATTGAATCAGGCTGAACAATTAATAGCCACTAGCATGAAATTATGGCCCGATTCTTTTGGGTCAAGAGCTGGTGGAAAAGCCAGATGGAGTTACGATCAAGGTGTTATTTTAAAAGGAGTTGAAGGTACTTGGAAACTTACTGGAAATGGGATGTATTTTAATTATATCCAACATTCGATGGATTTTTATGTAAAGGAGGATGGATCCATTTATGATTATAAACCTGATGAGTATAATATAGATCATATCAATAATGGAAAACTTTTATTGCTGTTGTATAGGGTTACAGGAAAGGAAAAATACAAGAAAGCAGTTGACTTGTTGAGAAATCAATTAAGAACACATCCAAGAACTTCCGAAGGTGGATTTTGGCATAAGAAGATTTATCCCAATCAAATGTGGTTGGATGGATTATATATGGGTGAACCATTTTATGCAGAATATGCAGCTACTTTTCATGATGATGCTGCTTTTGCAGACATCACAAGGCAATTCGTATTGATGGAACAACATGCGCGTGATGAAAAGACTGGTTTGTTATTTCATGCATGGGATGCATCCAAAGAGCAACAATGGGCCGATAAAGTTTCCGGCAAATCTCCACATGTATGGGCAAGGGCGATGGGTTGGTATGGAATGGCTATGGTAGATGCGCTCGATCATTTTCCTGCGAACCATCCAGGACGCGATTCTATCATCCATATTTTAAAAAGATTTGCTGTTGCCGTTGTTGACAATCAAGACAAAGCAAGTTCGGTTTGGTATGATATATTAGACATGCCTAAATCTCCCAAGAATTATATAGAAGCATCGGCCTCTTCCATGTTTGTGTACACTTTATTAAAAGGGGTACGTAAAGGTTATTTACCAGCTTCTTATGTAGCTCCTGCAAAAAAAGGTTATGCCGGGTTATTAAGCAATTTCATTAAAGTAGAGAACGGTCAAACCAATTTGCATGGAACAGTTAGTGTTTCTGGTTTAGGCGGAAAGCCATATAGAGATGGAAGCTTTGACTATTACATGAGTGAGCCTGTTGTTGTAAATGATGCAAAAGGAATGGGTGCTTTCATTCAGGCAAGTGTAGAAATGGAATTAGCTTCTCTTACTCCAATTACAAAAGGCAAAGAAGTAGTGGTAGATCGGTTCTTTAATAATGAATGGAAGAAAGATGTTACTGGTAAATTATCTCGTTGGCATTATACCTGGGAGGATGTTACCAATAGTGGTTTCTCACTTTTAGGAACTTTGTTTGAGCAACAAGGCGCAGTATTAAAGTCATTGGATATTGCTCCAACAAAAATCAATCTTCCTAAGAATGGTGTTTATATTGTAGTAGACCCCGATCATATCAAAGACAATCCTATCCCTAATTATATGGATGAGCAATCAGCTAAAACAATTGCTGATTGGGTTAAAGATGGGGGAGTATTGTTGATGATGGCCAATGATAGTAATAATTGTGACTTAATGCATTTTAATATATTGGCAAAACAATTTGGATTAGCATTTACCAATAAGAGTATCAATATGGTAAAGGGGAATGAATTCGAAACTGGATCCATTTATATTAATAAGGGAAATCCGATTTTCCCATCAGGCCCTAAGTTGCATATTAAAGAAATCAGTACAATTCTTGTTGATCCGCCTTCAAAAGCATTAGCAGTCAAAGACAATGATATTGTAATAGCAACCTGCAATTTTGGTAAAGGAAAAGTTTTTGCAATTGGAGATCCATGGTTATACAATGAATATGTTGATGGTAGAAAATTACCTGCTGAATTTCAAAATTTTACTGCTGCAAAAGAATTAGTTAAATGGTTACTAACCCCTTCATCTAAATAGTTTGTATAAAAAAATATCCATACTGTTTATTTATTGTTTTTTCTGTATTGGGTTAATTGCTCAATCAAAAAAAATAGTTGCTTTATCTGGCAAGGCAGATTATCATACTATACAATCAGCAATCAATAGTATTCCTAAAAATAATATTGATCCAGTTACCATTTATATTAAGAATGGTCAATACAATGAAAAACTACTTATTAAAAATAGTTTTATTCAATTTGTTGGAGAAAGTAGAGAAGGTGTAGTAATTGCTCAATCAATTGCAAGAGATGAATGGAGATGCACCAATTTAAATGACTGGGGTGTTGCAACTGTAAATATCGATTCAAGCGAAAATATTTCTTTTAATAATTTGACCGTTATCAATAATTATGGATTCGACAATCCAACAGAAACAACCATTCCCTGTGTTGCTGATTCTACTGGAAAGAAATCAATCAAGCAAAATGGCCATCAGATGGCATTTAGAAGTTTCAATGCAACAAAACTAAGTTTTGTCAATTGCAGATTTTCCGCTTTTGGTGGAGATACCATGAGCCCTTGGAATACCAGTGATGGGATGTTTTATTTTAAAAATTGCATATTGGAAGGTGGAGTTGATTTTTATTGCCCAAGGGGGTGGGCTTATGCCGAAAACTGTTTGTTTATTAGCAGAAGCGGTACAGCAGCTATTTGGCATGATGGCTCTCAGCATAAAGATTCGAAAACTGTTTTGGTCAATTGTAGTTTTCAAGGATTTGATGGGTTTAAATTAGGGCGCTATCATAGAGACGCACAATTTTTTTTAATCAATTGTTTGTTTGCAGAAAATATGTCTGATGATGACATTTATATAGTTCCTACAAACAATACCATTCAATGGGGAAGAAGGGTTTACTATTATAATTGTAAAAAACAAAATAGTAAGGTCGTATTATTTGCAAACAACTTAGATAAAGCTGATGGAAATCCAAGCCCATCATCCATCAATGCTGCATGGGTATTTAATAATAAATGGTCACCTGAAAAAAAATGGGTATTATGAAATTAAACAAAAAAATACTCCATCATATTAATCATCAAATTGTATCAGTACCTTCTGATGAGTATTTTGAATTGCCAGAAAAAGTGTTGCAATTTGGCACTGGAGTATTATTGAGGGGTTTGCCTGATTATTTTATTGATAAAGCCAATAAACATCAAATTTTTAATGGAAGAATAGTAGTTGTTAAATCTACAGATACACCAGGTGCTAATGCATTTGAAGAGCAAGATGGACTATATACACAATCTGTTAGAGGTATTGAAAACGGGCAATTGATCGATGAATACCATTTAAATGCAAGCATTAGCAAGGTATTGACTGCTGCCACTGATTGGGATGCAATTATCAATTTAGCTTCCAGTGAAAAGATGCAAGTGATTATTTCGAATACAACAGAGTCGGGGCTGGTTTTAAATAACGAAGACCAAATACATTTGGGTGTTCCAAAAAGTTTTCCTGGCAAGTTACTGGCTTTTTTATACAAACGCTGGCAAGTATTTAATGGAGCTGATGATGCAGGTATGGTGGTTCTTCCTACTGAATTAATTCCTGACAATGGTAAATTATTATTAAGTATTCTTAATCAACTTGCCGTCATCAATCAGTTAGAAGACGAATTCATTCAATGGTTGAATAAAGCCAATCAGTTTTGTAATACACTTGTTGATCGAATTGTGCCAGGTAAGCTTCCAGATCAATTAGCTGAATTAGCTGCTAAAAAAATAGGGTATGAAGATGATTTAATGATCATGAGTGAGCCTTTTCGTTTATGGGCAATTGAAACGAATAGCCAGCGAGTGAAGCAATTGTTGTCTTTTTCTGAAATAGATAAAGGGATAATTTTAGCAGACTCTATTCAAAAGTTCAGAGAACTCAAACTTCGATTATTGAATGGAACTCATAGTTTTAGTTGTGCTCTAGCAATACTTGCAGGATTTTCAACGGTGAAAGAAGCAATGGGAAATGATTTTTTTGTTGATTATTTGGACGCTTTAATGAAAACTGAAATCAGTACCTGTTTAATTGATGAGCAAATAAATTTCGAAACTACTTTTGAATTTGCAGAGAGTGTAAAAGAGCGATTTGCAAATCCATTTATTGATCATAAATGGGCTAGTATTTCGGTGAATTATACCGAAAAGTTACGCATGCGAACCATTGCCTTGATATTGAATTGTTACGAAAGAGAAAAGAAAGTGCCGGAGCAAATGTGTATTGGATTTGCAGCTTATTTATTATACATGCACAATATTCATTTGACAAATGGAAAGTATATAGGCAATTTTAACAACAGTAGCTATATAATTGATGATCCTAAATCCGAATTATTTGCTTCCATTGCTGCTAATCATTCGATGGAAGAATATGTTCATTTGATTTTATCCAATCAATTTTTATGGGGCTCAGATCTTACACAATTAGCTTCATTTGAAATACAAATCAATCAAATAATAAATAATATAACAGCAATGGGTGTAATGAAAACTTTAGTCAACCAACAAAATAAAGCAATAGCATGAAACCAATTGTTTTAAAAGTACATCATTCCGATAATGTTATAGTTGCATTAACTGATCTGCAAAAAGGCGAATCTGTGTTATTTGAAGGTCATGAATACATCATGCAAGAATTGATTCCTGCAAAGCATAAGTTTTATAGTAATGATTTATATGTCAATGATCCTATATATATGTACGGAGTATTGGTAGGGAAATTGCAAGTCAATGTAAAAGCAGGTACTAGAATGAGTACTGAAAATTTGCATCATGCTGCAGAATCATATGCATTCAAGCCATATAATTATCAATGGATATCACCTGATGTGACTGCATTTAAACAAAAAACCTTTTTAGGATATCATCGCTCCGATGGCCAAGTAGGAACAGCTAATTATTGGTTATTTATTCCAACAGTATTTTGTGAGAATAGAAATCTGGATGTAATTAAGGAAGCCTTGCAGAATGAGTTAGGATATACTGTTTCTACAAAGTATAAAAATTATACATCCCAATTATTGGCTGCATATGAAGCTGGAGAGTCAATTGAGCATATACAATTAGAATCGGGTGCATTGTATACAAGTTCAGAGAAAAGGCCTTTTAGAAATATTGATGGAATTAAATTTTTGAATCATCAGGGAGGTTGCGGAGGTACAAGAGAAGACTCAGCAGTATTGAGTAAATTATTAGCTGCCTATGCCGACCATCCAAACGTAGCCGGAATAACAGTGTTAAGTTTGGGTTGTCAGAATTTACAGTTGCCTGATTTTAAAAAAGATATATTAGATAGAAACCCTCAATTTGATAAACCGCTGATTATTTTTGAACAGCAACAGTCTGTTAGTGAAGAACAATTAATCAGCAATGCTATTCAAGCAACTTTTAAAGGGTTGATTTCTGCCAATAAAACTGAACGTAAACCAGCACCTTTAAGCAAACTCACTATTGGTGTAAAATGTGGTGGAAGTGATGGATTTAGCGGGATATCTGCAAATCCTGCTGTTGGTTATTGTAGCGATCTATTAGTGGCATTGGGAGGAAAGATTTTATTAGCAGAATTTCCTGAATTATGTGGGGTTGAACAGGAATTAATTGATCGGACAATTAACCCAGATGCAGCAAATAAATTTATTCATTTAATGAGATCTTATAGTGATTCAGCCATTAAAGCTGGTTCAGGATTTCACATGAATCCCTCACCTGGCAATATTAAAGATGGATTGATTACCGATGCAATAAAATCAGCAGGTGCTGCTAAAAAAGGAGGTACTTCACCTGTAGTTGATGTGTTAGATTATACAGAGCCTGCTACTAAACCAGGATTGAATTTGGTTTGTACTCCAGGAAATGATGTTGAAGCTACAACAGGTAAAGCAGCCTCAGGAGCAACTTTGATATTGTTTACCACAGGGCTTGGTACTCCAACAGGTAATCCTGTTTGTCCTACTATTAAAGTGTCTAGTAATTCAGCTTTGTCCAAACGCATGGCAGATATCATAGACATTGATACAGGCCCCATTATTAGTGGAGAAAAGACCATTGAAGAAATGGGTATTGCGATTTTGAATTATTGCATTGAAGCAGCTAGCGGTAGGATTATACCTAAAGCAGTATTGTTAAACCAAGATGATTTTATTCCATGGAAGCGTGGAGTGAGCTTATAAAATATTAAAGGAAATTGTATGAAAGCATTCATGGGTCAAGATTTTTTACTCAATTCTGAAACAGCACAACATTTGTATCATGAGTATGCAAAGCAAATGCCCATCATCGATTACCATTGCCATTTACCCCCAGATCAAATAGCAGCAGATAGTCGATTTGAAAACATAACACAAGCTTGGCTATATGGAGACCATTACAAATGGAGAGCTATGAGAACGAATGGTGTAGATGAGTCTTATTGCACCGGTAATCAATCTGATGTCAATAAATTCAATCAATGGGCGGCTACTGTTCCTTATACCATGCGAAATCCTCTATATCATTGGACCCATTTAGAGTTACAACGATATTTTAATATAGATGAGATACTCAATCCTTCTTCTGCCAGTCGAATTTATCAGCAAACAAGTGAAATACTGCAAAAGGACAGTCACTCAATTCGAAACTTAATCCGAAAAATGAATGTCCAAAAAATTTGCACAACAGATGATCCTATTGATAGTTTGGAACATCATCAAAAGATAAAAGATGATGGTTTTGAAGTAAGTATTTTTCCAGCTTTTCGTCCTGATAAAGCAATGGAAGTGAGTAATGCAAACAATTTTAATGCCTATCTTAAAAAATTGGAATCAATTACCAATATGTCTATTTCTTCATTTGAAGACTATTTGTATGCATTACAAAATAGACATGATTTCTTTGCTTCCATGGGTTGCTCAGTGAGCGATCACGGATTAGAAGAAATCTATGCAGAAGATTTTACAGGTACAGAAATTGAGTCCATTTTCAATAAAGTACATAATGGGAAAGATCTAAATAATATAGAACAGCGAAAGTTTAAAAGTTGCATGTTGCTTCATTTTGCAGAATGGGATTGGGAAAAAGGATGGGTTCAACAGTATCATTTAGGTGCATTACGAAATAATAATAGCAGAATGATGAATCAATTGGGGCCAGATACAGGTTGGGATAGTATTGGTGATTTTTCTCAAGCAGCAGCTTTAGCAAAGTTTTTAAATAAATTAGATGCAGAGGATAAATTGGCAAAAACAATCATTTACAATTTAAATCCTGCCGACAATGAATTAATGGCCTCCATGCTGGGAAATTTTAATGATGGATCGGTTGCGGGCAAAGTTCAATTTGGCAGTGCATGGTGGTTCTTAGATCAGAAAGATGGGATAATCAGGCAATTGAATGCATTGAGTAATATGGGATTGATCAGCCAATTTGTGGGTATGTTAACCGATTCAAGGAGTTTTTTGTCATTTCCAAGACATGAATATTTTAGAAGAATATTATGCAATTTATTTGGTGATGAAATTGAGAAAGGGGAGCTGCCGAATGATATCAAATGGATAGGTCAACAAATTCAAAATATCTGTTATAATAATGCCAATAGCTATTTTGGATGGGATAAATAAAGGCGTTTGCAACCGTTCCCGCTCCAAATAATGGGTCATTAAATGTAATAATGAAATTGTAAATTGACTATTAACGCTTTTGGTCTTATCTTGGTTTGAATAAGCAATTTACGATTGGCTAAATTTGAGCAATATGGGAACTGTTTTTTGTTTTGGAGAGTTATTAATGCGTATGTCTCCAGTATTAAATAAGCAATGGATCAATGACCATTCAATGCCTGTTTTTATAGGCGGCGCGGAATTAAATGTAGCTACTGCATTAGCTTCTTGGAATTTACCATCAAAATATATGACAGCCTTGCCCAGCAATTATCTTTCCGAAGAAATAGTGGCAAATATTGAAGCTAAAAAGATTGATGCTGCTTCAATCTATTACACAGGAGATAGAATAGGGGTGTATTATCTTCCACAAGGTGCAGATTTAAAAAATGCTGGTGTTATATATGATCGAGCCCATTCGGCTTTTGCTTCATTGAAGCCAGGTATGATTGATTGGGATGAAGTATTGAAAGGTTGCAGCTGGTTTCATTTTAGCGCCATTAGCCCTGCCTTAAATGAACAAATTGCATTGGTTTGTAAAGAAGGATTGGAAGCGGCTGCTAAAAAAGGCTTGACTATTTCTATTGATTTAAACTATAGAGCAAAACTTTGGCAATATGGAAAAAAGCCCGTTGAAATCATGTCTGAATTGGTTTCTTATTGCGATGTAATCATGGGAAATGTTTGGAGTGTACAAGACCTTTTGGGTATACATGTAGATGCAGACATACACAACAATAAAGAAAAAACCAGTTATGCAATGCATGCCAATCATCAGTCTAAGTTATTGATGGATCATTACCCAAAATGTAAAGTGGTTGCTTATACATTTAGATTTACTGAAGGGAGTACAGTTAATTATTTTGCTACTTTACATACTGCGTCTCAACATTTTGTATCAACAAGTTTTTCAACAGATCAAGTAGTAGATAAAGTAGGGAGTGGAGATTGTTTTATGGGTGGGCTTATTTATGGCTTATACAAAAACAATCAATCCCAAGAAATCATCAATTATGCAGCAGCGGCTGCTTTTGGTAAATTACAGGAATTAGGAGATGCAACAAATCAAACGGTAGAAAAGATAAAATCAACTTACTGAAATGGATAATCAAGAACAAATAATTGATCAAATATGCAATGGAGGTTTGTTGCCATTGTTTTATCATGATGATATTGAAATTTGTAAAAAAGTAGTAAAAGCATTGTTTGATGGTGGGGTTAGATGCATTGAATTTACCAATCGTGGAAAAAATAGCTTGATCAATTTCAAGCAATTGATTGAAATCAAATCCCAGTTTCCAGGTTTATTATTGGGAATTGGAACCATTAAGACCGGAGAACAAGCCGCTTCTTTTATAGAAGCGGGAGCTGATTTTTTAGTAAGCCCCATCTTCGACAATGAAATTGCAGATATAGCTTACATGAATAAAATGGCCTGGATACCAGGTTGTATGACTCCAACTGAAGTACATGTTGCACAGCAGGCTGGATGTAAATTAGTAAAACTCTTTCCCGGAAATGTTTTAGGTCCTGGATATGTAGAAGCCATTATGCCCCTTTTCTCGGGAATGCGATTTGTTGTAACTGGAGGAGTTGATATCACTGAAG
This sequence comes from Sphingobacteriia bacterium, assembly GCA_037129425.1. Lineage (GTDB taxonomy): Bacteria > Bacteroidota > Bacteroidia > Chitinophagales > Chitinophagaceae > Sediminibacterium. The sequence goes on from JBAXUV010000029.1 coordinate 10,529, forward strand.
ATAGTTTAACGAAATGGATGAAGAGTGGAATCGTAGGAGTAGGTTTAGGCAGTAAGTTAATTACCAATACAATTTTGGCAAATAATGAATATGATCAACTAAGCACTAACACCGCTTCTGTAGTGAGAATAATGAACGAAATAAAACAGTCTAAATAATAAATTACTAGTATGAGCTCTACCATTGGAAAATATCGTTGGACAATTTGTAGCCTTGTTTTTTTTGCTACTACTATTAATTATTTAGATAGGGCAGTAATTAGTTTGCTAAAATCTACCCTCACTGCAGAAATGCATTGGAATGATGGCGACTATGCCAATATTGAAATTGCTTTTAAAATTTCATATGCAATTGGGTTGTTGTTAGCGGGTAAATTTATTGATTCAGTCGGAACAAAAAGAGGCTATGCCTGGGCTACAGGATTATGGAGTGTATCTGCAGTAGCGCATGCATTTGCAACAAATGTTTTTGGTTTTGGACTTGCTAGGGCTGCATTGGGTGTAACTGAAGCAGGAAATTTTCCAGCAGCGATTAAAACAGTAGCAGAATGGTTTCCCAAAAAAGAAAGAGCTTTAGCTACAGGAATTTTTAATTCAGGTGCTAACATTGGTGCAATAATAGCTCCTTTAACAGTACCCTTAATTGCAGTTACTATTGGCTGGCAATGGGCATTTGTACTTACTGGACTTTTAGGATTCATATGGTTGTTTTTCTGGATGAGAACCTATCATAAACCTTCCCATCATCCTAAACTAACAAAAGAAGAATTCAATTATATTCATAGTGATATTGATGAACAACCTGCTTTAGTTGAAACTACAAAAGAGCCATTTACCTGGGTTAGATTATTAAAATATAGACAAACATGGGCTTTTTCGATTGGTAAATTATTAACCGACCCAATATGGTGGTTTTATCTTTTCTGGTTACCCGATTTTTTAGAAAGTGAATATCATTTAAAAGGAACAGCTATTGCACTACCAGTTGCATTAGTATACACTATTTCTACATTTGGTAGTGTTGGTGGAGGATGGTTGCCTTTGTATTTAATCAAGAAAAATTGGACGGTATTTAAAGCAAGAAAATCATCCATGTTATTTTATGCTTTTTTTGTACTGCCTATTTTGTTTGCACAAATATTAGGTCAGATAAATATGTGGCTTGCTGTAATTGTAATTGGTCTGGCTGCAGCTGCGCATCAAGCTTGGAGTGCCAATATATTTACAACGGTGAGTGATATGTTCCCTAAAAGGGCAATTGGATCTGTAACAGGAATAGGAGGTATGTTTGGGGCAATTGGAGGTATATTTTTATCCTTTTTTGTTCAGAAAAACCTATTTGTACATTATCGGGCAATTAACCAGATAGAGATTGCCTATTATATCATGTTTTTAGTTTGTGGACTTTCCTATTTGACTGCTTGGTTAATAATGCATTTTTTGGTGCCAAAAGTTAAAGTAATTGCAGATGAATAAGAATTGATAGCTGATTTTTTATCATTTGATCGATTGAGATTATCTTGGGGAAAATTAGCATGGATATGAAGAGTATATTGTTTAGGGTTGCTGCTTTTATGGGTCTGATAATATGTTTTGTTTCTTCAAAGGCCCAGGTTATTGATTCTATGATGAATATATATGCACAGGGCTTCCCTAAAGAAAAAATGCATATTCATTTTGATAAACAACAATATAATCCAGAAGAAACGGTATGGTATAAAGTTTATATCATGACGGGAAATGATTTAAGCCCTCTCAGTAAAAATGTTTATGTAGAATGGTACGATGATGCTGGCAAACTCATGCGACAAACAGTTGCGCCTTTATTCCAGGCTACAGCCAAGGGCTCATTTGATATACCTGCAAATTATAAAGGAAACTTTGTTCACCTTAAAGCTTATACCCGTTGGATGTTGAATGATAGTCTTTTCTTATATGAGAAAGATATTGTGATCAATAACGGAAGAGCAGTTGCGCCAAAATCGAGCAATAACCCAACTTTTGTAAATGTTTTTCCTGAAGGAGGAAGTTTAATTTATGGATTAACATCCAGGGTAGCTTTTAAAGCCACTAATAAAAACGGAATACCCGTACTGATCAAAGGCATTTTGCAAAAAGACCAGAAAGAAACCATTGATACCCTTAAAGTTAAACATGATGGCATGGGCTCCTTTTCCTTTCAGCCAATTGAAGGAGCTAAATACAGTTTGAAATGGGTAGATGATAAGGGTGCAGTGGGCATGACTGACGTGCCGGTTGCGAATAAATCTGGAGCAGTATTTAACATTAAAACCAATAACGAAAAAGCCATAGTAGTTGTTTCAAGAACATCCAATGCTGGAGAAGAATACCAAAATCTTCAGTTGATTGTTCATATGAACCAGGAGCTGGTTTATAAAGTGGCTATTAAAATGAAGGACAGGTTGGCTCAAAGGATTGAATTGCCAATTGATGAGCTTCCTACAGGAATATTACAATTTAGTTTATTCGACAACAATTTTATTCCTATAGCAGAAAGAATTGTTTTTGTAAATAATCATTTACATGAATTCAATGTAAAAATGAATCCTATTACAGTTGGGTTAGATAAAAGAGCTAAAAATTCTTTTGAAATTGTAGTAAACGATACGGCTTTTACCAATATGTCAGTTGCTGTTACAGATGCTTCGGTAATGTCTGCTGATCAACAAACTATTTTTTCTGATTTTTTATTGAGTAATGAAATTAAAGGCTATGTTCACAATCCTGCTTATTATTTTAAAAGCGATACTGATACCATCGCTGCACAATTAGATTTAGTAATGTTAACTAATGGTTGGAGAAAATATGATTGGGATAAAATCAAAGCAGCTATTCCTCCCAAATTGCAATATTTTCCTGAAACCAGTTTTATGTCTTTTAAGGGTAAAGTATTTGGGAATAAAGTAGCTTCGAGCGCTGCTCCAATACAATTGAATTTTATTGCTGTAGGAAAAGACAGTAGTAAGAATTTTTTCTTCACTCCAGTAGAGAAAGATGGTAGTTTTGAAGAGAAGGGAGTTTTCTTTTATGATACAGTGAAGGTCTACTATAGCTTTAATGGGAAAACTAAATTGGCAGAATCTACTCAGCTTCAGTTAGACAATGGATTATTACGGAAAGAAAATACGGCATCTATAAAACTCAGTGGAAATGATCCATTGGCATTTTTTTCCGATAGTTTAGCCAATCTTAGAATGAATTATTTTTTATCGGAGCAAGAAAAATTAAGGAGGGCAATGGCCAGTGCCACTTTAGCTGAAGTAACAGTTAAAGCAAGATCCAAAAACCCATTACAAATTATTGATGAACGCTATGCTTCTGGTATATTTTCAGGTGGGGATGGTTATAGTTTTGATTTAACAGATGACAAAATGATTGGAGCTTTAGATATATTTACTTATTTACAAGGGAAGGTTCCTGGTTTGCAAATATCCAATGGAGGCGGTCAACCCACATTAAGTTGGAGAGGAGCTACACCAGATTTGTTTTTGAATGAAATGCGAACAGATGTAAGCATGATCCAAAGTATGAACGTTTTTGATGTTGCGTATATAAAAGTATTTCGTCCACCATTTTTTGGAGCCATGGGAGGAGGAGCAGGAGGTGCTGTTGCTATTTATACTAAAAAAGGCAATGATTCCAGACGTTCAGATCCTAATAGCAAAGGAATGGATATGATTATTTTAGGTGGATATTCTAGATTCAAAGAGTTTTATTCACCTTCTTATGATCGTCCTCAAACGAATTTTGACCCAGATATTCGAAGCACATTGTATTGGAATCCTTATATCATTACCAACAAAAAAACTCCACGTTTTAAAGTAGAATTTTATAATAATGATATCTCTAAAAAATTGCAGATTGTTTTAGAAGGAGTGAATGGAGAAGGCAAAATGATCAGAGTGGTAAAAATGATTGAATAAGCAATTATTGTTTAATTATTCTTCCATCCTCCATTTCAATAATTCGATTTGTTCGGTCAGCAAATGACTGATCGTGAGTTACAATTAATAAAGTTTGATGGAATTCTTCAGTAAGTCTTTTAAAAATATCAAATACGATATCACTGTTTTTTTTGTCTAAGTTGCCAGTAGGTTCATCACCCATGATAATATGAGGGTCATTGATCAATGCTCTGGCTATTGCAACTCTTTGTTTTTCGCCACCAGATACCATATTGGCTGGTTTTTTTGCTAAATGTTCAATCCCCAACATTTTTAATTTCTCAATTGCTCTATGTTCTACTTCTGCTGAAGCATATTTGTTGAGTTTTAATCCAGGTAACATCACATTTTTTAGTACAGTAAATTCATTTAATAAATAATGAAACTGAAATACAAACCCTATTTTTTCATTTCTTACCAATGCCAATTCTCCTTCTTTTTTCCCCGTCATTTCTACATTATCTATCAATAATTTTCCTTCATAGTCCGTATCCATTGTAGATAAAATATAGAGTAGGGTAGATTTGCCACAACCAGATTTTCCGGTAACTGATACAAATTCTCCTTTATTAATAGAAAAAGAAATATCAGTAAGCACTTTAACCGTTACTGGGTCGTGAAAGCTTTTATTAATATTAATGGCTTCTAAAATTTTTTCGCTCATATTTATTTACCTCTAATAATGATAACTGGATCAATTTTGCTGGCTTTTCTTGCAGGAAACCAACCAGCTAAATAGGTAGTGATCAAGGAAAAAACAATACCAATTAAGTAAAACACAGGATTATAATTTATTGGGTATGTCTTAACCGTAGGCAAAGAAGCTGTATTAAAGGGTATGGTTCCAATTATTGAAGATAAGCCGAGTCCACATAGTAGTCCCAGTAATCCTCCAAAAAAACCAATGCTTAATGCAATCACTAAAAATATTCTTTTTACATCTCTGCCGGAGAAACCCGTTGCTTTCAATATAGCTATAGAGTCCATTTTTTCATAGATCATCATGTTCAGAATATTGTAAATACCAAATCCTGCAACTATTAATAAAGTAACACCTACTGCATATGAAATGAGGGTTCTTACAGAGCTGCCTGTTTCAAATTGGGCGTTAGCAGTTTGTATATCTTCTGCATCAGCTTTAAATATTTGAATATATTGTTGTGCAACGCTAGGAGCTGTTTTCATATCAAAAAGTTTTACTTGAATATCTGTGATATAATCTCCTGGTTTGCCCATAATTTTTTGAACGGTACTTACCGATGCATAACTCTGTACTTTATCAAAATCTTTAATACCCGATTGAAAAAAGCCTACTACTTTGAGTGGAAATCGATCTCCTTTAGAAGTGGTTATTTGAACTACATCACCAATATTAGCCAATAGCTTTTTTGCCAATTCAATACCTAATACTATACTATTGGGCACTTTATTGATGTCAATGCCGCTACCTTCAACCACATAATCTCCAAAATGAAAGAGTTTATTTTCTGCATCTACATCAATTCCACTCACAACACCTGTAATATCAATACTACCATCATTAAAAAAAACTTGTGCTGTAATTTTAGGTGAGAAGCCAAGCACTCGTTCGTCTTTTTTTAAAGCCTCCATGATAGCCCCGCTATTATAAATGGCTTGTCTTACATTCCCTGACTTAATAGAATGAATAAAATGATAGGCGTTAGTATAAGTGCTATCCATTTGAATAGGTTGACTGGAACTGGGTTTTATTTCATTGTATATTCTTATATGAGGTGTTCTGTTAAGAATCAAGCCATCCAATAAGTCATTTAAGCCAGCCATAAAACTCAACAGAGTAATGAACATGGTAATGCTGAAAGTAACCCCAATGGCAGCAACTAAAGTTTGCTTCCATCTCGCTAATAATAATGCTTGAGCAATATCAACAATTAAAGAACGGCTCATTGAGCAGGTTTTATAATGACATCAGTTAATTTGATGCCACTGATGATCTCTACTTTTTCATAATCCATTAATCCAGTGATCACTTTTCTTTTTTCTTTATTAGCTAAAATCACAAATTCATTATTTAGCAAATAAGTTCTAGGAATGGTAATGGCTTTTTCTTTTATCTTGATTATGATATTGGCTTCAGTAGTTAAATTAGGATAAAGTGAAGGTGGTGGTTTTACAAAATTGGCATCAATAGTAAATGATTTAGATTGAGCATTCATCGCTGGGTTGATCTTATCGAGTACAGCTTCAAAAACCTGATTTTTGTAACTATCCATGCTTAATATAATCGATTGACCTTTTTTTACACGTGCAATATCATATTCGTCAATCTGCAATTCCAAATAAAAGCCAGTGGCATCTCCAATTAGTGCAATCGGATTCTGTGTGCCCACCATTTCGCCTTTCTTTTTAATTACAGAATAAACTTTGCCATCGAATTCACTTTTAACGGTAAAGTCGGTTTTGTTGGATTGGGAGATAGCTAATAACTTTTGGGTTTGTTTTTCCTGTAATTGAAGTTGTTTTTCAATTTGTTTAAAGCGAAGTTTACTTGCGTTATATAAATTGGTTGAATTGGTATAAGTTAATTCCCGCATATCCAATTCATTTTTGGTGCCAATACCCAGGGACCATAGATTTCTTTGCTTCTCTACCATGGAAGCATCATTGTCCATCTTTGCTTTAGCATTGGCTATTTCTATTCTAGCTTCGTTGAGTTTATCAGTATTTGAGGCAACTGAATTATAGTCTGCATTGATTTGAGCATTTTCCTCATTTAAAGTAGCAGCAATATTAGACAACTGATAAAGTGGGTCTCCCTTTTTAACAATATCACCCTCTGTAACAAAAATTTCTTTTACAATTCCATTGACAGCGGAAAATACCTGGTATTGATTCTTGCTTTTGATTATTCCAGAGGCATATACAGATTCGATGATTTTTTCTTCTTTAGGACTCGTGGTCTCTTGTTTCTTTTTACAAGCAAAAAAAGTGACGAATACAAGAAGGAGTAAGGTTGACCGCTTCATGGGATTTAAGATAGGAACAGCATAAAGTTACGATTAAACTTTCATGTGCTCTATTGTAAATATCTAAGCGCCCATTTCTTTTAGTGCTTTTACAAATACATCTAACTCTTTGGTTGTGGTATACACATTGGGTGTAATTCTACAACCATGTACATTAGCTCCATCTATAGCCACTGTATATATTTTATACACTTTCAAAAGTCTTTCAGCCATAACAGAAGGCTTCATTCCTTCAATTCCTACATTGGCTATACCACATGCACGTTGTTCGGAAGCTGGGGTGTTCAATTTGATTTTACCAAAACCACGAACTTGATTGGTCCAGTATTGTTGTAAGAATCTTAATCTTGCTTCTTTTTTAGCTGGCCCAAGTTGGGTATAAAAATCAATTGAATGCTCAATTGCCAGTAATGTATGAACCGGATTAGTGCCAAAATGATTCAGTCTTTTGATGGTATCAATATTTTCTCCTTCTGCAATTAATGGCCAAATCTTCTTTATATGTTTTTTATTCACGTAGAGAATACCAACACCCAAAGGGACTGCTAACCATTTATGCAAACTTGCTCCATAATAATCACAATGCAAATCGGGTAAATTAAATTCTATTTGTGCTATTGCATGTGCACCGTCAACCATTACTTCAACTCCCTTACTATGTGCCATATCACATATTTTTCGAACCGGAAGAATTTGGCCATTTATATTGATCATATGGGAAATCATCAATAATTTGGTTTTTGGTGTAATCGCATTTGCATACAATTGAACAATTTCTTCATCTGATTTAGGGTGCAATGGAACAGATACGATTTTATTAGTGATGCCATGTCTTTTGCTCACTTGTTTGAACATTTCAAGCATTGCGCCATAATCTTGTTCTGCCATTACTGCTTCATCTCCAGCCTCCCATGGAAAGCCACTGATAATCATATCCAATGATTCAGTTGTATTTCTAGTTAATATAAATTCTTCCGATGTGCAACCAACTAATGCTGCAACTTTTTCAGTCACTCTTTTTTTATCTTCAAACTGAACTGTGCGCATATAATAGGAGCCTTGGTAATTTACTTCCTGTATATGTTCGATGTATTTGTCTAAAATAGGTTTGGGCAGAATATTATAGTAACCATTTTCTAAATTGATATAATCAGGTTTCAATCGATAATAGGACCGAATTCCTTCCCAAAAAAATTCATCTGATGCTAAATCAAGGGCAGGACTGTTTGTAAAACTTTGAATCCATTCTTCAAACGTACCTTTAAAAGTTGGAGTGCTAATGCCAGCTAAAGTCAGACTTTTGATAAAACTGCGCTTGTCCATATTGTCAATTTATGGTAACAATTTAGTTTAAATATATTTAATTACATAATTACTAACAGTGATATAAATTTTCCCCGTTTTCATGCCCTCGGCTTTCATTTTTTTTCGATCAATATCAGTATCCTTTCCCATGAAGTTCAATGGAATTTTAATTTTTTCTATTTCAAAATTTACTTCAACCAATGAAGGGAGTATTTTGGAATTGTTCTCATAATTCATAATTAAATTATAAGTGCCATCTTTTTTAGTATTGATCTCTGTTTCTGCAATTCGATTATTGAGTACATCAATTAATACAAGTGCAATGGAAAAATCGGCTCTGGTATCGGTAGGAATAATATTAATGGCTTTATATTTTTTTCCTCTTCTAATTTCTTCACCTCTTGGAACAGTGATATACGAATATTCTAATAGCCGGTTCAACGAAAAATCAAGCCCTCTTTTAGGTAACATTACAAAGTCTGAGGATGCAAATTGAACAGGTTTGCCCTTGGTATATTTCATGGTAGCATACTTCGTAGGCATATTAATAAAACTAATATCTACTGCCAATTTTAGGTTTGCAGAAAATTGTTGAATAGAATCCATTCTTTTTTTAATACTGATCAAGTCAGGGTCGGCATTTTGAGTAAATGCAGTTGAATAAAATAAACTTATTAATGCTAAAAGAAATATCCTCATTAACCAATGTCTTTTTTGTGAAAAATATAGATCCCCAATCCCATAAATACGAGGATATAACCAATTAATAAACTTGCATTTGTATATACCAATGACCAATCAATGGTATAGTTAAAGAAGATTTGCCAGGTATCATTGAGTTTGGCAAAGAATATTTTGTTGAATATATTATCTCCGAAATTAATTTTTAATAACAAATTAGAGAAGATGAGAAAGAAAGCTGAAATGATCCATGTTTTAGTAGCTTCTTTAAAAATGACAGCTATCGTAAGACTAGCAACTGAAAAGAATACCATTGACAGAGCACCAGCAACAAAAGCATATTGCAGTCTTAAAAAAGCATCTTTAGCTGTAAAAAAATTCAATGTATTTAGGTAAACAATCAAATCTCCTTTGCCAAATAAGCAATACGACAAAAAGAATGAAGTAAATGCTAAGAATAAAACTACCAATAAGGTAAATCCTATTGCAATGATATACTTACTGGTAATAAATTTCCATTTACTTACCGGTTGTAATAGAGTCGTCTGAATAGTTCTGTCTTTGTATTCAGTAGTTAATGTGCCTGATACAATGATCATTAATATCAAAGGAAGGTGGAACCAAAGTGTATTTAGAATTAGATATACCAAAAGGTTGCCGTTCAATAAACTTCCTTCGAAATAAAATGATTTTTTTAAATTTTCTAATAAAATATCAAGAATATTTTTGCCCTGAAAATAAGCGCTAAAAAGGATTACCGCTTCAATCATAAATAATGACGCCAAAGCATAATAGGTTTTGCTCTGTCTGAATAATTTATATATTTCAGCTTTTATTAAGGATTTCATTATTCGTTGATTTCAAATAATTTTTCCATACTCAATTCGGGGGTACAGGAAGTTATATAAATTTTTTCTTGATGTAATTGATGTATTAATGCTGGTACTTTGTCGGCAGTAATACTTACATGAGCGCATTGACCTTTAAATATTACTTCATATTCTTTTAAAGAATTAGCCGTTTCAATATTTGTTGCACATATGGAATAAGTCGTGGTGTTTTTAGTGATCAATTCTTGTGCTGGCCCCTTATTTACCATCTTGCCATCTTTAATTACATAGAGGGTATGGCAAATTTTACTGAGTTCTTCAATAATATGGGAAGAGAGAATTATGGCTAATTGATGTTGCTCTGCCAAATCCACGATTAATTTGCGTAATGCAGATACGCCCAAAGGGTCTAAACCCGAAAAGGGCTCATCTAAAACCAAACAAGCTGGATTATTTAATAATGCAATAGCAATGCCCAATCTTTGTTTCATGCCTAAAGAAAAGTTTCGGACTGGATCTTTTCTATCAAGTGGCAAGCCTACATCTGATAAGCATTTTTGCAATGCCGAATTTGATACATCAACTCCTTGGATGCTTCCAAATATGTGTAGGTTTTCATATGCATTTAAATAGTCGTATAGGGCCGGTCCTTCAATAATTCCTCCAATCTTTTTATTGCTATTGGTATTGATCGATACTGTTCCAGCATCGGGAGTGACTAAGCCAAATAAAATTTTAAATAAGGTAGTCTTGCCTGCTCCATTTGCTCCTAATAATCCGCAAATTTCACCAGCGGCACAATCAATACTCACCTGATTCAGCACTTTTCTGTTTCCATATGATTTGCTCAAATCATGTCCTGAAATGATCATGCTTTTAATTCTAGTTGTAGTTGGGAGTAATCAAATTTAGACTGGTAATGTTTTTCTAAGAAAGTTCTAGACCAAAATTTCTTTTTTATCAAGAATAAAGGCTCTTTAATCATAAAATAAGGCACATAGTGATACCATTTTACCCCCATCTGAGCATAATAGGCTTTTACTTCTTGTTCAATTCCCAATTCTTCGGCGGCCACTTCTGCAGCCATTCTTTGACATTTTGAACCTATATAGGTATTGGCAATTTTCCTGTTGAATCCATGAATAAAGAATTGATCTTTTGCTCTTTTGTAATTTTGAAATCTGGACCATCCATCTGCCATAACTAAGAAAATGTGTATAAAAGAGAACATAAAACTCCAGGCCCAAAACAAAATCCATGGTAATGAAGACTCGTTGTAAGAATTGACTAATTTAACCCAATAAAACCATGCTTCTAGGATAAAAAGTATAAGCGAATAATATAAAAGCCTCCCTACACGGATATAAGAACTTATGAGGCTAGGTTGTTTTATATAAATTGTGTTCAAATTATAGCTAATATGTGGCTTGAAAGATACAGAATTTCATTAATTTGAACAAAATCATTAAGCAATGTATAAGCGTTTAGTATTGCCATTTATTTGTTGCTTCTTGATATTACAGTTAGATGCGCAATACCGTAAAGGTGTTACCGTCTATGCCCATACCAATCAAAATGTCTATAGAGTTGGGGAAACTGTTTTTGCTAAATTATATGTTCTTGCAGGAGACACTTTAATGATTGACCCAGTAAATGTTTATCTTGATTGGTACAATACAGAAGGGCTATTACTGAACCATCAGGCTTATTTATCTTCATTGGGTGGGGCAGAAGCTAGTTTTATAATTCCTGAAAATTATGAAGGTAATTTTGTTAGGTTAAGAATGTATACATGGAACTCTATACAACAGGGAACTGGAAATGCTTACGCTGAACAGGTAGTTTTTCTTAATAATAAATCACCTAAATCAAATAATAAGGATGACAATGCCATAATAAAAGACACTTTGTTTGAATTGGCTGAAAATACGGCTGATAGTCAAATTCAAATTGAATTAATTCAAAAATCATTGAGTCCAAAAGGAAAAAATGAATGGTTGATTACAAATAAAGGTTTGAAATTCATGAACATCTCTGTTTCCGTAGTAGAAGAAGAATCCTTTCAGGCTTCACCTCTGAATATATTGACTTATTTAGCTCCTTCAAATCGATTGAATAAGCAATCATTGAATACGGCAATCTATAACGATGCAATGCTGCAGGTGAAAGGCAAAATAAATCGTGAATCATCAGAAACCTATGCGGAAACCAATTTAATCTACTCATTATTTAGAAAGGGCCAAATGCCCATTATTAACCAGGTGCCCATTCTCGAGGATGGTTTTTTTTGGATTAAGAATTTAACAGCAACAGATTCTGCATATCTTAGTTTTCAGTTAGATTTTAAAGGGAAAGGGACTAAAAAATTTACGGTTTCATATAATCAATTAGGCTTGTTTTCGGAGGCCCCTGCTTATATTCAAAACTGGAAATGGAAAAATCCAAAGTGGCCAGGTAAGTTCCCTATCATTCAAAATATGATCGATACTTCAACTGGGCTTAGAGAAGTAATTGTAAAAACTACTGTTAAATCAGAAACGCAGATATTAGAAGATAAATATACTTCAGGTTTATTTAAAGGAGGTGATGCGATTGATTTTAGTCTTTTAAAAACCAGTGCGAAAGCCTTTCCAACCTTATTTCATTATTTGCAAGGTAAAGTGCCTGGTTTGCAAATCAATTTCGCAACTACTTCAGGTCCTACAAAAGATAGCGGTTATATACCTAAAGTGGGAAATAACAATACCATATTTGGTGTGCCAACATTTTATTGGAGAACACCTACAGATGAAGTAAAGTTTTTCTTAAACCAATCACCAATTGACGCTGCAACAATCATGTCTATAGCCATGAGTGAAATTGCATATGTAAAAGTATTCCGACCCCCATTTTTAGGAGCTGCCTTAGGTGCTCCCAATGGTGCCATCGCAGTTTATACTAAAAGAGGCGATGAATTCGAGGAAAATAATAGATTTTCCAAGTTAACAGGGTTTGGTATTAAGGGATATACAAAAACAATCCCCTATCAATATCCGGATTATGCTGTTTTACAAAATTCCGATGTAATTGATCGGAGAAGGTCTTTGTATTGGTTGCCAACTTTGTATTTAAACCATCAACAACCTTCCATTTCGATCATTTATTATAACAATGATCGAAGTAAAAAACACCGAATTACTGTAGAAGGGATTCATCAAAATGGGAAACTCATTCATAAAGAATGGGTAGTAGAGTAGCCCAGGAAATTCGCTATTCAAATACAATTCAACTTCTTATACTGGTCCTTTTTTAAGAAAATACCATGAACTTGGTATTTTATAGCACATGCTAGTTTAATACTTTTAATCTTCCAATCCGTGCCTGATTATTAATTTAAAAAAATATCGGCATGAATAACTACTTAAATGTTTCTTCGGCGAATCAAATGTATGGAAGCAATAATGCTCCTCTCGGAATTATTCTTTGCAGAACTGGTCGTGAAAATTCTCGTCCCATAGTATTAATGAATTTGCCTGGAAAAGTGATGATTCTAAATCCAGAAACAGAAGTTGAAAAGCAGGATTTGCTTATAATTGATCCTAATTCGAAGATTTATTAATAAAGATCAACTTTCCTTTTTCTTGAAATTGTATTCGCGCAAGGATGTTCATTCGCTGCGCTCATTCGTTCCTCTCGTGTTGGATTACTTCGTTATTCAATCGTTTCACGATAGGATGCTCATTCGCTGCGCTCATTCGTTCCTCTCGTGTTGGGCTTACCCAAAGCCCCTGTTCGCTTCGCGAA
>JBAXUV010000003.1:0-198697 GCA_037129425.1 Sphingobacteriia bacterium
GCACCCTCCGTATTACCGCGGCTGCTGGCACGGAGTTAGCCGGTGCTTATTCATAAGGTACCGTCAAGTGAGCAAGAATGCCCTTTTTTCGTCCCTTATAAAAGAAGTTTACAATCCAGAGGACCTTAATCCTTCACGCGGCATGGCTGGATCAGGCTTGCGCCCATTGTCCAATATTCCTTACTGCTGCCTCCCGTAGGAGTCGGGCCCGTGTCTCAGTGCCCGTGTGGCTGATCATGCTCTCACATCAGCTACTGATCGAAGGCTTGGTGGGCCGTTACCCCGCCAACTACCTAATCAGCCGCACACCCATCAACAAGCGCCGAAGCTATAATATAAAAATGATGCCATCTCTATATGTTACGGGGTATTAATCCAAATTTCTCTGGGCTATTCCCCACTTGTAGGAAGGTTGTGTACGTGTTCCGCACCCGTTTGCCGGTCGCCGCCCATGTATTGCTACACTGCGCTGCCCCACGACTTGCATGTATTAAGCCTGCCGCTAGCGTTCATCCTGAGCCAGGATCAAACTCTCCATTGTAAATGTTTTGTTTGATCTGACTGTTAGTCTCAATTAATCGAAATTAACGTCTGATATGTTATTTATTTTATGATGCTGTTAACCTTAGCCTGAATTTTAAATTCAAGTTACTGTTGCTTCCAAACTTTCAAAGATCTTTTAGCGTTACTTCCGCTACCCATTTGATTGGGGTTGCAAAGGTAAGAGGCTTATTTTATTCAACCAAATATTTTGAAATAAAATTTCAATTTATTTTGTTGGTAAAAAGCGATTTAAAGAACTGTTATTCAACTACTTGTAGAAGGTTTGCCTGTGTAAAGAATCGAGGCATTTCGTTTGAATGAACTTCCGTTTTTATCGAACGGGCGGCGAAGATACGAGTCTTATTTTAACCACCAAATTTTTTTGCAAAAATTAGTAATTTTTTTTTGCCATTCATTTCAAATCAACCTTCAAAGAACATCCCCTTTTTTGTAAAGCGGGTTGCAAAGATAAGCAGCGAATCCATCTTACCAAATGTTTTTGGAATATATTTTACCGCTATCTTTAATAGTGCATACACAGTAAGGGTTTCAGGCCAAAAAAAAATTTATGGAAAGATCACTTTTGCCAGAAATAACCCTTGAGGCGGGGTACTGAAATCGGCTTTTGAGGCATCTTTTGCTTTCAGGATTAATTCAAAGTCTTGTACAGAGATAGTTGATCTGCCTACTTTCACCATTGTTCCCACTAATCCGCGGACCATTCCTCTTAAAAAACGATTGGCTTTAACAGTGAATTTGAGCTGATCAGGCGCAGTCCTTTCCCAATAAGCGGTTTGAATGCTGCATTCATGGGTATACACCTGGGTATTGCGTTTGGCAAAACTGGTATAATCGGTATAGTTCATTAATACAGCCGCTGCTTGATTCAATAAATCAATATCCAATGGATATGGATAGTGCCATCCCCTTTCTTGCATAAAAGGATCTTTCTGGCTGTATATATAGTAATGATACTCCCTGGCTATGGCATCAAACCTACAATGTGCAGTAGGATCAACAGCCTGAATAGATTGAACTGCTATATCATTAGGCAGAATAGCATTAAGATTATATACATGCTTTTGTTCTATCCTCAAATCAGTATCAAAATGAAAAAAGTTCTGCAGTGCATGCACGCCAGCATCCGTTCTTGATGAACCAGTTAACTCAATGGATGACTTCAATAAAATTTTCAACGCATTTTCTACCGCAGCTTGAATGGTAGGTGCATTCTCTTGTACCTGAAATCCATGGTAGGCGGTACCCTTATAACTCAATTCCAAAAAATACCTTGGCATTGATTATTGTTTAGTGGTCTTCTGTCTGATGGAAGTGGAAGGCGTTTCTATGGACAATGGCAACAGTACGTCTACCTTATCTGTTTTTAATCCATTCTTCACCGTATAAATTTGCTCTATCCCTTTTGGAGTAGTTCTTTCCGAAATCTTTTGAATTTGCTTGTTGGCAGTCTTGCTAGCAACTGCGCCCATTTTTTGTTGACCAAAATCGGAACTAAGCCCTCTTGTTATTTCTAATGTAACCATGTCTAATAGTATCCACTCCCCTTCTTGAGTTAATTTCAATGAGTAGCCTTTGGGCCGATCAGAAATAGTAAAACTATAAGTATAGACAGATTCCTGTGAACCTCCAAAACTCACATTAATAGAATAATCTCCATTTTGCAATTGCGGTATCATTAAATATCCTCTGGCATTGGACGGATAATTACTTCCTTTTAATTCTACCCCAAAAGGTTGGTTGTTCTCCGATTGTATATAAAGGAAATTAGACTGGGCTTGAAGGGTTGTTATTCCTAAAAACAAAATAAAAGTTAATGTTAAACGGTAAATCATTTTTTGTTTAAACATGTAATATTGCTTTGTACAAATTTATCTATTTTAGTTCTTTCACTATCATTTAATCTCTATAAACTTATAAATTAACCCATTTCACATGAAGAAAAGCTTAGTCCTTGCTTGCATTTTAATTGCAGGATTTGTATCTGCTCAATCATCTAAGGATGATTGGAAAAAAAATTATCGAGCTGTAGCAACAAAAATCAATGACCTGATTCATACTAAATTGAATGCAAAATTCGACTATAGTAAATCTCAACTCAATGGCAATGTTTGGATCAGTTTGAAACCTCATTTCTATCCTACAGATTCATTATTGCTCGACGCAAAAGGAATGGACATCAAACAGGTGGCAATAGTAAAAGCAGGTAAGAACAGTCCACTTAAGTACCAATACAATGGAATGGAGTTAAATATCCGTCTCGACAAAACCTATACAAGTAAAGAATCCTACACTATTTACATCGATTATACTGCAAAGCCCAATGAATTAGAAGTGCAAGGAAGCGCTGCTATTTCTGATGCCAAAGGCTTGTATTTTATCAATCCAAAAGGAGAAGAAAAAGATAAGCCCACTCAGATCTGGACCCAAGGTGAAACAGAAGCTACTTCAGTATGGGTGCCCACTATCGATAAAACCAACCAGAAAACAACACAGGAATTTAACTTAACCGTTCCTGCCAAATATGTGTCTTTGTCGAATGGCTTGTTAATGAAGCAGACCAAAAATGCGGATGGAACAAGAACAGATAATTGGGTAATGAATCAACCACATGCTCCTTACTTATTTTTTATTGGCGTAGGAGATTATGCAGTAGTAAAAGATAGTTACAAAGGCAAAGAAGTGAGTTATTATGTAGAAAAAGAATATGAAAAAGTAGCTCGTAAAATTTTTGGCAATACTCCAGAAATGATGAAATTTTTCTCCGATAAATTAGGAGTTGATTATCCTTGGGCTAAATACAGTCAAATTGTTGGAAGGGATTATGTAAGTGGCGCTATGGAAAACACTACAGCTACTTTGCACCAAGAAAGTGCTCAACAAGATGCTCGTGAATTAACCGAAGGCAATAGTTGGGAAGGCACTATTGCTCATGAATTATTTCATCAATGGTTTGGAGATTATGTTACAGCAGAAAGCTGGAGTAACCTTACGGTAAACGAAAGTTTTGCAGATTATAGCCAATTTCTTTGGGAAGAGTATAAGTATGGTGCTGATGCTGCTGCATGGGAAACCTTCAATGGTCTTCGCACTTATTTAGGTTCACCGAGTAATGCTTCTAAAGATCTGGTTCGCTTTTTTTATGCAGACAAAGAAGATATGTTTGATGGAGTGAGCTATGCGAAAGGTGGAAGAATATTACATATGCTAAGAAAATATGTGGGAGATGATGCATTCTTTAAATCATTGAATAAATACTTGACTGATAATAAATTTGGTAATGGAAGTGCACATAAACTTCGTTTGGCTTTTGAAGCAGTCACCGGAAAAGATTTGAACTGGTATTTTAATCAATGGTATTTTGGAAGCGGCCATCCTAAACTAGACATTAGTTATGGATACAATGCAGACACTAAAATGGCTGCCCTTTATTTGAAACAAACTCAGGGCGATAAACTATTTAAACTTCCATTAGCAGTAGATGTATATGAAGGCGCTGCTAAAAAAAGGCATATGGTTTGGGCCAATAACAAAGCGGATACATTTTATTTTCCAGCTGCCAATAAACCAGATTTAATCAATGTAGATGCTGAAAAAATAATGGTAGCAGAAAAAAAAGATGCAAAGACGCTATCTGAATATGCGCATCAATTTAAATATGGTGGATTGTATTTAGACAGAAGAGAAGCAGTAGATTTTGCATCGAAGAAAATAGATGATCCAATTGCATTTAAAATAGTGACTGATGCTTTGAATGATCCTTATTTTAGAATTAGAAGTAAGGCATTACAGAGTTTTGGTACGGCAAAATTAGATGATGCAGTATTGTCTAAATTGGTATCAATAGCAAAAAACGATCCTTCGAAAATAGTGAAAGCAGAAGCCATAAAAATATTAGGAGCACAAAAAAATATGGCCAATAAAGAGCTATTTGTAAAAGCCATCAATGACTCTTCTTATAGTGTTGCTGGTGCTGGTTTAGAAGCATTAGGCTTAATCGAACCAAAGGAAGCATATGCCATTGCCAATAAACTATCAAAAGAAAAAACAAAAGGAGCTTTGAAAGATGCAATCACCAATACGATTATCTTAAATGGTGATGAATCGGCTTATGAGTTTATCATGAATAATTTCAATAGCATGCCACTCTCTCAAGGTAAATTCAGCTCTGTTGGGTCTATCTCAACCTTCTTAGCAAAAGTGACCGACCTTGATAAATTTAAAAAAGGGGTGGATGCAATTGTTGCATTTAGAGATGAAATACCTTCTACTGCAAGACCTCAAACAGATCCATTTATTAATGGCAATTTGAAAACTTTAGCTGCTGCTAAAGAAGCTGCATCTCAACAAAATTTTGCAGATTATGTAAAGAGTAAGTTGCCAAAATAAAGAATTACCAAATATTAAATTCAATAGGAGTTGGCTATAGTCGACTCCTATTTTTTTTCTCTTAATAGAAGACTGGTTTGTATAGCAATGGTAATTGGTAAACTTTCATCTCCCATCCTATTCGTTCCACTAAAATTGGCTGTACTCGTTTCGTTTTTTAATAATTGTGTTGCAGTATGATACCATCGGACTGAGGTTGAAAAACCTTTCAGATCTTGAACAACTGTTTTTCCATCTTGCTCAAGTCTGGTTTGCTGTTGGATCTCTTTATACACCCTTAATTCTACAGAATCTGTAGTTGTTTTTGTAACTACGTATTGATTGATAGTCTTGCTATTTAATCCAATTATTGAATCGGACCAGGATTGGCCCAACTTTAATTCCTTAAAATTGAATGGGAGAAAAAATTTTGATGGATCATCTTTTAACATCAATAACATGGAAGCAGATGAATCTTTTTGACTAAGCAATTGATTGTTCTCTATTGAAATGATCAAATCTTTATTCAATAAATTTAAAATGAAAATACTATCACTGATCGATTTTGATGAAATGCTATCAGAATTAAAGCTTTGCTCATTGCCAAAAGCAATTAGCTTACCATCAATATGGATAACCTTAGAATTGAGTGAATATCCCTTAGACGTTATAGCTCTTGTTTGAAAATCTGTTCGGGTATTTCGCTCAGCATAAAAAATGATGGGATCTCCTTGAGCATAGATAGTAGTATTGTTTTTTTGCAGTTCTACTACTTCAAAACGTAGATTTCTCAACTTTTCGTAGGTCTGTGCATTCATTGAAATTGCTATTGCACAAGTAACCAACAAAGAAAAATATTTACCCATTGCATTGGATTAATTGATCAACTACCATCCGCCACCAGCGCCACCTCCGCCACTGCTGCCGCCACCAAATCCGCCGAAGCCTCCGCCTCCTCCTCCACCAAATCCGCCGCCACCGCGGTTTCCACCACCTAATAAAGAAGACCATAAAATAGCTTCTGCAATATTACCAGCTCCTCTTCTACTCATCATTCCTCCACCGCCACTTCCACCGCCTCTACCTACAATCATCAACACAACAAATAAAATAAATAAAAAAGTGATCACAGATCCACCCTTACCACCACTAGGTTTTTTCTCCCGCTTTACTTTATATTCTCCTACTGCTGCTTTCGACAACGCATTGATGGCATTGTCAATTCCTCGATAATAATTTTGTTCCTTAAATGCAGGAACCATTTCATTTCTATAAATAGAAGAAGCAGTTATATCAGGTATTGCCCCTTCTAAACCATAACCAACAGTGATCCACATTTTACGATCATCAATCGCTGCGAGTATCAGCACACCGTTATTGGTTTTTTTATTGCCTATTCCCCATTCCCTGAATAATTTTTGAGCATAGTCTTCAATGGCAGCTCCGTCCAAAGTTTTAATTAATACAACTGCAATCTGATTAGAAGTACTATCATCTAATGCAACTAGTTTTTGCTCCAAAATTGCTACTTGCTCTGCAGACAAAACACCAGCAGCATCATACACCAAACGCGGTGGATTGGGCTTGGGTAATACATTCTGTGCAATGGCAAAAACACCAAAGACAGAAAAAAGTAATAAAAATAGAATCTTCTTCATGCAATTATATTAACACAGCCCCTTCAGTAATTGAAAGGGCTGTGATTTATTTTCCAAAAACAATATCGTCTGGCAATTCATTTTTATCACCCTTATGATCATAAGGAAAATGCGTTACCAAGGCTTCACCAATATCATGGATGATTTTAATAAATCCTTCCGTATAATTCTGTTGATTGAAATGACTCAACATGGTTTTTACTTCGGCATTCCAAAATGCATCTCCTACTTTCTGGTGTATTCCTTCATCGCCATATACAGCTAACTGACGGTCTTTCATCGCCACATAAAGCAATACTGCATTGCGTTGATCGGTATTATCCATTTTCAAACCAAAAAAAATCTCTCTGGCTCGATGAACGGGGTTCACCAATTTGCATTTGCCTTCAATATAAATTCTGACTTCACCGCTTGTACGGAGCTCAGCTTTACGAATGGCTTCTACAATGGCTTCTTTTTCGGATGAAGTAAAATACTCAACCGGCTTTTTTTGGAATAATCCGAACATGCGATCTTTTTAGAATTTTACTTCTGGTGCTTTTTCAGAACCTGCTTCAGCTTTAAATCCTTCTTTTACTTTAAAGCCAGTCAATCCGGCTAAAATGTTCATCGGGAAAGACCTTGCTTTGATATTATAATCAGCTACAGCAGCATTGAAATCGTTTCTGGAAACCTTAATACGGTTTTCTGTTCCTTCCAATTGAGCCTGTAATCCGCGGAATGCTTCATTGGCACGTAAGTTTGGATAGTTTTCAGTAACCATCAATAAGCGTCCTAAAGCCTGAGATAATTGCCCCTGAGATGCTTGAAATTCTTGTAATTTTTCGGGAGTAAGGTCTTTTGCATCCACTTTCATTTGTGTAGCGCTAGCTCTTGCTTTTACCACGTTCTCCAAAGTAGTTTGCTCAAAATTGGCTTCGCCTTTAACGGTATTAACCAAGTTGGGTATTAAATCTGCTCGGCGCTGGTAATCGCTCTGAACATTGTTCCATGCTTTACTCACTGTTTCGTCTTGTGTAACCAATCCATTATAGCCGTTGCAACCGCATCCACCTAATAATAGGATAAGACCAGCAATAACAATCAGGGTAATGTTTTTTGTGCTCATAAAAATTTTAAATTTGATGTAAGATAAATGTTTGTTTTTTGATTTAAGAATTAATACAAAACAAATGCCACAGAAAATCCGTGGCATTTTGTCTGAATCGGGGGATAATCGGTTTAATTGGTCTTTACACGGTTTTGTTCAGCGTCTGAACCGGTACTTCTATTTCTTGACGCTTGTAATTTTTGATTTCCAAAGGAATAGGTAAAGGATAAACGAACATTCCTGGTTTCCGACCATTGGCGGAAGGCAACATTAATGTCTTGGTAAATCAATTTCCCAGTTTGCTTTTGAGAAAACAAAATATCGTTAAAGTTCAAGGTAATTCTTCCCTTCTTCTCTAAAATGGTTTTCTGAATGGCAAAATTGAGGTTTCCTAATTCTTGTATGGTGATAAATTCATTGAGAAAAGCAGTGGTATAAAAACCAGATATTTCGAAATTCCAATCTGGACGTGGCTTATATGCTACCTGCCAGTATGCTTGCCAGTTCCATTTTTTTTCGTCGTACACTCCGCCTAAATAATCTGCCTTGTATCTATTCCAGATAAATTGATTGCCACCAAAGCCACTGATTTTTTTCCCAATATTTAAGGGAAAATTGAGTTCAAATACAATGTTCTCAAATGCTGCTAAATTTTCGGGAGTGGTATAAGTTAAATTACCATCTTGCTTGGGTGCATTTTCAAAAATAACATCGGCTGTTTTATTATAGCTGATGGAGAAGAATGGTTGATTCTGATACGTTAATCCAATTTTATATTGATTGGAAATTTCTGGGCGCAACAATGGATTACCTTTTGTATAAGTAAGAGAATCTAAATATTCAATGAATGGATTTTGTTGTTGATAGCTAGGGCGATTTACACGGCGCACATATTGAACAACAGTAGAAAGATCTTTGGTAATTTTTCTGGTTAGAAATACAGAAGGAAATAATTGCCAATAATTTCTATTCAATACTTCTTTGGCCTGGCTGCTTCCGGTGGCAACAGTTTGTTCTGTTCTTAATCCTGTGATCAATTCCCATTTATCGCTGAGCGATTGTTTTAAGTTTATATATGCTGCATTGATATTTTCTCTGTATTCAAAATCGGTGCTTCGTTTAGGATCTACGAAACCATTGTTTTTAAAAGTGAGGTAATTATTAATGGTGGCAAAACTAGATTTAGC
Organism: Sphingobacteriia bacterium; assembly: GCA_037129425.1. GTDB lineage: Bacteria > Bacteroidota > Bacteroidia > Chitinophagales > Chitinophagaceae > Sediminibacterium. The sequence continues at coordinate 8,865 of JBAXUV010000003.1, forward strand.
ACCTGCTTCGAAAGTATTGCTCTTTTTAAATGGCTTTACATAATCTGCTTTCAAAACCAAAAATTGAACAGGGTTATCTACAAACTGAGTATTGGTATAAGAACTACCATTACTCAGTTGATTAATGATATCACTGGAATTTTGCAATTGAAAACTGGAGAAATCAATATCCATATTTACAAAATGGTCTGCCGTATCAAAAACATGCTTCCAGTTAAAATTGGCAGCAGCATTATTGCGTAAGGTTTTACCGTTGATCAGCGTTTTAAACTTACTCAATTCTGCTCCAGTGCTTGCATTTGATTGAACGGTATTATTGACTGTTTCTGTTGTTCCATCAAAATTGAATCCGCGAAATAAAAATCCGAACGTGTTTTTTGAATTAGCATAAAAGTCTACCCCTGCCCTATAATTGAATGATAATCGTTCAGCAGGACTATAATTGGTTTGTACAAAACGATAGGGTTTAATGAGTCGATCAAATTCATTGTAATCGAAAAAATTTCTTTTAAACATATTTCCATTTCCAAAAACATTCCATTTCCCTTTTCGATTATTGATAGAAAATGCCGGAGTAAGTCTGCGATATATTCTATCAACCCCATCTTTACCCATTTCATACAATCCTTGTGAGCCAGCTATAGAAACAGTACCATTGGTTCCTAAATTGGCATTCTTCTTTAAGATAATGTTGATTAGAGCGCCGCCTTGTGCATCGTATCTTGCACCAGGATTGGCCATCACTTCAATCTTTTCAATATTATTGGCACCCATGGAAGCCAAAACCTGATTGATATCTGTGTATTGAGAGGCTTTTCCATCAATTAATATTCCCACACTGGATTTTCCAGGCATGGTGATTTTATCATTCATTACAATCACCCCTGGTACTTTCTGTAATATTTCCAAAGCAGTGGCTCCAGCTGCGGTTGCAGAGTTTTCTACATTCACCACTAATTTATCGGCTCGCTGCTCTAAGAAAGGTTTCTTGGAAACAACAGTAACTTCTCCTAAATCGGTAGCCTGGGGTTGGAGTTTTACATCGGGTATTTGCAATGCTGCACTACTGGCTTCTACAGGGATCATTTTTTTAGCAAAACCAAGCGCAACGATGGAAATATAATAAGATTGATTGCTTGCAGCATCAATGCTATACGCACCTTGCTCATTGCTTAAAGTGGATTTTATTAAAGCCGAATCTGCTTTTTTTAATAATAAAATGGTGGCGCCTTTTAAAGCCCTTCCCTTTTCATCTTGAATTTTTCCGGAAATAGTGGTTTGTGCTTGAGATTGGATTGATAATAGGCAAATAATAATTCCGCTCAATAAGACTTTCATTCAGTTGGTTTTAGCGTTTAACGGAATCAAAGGGAAAATGTTACAATATCTATTTTTCACCTATTTTTGCCCCGAAATCAAAAAAAACGTTCAAACGATCGGCTATGTCAGTACTAGTGAATAAAAATTCAAAAATAATTGTTCAGGGTTTTACCGGAACAGAGGGCACATTCCATGCAACCCAAATGATTGAATATGGAACCAATGTGGTGGGTGGAGTTACCCCTAACAAAGGCGGAACTACTCATTTGGATAAACCTGTGTTTAATACGGTTGCCGATGCAGTTGCTAAAACTGGCGCTGATGTAAGTATCATATTTGTACCTCCAGCATTTGCTGCTGATGCAATCATGGAAGCTACTGATGCTGGTATTGCTTTGGTAGTATGCATTACAGAAGGTATTCCGGTACAGGATATGGTCTCTGTAAAAAATTATTTATTGGGTTCTAAAACCCGTTTGATCGGACCAAACTGCCCTGGCGTTATCACAGCAGGTGAAGCTAAAGTGGGCATCATGCCTGGCTTTATTTTCAAACCAGGTAAAATTGGTATTGTTTCAAAATCTGGAACCCTTACATATGAAGCTGCTGATCAAGTGGTAAAAGCTGGATTAGGCATCAGCACAGCAATTGGTATTGGTGGAGATCCAATCATTGGAACCCCTACTAAAGAAGCAGTTGAATTATTAATGAATGATCCTGAAACTGAAGGCATCATTATGATCGGAGAAATTGGTGGAAGCATGGAAGCGGAAGCTGCAAGATGGATCAAAGACAATAAAACCAAACCAGTGGTAGGATTTATTGCTGGCCAAACAGCCCCTCCCGGACGCAGAATGGGTCATGCAGGTGCGATAGTAGGTGGAGCAGAAGATACTGCTGAAGCTAAAATGAAAATTATGGCTGAATGTGGGATTGAAGTAGTTGCTAGCCCTGCAGATATTGGCAAAACCATGGCTGCTGCATTAAAAAAATAAGCTTAACCAAATGTTAATACTGATCCCGAAGCTCAACACTTCGGGATTTTTTGTGAAATCAAGGTTTCAGGAACATCTTAGCAATTATCTTTATTTTCTTTAATTAATGACTATGCAAAAAGTTTTTTCTTTTTTATTATTTGTCCTTTTGTTTTCAATAAATATACATGCACAGGAAACCATTGTTCCTTTTGAAAAGGAATGGAAAGAAATTGACAGTTTAATACAGAAGAAGAACTTGCCGAAATCAGCCTTAAACAAGTTAAGCCTTTTGAAAGATTTAACCATTAAAGCCAATTTAGCGGACCAAACTATTAAATGCTTATTGTATCAATTGAGTTTAGAAGAAACTCTTGCGGAATACAATCCTAACATAACAATTAATGGAATCAACAATCTATTGAAAAAAACCACTAACCCTATTCAGCAAGCTATCCTTCATAGCATTGTAGCAAAGAATTATTTACGGTATTTTCAAGAAAATAGATATACTATTATTACTAAGAAACGATTGCCAATAACTGACTCTACAGATATTCAGAATTTTACTGACAAACAAATACATACATCAATTCAATATCACTTTGAACAATCTTTGATCAATAAAGAATTGCTACTTAAAACTCCCATCAGTCAATACAATGCATTAATAATTGAAGGAAATGAAAAAACTTTTAGTCTATTTGATTTATTGGTTGATGAAGCCATTCAATATTACAGTGGCGATGATTTTGGCCCACCAGGTTTTAATCCTTCATTCGAATGGAGTGAACCCAATTATCTAGCGTCTGCAAAAATATTTTTAGACAAGAAAATAACCGATAAACAAACCGTTAATAAAAACTGGCGGGCTTTACAATTGTACCAAACTGTATTAGCAGCGCATATTGCAGATAAAGATCCATTCATCTTTGTTCGATTTGATCTAGATAGAATCAGTTGGGTGAATAAAAAAAGTAAAGCATTGAATAAAAATGCTTTGTACGTAAAATCATTACAAGAAATTATCGATGCATATTCTAGTTGCCCCAATTCCATCAAAGCTTACTATATGTTGGCTGATGATGCTGTTACAAAAGCTTATTCCTATGACCCATTTGGAGATACAAGTAAACGCAATCATTTTGTTATAGCATTAAATTATATAAATGAAGCCAAAAAGAAATACAGCGAAGTTGTTTATAATTCAAGTTATATATCGAGTTTATTAGGTGAGATCAACAAAATTGTATTATCAGCAACAGTGGAGAAAATAAATCAACCAGATAAGCCCTTTCGATTATTCCTCAACTATAGAAATACCGATTCAGTTTATGGAAGAATCATTAAACTGGATTCTCTTCAATTAAGAGAAACCTTTCAAAATGAGGATAAAAAATGGCAAGCAATGTTAAATATGCCAGTTATTCAAAGCTTTAAATACAATTTGCCAGCTGCTTCAGATCTTCAAGAACATGCGGTAGAATTAAAAATAAATAGTTTACCAAATGGTCATTATCAACTAATTACATGTAATAACAGTGAATTTAAATTAGGAAAAAGTTATTTATCCAATAGCCAATTTACTGTTTCGAATTTAACATATATAAGAGATGGAGAAACAGATAACTATTATGTTAGAGATTGGGAAACCGGCAAACCAGTAGCTAATGCAAAAGTGAAAGTACTTACTGATGGAGCTTATAAAATGGAAGAAGTAATCTCTACAACTACAGACGAGAATGGACAATTTATAGCAAAGACAGAATCCCGTCATGTCTATTTTGAAATAAAAAAAGATAAAGATTATTTGTTTAGTATCGAATATGAATGGCCCAACTATCATGATGAAGATGATTCAAAAGATGCTAAAACTGATGAACAAAAATTAGAACAGGCCAATAAACAATTGATATTTTATACCGACAGAAGTATTTATAGACCTGGACAAATCGTTCAGTTTAAAGGAATATCTATCACAAAAGGGAAAGCTAAAAACTCGAGTAAAATATATACACAAGCCGAGCCGGTGAGGATATTTATAAGAGACCCTAATCAAATGATTGTTGACTCAATTAAACTGAAATTAAATGAATATGGGTCGCTGTCGGGTACGTTTACATTACCATTGAATGGTTTAACAGGTACTTATAAATTGGTGGCTGCTTATTTTAAAAATTCAAGTAAAGAAATAAAAGTAGAAGAATATAAACGCCCGAAATTTACTATATCATTCCAGGAAGACAAACATGTATACCGATACAATGACTCTGTTTTTGTAAAAGGTTCTGTAATTGCTATGGCCGGCTATCCTTTGAAAAATGCAACGGTTAAGTATGTGATCAGTCAAAATATTCAGTTAAAAGCGGAACCCATCCAAAAAAGAAGAATGTATATAGAAAAAAATTCTGAACCCAGTGAAATGGCAACTGGAGAGATCAAATCCAATGACAATGGCGACTTTGAAATTGCTTTTAAAACCTTACTAAGAAGTGACTTGTCGGAAAAGCCAATTAGTAATTATACTATTGAGGCAAGTGTTACCGATTTAAATGGAGAAACACATACACAAAATAATACAATTATTGCTTCTAACATTCCTTTGCAACCAAGTATAAAAGCACCTGTTGCAATGAATAGAAATAAAATAAACACCATCAGTGTTAAAGTACTGAATATAAAAGAGGAAAATATTGCCAGTACTGTGAAAATAGCACTATACAAAACTGAACAGCCCAATTTTATTCATCGAAAAAGACTATGGCAAAGGCCTGATCAATATTTATTGACTGAAAATGAATATCACCGAATTTTCCCTTACGATGAATACAATAATGAGTCAGACAAAAATAGTTGGCCTTTAAAACGAATTGATTTAATTGATTCGATTATTTTAACCAAGGATAAACCTAGTATAACATTAAAAGAAAATACCATTGAATCGGGGGTTTATAAAATAATTGCTACAACTACCGATTCTTTTGGAACGATATCAACAGACGAACAGTTTGTGCAAGTCTATGATCCCAAAGAATCACAAATGGGTATTAAAGAAATGTATTTTACTGATCAACCAGTAATAGCCGTTAAGACTAATGATACAGCCCAATTTATCACAGGGTCGAGTTTGCCTAACTATTACTTGATAAGAAAAATCAATTCATTAAACCCTGCACTAAATAAATTGTTTTTTTTACAAAAAGAAGGTATAGAGTCATTAACGATTGTTCCAACAGATAAAGAAAGAGGAAATATTTTTGTTACGGATGCATTTATTCTGAAAGGTCAATTTTATACGCATCAGTATAAAATAGAAGTTCCTTTTTTGAACAAGCAATTAAAACTGAACTATGCGTCTTTTAGAAAAATAAATGAACCAGGATCAAAAGCAACACTAACTGTAACTGTAAATTGCCTGGACAGCAGTATAAATAAAGCAGAATTATTAACAGGCATGTATGATGCCAGCTTAGATGAGTTAGAACAGTTTTTTACATGGAAAATACCTGAAATCTGGAATTCTTTAGATAAAATCCAATTGTTTAATGCTAAAAATGATGGCATAACCCGTGATTGTGATTATTCCAGATCTAGCTTTAGTGATGGTAAAGGAACTGCTAGAATTGAGTATATAAAAAACAAACTAGGCTCAAAAGGCTGGGATTTTTGGAAAAAGAATGATCAATACTTTGACTATTCTGGAATAAGACGCACGCAAGTCAAGTATAATTATGATAAAATATCCAGTGCATATGAATTGGAAAATAGCCAAGCAGCAATGGTTGAACAATTGGTAGATAAAAGAAGAGTGTTAATTGGCAACTTAAATAATACAAGTACCAATAATACCAGGAAAAACTTTAATGAAACTGCCTTCTTTTTTCCGCAATTATTACCTGACAGTGCAGGAAAATATCAGTTTAGTTTCTCTTTCCCAGAATCTTTAACCAAATGGAAATGGATAAGTCTGGCACATACCAAAGACCTCGCATTTGGATTGAATTCGGAAGAAATCATTACTCAAAAAACCTTAATGGTTCAACCCAATGCCCCCCGTTTTATGCGTGAGGGAGACAATATGGAATTTAGTTCTAAGATTGTGAACCTGAGTAATAAAGAATTAACCGGCACTGTTAGTTTAGCATTAATTGATGCAACAACCAATCGTTCTGTTGATGGCTGGTTTCAAAATGTATTCCCCAATCAATATTTTACTGCTGAAGCTGGTCAATCGATAGTGGTGAAATTTCCTATTCAAATTCCTTTTAGCTTTAACAAAGCCCTTACTTGGAGGATTATTGCTAAAGCAGGAGACTATAGTGATGGAGAAGAAAATACGCTTCCCGTTATAACCAATCGTCAACTGGTTACTGAAAGCTTACCAATATTTTTAGAAAAAGATACCACTGTTCAACTCAATTTTACAAAATTATTGAATGCCAATAGTGCTACCTCAACCAATCAATTACTTAGTGTAGAATATACTTCAAACCCATTGTGGAATGTGGTTAAGGCTTTACCTTACTTAATGGAATCAAGCAATGAAAGTACTGATCAATTATTCCATCGATTCTATGCCAATCAATTAGCGGCATTTATTGTTCAAAAAAATCCAATCATACAATCGGTTTTTGAAGCATGGCGAAAAGACAGTAGTTCGCTCAGAACTAATCTTGAAAAGAACACTGCACTCAAACAAATATTATTGTCTGAAACACCCTGGGTATTGCAATCTGCCAATGAATCGGATCAACAAAAAAGAATAGCTCAATTATTTGATGCAGCGAAATTATCTACCGAATCAAATGACTTAATAGAAAAATTGAGTCAATTACAATATGAAGATGGTTCATTTCCTTGGTTCAAAGGTGGAAATCCCGACGAATTTATTACCAATATTATTCTAACTGGTTTAGGCAAATTGAAAAAAATTGGCGCCATTGATCCTAGAACTGCTAATCAGGTAAGCACAATTATAGAGAATGCGTTAGACTTTTCAGATAAAAATATCGAAAAGGATTATCAGTCTTTATTAAAGCAAAAAATAGACCTATCCAAACCAGTTCCCAATTATCGTCAATTGAACTATTTATTCATGAGAAGTTTTTATGGAGATATTCCAATGAAGTTTCCGAAAGCGCAACAATACTTTTATCAGCAAAGCAAAATCAATTGGAATAAGTTGAATACCTATTCACAAGGCATGCTTGCATTAATTTCCAGCAGAAATAATAAAAGGGCTTGGGCAGTAAAGAATATTTTACCATCTCTTTTAGAAAACACCATCATCAATAGCAAACAAGGAATGTATTGGAAAAACCAAATGACACAATATTGGTATTCCAGTCCTATTGAATTCCAAAGCATGATGATCAATTGCTTTAGTGAAATCAATCAGGAGGAAAAGAATAATCTATTCAGTTCTTCTATTAATAGCATGAGAACTTGGTTGATATTAAACAAACAAACCAATCATTGGAATACCAGTGCAGCAACAGCAGAAGCTTGCTATGCACTACTCTTAAATGGTTCATCAGGAATGAAGACTTTGAGCAACAAAAAGCAGGTTCAAATTAAAATGGGCAAATTGACCTTTAATAGTCTGAACGAGCAAAAAGAAGCGGGCACTGGTTATTTTCAAAAAACAATTGAAGGGGAGAAAATTATTCCTGAAATGGGCAATATTCAATTGAGCGTAACTGAACCGAACAAAATAGGCAATCAAAATCAACCAAGCTATGGAGCTGTTTACTGGCAGTATATAGAAGATTTAGATAAAATCGCCAAGGCAGATGGTCCACTTTTACTAACTAAACAAATCTTTGTTGAACGTATCGTTGAAAATAAAAAATCATTAGTACAGATAAATGACAATGATGAAATTCAATTAGGCGAAAAATTAGTAGTTCAATTAAAAATACAATCAGATAGAGACATGGATTATATTCATGTAAAAGACCTAAGAGCTGCTGCAATGGAGCCTTTGAATGTAATGAGTGGAAACAAATGGGAAGGCAGATTGGCATACTATGTAAGTACAAAAGATGTAAGCAGCAATTTTTATATTTCCAATTTACCAAAGGGAAATTACACATTGAGTTACGAAATGAATGCTACACAAATAGGCATTTTTTCTGTTGGTATTGCATCTATACAAAGTATTTATGCACCAGCATTTAATAGTCACTCAAATGGAATAAAAATAAGAGTCAAAGAATGATCAAGGTTGACTATATCATTATAGGGCAAGGAATCAGTGGCAGCTTTCTGAGTTGGAATTTGATAAATGCAGGCAAGCAAGTGATAGTGATTGATCAATCTATCTCAAACTCTGCTTCGAAAATAGCTAGTGGCGTTATTAATCCTGTAACAGGTAGAAGAATTGTACAAACCTGGGAGATTGAAACCCTTATGCCCTTTGCGGTTGAAGCATATAATCAATTAGGCAATGAAATAGGAGCAACATTAATTAATCAATGTAATATTCTCGACTTTCATGCTACACCACAAATGAAATTGGCTTTTGATGATCGGCTAGCTAATGATAATATCTATTTAAGTAAACCAGTAAATCCAGATCAATGGAATGATTATTTTCATCCTAGTTTTGGAATTGGAGAAATCAATCCTTGCTGGTTGGTAGATATTCATGCTTTGCTCAATGGCTGGAGAAAAAAATTAGCGGAAAGTCATTTATTACTGGAAGAAAAGTTTGATTTGTCTAATTGTATTATTGCTGCTGATCATGTTGAATATCAACATTATCAAGCTCAAAAAATTATTTTCTGTGATGGCATAGCTGGTTTTGAAAATCCATACTTTAATTTACTTCCTTATGCTGCCAATAAAGGAGAAGCAATTATTGCATCAATACCTGGGCTTCCAGACAACCATATATTCAAACAAGGAATTAGTATTGTACCTTGGAAAAAGGGCTTGTTTTGGATTGGCTCTTCCTATGAATGGAATTATTCCGATGTACTGCCCACCACAGCATTTAAAATGAAAGTAGAACAACAATTAAAAAATTGGTTAAAACTGCCCTACTCTTTTGAAGACCATTTTGCTTCAGTGAGACCAGCCAATCTAGAAAGAAGGCCATTTGTAGGATTACATCCGGTTCACCCATCGGTTGGTATCTTCAATGGAATGGGCACAAAGGGTTGTAGTCTTGCCCCCTATTTTGCCAATACATTTACCAAACACCTTCTTCAAAATGCTCCTATTCATCCTTTGGCGGATGTTCAACGTTTCAAAAAAATTTTAAGCCGATAATTGATCACAAAAAATTAATATTGTGTATTAATTACTAAACCGCTTACAATGGGTAAACCTCCATCAGCCGAAAAAGGATTCGACAATTCTGCTAATACTACTCATTTGAGAATTCTCACAACAGAAGAAACGAAAGAAACCTATACTATTCCCTTACAGTATAGAAAGATGGAAAATCTTCATATTGTATTTTGGCTATTTAAAGATGTGGCCTGGTGCATGGGCTGGAGATGGTTGGGTGTTACCATGATTATCCCTACACTCATCATTTCGATGGTGATTGCGTATAGAACCAGAAAATACATGTCGGAATTAACCCATAATTTGGCTATTACTGTTTGGATCTCAGCCAACTCCTATTGGATGATCAGTGAATTTTTCCATTTTGATGCGATTGAAATTGGCTATGGTTTTACCTATAAACATTTAGCATTAATACCATTTACAATGGGTATTCTTTTTCTGGCATTCTATTATTTGATCTGGAAACCCAAACACAGAGAAACCGATTAGTATTACTTTACCACTTATCATACATACTTTACCATTCTTCTCTAAGCAAGTTCCATTTGGCCCTATTCCTATTGTAGCATTGAAGCTGTTGATGATATATTTACATCAGCAAAGACAATAAAGCCTCCTAGCTAACAAAACATGAACGCTTATCAATTTAAGCCACCTTCCAATCAATACTGCTGAACCCCTCTGCATTTAACCCAGTACTAATGTGACCTTGCAAAGACATTATCTTATTGCAAGTTGAAAGCACATTTCATTCGGGAAGGAAGAAGACCACCTTATTATAAAACATTATTTAATTGTAAAATGAAACCTATTCTTTTGGTTATTCTATGCTCAATGATTATGCTATTGATAGCCTCATTCGCATCTTAAAAATTAATTCACTAGAAGACTGTAATTAAAGAGAATTGTTTAATTAAACAAACCCCATTCATCTTCATAAGTATCTTTTTGAAAAGTTGATACCCATTGTTTGTATAATTCTCTGAATTTAACCAATGCTTCTTCTATTACTTTTTTATGTGAATCATCTGCCCAACCCATTAATACAGCGAAACCGATTTGTTCCATCATTTGCTTGCAATTGGTTCGAATATTGGAAGCATTTTCCATTTTCAACACATATAAATCCATGCTTATTGCGCCAATTATTTTAGGCGCAACAATCATCAGGTTTTCGTAAATCAAGGCTTTGGTTGAAGCAGGGTGTGTTTCTTCTCCATCATCCGCTAAGTTTTCTGCAAATGCAATCACTAAACCAAACACTTCTCGCCATTGCTTATACATGGCTTTTGCAATTGCTTTTGCCGGACCTCTACGCCATTCTTCTCCCGCTTCGTCAGGGCCAACCTTGTATCGGCTATCATCCCACTCGGGTAAAAAATTGAGTTCGTTTAAATCCATTTTTCGAAGTTAAGTGATACTTGAATATCGAATTGAATTATTTCATTTCTAATTTTAAGAACCGAGCAGTATGACTGGTTTTATGTTTGATCATTTCTTCTGGTGTTCCTTCAAATAGTATTTGTCCACCACCATCTCCACCTTCTGGGCCAATATCAATTACATGATCTGCAACCTTAACCACATCTAAGTTGTGTTCGATGACCAAAACAGAATTGCCTCTGTTCACTAATTTGCTCAATACATCAAGCAAATGTTGAATGTCCTGAAAATGAAGTCCAGTAGTAGGTTCATCTAAAATATAAAAAGTTTTTCCCGTATCTTTTTTTCCTAACTCAGTGGCTAATTTTACACGTTGTGCTTCTCCCCCACTCAAAGTAACAGCAGATTGACCCAATGTTACATATCCTAATCCCACTTCTTGTAACACTTTAATCTTTCTGAATAAAAAAGGAACAGGTTGAAAAAAATCAACTGCTTCATCTACGGTCATATTCAGTACATCACTGATGGACTTTCCTTTGTACCTGATTTCCAGTGTTTCGCGATTGTATCTTTTTCCATTGCATTTTTCGCAATTCACATACACATCGGGTAAGAAATTCATTTCAATTACTTTCATACCACCTCCTTCACAAACATCACACCTTCCTCCTTTTACATTAAATGAAAATCTTCCAGCATTGTACCCGCGAATTTTTGCTTCAGGCACTGATGCAAATAAGGTTCTGATCTCAGTAAAGAATCCACAATATGTTGCAGGATTAGAGCGAGGAGTTCTTCCAATGGGAGATTGATCTATCTCAATCACTTTATCGATATGCTCCAATCCTTTGATGGATTTAAATGGCATTGGCGTAACTCGACTATTATAACAATGCTTGGAGAGTATGGGGTATAATGTTTCATTGATCAGTGTTGATTTACCACTTCCACTCACACCACTTACAACAATCAATTTACCTAGAGGAAAAGATACATTAACATTCTTTAAATTATTACCGCTAGCACCATGTAAGACCAATGATTTTCCATTACCTGGTCTTCTTTCGGCAGGAATGGCAATTGATTTTTTACCACTCAAGTATTGTGCTGTCTCAGAATTTGATAGGAGTACTTCTGCTGGCGTTCCTGCAGAAACAATATGCCCGCCAAACTTTCCAGCTTTTGGACCAATATCCACCAGATGATCTGCAGCCATCATGATATCCTTATCATGTTCTACTACCAGTATACTATTGCCAATATTGCGCAAATTTTTTAGTGCATGAATTAATTGCTGATTATCACGTTGGTGTAAGCCAATGGATGGTTCATCTAAGATATATGTGATGCCTTGTAATTGAGAGCCGATTTGAGTAGCCAAACGAATGCGCTGCGATTCTCCACCACTCAATGAACGAGATGGTCGATTGAGCGACAAATAAGTTAATCCAACATCTAATAAAAACTGAACTCTTTCTCTGATCTCTTTTAATATATCTTTTGCAATGAGATTTTGTTTTTTATCTAATCTTTTTTCAAGATTATCAAACCAAGCATGTAACTTATCTAAATTTAAATTGCTGAGTTCCGCAATATTTTGGTCATCTATTTTAAACCAACAACTTTCTTTCTTCAATCTTTGACCATTGCAACTAGTGCAGGTTTTTAATTGCATGAATTGTTCTACCCATTCTCTCAATCCTTCGCTATTAACACCCAAAAACCATCTTTTTAACATGGGAACAATTCCTTCAAATTCCCCTTCATAGGGATTGCTTGTTATTTCGGTCTCTGCATTTTCTACCTCCAAAGAACTTCCTTCAGTATTGCCATATAATAAAATATTCAACAATTCGGGCGGCAAATCTTTAATGGCTTTATCTAAATTGATCTTATGTTTTTTTGCTAAAACCTCCACATTCCTAAACATATAAGCATCTCGCTGAATACCTAAAGGCGCAATACCTCCTTCTTTTACACTCAAATTGGAATCAGGAATAACAGCATCCATGTCGATTGAATACACATTGCCTAATCCTTTACAAGTTGGGCATGCCCCATAAGGTGAATTAAAAGAGAACGCATTTGGTGAAGGTTCTTCATAACTGATGCCAGTATCTTCACACATTAACTGTTTAGAATATTGAATGGTTTTTCCAGAATCGTTGAGCAATAAAAAAAGCAGGTCTTTACCCATCTTCAGTGTTTGCTGAACACTTTGACTCAAGCGAACTTTCATATCGGGTGTTACTTGCAATCGATCAATCACCACTTCAATATCATGAATCTTATAACGATCAACTTGCAATTTAGGAGTGAGATCCATTATTTCTCCATCCACCCTTACTTTTAAAAAACCTTTTTTACGAATGTCTTCGAATAATTCTCGATAATGTCCTTTTCTACCTCTAATTAATGGAGCTAATAAACTGATCTTTTGTTTGGCGTATTTGGTGAAAATATTTTCAACGATTTCTTCTTCGCTGAATTTGATCATTTTTTTTCCTGTGTTATAACTATATGCTTCTCCAATTCTGGCATATAGCAACCGCAGAAAATCATAAACCTCTGTAACGGTACCTACAGTAGAGCGAGGGTTTTTGTTGGTGGTTTTTTGTTCAATAGAAATGACAGGGGATAGACCAGTTATTTTATCTACATCAGGCCTTTCCATATCGCCCATGAATTGACGGGCATAGGCACTAAAACTTTCCATATACCTGCGCTGGCCTTCATTGTAAATAGTATCGAAAGCCAAAGAAGACTTTCCACTTCCACTAACCCCAGTGAAAACAACTAATTGATTTTTAGGGATCCGAATATCGAGGTTCTTTAGATTATGTTCTCTGGCACCAAATACTTCAATAAATGCATCTTCGTGAATCATTTCGGTTGGAATAGGAGATTTCTTCTTTGCCATAGTTCAGGGGTAAATATACAAACATGATTAGGCCTTTATAGTTCAATAATGGGTTTATTTAGTAAAATAATTTAATTTCCTATAAATTTAGTAGACTAATATTTGGTGAATTAAAAATCCCGCCATATATTTGCACTAGTTCTTTATATACTTATCAAGAAAGGCGGAGGGTTTTGGCCCTGTGAAGCCTTGGCAACCCATACATCTAACTCAGTTGTATGAAGGTGCCAATTCCATTTCTACTTAACTGTAGAAGAAGATAAGTCAGAGTAAGTTTGTACAAAATCTACATGATTAAAATATACAGCCCATCTGATTTATCGGATGGGTTTTTTTATGTCGTTCCTTACCGAATAACATAGAAGATAAGTAAAAGGACTGTTTTTTTAACTTTAAAAACAGTATATGAGTACAGCTACACAATTAATTCACAGCATCCCCATTGACCCATTAACTGGTGCTATTTCAGTACCTATTTACCAAACTTCTACGTTTGTACAAGAAGAACCTGGTGTAAATAAAGGGTATGATTATTCCAGAACCAATAATCCCACACGGGAAACATTGGAAAATTTAGTTGCACAATTAGAACATGGTCAGACCGGAATCGCATTTGCTAGCGGGTTGGCAGCCATTGATGCCATTATTAAGTTATTAAATACTGGTGATGAAATAGTTGCAGTAGATGATATTTATGGTGGTGCATATCGTTTGTTTACAGCTGTCTATGAAAAATTTGGCATCAAAGTACATTATACAGATGCTACCAATGTAGAAAATGTATTTAACGCGATTACTCCAAAAACAAAATTGATCTGGATTGAAACACCTACCAATCCAACATTAAAGATTGCAGATATAGCAGCAATTGCAAAAATTGCCCAATCTCAAAACTGTTTGCTTTGCGTAGACAACACTTTTGCTTCTCCCGTATTACAACAACCAATTTTATTGGGTGCAGATATTGTTGTACATAGTGCTACAAAATATTTAGGTGGTCATAGCGATTTGATTGCTGGAGTGGTTGTTACTAAAACAAAAGAACTGGGGGCAAAAATTAAATTTTTACAAAATGCATGTGGAGCAATTTTAGGGCCTTTTGATAGCTGGTTGGTAATTCGTGGAATCGAAACTTTGCATTTGAGAATGAAACAACATTGCAACAGTGCTCAATCAATTGCTGAATTTCTCCAATCTCATCCGGCTGTTGACAAAGTCTATTATCCAGGTTTAAAGACGCATGTAAATCATGAAATCGCGAAGCGACAATCCAATGGACATGGAGGAATCATATCTTTCAACCTAAAAAGAGATACAGAAAATGCAGCCATTGAATTAGTTACCAGCACAAAACTATTTAAACTGGCTGAAAGCTTAGGAGGCATCAAAAGTTTGGTTGCTCATCCAATGAATATGACACATAAATCAATTCCTGCAGAAAAAAGAAGAGCGGCAGGAGTTACAGATAGTTTGATTCGGCTATCCATTGGATTAGAAGATGCAGCTGATCTAATTGATGATCTTAACCAAGCACTCAATTTACATTTAAAAAAAGAAACCGCATTAATTGAAAAACAAATTGTAGCATAAAATAATGGAAACACATAAACAGTTAACTATTGGATTATTTGGATTTGGTGTTGTAGGGGAAGGATTGTACAAAGTATTACAACAAACCCCTTCGCTCAAAGCAAGCATTAAAAAGGTTTGTATTAAAAATTCTGGTAAAAAAAGAAATGCACCTGCCGATTTATTCACTGCTGAAAAAAATGATTTATTAAATGACGAATCCATCAATGTTATTGTGGAAGTTATTGATGATTCTGTGGCAGCATTTGATATTGTGAAAACGGCATTATTAAAAGGAAAAGCAGTGGTAAGTGCAAGTAAAAAAATGATTGCTGAAAATTTACCTGCTATTCTTGCTTTGCAGGAACAAACTGGCCAACCTTTTTTATACGAGTCTGCCGCATGCGCTTCTATTCCGGTCATCAGGAATTTAGAAGAGTATTATGACAATGATTTATTGCATTCGATAAAAGCCATTGTAAATGGTTCTACCAATTTTATTTTAACTAAAATGTTTGAAGATAAACTGGATTTTTCAGAAGCATTATTACTGGCACAACAACTGGGTTTCGCGGAAAGTAATCCCAAACTGGATGTTGAAGGATATGATGCCGTAAATAAATGGACCATTTTAATCAATCATGCTTATGGCATTGTTTCTCATCCTGATAGAATATTATTCACTGGCATTCAAAACATACAAGGCTCAGATGCCGCTGTTGCAAAAGAAAAGGGCTATGATATTAAATTGATTGCCCAAGCTAAAAAATTAAAAAATGGAAAAGTGGCAGCATTTGTATTGCCTCAATTTATTCCATTGAATGAACCCTTATCATTTGTAAAAAATGAATACAATGGTGTGGTCATTGAAAGCGGATTTGCAGATAAGCAATTTTTTTATGGAAAAGGGGCCGGAAGTTTTCCTACCGCTTCTGCTGTTTTAAGTGATATTGCTGCATTAAGGTATAATTATAAGTATGAATACAAGAAATTATACCATCATCAACCACATATACTCACCAATGATTTTTACTTGAAAGTATATTTCAGTTTTGATGACTGGAAATATATTCCAAGAGAAAACTTTGAATGGATAGAAGAATGGCATGCACAAGCAGAAAGAAAATATTTGATTGGAGTAATACATTGCAACCAATTGGTTGAATCAGATTGGTGGAAAACAAATAATACCTCATTGGTATTAACACCCGATCCAATTATTGACAATTTGGATATTATACATTTAAAAAAACGAAGCCTTGAATTAGCCGGACTGGTATAAGATATTGCAATTTTGTCGGTTTTTTTGTTGAAAACCCTGTTCTGTGGAGCAGGGTTTTATTTTATAGCCATTGCTATATGTATATTTGTTGTCAATAATCGATAATTGTACAAAACGAATCAATCATATTTTCTTAAAAGCGCTATCATTTCTACCATACTTGGATTGATGTTGATACTGCTTTCATTTTCAATTGGAAAAAATCAATTATTTCTATTATTCAATGGCAATGGAGGCTTTTTAGCTGATTTGTTTTTTACCTACTGCACCTATTTAGGTGATGGAATAATTTGGGTGCCAGTAGCTTTATTATTTATTTTTTTTCGCAAAAAGCTATTGCCATTGGTTTTTAGTGCGATTATCATTTCAACATTATTGGTTCAAGTAAGTAAGAATGTTGTTTTCCCAAATGAAGCCAGACCTACTAATGCCATTCAAGAAATTAATCTAATACATACGGTAAAAGGAGTTGAATTGCATAGCAATAATAGTTTTCCTTCAGGTCATACTACTACTGTTTTCTGCATTTACCTGTTGGGTTGTTTAGTAATTGGAGGAAACACTATGCTCATCGTAGGATTGATATTTGCTTTGCTTACAGGATATTCCAGAATCTATTTAGCACAACATTTTCCACTGGATGTAGGCGCAGGAATGATCACAGCAGTTATTAGTATTTATATTTCATTATGGATTCAGCGATTATTTAACAAGAGACAAAACGCTGAGGTAAAGTAATAACTTTCATCTCTTATCTTTTATCTTTTATCTCTTATCTTTTATCTCTTATCTCTTATCTTTTATCTTTCTGCTAATCCTTCCATCTCCACTCTCCTGCAATTTGCAAAGGCTCTTTCAAATTATTCTTCAATAAAAAAGCTTTTGTTTCCTCATCGCTAAAATGCTTGGCTTTGATTTCTTTTGCATCTGCAATGCCATACAATAACATGGAGCTAAATCTTACTGTATTTTTGATTCCTTTTTCATCTACTAATTTAAAATTATCGCAATCTGCATGATAACAAGGTCCGGAATTATTGGGCAAAGTGCCACCAGCTCCACCCCCTGTTGGAACTCCATGTAACATGAATGGTTGGTGATCGCTGTGAAGTCCAGCGCCAGCCCTAAACGTATTTTTATAACTGGTATCAAAAGTTTGGGCAATTGCTCCTATTGATTGGAATAGTTCTTTGCTCTCTTCAGCGGTTGTAGAATATCCTTTTGGATCATTGGTCATATCATAATTCAACATATACCGCAATTGATCAATTGATTTGTCCTTTATAGCTGCGTCAACATAAGCCCTTGACCCCAAAAGTCCTTCTTCTTCTCCCATGAATAAAATAAACTCAACTGTTCTTGCTGGTTGCAATTTCAATGCCTGAAAAGTTCGGGCCATATCAATTACAGCAAATGAACCTATTCCATTATCGATGGCTCCTGTTGCTAAATCCCAACTATCCAAATGCCCACCTACAACCACTTTTTCCTTTGGAATGGATTTTCCTTTGATGGTTGCAATTACATTTCTTGCTTTGATTAAACCAGAAAAATTAGTCATTTGTATTGCTGCAAAATGATTTTTCAAAGCAACTGCTTGTTTCAATTGTAACCCATCTTCTTTTCCAACACAAACTGCAGGAATAGGAATTAATTTTCCGGTAACTGAAGCTGTACCAGTTAATAGTATACCTCCATCAGCTGTATTGATGATAATAATTCCTTTAGCCCCATACTTGGTTGCTAAAGCAGTTTTTTCTGATCTGTGTAAGGTTTTTGTTCCAGGCTTCGAGCCAGGCAAAACACCTAAATATACCAATGCAATTTTTCCAGTTACTTTTCCTGGATTGTTTACATAATCTTCTTCCAATCCGTTACCCATATCTGCCAATTCCAATTGTACAGAAGCTTTTACAGGTGAATGAGCCAATGTAACCGATTTAATTGGTTGCAAATTATTTATATCTGAACCTATTTTTACATCGAGTGTTCCTCTGCTCCAGCTTTCTACTTCAAAAGGTTGATATCGAACATCTTTAAATCCATAAGATTTTAATAAATTATAAGCAAATTCTTCTGCTTTTTTCCCATTTGCAGAACCAGTTAACCGATGGCCTATAGTTTCCGTAGCTGTTTTCAAACTGCTATATGCTTTAGAATTGCTTTGCACTTCGCTGTTGATGGAACTAAATATTTTATTCCATTCTTGATTAACCTGCGCAAATAATACTGGAGAAAAAACGAATACCGATAATGCAAGAAGAATGTACTTTTTCATAAACGATTATTAAATTGATCTTTCTAATTAAATTATTTTCTGTTCTTGAATAAACCAGCATCATCCATTTTCTCAATTAACTCATTTACATAAGTCTTACTAAATTTCTCTAATGAAGAGGGATTGTACACCGAAGATTGAACGGAGAACATCAAATCAAGCGACTGTGTGTCATAAAAATTACTTTGCAAGAAATATTCCTTCTCTTTATCATAATATCCAGGGGTGCTGGTTACAGAAGACCAGTTACTATAATATCCGAAAAAATTTCCACTCCAGGTCGTATATGGAGTAGGTGCATATATTTCTGTTCCAGGTGAATATTTTAAATTTTCTTCCTTTCGAGCAAGTGTAACTAAAAAAATCCCATCGCAACCAGCAGCTTTCACTTTTGCTAATACTTCCTCTTTGGTCAATTGTTTTCCGCCATCAAAAACCGGTGGCATTACATCGATGCTTTTGACTACTTTAAAACCAATTTCAGTTGCTCTTTTAGCAAGATCATCTTCCACTATTTGTCTGGCTTGTACATTCTGTGTTTGTGCAATCACAAAAATGCTTGGATAGGTTTTTCCAACAATTTTTTCTTTATTCACCCAAACACCAACTGATTTTTTAGGAGCAGCACAGGAGATCAATTGAGAAACAATAAAGCCAATCATTAAAAAAGAAAGAAACTTGTTCATAGTAATGTTCATTTTAATCAATTAAAAGGATACAATAATAGCACTTATTCACCAATTTAATTCATTCGAAAAATGGGCGTTATTAGTCAATTAATTGCCTAACTTAAGTAAAGAATCGTTTGAAATCATATTGATATATGACAAATCTCATATACTCGAAATAGAATAAAAAAGGCTTATCTGTTAATTTTGTATCATAATTATTATCGATTAATCTTCAAATATGAATAAGCATCAAAATTTTATACCTGCAGCAGAAGCCATTCAATTAGTACAATCAAATATGAGGGTATTTATACATGGAAGCGCTGCTACTCCACTGCATCTTATGCGAGAGTTAATTGCTCAAAAAGATCGTTTAGAACATGTGGAGATCGTCAGTATGACTCAACATGGAATTGACCTAAATAGCCCTGAATTAGAAGGACACTTTTTTATGAACTCTCTATTTGTGTCTGAAAGTAATAGAAAGGCTGTAAACAGCGGAATGGGTGATTATATTCCCATTTTTTTGAGTGAGATTCCATTATTGTTTACAAGAAATATTCTTCCATTAGATGTTGCCATTGTGCAAGTTTCTCCTCCTGATAAACATGGTTATTGCTCTTTAGGTACATCTGTAGACATTGCACGTTCTGCAAGCTATATGGCTAAAACGATTATTGCGCAAGTAAATCCCAATATGCCCCGAGTACATGGGGATGCATTTATTCCATTTAGCAGTTTCGATGCAGCCGTTTGGGTAGATGAACCTTTACCAGAAGTCAGCTATTCGGATGGGGCCAATGCCATCAACGAAAAAATCGGAAAAATCGTTGCAGGATTAGTGGAAGATGGAGCCACTTTACAATTGGGTATTGGCACTATTCCAGATCAGGTTTTGAAAAACCTAACCAACCATAAAAATTTGGGATTACATACTGAAATGTTTTCGGATGGTGCAATACCCCTCATTCTTAATGGAACTATCAATAATTCACAAAAGAAAATTGTGAATGGATATTGTGTAACATCATTTATGCTAGGAACAAAAAAATTATATGATTTTGCAGATGACAATCCAATTATCAAAGCATTAGATATCAATTATGTAAATGATCCAAGGGTATTGAGTTTAAATCCAAAAGTTACAGCCATCAACAGTGCAATTGAGATAGATATTACCGGGCAGGTTTGTTCCGATTCTATTGGTACATATCAATATTCTGGCATTGGTGGTCAAATGGACTTTATCAGAGGTGCTGCATTGTCTGAGGGCGGAAAGCCAATAATAGCCATTCCTTCCGTTACTTCTAAAGGTACATCTAGAATAGTACCACTATTAAAACAAGGAGCAGGTGTTGTTACAACTAGGGGGCATATTCATTGGGTGATTACTGAATACGGTGCAGTGGATTTATTTGGCATGAATATGGAACAAAGAGCAAAAGCACTTGTGAACTTGGCCCATCCAGATCATAGAGAAGCACTAGAAAGAAGTGCATTTGAAAGATTTAAGCATTAATCCATTTGAATCATTTAAACTTGAAATGCAATGATGAAATAGCTTAATTTTGAATTGAATTAAGTATATTTTGATCATGAAGCCATCCCCAATAAAAACAATGCTCTACAGTGGATTTATCGCTGGTATTGTGTTGTCAATACTTTCTTATGGTGGCTTATTCTTTGCTGTAAAAATTCCTGCATTAGCTCCTTTTTTTGTTGAATATTTAAGCAGTGTTTTTATTTCTGATCAATCAAGAGATCTATTGTTTTACTCTCACGCAATGGTGATTAGTTTTGCACTTTCATTTTTCTGGGAAAAATTTAAATCTTCTTTTAAAGGCCCCATCCTATTAAGAGGGTTTGAATTTGGCTTAGTTTACACCATTACTGGCCTATTCCCGATACTTTGGTTAACGTATAGCCAAATAGAAGTATCAGCAACAATGGTTTTTTCTTGGCTAATTTTTGGATTATTTCAAGCAAGTGTTGCTGGAATCATTTTTGCTAAAATGAATCCGTAAGCAACTAACCGATTGGCTTTAGATTCAATTTAAACTCCACCAACAACTCATCTTTGGCTTTAATGATCCCTCCCAATTTACTGGGAGGAGTTAAATTGAAATCGGAGAAATGAATTATCTGATCGCCTTTTAAATGTACTTGCTGTTTATCATCGGCAGTGAAATAGTAATTGATCTCAAATTTCTTATTCACTCCAGCAAGACCTATATCTACTATACCCGTTATTTTGACTGGATTTTTAAAATCAGGGAAACTATTGATGGTTAAAAACTTCACGGTAAGGATGGGAAATTCTTTCGACCGGAGATTTTTACGGAGATCACTGGTCATCATTTTGTTATGACAATCAAATGCATCGATATTTAAATTAAGCTTGCCCGTTAATGGAAGAACTGCTCCCTTAGGTTGTAGTTTAAAACAGGTTAATGTGTCCGGAAGATTGTAATTAGTAAAATCACATTGAAATGTATTCACATTGGTGCTTCCATTTACTGTTAAACTACTACCCTGCATTACCACCCAAGAAACTTTAGCTTCCGGTAAATTGAATACAGGATTAATCATTAACAGCGCCAAGATGAATAAATATACTTTCATGCTTCTTCGAAAATACAAATAAAAAAAAGCCGAGTGAAATAAATTCACCCGGCCATAATACACCATAAAAACCATTTTTAGAATCCAACCACTGCCTCGATTACATATCCACTGAATTTACCCAATGAACGGTAATCGGTAGAAGGGAAATCAATATATTTTTGATTTACAATTTCTGCTTTCAATAGTACATTACGAGTTAAGAACCATCCAGCAGCGAAAGCTGTTCTATTCACTTTCACATCTGCTACAAAACCAGCAAGTCTTGCAGTTACGGTATTGTACCTAGCACCTACAAAAAGGTTTTCTTCTTTTCCAAAACGATACACTCCTTCAATAGCAAACTGGCTTGCACTTCTGTCGATGGTTTCAGTTTTGGTTCTACCTTTTGTATATTCATAAGTACCAAACATTTCAAAACCATATGCTTTAACAAAACCATTAATCATTGTAGCATTTACTTTTTTACTGAATCCAGGATTAAATCTTCCAGAAAAAGCTACAGCAGTACTGGCAGGCAATGCTCCTGGGGCTCCTTTTTCCATCACATTTTGATAGTTAGAACCTGTACGATCTCCACCAAATAATGTTAGACCGCTACCCGCATTACTCGCATTTGAATAATAGCTTGCTGTTAAACGAACCCTGATATTGTCATCTAATTTTTTGTCAAAACCACCTTTCAAATAAATTGATGGATTCCGATTGGTATTTGGGTCTTGCAAAGTTGCAATTGCTGAGTCAATACTACCTTTAATCATACCACTAGTAACTCCAATCATTCCTAATAATCCGTTTTTTTGAAGGTAAACTTCACCACCAATTTCAGTAGTAAATTCATCCATGATATAATTGTCCATAAATGGATTATATAATGTTTGACCGCCATCAGATCTGCGGAAGTGTTGATCGCCATAGTTTATTTCCATGTGACCAATTTTTACAGTAGCGATCTTCATTAAATTGTTCCAAAATTCACCTTTGAATGGAACTTTATCGAATTGGATATAACCACCCTTCACCCAAGTTTCGTTGTGGTGTCTAGAAGATAAATAACTGGTAACATTAAGTTTGATTCCATCAGCTAATTGAACATCCATAAACAAATTAGCTTGAGCAGTCATAAACCCTCCATTATCTAAAGGATATAATCGATTAACGCCAGTACCGGTATTATTGATAGCTCCTGGATTTTCATGCTTTAAATTTTGGAATTGTTGGGTAAATCCAGCTCCCCATCTAACTTTTAGTCCATCAAAAGGAACAGTATCTGCTTTTGATGTTTCAAACATATTGATACCACTCTTATCATAAGGGCGGAAATTGGAAATTTTTTGTTGTTGTTGTGCCATTAGGGCTACAGGCAAAAGCCCAATAAGTATAAAAGTAACAATTTTTTTAAACCTGTTTAATTGACGTTTCATAAAATAAAGTTTTGGTTAATAATAGTGTAGTTAAAAAGTTTATTTAGCAATATTGAAATCGAATTTGAGTGTTACATCGTTCCCTGTTTTAATGGTTCCCATCATAAAGGAAGGGGGTTCCATTGCATAGTCTTTCATGCTTATTTTTTTGGATGCCATGATAGTTATGGATTTATCTGCATTTACTCTACAAGTGGCATTGATATCTGTATCCAGGGTTTTCCCAGCAACAGTTAATTTACCATTGGCCTTTACCAAAAAATTACTGGCATCGATGGGAGAAACGCTAGCACTGCTCGACAAAAAACTAATGGTATTTGACTTATCGGTTTTTAATGCTTTGTATGCATTTTTATCCATTGCACCATGTCCGCTTTTCAAAGCTTCTCCAGTCGTAGAAAAACTAATGTTGGTTACAGCGGTAATTGCATTAGCTGCATTTAAAGTAAACATTCCTTCAAAATTTCCAGAACTGGATTTCATATCCCAGTCGTGGAGTGTTGATGTTCCGCTAACAACAACAGAAACAGTGCTTTTTGAAGCATATTTTACTTGTGCGAAGGAATTTGTAGAGAACAAGAAACCAATTCCAAGTAATAGAACCAGTTTTTTTAAAGAAGTAATTGACAATTTCATATAGTTGGT
The DNA here is from genome assembly GCA_037129425.1 of Sphingobacteriia bacterium. Taxonomy (GTDB): domain Bacteria; phylum Bacteroidota; class Bacteroidia; order Chitinophagales; family Chitinophagaceae; genus Sediminibacterium. The sequence goes on from JBAXUV010000003.1 coordinate 33,255, forward strand.
TTTTTGGTGATAATTAAGTTGATGAATCAACTTTTATTACAACCCAAAATTACCAACGAGCCTATTGCTTAAAAAGGATGCGTATCATCGATGGATATGTTTTAGAACAATCCAAAATATGATGAAAATCATACAAGCAAATGCAGCATTTCGAGAATAAACTTAGATTACTATCGTTGTTTGATCAATACTGCACTTACTATAGGCCGTTCAACTCCATTATCGCCTGGACGATTGAGTAATTGTCCTCCAGCAATCATTGAACTAGAACCGCCACCGTCTAAATTAATGGCATTGCTACAACCCAGATTTTTCATGGCAGCTGCTAGCTCGGAAAGATTCATGCCATCATAGCCTGCTGTGGGGTTATCTCCTTCTACTACTAAAAGAATAATTAAGTTATTATTGGTATACCCTATTGCAGTTCTTGGTCGAGAAGTAGTATTGTTGATACTGATCAACTCTTGAACATCTGTTATATTAACAGCATTATTGCGCAACAACATGGGAGAACCTCCAATAGCAGATTGTATATTCCATATTGCCCCCCCTAAGGGAAAAATTTCGGTAGGAATTGGTTGAGGACTTTGGCCTTCTTCATTTGCACTGGGAGAAGGATATTGATAGATCAAATCATTTCCTGTTCCTACATGATAGATCCAAGCAGTAGAAGGATCTCCTGTTGAACTAATTCCAAAGGCAGCTCTTGTTGGATAATAAGTGGTTGCAACTCCATTAAAAGCTCTAGACAAAGTTTTAATATTTGCTGAAGCAACTGGTAAACCATTGTACTTAACCAAGCTAAAGGATTGATTAGATCCAAAATATCCTCCATTAACACAAGCAAGCACTCTACCAACTTCATCTTTATTAAAATCACTTAATTTTTTAGCGGTTGTTGAGAGCACAGGTTTAAACTCAAACAATGTGTTCTTTGCATTGTATGCTATACAAAACATTTTTGTTTTTCTACCAGCATAGATACTATCAAAAAAATACAGTTCAATACCATCAGGAAATCCTGAACTGATCAAAGAAGAATATTTCCACCCTGCTGGCAAATTCATCAGTTTTGAACCAGGAGTTACTACAACTGGCGGTGCAGTGTTTGAAGGTGTTGATGATTTTGAACAGGCGTTTAATAATATTAGTAACACAATTATATAATTGATGGAGATAAGCTTTTTCATCTTTTTATAATTCAATGACTAATAAATAAGTAGGTAGTTGTGGAAGTTTTTTTAACTCAGAAATCCATTCGGCTTGAACGCTTGAAACCAATATTCCTTTTTCGTTCCAAATTTCAGGGCTACATAAACAGCCCAATGAGGGCGTACATGGAAAATAAGGTTGATTAGCATAAAAATCGGTTGGTATGGTTGTTCCATGCGCAATGATTTCAGAACGACCAATCTTACCTGCATGGTAACTCTGCCATAATTCGGAAATGCTGGACAATGGACCTAATAAAGATTGATACAAATTTTTATTGCTTATTTGGTCCGATGGATTTGAAAAAAATTGTGGCCCATTATTTTGCTCGAATGGCATCAACATTTGCAAATTGGCAGTAGGACCAATCCAATTATTGTTGGAAGAGTCTAACCCAGTAATTCGAAATAAACCTTGTGGCGTATTTCCATTGGTTAAATAATAAGGTATATTGGTAATAGATCTTGCCAACTGAGTAAACCTTAATGGTTCATTTTTATGATCGGTTATCCATTTATTGTCTGCTGTTCGAATCATTAAAAAACCCGGACGATTTCTATCCTTGTATTGAAAACTTACGAGTACATATTGGTTAGGCAAAAAATCATTGTTTAAGATGGTCGATTCTTTGATTGATAATAAATGGGGAATTGGCTTGATATTCTGCAAATACAATTGGTAATAAGGCGATTGATTAAATGAATCATTTGAAGAAATGAGTAGATCAATTTTACCTAAACGAAGGTATTCCAATACCAAGGCCTTGATTTTATCCGTTTTTGCATCCATCAAAATTGCTTTCATTGATGGAGCATAAACCCCAGGATACAATGTATACAAGGCTTCCAGAAAAGTCCATTGTAATCCGGCGTTTAACTGATTAAATTGATTCAAGAAAAGGGGAATATTTTTTTCAAAAGCTGCCGGCTTATACAACATGATTTCCATTGCCCAAAATGCCGATTTCCACTTTTGATAATTACTATCTGCCAATGGAATTTGTACAGTAGCATCTACCAATTTAATTAAATCATTTTTTGTTTTTTCTCTAACAGATGCTTGCGTAAATGCAAAAAAATTGGGCTCATTTTGAGCATTCAAAAAATGAGCAAAAAATAAAAATAATATCAAAACCCATCTAACCATTTATTAATTAATATTATTTATACAATGGTTCTTTAAATGAATTAACCGATTCATAATAAAAAAAGACTTCTCCATTATAACCATATTGCCTATTAAGGTCCATCATCTGTTTTAATAACTGTGCATCAACCCTGTAACCATCACCCAAAGATGTTAGTATACCAGGAAAAACTTTATGCTTTAAATTGTCGGGTACTTGAGTAGACAGCTCTTTTAAAATCTTTTCATATGCATCAATTTTATACCGATACAGTTGAGGAATGATCAAATCGGCATATCCTCCATTTAACCAAGCTGGCCAATCTTGTAAATATTGTTCTTTGCTCCAAGGATAAATACTCGGTGCCCATGTAACCAAGCAGTTGGCTCTTTGTTTTTTTACACTTTGATACAACATCTTTCCAAAAGCGCTGATTTTATTAGCTTTCCATTGAATAAATGAAGTGTCTTTTGCATTTTGTGGAGGTAATTGTCCGGCAAATTCTTTTTTATATAGTTCAACTGAATACTGGTCGTATCCGCCTTCTCCAGGCATGGCGGGTAAACGATCATCGCCTTGTACTCCATCTACATCATAATTCTTTACCACTTCAAGCATCAGTTCTTTCAAAAATTTTTGCACATCCGGATTCATTGCATTCCACCAAAAAAAACCATTCTTCTTGAGTAATTCACCTTTATTGTTTCTGCCAGCCCAAGCAGGATATTTTTCTAACCATCCATTCGAGGAACTGTCTTTATAGGCGTATGCAGCTCCAAATTCAAACCAGGCATGTACCCTTAACCCCACTTTATGTCCTTCACTAACAAATGCTTTTAAAGGATCAAAACTCTTGTAAATGGCCGATTGTTTTATGCCAATATATTTATTAACCAATTCACTAGGATACATGGTAACTCCGCCATTCCAAACAACCACAAAAATATCTGTAAGTCCATTCTTTTTACAATTCAATACTGCTTTTTGAACATTCTCCTGACTACGCATTGCATCACTGGCAACATTGGTAATCCAGGTACCTCTCAATACTGGCTGTTGTTTAGGTTGTGTAATTGCCATAACGCAAATACCACAGAAGAATAAAACACTGCTTATCTTTTTCATTATACTATTGATTTTTCTTGTACTCCATATACCGATTGTATAAATGATGCGCTTGTACATAAGATGACTGAGGGCTCATAAAATGACTGAACTCAAAAGTGATGGCTTTGTCATAACCAGCTCTTTTTGCAGCGTCCAATTTAAGTTTTAGTTTTTCAAACTTAATGGGCAAAAATTTAATAGGCATATCTCTATCTAAGGTCTCTGCATTGGTCCAGCATTGCAAATGATATTTATCTGCCAATAATTTATTTACACTAAAGAATTGGTCTAATTCAAAATAATCTATATGACCATCCTGAAAAGCAACTGCATCAATGGATTGATGTATCCCATGAAAAATTTCATCCCATTCCTGTTCATGTTCTTTAACAGAAATTGCATCAGATTTAGAAAGTGTACCTGAAGCAGCCATCACTGCTTTCTTTCCATCGATCCATGGTGAAATAAAAACAGGCAGTTGATTGCTGATTTGCTTACACATGTTTCCTAAACTACTAAATGCTTCAATTGCCCCTTTTGTTTTACGGCTAATTTCTGTACTGATATACCAACCTTTAAATGCTTTTCGGTGACCATAGAGTTGCCATACTTCATCAATCACAAATTTATTGGCCTCTATTTCTACTTGCATATTACCAGTATCCCAATAAATGCCACTGTCGTATAAACCGAAGTACAAACTCATTTGGTATTTCTCTGCTAATTGAAGATATAAGTCTATTAAATCAATTGGAGGAGCATAGCATCCATATTCTTTCATCAAATAAGCTGAAGGATAAGTAATGAATCTTCTATAACCACTTCTTATAACAATTACTGTATCAATACCAGCTGCCTTCATGTGCTGAAAATCTTTTTCCCACTCTAGCGGTCCCCAATTTTGGTGAGGAATATCATGACTAATCTCATCTATAAATGTTCCAGTAATCAACATACTATATCAATTTCTTTTTTAATAAAACTTGTTTCCATAACAAATATCCTTGACCATTCAAATGTAAACCATCACTCGTATATTGTTTACTCAATTTGCTATTAGCATCTAAAAACAAAGGATACAAATTTACAAATGCTATTTTTTTTGTATCACAATAAGCGGCTATTTGTTGATTCACCCATTTAATATGTTCATCTTTGTTTTGGTAACCTGCAAATTCCGGAAACTCATTATTCGTTGGTAAAATACTTTGAATCACAATCATTGTTTTAGGAGAATACGAATGAACATATTGTACAATGCGTTGAATATTTTGAACGATGATATTATCTGGCGTTCTTTTTGCTATATCATTAATACCAATCATTAGAAATATTTTCGCAGGTTTAGATTCAACCACTTCATCTAGTCTTGCTATAACGCCAAATGTATTATCTGTACTGATCCCCCTGTTTTTAATATTTTTATTTCCAAACAATTCTGCCCAATCTGCAATATCAGTGATACTATCCCCTAAGAAAATAATCTCACCGAGTGTATTGGGCATCATTCTAAACTGCGTCAGTTTATGTGCATAATAAGAACTCATATAAGAGGAATCTATTCGTTGCTGGGCATCTAAAGAAACAAATGCCATCATTAAAATACCTACCAATAAGTTTGTCAAATACATATGGTTCAATTAAACTTCTATCGGTTCCAATTCTTTTTCATCTGCTTGTTTCAAAGGCACCAGCCAAGTAATTAAAAATGCAGGAATAGTAGAAATCAGTACCCAGATAAAAAATTCTTTGTAGCCCAAATAATCGCTCACAAATCCACTGATCATAGAAGGAATCATGAAGCCAAGATTCATTAGACCACTACCAAAAGCATAGTGAGCCATTTTGTATTTGCCAGGTGCAATATTTTGCATAATAAATAAGATCAATCCTACAAAACCAAATCCATATCCAAAATATTCAATAGCCACAGCCGATCCTATCACATAAACATTTTCAGGTTGAGTAATTGCCAAAAATGCATAGGCAATGAATGGCACATTAAAGAAAGCGCAAAGCATCATCAATGTTTTTCTATTCAAGCCCTTATTTGACACAAAATAACCTGCGGCAATAGATCCTGCAACAAATGCAATAGCACCAAACACTCCGTACAAAACACCAATTTGAGAAGTACTCAATCCCAAGCCTCCTTCTGATCTTGCCGCTTTAAAAAACAAGGGAGTGATTTTTATTGCTTGCCCTTCTGCAAATCGATATAACACAATAAAACAGAGGCTATACCAAATATTTTTCTTTTGAAAAAAGGTAATGATTACATCTTGCAATGTATTCATACCTTCCTTGAAAGAATGTACTTCAGCTGTTTTACCTCCTGATGGAAGCATTTTCATATTATACAAACCAAGCAGAATCATGATAATACCATATATAAACATCACCGTCATCCATGCATTTGCAATACCATATTTTTTTTCCATTTCACCGGCCAGATATACCAATGCACCTCCAGACAAGACTTTGGCAACATTGTAAAAAGCACCTTGCCAACCAACATATTGAGCTTGTAATTTTGGGGTTAATTCATTCAGGTATACACCATCAGCAGCTGTATCATGAGTTGCTCCACTGAATGCGATAATCGATAAAACAGCAATGGACAGACTAAAAAAATGATCTGCTTTTAAGGTTAATGCTACCAAACCAAACAAACATCCTGTAAAAATCTGAGTGGTAAACACAAAGAATTTTTTGGTTTTAAACATTTCTAAAAAAGGCCCCCACAATGGTTTTATAGTCCAGGGCAACATGATAAGTGAGGTCCAAAAGGCAATTTGGGCATCAGAAATTCCCAAATTTTTATACATAATTGAACTGGCAGTAGCAAGAGCTACAAATGGCAAACCCATTGCAAACCAAGTACTTGGAATCCAATAAATGGGCGACCTTTGTGAAGAGGCTGGAGTTGGCAAAATCGTTTCATTTTGAGGCCAATGTATTAAAAAAGGGCCTTTAATTAAAAAATTTAATAACTTATAGTGAATTTATAATTTTTTTAATTAAGTTAGACAAATATTTCAAAAATTTGAAAAAATATGTTTGTCAGTTTTACCAATATAAAGCAATTTTCGCTGTTTCTGTTGATCATATTGGGAGTAACAATAAGCGCTTGTTCGAAAGGATCCAGTGGTGGAACTACTAGCCCTGCACCTACTCCAACCCCTACTCCAACACCAACTCCAACACCTTCTTGGGACCCGAATGCGGTTAGAGGGGCATGGATCACTACTGCAGCAAGTACTGCATTAGATAGTAGGGACAATGTAAAAGCAATGGTTACCAATTGCAAAAATGCAGGCATCAATAATATTTTTGTGGTAGTATATAATAATGCAAGAACCATTTATCCAAGTTCAGTAATGCAAGGATTAATTGGTATCAGACAATTAGAAAGATATGCAGGAAGAGATCCATTACAAGAATGTATTGATGAAGCAAAACTAGTTGGCATAAAAGTGCATGCTTGGTTTGAATACGGATTTTCTTCTTCGTACTCTGCAAATGGAGGCCCAATTGTAGCAGCAAAACCCTTGTGGGCAGCCAGAGATGTGAATGGTCAATTGGTTGTAAAGAATGGATTTGACTGGTTGAATGGTATCAATCCAGAAGTGCAACAATACATGATTGACTTATTTAAAGAAGTAGTTACCAATTACAATATAGATGGTGTGCAAGGCGATGATCGCTTACCAGCCATGCCTACAACAGGTGGATATGACGCATACACAACCGCATTGTATAAAGCAGAAAATGGTGGTGCTTCTCCTCCAGGCAATAGTGCAGATGCAGGCTGGATTAGATGGAGAGCCAATAAACTGAATGCATTTGTAAAAAGATTAAGAAATGAAGTGAAAGCAATTAAACCTGCAGTTCAATTCACCATGTCTCCAAGTCCTTATCCTTTTAGCATCAATGAATATTTACAAGACTGGCCAACTTGGGTAGACAGTAGTTGGGTAGATGCGGTTATGCCACAATGCTATCGTTATACCATAAATGATTATGATGCAGTATTAACACAACAGAAATCATATTATAAAAACACTTCTGTGGCGTTTTATCCTGGGGTATTGGTTAAATCTGGTGCCACCATACAAAGTGATGGATTGATGTCGCAGTTTATTCAAAGCAATAGAAACAATGGCTTCAAAGGGGAAGTATTTTTCTTTTACGAAGGTGTGAAAGATAAACTCAGTTGGTTTCAGGGATTGTATCCATATATAAAATAATATTGAATGAAATTAATTAAGCGTCTATTGTGCATTTTTGGCTTTTTTGTTTCTACCAATTTGACTTATTCGCAAAAACTCACCAACTATGTAGACCCATTTTTAGGAACAGGAGGGCATGGCCATGTTTATCCTGGAGCAACTATTCCTTTCGGAATGGTTCAGTTGAGCCCCGATAATGGAGATGAAGGTTGGGATTGGTGCAGTGGTTATCATTATAGCAGTAATACCATTGCAGGATTTAGTCATATGCATTTAAGCGGCACAGGTATTGGAGATTGGTGTGATATTTCTTTGCTTCCATTAACTGATACTTCTAATATAAGACAAGAAAAAATAAAAATTCCCTTCTCACACAAAAACGAATCTGCAAAGCCCGGTTATTATTCAGTAAGATTAAACAATGATATCAAATGCGAATTAACTGCCAATAAGAGAACAGGATTTCATCGGTACACATTCCCGAATAAAGAAGGCTGGATTAGATTTGATATGGGATTCCAAATTAATTGGGATAAAGCAACTGCCGGAGAATTGCGATTATTAAACGATTCAACACTTATTGGATATCGATTCAGCACTGGTTGGGCAAAAGGACAAAAAGTATATTTTGCTGCCAGGTTTAATCAGCAGGTTCAATCAATTGTTTTTTTAAATGATTCTATCAGAACAGGAAATCTAGCTATAGGTAATAAAGTAAAAGCCGCTTTAAAATTCAAAACGGCGAACCCATTAGAAATTAGAGTTGCCATTAGTACAGTGAATACAGATAAGGCTTTACTTGAACTGAACCAATCAAATGCAGATCGTTTTGACATCACTGCAAAAAAAGCAGATGCACTCTGGGAAGCAGAATTACAAAAAATAAAAATTAATACGAACGATAAACATTTTGCCACAAAATTTTATTCTTCATTGTACAGAACCTGTATGGCGCCAGTTGTAAGTAGTGATGCAGATGGTGCTTATCAAACCCATAATAATCTCCAAAAAAGTTTTGCAAAAGGTAAAGACAAGTATACCGTTTTCTCTCAATGGGATGTATTTAGAGCACTGAATCCTTTGTTTACCATTACACAAACCAATCGATTGCCCGACCTGATCAATAGCATGTTGCAATTGTATGAAGACAATGGATTATTATCTGTATGGGATTTAAGTACCTGGGAAGCCAATACTATGACCGGCTATCACAGTGTACCAATCATTGCAGATGCCATTTTAAAAAACATCAAAGGCTTTGATTATAATTTGGCATACGAAGCAATGAAGAAATCTGCTTTTCAAAAAGATAGAGGCACACCTGCATATATTCAATATGGTTATGTACCTCAAGATAAACATGGATGGAGTGTAACCATGACTTTAGAATATGCATTTGATGATTGGTGTATTGCTCAGGTTGCTAAAAAATTGAATAGAACAGCTGACTATGATTTGTTCATGAAAAGAGCAGTAAGTTATCAGCAACTATTTGATGCAAACACAGGCTTTATGCGCGCGAAAGACAGTAAGGGTAAATTCATAGAACCATTTGACCCATTATTATCAGAGCATGGTTTTGATGGACAATATATTGAAGGCACTGCATGGCAACATAGTTTTTTTGTACCACATGATGTGGAGGGTTTAGCTAAATTATATGGAGGCAAAGAGCAATTGGTAAAAAAAATAGATGATCTCTTTGCAGCATCTTCTGAATTGCATGGAGAAAATACTTCTGCAGATGTATCGGGTTTAATTGGCCAATATGCACATGGAAATGAGCCTAGTCATCATATAATTTATATGTATACTGCCCTGGGGCATCCTGAAAAAGCTGCCAAATGGATTAAAGTAGTAACAGACAGTATGTACAAAACAGGACCTGATGGACTAACAGGTAATGATGATTGTGGTCAAATGAGTGCCTGGTATGTGTGGAGTTCTTTGGGAATGTATCCGATGAACCCAGCCTCTGGCCAATATGTATTTGGGTTCCCATTAATTCAAAATGCTACTATCCAATTACCCAATAACAAACAATTAGATATCAGTACAAAAAAAAGCAATAAGCAAAATGGAAAACAACCATTTGTAAAAGCCATTTTTTTGAATAACCAAAAAATAACCACCAACTATTTAACACACCAACAATTATTGGCTGGAGGAAAATTGGTGTTTGAATTGAATTAACTTAAGATTTCCAAACCATTCCTTTTTTGGTGAATGGAAATGTTATTGAACATGCCACAATAGTAAAAAGTAATCCTTTTAACATTCCGGATAAGAAGCTTCCATTCATTCCATTCCAATAGTCTATGATTCCTGTCAAGTGCATTAATGGCAATAACAACAATGAACCTGAAACATAGGCCATCATTGGATTTTGACCAGATAAGACCATGAATCGATGAATTGGTTTTGCAATCGCAAATGATTGAACAACTGCCAATACGATAAAACTAAAAAAAGCCAGGCCAACTGTTACAAAATAATAGCTATAGGTGGAAAAGTCTTTTTTTATTCCGCCTTCATAGGCTTCGAAAGACAAACCTAATAATAAAGAAAAAGTTCCTGCATAAAAAAATTGTTCGATCAATGCTTTATTGCTTAGCGTCATTTTCTTAATACTCCAATTGGCAATACACAATAATAATATGGTGAGAAAAAGGTTTGCCGCCAATTGACGTGTGAATAAAAAAAGCAGGTTTGTGATGATTATCAAAAGTAAAAGGAGCCCGACAATTTTAATATTATTATTCGTTTTAACTTCAAACGGATTCGTGTCTTTGTATTTCAACAACCAATCACCTGCGATGGTACCTGGTATTAAAATGAATAAATATTTTAAGAAATAGAATTTATAAATAGCAGTTGATGGGGTTAACAAATAAATGAATTCATTCCAGCTATCGGGTATTTTAGCTCCCAAGAAAATAGCCATCACGAAGGGCAAAATACCTAAACGCAATACCATATTATTTCTTGTAAACCACCAAGCCAAAGTGCCAAACAAAGCCATATTCGCTAATACTATAATGATGATATCGCTATTGGTGATTTTAAATCCTTCCCCATTATTCAAAGGCAAAAAAATCAATGCGGCAATACCAATTGCCATTGCAGTTAAATTAATAATTGTTTCTGCACTCTTATTGAATAAAGAACCGAACTTACTAAATGCCAAAAATAATAATAGGTAGCCCGCCAAAGACAACCAATATGTTCCATTGTTTGGCGTAGTTAGAATTCGATTCGATTTAAAATGTTCTAAAAACAATGCAAAAAAAGTCAATAAAAAAAACCTCCTGAAAGCTGTAATGATAACTTGCTTATTGTTATTCGTAATTGCATATTTTTTTAAGGCAATAGGAATCGCAGCTCCCATACAAAAGATAAAGAAAGGAAATACCAAGTCTACCCAAGTAATACCTGGCAAATTAGGATTGAACTGGTGATTAGGAGGAGGTACTTGAGCATGAAACATCCATGCGGGCAAAGAAGGGCCATAAGCAATGCTTCCTGATAAAATCATGGTGAAAATGGCATAGCCTCGCAAGGCATCTAAATTGAGGTATCGCTCTTTCATATTGATGAATTTAAAAAAAAGCAGGCAATTATGAAACATAACGCCTGCTTTTGACCGCTTAAAAACGAATAACCAAACTATGAAAACTATTTTACCAACCTGTGTTTTGTGTTAAGTTCGGATTGTTATCGATCTCAGACTGAGGGATTGGCCAAAGCTTGTACTTAGCATTGGTATTTACCCTTGTTTGATTTCTGAAAGCAATTCTACGAGTTAAACTAGTAGCATAATTGGGAACATTGTCTGCATCAAAAGTTGGAGTTGCAGGCACTATTGTTGGAGCTACTGTTGGAGTAGCAGGATCAAATGCTGCACCAATTACTGGCATACTATTGGCTTTGCCATAAATATCCCATCTTCTTAAATCAAATAAACGCAATCCTTCACCCGCAAATTCAACAGCTCTTTCTCTACGGATAATTGTACGCATTTGTGCCTGAGAGCCTAATGCAACAGCAGGTTGTCCAGCTCTTGCGCGAACTAAATTGATAGCAGTTGTAACTGTAGCATCAATCTGATTCAACTCGATTTTTGCTTCTGCATAGGTTTGTAAAATATCAGCATAACGCATCAAAATGAAACCAACTTTAGATTCAAAAGTATATTGGGTAGTATCATTGTATTTATTCCATACATATCCAACTCCACCAATATTACCAGTTGCACTTACTTGCCACTGAATACCTGCAGCTTGTGCTCCTATCCAATCGTTATTGGTTGTTACGTTATCGTAAACCCCAGTGTTCCAATTAAACTTTCTACGTGTATTGGTATAAAATCCAAAAATGGTTCTCTCCCTTAAATTGTTATAAGGCAATGCAGCTGTTTTAGATGCAAAGTGAACCATTGTGTCTCCAGCCATATAAATACTCCATGCCAATCTACGATCTCTGTTTAAGCGAGGATTCGCTGGGTCATAAACTGCAGATGCATCTATTCTTAATCCATCTCTTCCTTCGAACTGATCTACCAATTGTTGAGAAGGGAAATGGCTACTTTGAGAATTGGTTACCTGACGAGGTACGCCCAATATTGGTCCCCAGTTCTGAGGTTCATTTACATCCAAAGGATAGTTTTGAATGAACATGATTTCTCTTGCTGTGTTTCCGTTTTGGCCAGCTAAAGAAAACAGGTTTTGATAACTAGGATTCAAACCGTAATTACCACCATCAATTACTGTTTTAGAAGCTGCAGCAGCTGTTGCATAATCTTTAATCAACATTGCCAATTTAGCTTTTAAACCTAAAGCAACTCCTTTGTTTACACGACCTAAAGCCTGCACCGGAGCTACACCTGCGGCATCAAATGCTGCAGCAGCTTCGTCCAAATCTTTGTACATATCAGCAACTATTGTTGCAACAGGAGTTCTCTTAGCAGAAAGTATTTCATCAACACTAGGCATTGTTCTGTAATAAGGGATATCTCCAAACCAACCCATTAAATGATAATAACCCCATGCACGTAATACAACTGCTTCTGCTTTTATTCTATTGAATGTTGCAGCTGGAACATTGGCTTTACCATTTTCCATACCAGCAATTTGTTGATTGGCGCGTTGTACCAATTTATATGCCTGGTTCCAACAAGTGGTGGTTAGCGCATTGTTTACTAAGAAAGGACCACCATCTCCCATGGCAATTAAGTCTTCGGCATTACCGCCTCTTTTCATGGCTAAATCTGTGCTTGACTCAATAGCAAAATGCAATGGAGTATTATTTGGGAACACCCACATAGCAGATGCATAAGTACCTATAAGGCCTTGTTCCATCTCTGATTGATTGCTCAAGAAAGTAGTGGAAGAAGATGCATCCAAAGGTTTGCGATCTAAAAATTTTTGACAACTGCTCAACGCAACGGCTGAAAACGTAAGCAGTATAATGATGTATTTTTTCATTGTGATGATTTTAATATTTCAATTAAAAGGTTACATTAATTCCTGCAGTGTAAGTACGCATCAACGGATAGAACTCTGCATTGGCATTGTTGATTTCCGGATCAAATCCTTTCCAAGCTTTTGAAATGGTTAGGAGATTGGATGCACTTACATAAACTCTAACTGCACTAATTTTTGCTTTATCCAGCCATTGTTTCTTTACTGTATAACCCAAATTAATATTCTTGATTCTGAAATATGCTGCACTTCTTAACCATTGAGAAGCCAATAAGAAATTATTACCACCAGAACCAGAAGGCAATAAACGAGGGAAGGTTGCATTTTGGTTATCTGGTCTCCAATAATCTTTGTGAATCTCTAACAACGAAGCTGCAAAGTCTGCACTGCTAAATGGAACAGCACCTGTACCACTTAAATAGTTATTGCGTTGACCAACACCTTGCCCAAAAATATTCAGATCAAAATTGGCGTAAGTAAGATTTACATTAATGCTGTATTCATATCGAGGAAATGCATTTCCAATAAAAGTTCGGTCATTAACATCAACTTTACCATCACCGTTAATATCCTGGTACTTCACATCACCTGGTTTTGGACCAACTGTTGCAGAAGGATTCCAAGGAATTCCAAATTGTACTGGTGATCCTTTAATATCAGTTGAATCACTGAAATAACCAGCAGATACATAACCAAAATAAGAATTGATTGCTTGTCCTGGAGCAGTTCTGATTCCATCACCAATAAATGGAGTACCTTCTACTAAACCAGTAACAGTATTCTTCACATCAGAAATCATTGCAGTTACATCTACACCTAATTTGCCGAATTTGTTTTTATAATTCAAAGTGAATTCCCAACCCTTGTTTTCCATGTTTCCAGCGTTAACAAAAGGATTGGTTAATCCTCCAGCAGACTGAGGTAAAGTTCTTTGCAATAACATGTTCTTTAAAGTCTTTACATAATAATCAGCTGTAACTGTAAAGTGTTTTGCAAAAGATAGATCTAACCCAATATTCCATTGTTTAGATGTTTCCCAACTTAAATCGGGATTAGCAAATTGTAATAACGCAACTCCTAAGTTGGTAGTGTTGGCAAAATAGGCATTGGTTCCATTATTAGGATTACTATAATTGGATTGCGCATAAAAAGCATCATATGCATAGTTGTTACCAATATTTTGGTTACCATTTCCACCAGTTGAAGCTCTTAATTTTCCAAACTCAATGAATTTTACATTTTGCATGAAACTTTCTTTAGAGAAAATCCATCCTGCAGATACTGCCCCGAAATTGCCCCACTGCTTTTCTCTAGCCTGAGAGAAACGAGAAGTTCCATCTCTTCTACCATTCAATTCTAAAAAGTATTTGTCTTGGAAGCTATAATTAACACGAGCAAAGAAACCTGCTAATGCCAATTCAGATGCACCTGCATTATTATCTCTCACACCAGAACCTAAATTTAAATAAGGTTGGTTAGGATTGATAAAACCAGTTCTTGATGCACCAAAAAATGAATTGGTAAATAATTCAGATTGACCACCCACCAATGCTTTGATTGAATGATCCCCAAATCTTTTGGTATAAGTAGCCTGACCTAAATAAGTAGTATACACGTTATTGGTATAAGCTTGCGACAAACTAGTTGTACCAGGCCATGTGCTAATTAAAGAATAACTAGATGTAGCTAAATTTGGCTGATAGATATCAGCATTAGATTGGAATGTTTTAGTAGTTGGATTACTTGCCTGACGTCCCCAATATCCTTCTATTTCTAAACCACTAATTGGTTTAAAATTAAAACCAAATCTTGTTAACAATGTACTTCCAGTAGTAACACTATTACCTGTTGCTTCTGCCATTGCAATTGGGTTTCGGTTATTAGATTGTCCTGCAGTTCCATACATACCAGGTCCGTATTTACCACCGCCGATTGCAGGAAGGCCAATTGCCTGACGAATTACAAATTCAGCAGATCCTGTTGAAGGATTCACTGTGTTATTGTAATTGTATCCAAAAACACCAATCAATGATAATTTACTATTGATCTTAAATTCAGGATTCAAGCGTATATCGTATTTTTCAAAACTGCTATTCTGAATTAATCCTTGTTGCTTCAAATAAGTAAATGAACCGAATAAATTGATCTTATCTGTTGAAGTAGATAATTGAACGTTGTGGTTTTGCAACATTCCATTATTGGTAAGTACTTCGCCTAACCAATCTGTATCAATTACATCCAGGTTATTGGCTGGTGTAGTTTTATACTTATCAATTAATGTTTGAGGGAAAACAGTTGCAGCAGGATTGCCAGTACGATTTTGTTCAGCAATATTGCTCAATGTCATGTGGTCGATAGCACTTACACGATCTGGAATGGCAGTAGCAACTTGCTTTGATACAAAAGCATTGTAACTCAACTTTAATCCTTTTTCAGCTGCTCTTTTTGTTTTCACTAAAACAACACCACCAGATGCACGGTTACCATAAATAGCAGTTGATGCAGCGTCTTTTAATAAAGTGATACTTTCAATAGCGTTTGGATCGATTTGATCCAATGCACCAATGGCCAATCCATCCACAATAATCAATGGAGCATTGCTACCAGAGATTGAACCTTGTCCACGAATAACGATACTTGCACCATCGGCACCTGGCTTACCAGATTGTTGTTGAACTGTAACACCAGGAGCCAACCCTTGTAAAGCTTGGCTGGTACTAGTTACTTGACGGCGGTTTAAAGTAGCATTGTTTAAGGTTACCAAAGAACCTGTTAAGCTGGCTCTTTTCTGAGCTCCATAACCTACTACCACTACTTCACCCATATCACCAACGGTAATTTGCAAGACAACATCCAATGTAGGCCCTGTGACTTTTACTTCTTGTGATGCAAATCCTATTCCTGAGAATACAAGTGTAGCATCTTTATTCACCATGATACTATAATCTCCAGTGGCACTGGTAGCTGTACCAGATTTTGCACCTTTTACCAATACCGATATGCCTTCTGCAGCATTTCCGGAACCGGCACTTGTAACTCTTCCCGCAACCCTAATTTGTTGCGCTACTGCACTACCAATGATTATTAGTAGTAAACAGCACGAGAGCAGTAATTTTTTCATAAGCGATCGTTTTGTTTAGTTAGTATGTCTGTTTAAAAAATCCTTTGTGATCTACCTCCATTTTTTCAAATGGATGTATTGTTTGGTCGAGCAATTTGGCAAACTGAATTCTTGTTAATGCCTTACCTTCTTTCCAATCATTGCCCAACAATTGTGTAACCTTTTCCTTTGATAATAAAATAGCCTGCTCTTTAGAAATAATTGCAGACAATTGTGCAATAATATTCATTGCATCATCCATCATTAATTGTTCATTTTTTATGATGAACGGTTTTTTAAAAACCGATTCAAGGTCTTTTGCTAATGTGTTTGTATTTACTAAGGAATCAGGATAAAAAAAAGTTTGATTGGCCCAATTATGCGGCACACCCTTTCCTTTTAAAATATCTGTAGCACCAATTCTTTGAGCTGCTAAAAAATCAGGGTGCGAAAGTGGAACATCAAAATAGGGCATAATGTATGCGCCTGATTTTAATAAACTCGTTTGAACAGTTCTTACTGAAATAGAAGCAGCATTTGTTGATTGCTTAACAGAGAGGGCAGCTAAAGTTCCTGCTGCCTGACCTATTAATACAACAGATGGTTGTAAGCGAGTAGTTCCATTCACAATATTGGAAACGCTAATTCCTTTTTCTGCAACAATCAATCCGTTAAAACCTGCTGGTATTAAAGATCCTAGGGGTATGTTGAAAGAAGGAACCGGATAAAAATCCAAGTGTTGGGGGGCGCTTGGATTTTTTCGATGGTGATGATCAATTGGATAATCACCCACTGCTATTCCGGTTCTATTCAGATGCATATCACCTCCAAATGGGTTGGCAATATGTTTGATATTAAATCTTACTAAACCTTTGACTCTTCTACCCTCTCTATAATAAGGAATTAAAGGAAATCGATCCTTCGTCGGAAATTCATCGTCAGCAAAACCCAAATTTTTAAAGCCTAATTGATTTTGAATAAAATATACAAAACGCAATGTTTGTTCTTTTGCTTTCACCAATTCTTTTTGTCTGCTTGCTTCATCTAATTCAACTACATTCAAATAAATGTCATTACCATATCCTGGCCAGTTGATCATGTATTTTTGGTTCGGCAATTTTCCGTAGTCCAACATTTTCTTACCATCAACATTGGGTGCTTTGCGCGATTTATCTATATAGTAGTCTGTGCATGCACCATCAAATTCTCTAGGATCATAGCCTGCAGGTTTTGCAATGGTGCAATCCTTACCTTTGCCATAATCTTTTAAAATAGCAGTGTAGGTAATGTCTTGAATAATATCATTAGACACTTCAACACCCACATTTTCTCCAGAAATTTTACTGGCTTCCATTCCTAGATCATAAGGCACACCTGCATTAGCAAACACATCTCCTAATTCGGTTGCATCAATCACTTGTTTTGCGTAAACAGTAATGGTTCGATTGTTTGTTTTATTGCGAAATAAAGCTCCAATTACGGTATTGTTCTTTTTCATCACTTTCATGAACTGATGATTGAACAATACTTGTAAAGTTGGAACGCTTGCCACTAATTTTTTAAAAATACTATCACCAATATGTGGCTCAAACTGTGTCATACTTACCCAACCAGTAGCTACTTTACTCGGGCCGCCATATACCTGATATAATTGATTTCTAAATTCTCCGAAAATTCCAGAGGGCATATTATGATTTCCATCAAATGCAGATACACCAGCTGAAGTAATCATTCCACCAAGCCAAGTTGTAGGTTCTGCAATAATCGTTTTAACCCCTAGTCTACCAGCTTGTAATCCTGCAGACACACCACTAGCTCCACCTCCAATGATCAATACATCGGTTTGAATTGTTTGGGCAAACAATGAACTGGCTGTTAATAGTAACAGAAGAGAAAAATAATATCGTAATAGTTTAATCAATTTTATAATGATTCTAATGTTTTCCAAACCTGGTATAAGGAACGTGGTATATGAAAACATCCTTTCCATTTTCCTCCTTTTAATGGCAATAAAACTTCTCCTTTTCTATTTAAATAACCAAACCATTCACCATATTGAGTATCCTTAAAATTACTCCAAGTATATGCATGCAATTTTTCGAACCATTCAACACATCTTATATCATGAGTAAGCGAATAACCTTTAGCTAATGCTACTAAAGCTTCAACATGAACCCACCATAATTTCTGATCCCATTCAAGTTGTTGAGTAGGATGACCTTTCACATCCAAAAAATAAAAAATACCTCCGTATTCCTTATCCCACCCATATTCCAGGGTATCTAACATAATATTGTTGGCGCGTTGAATCAAGGCTTTATCGTTTAATCTTTTCCCTAAATCCATAATGAACCACATGGCTTCGATGGTATGTCCTGGATTGAGTAAACGACCTTCGAAACTATCAGAGAATGTTCCATCTTCATATACGTTTTCAAGTACCAATCCTAAATCGGGTTGATAAAAAACTTCCATTACTTCATGAATGATTTCAGGAATAAATTCATTCACTCTTTTTGCACCTAACAAATGTTCTAACTCCAATGATAGATTACAAAGAATCATTGGCAGACTAAAATTTTTGAGAGCTCTTGTACCAGGAAAACTTTTATTGTAATTGCCTTTAGTATTTTTTCTGCGTTGTAAGATATTTTCAAAAGTATCTATAGCAATTTTTTTATACTCATCAGATGGAGATGCTTTATCCAATGCTGCAAATGCCATGGTTGCAAAACAATCACTAAATATATTATAGGGCTGCACCAAAGGCTTTCCTTCGACTGTTAAAGAAAAATACCAATTTCCGTTTTCGTCTCTTCCGTGTTTGATCAAAAAATCAGCTCCATTTTTAGCAATATCCAGCCATTCTTGTTTAGCCTCAACATTATTATACATATAAGCAAAACACCAAACCTGTCTGCCTTGCAACCATATGAACTTATCTGTATCGTAGACGTTTCCAAATTGATCCAAGCAAGTAAAAAAACCTCCGTTTTCTTTGTCTATACTATGATTCATCCAAAAAGGAAGAATTCCTTCCAATAATTCATTTTTATACTGAGCAGCATAGCTTTTCATAGCTTGAATAGGGTCAGCAATGGCAGTAGTTGGCAGCATGTATCCTCGTTGAGTTTTTAAAGGATTTGTTAAAATCGGATACAATATCATAAATTTTTTAGAAACAAACTAATACTTTGTAATATTTTTTATTTACTAAGTAATTTTTATCCCCTTATTTTATTAATATGACTAAATTGTAGCTCAAAAACTAGCCAATTCTAACTGATGCCTAAACCTCATTTATTACAAGATGTATTTAGCGATGACAATTCCTCGGGGGTTGCTTTAAAAAATAAAGCACTTAAAAAGCTCATTTTCAACTTTTTAGACCATACAGAATCGAGCTCCATTACAGAATTGAGTAAAGAATTGAATATCAGCGTTCCAAAAACCACTAGTTTGGTAAATGAATTAATTGAAGAAGGCTTGATCAGCGACTATGGCAAAATTGATTCTACAGGAGGCAGAAAAGCAAGTATGTATGGGTTGGTTTCCGACGCTTGTTTCTTTTTAGGGGTGGATGTAAAGAAATATTATATCAATATTGGTTTACTCGATTTTAAGAAACACTTGGTCACTCAAAAAAATAGAATCCCGTACAAACTAGAAAATACCCAGGAATCATTGAATCAATTGATACAAATTATTCAAGGATTTATCAAAGAGCTTCCGATTAAGAAAGATAAAATCTTGAGCTTAGGCATTAACCTATCCGGGCGAATTAAAAATACCATTGGTTATAGTTATAGCTTTTTTCATTTTCAGGAAGAACCCTTGTCTGCTATTATTCAAAATGAAATTGGTATAAAGACTTTTTTAGAAAACGATTCTCGTGCAATGGCGTTTGGAGAATTTTGTTTTGGTGAAGTAAGTACAGAGAAAAATGTACTGTTTGTAAATATCGATTATGGAATTGGTTTGGGGATTTTAATTGATAGTAAAGTCTATTATGGTAAATCTGGTTTTAGCGGCGAGTTTGGACATATCCCTTTTTTTGACAATGAAATTATTTGCCATTGTGGCAAGAAAGGTTGTTTAGAAACCGAAGCCTCAGGAACAGCTGTAATTAGAAAATTCAAAGAAAAAATCAAACAAGGTTCTACCT
This sequence comes from Sphingobacteriia bacterium, assembly GCA_037129425.1. Taxonomy (GTDB): domain Bacteria; phylum Bacteroidota; class Bacteroidia; order Chitinophagales; family Chitinophagaceae; genus Sediminibacterium. Next base: position 53,677 of record JBAXUV010000003.1, read on the forward strand.
CTTTATTAATTAAGAAAAATAAAATTGTAGAAAGTATTAATTTAACCGACATCATTCAGGCTGCTCAGAATGAAGATGTGTTATGTATTGAACTTTTAGCAGAAGTAGGTGAAAAATTAGGAAAAGGCCTGGCTGCATTAATTAATATCTTCAATCCCGAATTAATTATTTTAGGTGGTACCCTTTCAGAGACGGGTGATTATTTAAGATTGCCAACCAGAAGTGCCATTAATAAATATTCTTTGAGTTTAGTGAATACAGATACCGAACTCAAATTGTCTAAGCTGGGAGAAAAAGCAGGAATTTTAGGTGCTTGTTTAATTGCTAGGAATAAAATATTGGCAGTACTTTAATATCACACTATTTTTTCTTTGCACCCCTCTTAATAGGCTTGCCATATTTTTTTTGCATGGCATCTTTCCTGCTTACTTTAACATTGGTCTTACTATTCTTTGCCGATTTAGGATGAAATGCAGGACCACGTTCATCTTTTTTTGGTGGCTTGATGTAAGGAATTTTCATGAACACTTTTGGTGTTTCATCTTCTGTAAGTATATCAGAGATAGGCAATCCATCAGGTAATTGCAATTCTGGTATTGTATACTTCATTAAAGTTTCAATCGCATCTTTTAATGGAATTTCTTTTTCGGTAGTAAAAGTGATGGCAATTCCTTTTTTATCGAATCGGCCTGTTCTTCCTATTCGATGTATATAATTTTCAGGTACGTCTGGTGTATCGAAATTAATCACATGCGTTACTTCGGCAATATCAATTCCTCTTGCAACAATATCGGTTGCTATAATAAAACGATATACTCCTTCTTTAAACTGGCGTACCGTATTGAATCGATGGTTTTGCTCTTTATTAGAATGAATCACCCCTGCTGCTCCTGGATAATTGGGTGCTAATTCTTCAAAAAGTTGATCTGCTAATTTTTTAGTAGCGGTGAAAACCAGCACTTTGGTCATGGTTTCATCCTTTGCTAATAAATATTGGAGCAAATTTACTTTTGTATAAAAATTAGGAACTGCATAGAACGATTGTTCAATATTTTCTAAAGGTGTTCCTGTTGGAGCGGCTTCTACTCTAACAGGCGCATTAAAATAAGTCTCCATTAATTCTTCTACCTCTGGAGTAATGGTTGCAGAGAATAATAAGTTTTGCCTTTTATCTGGCAATAGATCCATGATATTTCTCAACTGTGTTCTAAATCCCAGATTCAACATTTCATCTACTTCATCAATCACTAATTTTTTAATGAATTTGGTTTTGAAAGCTCCATTCATTGCCAAATCAAAAAACCGTCCGGGAGTTGCTACAACAATATCTGCCCCTTCTTCCAGATCCAAAGCCTGCGTATTAATATTCATACCTCCAAAGACTCCTTTGACAATTAAACTTAGATAAGGGGTCAATTTTTTGACTGATTCTACCACCTGAACTACCAACTCCCTAGTTGGAACTACTATTAATATTTGCGGATCTTTATTCTTGGTGAATTTCCACTGTTTTAAACATGGCAATAAATAAGCAATGGTTTTACCAGTACCTGTTTGTGCAATACCACAGACATCTTTACCAGACATGGCTATTGGAAATACTTTGTGCTGAATAGTAGTTGGAGTGGTAAATCCTAGATCATCTAAAGCAGAAAATAAAGGAGTATTCAGGTTGAGATCGTGGAAAGTCATGCTCATAATGAGCGTGAAGATAGAATAAAAAGCACAGACGGTTTTTGGGCGGTTCTTTTGGCGCTGGTATTGTAGTTAAATTGAATGGTCCTGTAATATCAGCTCCTCATTTTTTTCCTATAGCAGCCCAATAAATTCCTGCGAATAAATGATTTAGGAAAACAGGATCGCTATATATTGAAGGCAAGTGACCTAAAGCAGTATAAAATGATCTTCCTCCATCATAAGTATGATACCAGGCTACCGGATGAAAATTACCCATTCCATTTCCCTTTTTATTCTTACTTGCCCAATTTGCTACGGGATTGTAGGTAGTTTCATCTACCGTCAATAAATATTTCAAGTCTGCTACTTTTTCTGGACCAAATTCATACCATTCATCTGTCCAGATTTTATTATTGGTGAAACCTTGTAATCCAGGGAAAATAGGATCAATTGCATTTATACGAGCCGTTTGTATTACCGGATGAATTTCAAACATTCTTCCAATTAATTTGGTATACCAATCCCAGCCATACTCCGTATCAGAAGCACTATGAATGCCAACAAATCCTTTTCCTGATTGAATAAATCTTTCTAATACTTTTTGCTGGGCTGAATCAAAAATATCTCCTGTAGTGTTTAAAAAAATAACCACTTTATATTGTTCCAGGTTTTTATCGGTAAATGATTCGGGGTCTTCGAATAATACAACATCAAAAAAGTTTTTTACTCCTAATTGTTGAATAGCTAACACTCCTGAATGTAAAGATTCATGATGCCAACCTTTGGTGGTCGTTACCAATAATGCTTTGAATTGTTTGGTTTGGGCTGAAGTGTAGTTGAGGCAGAAGAATAAAGCGATGATATGGAGGGATAAATGTTTTTTATTCATTGGGAGTGTTTAGCTTACTAAGTTAATTTGTTTTTTGTAATGCTAATAAAGCCTAGTAGGATTCACGTCGCTGCGCTCCGTGTTCCTTTGGATTAGCTCACTTCATTTCATTTCGTTCGCTGATCCTAAAAGGGTGGGTACTAAAACAAAATGAGCCTGAGGGCTTCGCCCTCTTTGTTTTTTTTGTTTACTCGTTTATGAGCGTAAACGCTCAACACTCGCGCACAAAAAAACCCTGGCTTTCGCCAAGGCTCATTTTGTTTTGTCGGGAAGACAGGATTCGAACCTGCGACCCCCTGGTCCCAAACCAGGTGCGCTACCGGCCTGCGCTACTTCCCGAGACTTAAAAGAAACCGTTTTAGTAGTAAAATTTCCCGCCGGAGAAAAATTTAAAAAACAGTTTTCGCGGTGAGGGAGGGATTCGAACCCTCGGTACAGTTTAACCCGTACGGCAGTTTAGCAAACTACTGGTTTGAGCCGCTCACCCACCTCACCGTCCTTGCTCTTTTCAGAGAGGGCTGCAAAAATATGTTTCCGTGGGGTAACTGCCAAAAATTGATTGAAAAAAGCCCAAAATAAAACTCCCCAACTATCAAGTTGAGGAGTTATTGATGATTTTTATGCAGATTGAAATCAGCTTTGCTCGATTACATTGCCGCTAATTGTACTTTTTGGGTTAATTCCATCACGTTTTCACGGAAAATAGAATCAGTATCCATTAAATCCTTCACGGTTTGACAAGAATGGATCACCGTTGTATGATCTCTTCCTCCAAAATGTTCTCCAATCGTTTTTAAAGAGTTTTTGGTGAAGGCTTTTGCTAAATACATGGTTATCTGACGAGCTTGAACAATTTCTCTTTTTCTGGTCTTGTGCAATAATTTTTCATAAGGAACATCGAAATACTCGCAAACCATTTTTTGAATAGCATCGATGGTAATTTCTTTGCTGCTGGTTTTTACAAAATTGCGCAATACTTTTTTAGCTAATTCTACATCAATTTCTTTTTTGTTTAAAGAAGATTGAGCCAATAAAGAAATCAAAGCACCTTCCAACTCACGTACATTGGTATTGATATTATATGCCACATACTTTACTACTTCCTTTGGCATATCTAAACCATCATTCTTCATTTTCTTTTCCAGAATTTCAATTCTGGTATCATAATCTGGCACTTGCAAATCTGCACTCAATCCCCAACGAAATCTGCTCAGCAAACGCTCCTGCATTCCATCTAAATCTTTAGGTGGTTTATCAGAAGTTAATACCAATTGTTTTCCGCTTTGGTGCAAATGATTGAAGATGGCAAAAAATGCATCCTGACTTTTTTCTGCTCTGCTGAAAAATTGTACATCATCAATAATCAACACATCAATCAATTGATAGAAATGTATAAAATCATTGATCGCATTATTTCTACTATGGTCTTGAAATTGATTAATGAATTTTTCACTACTCACATATAAAACCACTTTTGAAGGATGTAATCTTTTTACTTCGTTACCTATCCCCTGTGCTAAATGGGTTTTACCTAAACCAACGCCACCATAGATTACCAAAGGATTGAAAGAATTGGCTCCTGGTTTTTCAGCCACTGTTTTACCTGCTCTTCTTGCAACTCTATTACAGTCTCCTTCAATGAATGAATCGAAAGTATACATATGATTCAACTGTGGATCGATCTGCATTTTTTTCAACCCTGGAATAACAAAAGGATTCTTCACTGGATTATCAATCACCAATGGAAAATTCATTTCGTTGTTATTGAAAGATTTTGGGCCACGTGCAGGAAGGTCCATTGAACCATTGCGATTATTTGAATTACCACTATCAACCATGATGCGGTATTCTAGTCTCGCGTCCTTGCTTAATTCGCGTTTTAATGTTTTCGCTAATAATGTTACATAATGCTCTTCGAGGTACTCGTAGAAAAATTGACTTGGCACTTGTATCATTAACACATTGCCTTTTAATTCTACGGGAGTAATCGGTTCAAACCAAGTTTTAAAATGTTGCCACTCTACAATATCCTTGATGATTTTTAAACAATTTGTCCAAACAATTTCAGCAGTCTTAGCCATATCAAAAAATGAGCAATTTTATATAAATCAGTTTTCTTTTTCTATGTTGTTCAAGGTATCCTATTTTTTCCACATGTTGAAAACTTTATGGAAAAAATTTAGGGCTGCGAATATGTACACTTTTTGTTGAAAAAAAAATTTTTTTATTCGCTTGTTTTTCTCGTCACAACTACAGTATGGGCTTTTGAAAGATTTTTCCGATTATTTCCGGAAAAAATATAATCTAAACGCCCTAATTGGATGCCTCCCCAGCCTACTTGGTTCACCAAAACGTCTCCTCCTTTTTTATTTTTATATTTTCTTGGCTGCTCAAAGAAGCGGTGCGTATGCCCGCCAATGATCAAATCAATGTCATAACACTCTTTGGCAAGAATTTCGTCGCTTACTTTATTCTCTTCGTACTTATCCCCCAAATGAGACAAACAGATGATAAAATCACATTTTTCCTGCTTTAAAAGCGCAGCTGTTGCATTAGCCGATTCTATAGGATTCTTATAGACTGTTTTGCCATATAAATTTTCTGGCACTAAGCCGTCCAATTCTATCCCAACCCCTAAAATGCCAATTTTTTGATTGCCTTTTTGAATAGTGATATAGGGCTTGTATTTGAATTCCATAGCTGTTCCAGCAAAATCATAATTACATATCACTACCGGGAAACTGGCATGCTGTAATTGATTGGCAAAATTTTCCAATCCTGCATCAAAATCATGATTGCCCATCGTAACCGCATCATAGCCCATTTTACTCATCGCTTTTATCTCTGGTTCACCTTTGTACAAATTAAAATAGGGGGTTCCTTGAAAAATATCTCCTGCATCCAATAACAAGACCTGTTCTGCTTGATTTCGAATCTGATTGATGAGTCCTCCCCTTGCGGCCACTCCACCTAAGCCCTGGTTTCGACTACCGTCCATGGGAAATGGATCTAATCTGCTATGGACATCATTGGTGTGTAAAATGGTTAATGGATATTGTGCAGGAATTGCTGCATTCACCAATGGAGCAGTCAATACAGCCCCAGCTGTTAAGGCAGTATTTTGGATGAAATTTCTTCTATTCATTGGATAAGGTTACTCTGTTTTCAATTTTCCCTTCTATTGGTTTTCCGGCCTTCGTATATTCACTGATATAATCAATCAATGCATCTCTCAATAAATACCCCCTGTTCTGGAATGGAATGGCTTTTAACATAGCAGCATTACTTCCTCCATTGGCTACATAATCGGTATTTGCTGTTAAATACATTTTATTTAAATCGATGGGCTTGCCATTAATGATAATATTGGTTGCTTTCTTATTTTGAATAATAAAGCTTGATCCAGCGGAAATAGGCCAGCCACCATCAGCAGCAATTAATTGAATAAATTGTTCCAACACCGTTCCTTTCACTTCCTGAACTACCAATAGATTATCGAAAGGCATCAACTCATACACATTGCCGATGGTGATATTACCCTTATTAATGGGTGCTCTAATTCCCCCTTGATTCATGAATGCAATATCAATGGGTTGATTGTATTGTTTTGAAGCCATTTGCCGCATACAATCTGCCATAAAATTGCCTAAACCACTTTCCGGTAACTTCTTAAAAAGATTGGTATTGGAGAATCCAATTATTTTGCCCATCGTAAGATTAACATCTTTCGAATAAGGCTGAATTAAATTAGTCAAAGCCGTGTCTGTTGTGTTTGCTCCATTAACCGAATATCCTTGATAAGAAAGAGATAGGGGCAAATTGGGTGTGCTACAGGCAACTAAAGTACTTGTGAAAAAAATGACAAAAATCCGTTGAAACATATTTATCAATTGTGCTGAGAGAAAGGTACAAAAATAGACAGAAATAAACCTATTTTTACCAACTAATAAATTTACCCATCATGAGTTATGAAATAATCGGAAAGCTAGTTGCTAAGTTTGATATTGTTCAAAGAACGGAGACTTTTAAAACAAGAGAATTTGTTATTGAGAAAACCGATGACATTAATGGAAGAACCATTACCAATTATGTTAAATTTCAATGTGTTCAAGACAAAACAGCTATGCCCGACCGATTTAATTTGAATGACGAAGTAAAAGTGTTGTTCAATATCAAAGGCACCAAATGGAATAAAGACGGAAAAGACAATTATATCACTAACCTGGATGCTTGGAGAATGGAAACCCTAAAGTTGTCTGGTGATGGAGATATGCCCCCATCTTCTAATTACAACGATATTCCTCCTGCTTCAGATGTGGTAGATGATTTGCCATTCTAAAATTATCTATTTAAAAAGCTCGCTTTTTAGGATAAACCCCTAACAGTATGCAAAAAGATATCACTCTAAAATTAAAGCCCGAAGAAGCTGCGTCTGATTCGATTATTCTTTCCTACATCGCCAGTAGTGCAGGGATTGATGTAGCTAGTATCAATGGATTTCTTATTTCAAAAAAATCAATTGATGCCCGTAGCAAACAGGCTTGGGTAAATTTATCTCTAAAAGCCTTTATCAATGAGCCTTTTATTGCCAGAGATAAGAAATTTTTTAATTATCCCTCTGTTCAATCTGCTGCTAAAAAAGTAATCATTGTTGGAGCTGGTCCTGCCGGGCTTTTTGCCGCACTCGAACTCATTGAATTAGGTATTCAACCCATTATTATTGAAAGGGGTAAAGATGTTAAAGCCCGTAGAAGAGATTTAGCAAAACTGAATAAAGAGGGAATTGTAAACCCTGAAAGCAATTATTGTTTTGGTGAAGGTGGAGCAGGCACTTATAGTGATGGTAAATTGTATACCAGAAGTAGCAAGAGAGGAAGTATAGAAAAAGTATTACAGATTTTTTATCAATTTGGGGCTGATGAAAATGTGTTGTACCAATCACATCCACATATTGGCACCAATAAATTACCGCAGATCATCACCGCTATCAGACAACAAATAATTGATTGTGGTGGAATCATTCATTTCGAGAAAAAGTTAGTAGATATTCAATACAATGGGAATTTAATTCAATCTATTATTACAGGAGATGGAGACCAGTTAAAAGCAGACGCCTACATTTTAGCAACAGGACATTCGGCCAGAGATATTTTTGAATTACTCGATCAAAAAAATATTTTAATCGAAGCAAAACCTTTTGCATTGGGTGTTCGCATAGAACATCCCCAACAAATTATTGATTCTGTACAATATCATTCACCCAAACGTAATGAATTTTTGCCTCCCGCTTCATATAGCCTAGTAGAACAAGTAAATGGCAGAGGAGTATTTAGTTTTTGTATGTGTCCTGGAGGAATCATTGCACCTGCTGCTACTAATCCAGGAGAATTGGTGGTTAATGGATGGAGCCCAAGCAAAAGAAATAATCCATTTGCCAATAGCGGCATGGTAGTTCAGGTTAGCCAAGAAGATGCGTTGAATTATTTTAAACAAAACCCTACATCATATCCGCACCACTCTACCCAAAAATTTGATACAAAATCGCCTTTATTATTGATGCGTTTTCAACAGGCAATAGAACAAAAAGCATTTGTTGCTGGTGGAGGAAATCTAGCTGCTCCTGCACAAAGAATGGCAGATTTTTGCAATAATAAACAGTCAAGTAATTTACCAAATTGCAGCTATAATCCCGGCTTAGTTACTACTTCTTTGAATGAAGTATTGCCGGCATTTATTTATACAAGTTTACAAGGTGGATTCAATCATTTTGGAAAAAAAATGCGCGGATTTTTTACCAATGAAGCAGTGGTTGTTGCAACAGAAAGCAGAACATCTTCTCCAGTGAGAATACCAAGAGACCCCGAAAGATTATCGCATCCTCAATTAATGAATTTATTCCCTTGTGCTGAAGGTGCTGGCTATGCAGGTGGTATTGTAAGTGCTGCAATGGATGGACAGAAAGTAGCTATAAGTATTAGTCAACAGATGTAGATCTATTCCACTTCTTTTACGGCCTCTTTTTTGGCAATCAGTTTATTGGATTTCAATAATTGATTTTGTTGAAAGAGTTGTAATTCATTGGCAAAGGAAGACTGCTTTTCAGTTGTATGATTGACCAATCCTGAAAGATCTGGTTTTCCAGCATCAACCCATGCTGTGTACCAAAAATCGGCAATCAATGAAGAAGAAACCAATAATTGATTATTGATGCTATTTTTTAGTGAAGCAGCATAGGCTTTAGCAAAAGCTGTTGTATAGCTTTTTACTTCCTTTCCCCTTCTTACTTGCACTCGATATTTTTCTGCTTCAGTGAATTGTAGCGTTACTTCTTTTTCTTTTAACAACATTTCTGGCAATAATTGATTGGCTTTTCTAATTGCTTTCCAAATTGCCAAAGATGGTTTTTTTAAATAAGTAGCTTTATGACTGGTAAACAAATTATAATTGCTGATTTCTAATTCAGGTATCATGGATTCCCATAAACTATGCAAGCCTTTTTGATCCGTCAATTGCCCATCATAATTCAATGTAGTGTGTAATGGCACATTTGCATCTCCTATATAATGTCCTAGATCGGCAGCATAATAAATAATGCTGTCTTTGTTTTTCTTTTTGAAAGCTTCTACTAATTTTTCTTTAGTAAAAATCACCTGATATGGAACATACCCGTACTTTATCAAACTATCTTTTGTATAAATTTTTGTAGCAGCCTCCCATTCTAATGGCATACGATGAATGGCATCATTGCCATATGCTTCAATATCAATAAAATGTTTGGTAGCTTCTGTACTATCCGTATTTCTTCTGGTATCTGGCCTTCCCGCATCTGCAACTAATTTTTCTATATTATCATAAAAAAAAGGTGCAATAGATTCAGGTAATTGATATACCGCTAATTGATGTATTGTTTTGTGTACCAGAAAACCCCAGCTACTTAATCCAATAATGGCAATCGTTAAAACGCTTAACCCAAACCATTTTTTAAAACCCGTCATTATTCAAAATTTAGGTACTATGAAGTAAAATCACCAAATTCGATTTAGAATTTTGTAATATTTTGAGCAAGAGTACTACAAACATTCTGATCTTTCATCATTATAACAATATTTTAATATGAATAACATCCTGGAATTAGAACATCTTAAAAAATATTATGCCACCCAAAAAGCGGTGGATGATATTAGTTTTTCCATTGAGAAGGGAAGCATCTTCGGTTTATTAGGACCAAACGGTGCTGGAAAAACAACCCTATTAAGAATGATTACTGGCATCTTTTATCCGGATAGCGGCAATATTCAATTTGATGGAAGAACCTTTAACCCTTCTGAGGATATCATTAAGATTGGTTACATGCCCGAAGAAAGAGGCTTGTATAAAAAAATGAAAATTGGTGACCAGGCAATGTATCTGGCTCAGTTGAAAGGATTGAGTAAAGCAGAAGCCATGGAGAAAATCAAGTTTTGGTTCAAGCGATTAGAAATGGAAACCTGGTGGAATAAAAAAGTAGAAGACCTGAGTAAAGGCATGAGCCAGAAATTACAATTTGTTACCACCGTTTTACACGAGCCAAAATTGATTATTCTAGATGAACCATTCAGCGGCCTTGATCCAGTGAATGCCAATCTGATCAAAGATGAAATTTATGGTTTAGCCAAGAGAGGGAGTACCGTTATTTTCAGTACCCATCGTATGGAACAAGTGGAAGAAATTTGTGACCATATTGTATTGGTAAATCTGGGCAAAAAAGTATTGGACGGCACTGTTAAAGAGGTAAAACAACAATTCAAAGAAAATAAGTTCAGCATTCAACTCGCTACCATTCCTGATTCAATTGTATCCGATGCATTTGTAATTGATGAGCAAAAACAAAATGAGTTGATAGTAAAGATCAACGAAGGCTATAAAAGCAATGATGTGCTGAATTATTTTTTACAAGCCAATTATACCATTGAGTCTTATAGAGAAATATTGCCTTCGTTAAATGAAATCTTCATCAACCTGGTAGAAAATACCAATTCTACTGCAAGGGCATTTCAAAAAGTGATCGACTAACCCAATAAACACCAAAAATCATGAATAAGATTTTTATCATAATACAAAGAGAATATTTAAGCAGGGTAATGAATAAGCGTTTTTTGCTTACTACTATTTTAACTCCAATCATCATGGTAGGCTTCTTTGCTGGAGCTACTTATTTATCCATCAGTGGAAAAGATGAACACAAAATTGCCGTAATTGACAACAATGGATTCTTTAAAGGAAACCTTCAAGATGCGAAAGAGATTCATTTTGAATTTCCGGAAAATGTTGATACAAGCAATTATATCCAAAAAGGCTATACTGATATCATTGTAATTCCAAAATTTGAAGGAACCCAAAAGACGGATTATATTATTCGTTCTAAGAAAAGAATTGGTTTAGGAACTGAAGATAAAATCAGTGACAGAATTGATGCTGCTATTGAAGATAAATTATTACAGGATGCAGGAATTAATAGAAGTTCTTTGGATTCAATCAGAAACAAATCAAAATTTGCTGAAATAAAATCACTGGAAGAAGGCACTGATGCAGCAACTGAAAGCAATGCTGCCCTTTCTTATGGAATTGGATTCGGAAGTGGCATGTTGATTTATATTACCATGTTTATTTATGGAGCCATGGTAATGCGTGGTGTAATGGAAGAAAAAACCAACCGCATTGCAGAAGTAATGATTAGTAGTGTGAAGCCTTTTCAATTAATGATGGGTAAAATTGTTGGAATTGGTGGTGTTGGATTAACGCAGTTTCTATTGTGGATCATTTTGATTCTTGGTTTATCTACTGCAGCTCAATTTTTAATTCCACATGATGTAATGCAACAGGTAAGTACATTGCAACAATACAATGGCCAAATGCCAGGTGGTTCAATGATGCAAGCTGGAGATGCCGCACAAAAAATATATAAGTTTCAACACACCATGAGTACTGCTAATTGGCCGGTAATTATCGGATGCTTTCTTTTCTACTTTTTGGGTGGCTACTTATTTTATTCCTCTTTATTTGCTGCTGTAGGAAGTGTGGTCAACGAAGATCCGCAGGATGCGCAAAGTTTGATGTTGCCGATTACCATGCCAATTATTTTTTCATTTATCATTATGACCAATGCTGTACAAGATCCGAGTACTTCAATTGCAGTATGGGCAAGCATCATACCTTTCAGTTCTCCAATGGTAATGATGGCAAGAATCGCTTATGGTGTACCTGGCACTGTTCCTTATTGGCAATTAGCTGCAAGTATGATTAGCTTAATTGCTGGCTTTATGCTCACCACCTGGTTGAGTGGAAAAATTTACAGAACTGGAATTTTAATGTATGGTAAAAAAGTAAGCTGGAAAGAACTGGGGAAATGGGCGTTTAGGAAAAATTAAATAGTTCAAAATCAAAAGCCCTGTAGGTTTTTCTACAGGGTTTTTTATTGCGCCAATGATATTCTAATATTTACTCCTGCCCTCGTATTGGTAATTGGCGCCGAAGTAGAAATATACGGAGTAACCCTACGCTGGTCGAAGAAGAACTTAATATTGATTCGATTATTCAGTACATAATCTATAGCTGGTTGAATGGTAATTTCTTTTTGTCCACCAGTTCCATATGCATTGCTTTGATCTAAACGACTATTGCTGATTGATACATCACGAACCGATATATCTAGTTTTAAATTCAAATCGTTTTGCAATTTCTTACCCTTTCCACCAGGCAATTTAAAAGGAAGGTTAAATCCACGTTTGCGCCAGTTCATTCCTAAAATCCATTCTGTGCTTCTACTTTCACTCAATTGATAATCAATCAAACTCATACTCAACTGCCTGCTCTTTCTAAATTCAAAATTGAAATTGAATTGACTGATAGTGGTGACATCTATTTTTATCAATGGTTCAAATCTTTCTGAAATACTAACATTCGGTATCAAAAAGAAAGGAATGAAATTTCCACTTGTAGTATCTATAAAACCTGGAGCATTCAATCGGAATGGATCTTGATACAATAATGCACTATTAAAACTATTCATGCTTAATTGTCCATTGTATCCATGACTGATAGTGATATTGCTGAATGAAGCAGCGAGAGAAGGAATTTTACTCAAGCCAGAATAAGTGATTTTCCAATTTGGCCTAGGCATTATTCCCCTAAAAGGATTGGTACTGATTTTATTTCCTCCGTCTTTTATTAAAGGAATCGTATTGGCATTCTCTCTGGTATAAGCTGCCAAAAACGCTGGTAAAATAACACTTTGTGAGTATCGTCCATAACCTCGGGCAAATCCATCTGCTGTAAATTTCTGGTTATTTGGCAAAGCTTGCCAGTAAGGATTGGTCTCTGCAATTCTTTTTGAAACAAGGATCCTGTTGCTTTCGAATTCTTTAAATGTTGAGGAAATTTCATTTGGGTTATGGCTTGCAAACAAAGTACTAAATGCAATATATGAAACGCTGAATCCTCCATTGTATAATGGATTCAATTGTCCGAAATTATTTCCGGACCCTGTTGTATCTTTTATTAATGCAGTATAATCTTTGGTAAAAGTTTTGTCTACATTCAAATCAATGATCAATTCTCGAATAGGTTCTAATTGTGCAGTAATGCTCAGTCTTTGCTCGAAGCTCTGTCTGAACATAAAATTAAATGTGCTGTCTTTAGAAAGTAATCCCCTAGAAATTTTATTATTGATCCAATCATTATCTGGCTGCTTTCCAAAAACATAGTCTAAACCGGGAGCCATCGATTTAAAGTTCTGCCCTATAAACTGTGTGCTATCCATATAACCCGGCAATCTACTTCTATAATTCTCGCTGTAATTAATCGATGCCTGACGGAACATGGTAATAAATTTGCCCAAGGTTCTTTCGAAACTGGTTAACTCTGGTGTTTGATTGGCCCTTGTTAGCTTATCAGCAATTCGTATATCTCTCCGTTGCTGTCTCCATTTTTGCAATGCTTCTGTTCTTTGTTTACCTTCTAATCCTTTTAATGCTTCTTCTTTAGGAGGCAATGTTGATCCTAAAGAATTGATTGTTTTATTATTAAGCGGATCATTCTTCGCTTTAGGAGAAGGGATATTATCGATAGCCCTAAGCCATTTAGATTTTGCATATAAATTGCCAAAGCTTAGCTGTGCATTAAAATTATTTTCTTGAGAATTTTCTATCGTGTTTCCTAAATTATAGGCAATTCTACTTGCACCTATCCAACTATAAGATGTTCCATAACTATATCTTGCTGTGATCCAATCAGAGAAAGGAAATTTATTCAATGGAATATTATAATTCAGTAGAGTTTTTTGAACATAGAGCGTGTTCCTTCCTCCGCTCAAGAAGTTTTTTCGAACAGTGTCTTTCTTAAAACTATTATCGATTCTGCCAAATGGTTCATCTACCCTAGCATTATTGGTAGCATTAAAATCAAAATTTAAAGACCTGGTTAAATCCCAGCGCATATTATAAAATCGATCGAAAGTAAAATACTTATCATAAGTAGTATCTACTCTATCTACTTTGGTATTGTTATTATTCACAATTCGAGGAATAAATTCTCCAAACTGTCGATTAATATCTGCCCTAAAACTTAAATAAGATGGTTTTAAATTATAGTTGGCATCTCTGATCCAAGCCAGCCATGGCGACTTTCCTTTAATCAATTTTTTAAATGGCTCTTTGAATTGACTTTGACCGATATAAGTATAACCAAATCCTGCACGTTGCCGAACTACTTTATTCTGCTTGATGATCGGACTAGTATGTTCTGTTTGAGAGTAAGCATAACTCACATCAAAATTACTAAGCTTGAGTAATCCTGGCTTTCCATTTCCTGGCATTACCCTAACATTGGTAAAATTGATGGTTTGAATAGTGGTTTGATCAGCCGCAGCATTCTTAATGGAATCTCTTAATGCAGCAGGGCTTTTGCTTAATTTTTCTTTGTATAGTACATCTAAATCGTAAGGATCAAATTCTGGTGTACGAATATTTCTATTTAAACTAGCATAAACAGGTATAGATAATTTAGCTTTTTTAGGAACCAATTTACCAGCATCAATATTGGCTGCAATATCAAATTGCAATAAATTATCCTTGGCTCTTTCATTGACTCTTTGTTCAATCGTTCCAAACCCTTGGGTATATTTATTTCCAGAAACAGATAAAGTACCTAAATCTGCGAGAACAAGATCTACTCTTCCAAGTGCTGCCCAGCCTCCGTTTTCATCAATTCCAGATAAACGCAATTCATTCATCCATACTTCTGTGCTGATGGATTGGCCATCTGGTCTAACAGGATTTTCTATTCCTACTAAAATACCTCTTACTTCTCCCAAATTTGGATTACCCATAATAGAGAAAGTTTTATTACCAATTAATTTTCTAAATATATTGGTAACAGATGCATTGCTATTGTTTCTAGTTAATTTTAAATCGATCAAATCACGTAAACTAAAATCGATATTATTGGCTTCTGGCCAGACTCTATCTTCCTGTCCTCTTGGATATTGACCTGGAGGAGTAATTTTTAATGGGATTTTTATTTCGTAATAGTTATTCAAAAAATCTTGCCCAATGCGAATAATGGCATTGAGTTGATCATCTTTTATTACAGACTGGCCAACTACAGACTCCGCATGCAAGTACATCGACATTTTTGCATATCGTCTTACGTCTAAATTCAATATCTTAAATACTCCTCTGGTACCTCCACTTGGTAAATTACTTACCCTTAAACTTAATGCTTGCTCATTTTGTTGCAGGTTAACTCCATTATTACTTAATAGCTGAACACGTTCAACATTCGGTGGCATAATATAATTTACGGGTTGTCTGCTACTGTTTTCTTCTAAGTTAACAGCAAGGGTATTGAATGTAGTATTCGAAGCATTGTTATTGATTGGAGTATATGATCCTGTAGTATCAATATTATAAATAAATTGACGCCATTGATTCCGCACCAGGTCCAATCTTGCTAAACGCAATACTACCGAATCTTCAAAATCGGTTAGATACATTCTTGCAAAACGAATGGATTTAAAGTCAGGAATATTTCCTACTTTCTTTGAATAATTTTTAATAGGTATTCTGAACAAATACCAATCCTCCGTTCTAGTGATACCATCAGCTGAATTTACAGTGACTCTTCTCTTGTCGGTGATATAAGGAAACTGTGGAGATCCAACATCCATACCAGGCCTCAGCTGAACTTCATATTCATAATAAGATTCAGTTTCGTTCAATGTGTTGTCTCGATTCAAATCTTCATTATCAGGAAACAAAGTAGCCGCAGAAGTAAATTGACCGCCAGTGGTTGCTACCGGAGAATTACCTTGTTGGTTGTTGAAATTTTTATACCTGCCTAAAATTCCAGTACCCAGTGGATCAAATGAAGGATCACGATACCATAAATAGTTATCATTCGAAGGATCATTCAAAGTTCTTTGATAAAGCGGCGATCCTGTGCCAAAATTATTGGCCATTCTATTTAAAATATATCCTTTTTTTCTTCTCTCTCCATTATCATCTAATCCGTCAAATCCTACATCCTGAAAGGGTCGATCGTTAGGGTCATTACTAAACGCTTGTGTAATTTGAATTGGATTTACAGGTGTTTTACCCCATGTATTAGTACTGTCTACAGCTGCAGGAATAGTTGGAGTATTCATTCCATTTTCATAAAATCTTTTTCCATCTTTGAGTACATCTTCACTTACATTACCAAAATTTAAAAATAATTTACCTCCTTTACTTGTTGGATTAGTAATAAATGGATTTTGCATCCAAAACTCTACAAACTCAATATTATTGGTTTCAAAATCGGTTTGATCAATTGCTCTCATAATACCTCCCCATCTTGCAGCAGGATTATTTAATTTTCCTTGAGCATTGATTTGTGTTGGAGATGACTCAAAATTATAAGGCCCTTTATCGGTTGGATAATATGCTAAATCAAAAGTGGCTGCCTGAACATCAGTGATATTGGTAGTACGTTGAGGAAATAATTCATTGGTAAATACTTGTCTTACTCTTGGGTCGCTCAACTCCGCTAAATTTCTTCTCAATGGATTATTAGGGCTATTCTTATCCTGTAAATTTGGTTCGATATTGTACCAGGCTAATTTAGCCCTGTTCTTATTGTAATCGATACTATCTGTTAATGTTGATTCAGGGAATTTTGTATTTCCTTGTGGCGTTGAAGCCATTGCCCATGAAACAAATGGAAAACGCAGATCAATGGTTGCTCTTGTTCCTTCAAAATCATCAATAAAAATTAACCCTTGATCTCCTTTACCAATTTGTGGGGGATGACCTGGTTGCATAAAAGCTGCTTCTCCATACGCATTGATCGATGACTTTGCTTTTGAGTCATAAAAAGGCAATTTATTGAGCAACCTTGTTAAGCCTGGCAAATCGGATCGATAATTAAAATCAAATCCATACATACTGTTTCTAATAGGATCATCTCCATATCCCATTTTGGTAAAAAATGGGCGCTCACCTAATTTTACAAAACTGGTTCCTACACTTAATTTTTTACTTGCTACATAATCTAATCGAAGTCCAGTAAAGCCTCTTTGTTGAACACCAAAGCCAATATTGTTTTCGAATGAAACTTTTACCGGTACATTGGAACTGAGTATGCCTTGATTGATAATTTTTACTGTGCCCAAATTATAATCTACAATATAGTCCGAGCCTTCTCTTAATATTTGTCCTCCAGCTGCAACCGAAACAGAACCTGGTGGAATATTAAATGTGTTCAAATAAATTTCGGACCCACCGCCACTTCCTTTTACTTGGCCTTGCATTACAAATCGATTTAGATTGGCATAGGTTTGCGCAATGGCTTTAATGGAATCATACAATTGATAATAGACATATTTATTTTTTGTTGCAGTTGGCAAACCTGAAAATGCCAATGTATCCAGATCTCTTCCAAATGGTTCCAATAAAGGAAAAACGACTCTACCCATTTGAGGCAATATGGTAAACCCGTCAATGTAATCGAATACACCATCCGGTTGTGGATCATTTCGGTTATTGAGTCGGTCTAAATTGAGTATCCGCAGTAATGGTTGCCCTTCAACGGCTTGAGCAGTTTCAGGTAAAAATCTTTTTAAACCTCCGCTTGGCTCATCATACAATATGTTTAATTTAAAATCATCTCTTTGAATCCCACCAAATAAATCCAATGAATAGACATTCTTCATCATCCATCCCCAGATGGGCAATTGCGTTCTTTGAGATGTAGCTTTCAATAATTTTAAAAACAATACTTTTTGAACTCCCTGATTAGAATCTAAAGCAATATCTTGAGAGAATTCTCCTACTTGAAAAACCCTTCCATTGTAAGTGTATTGATAGGCAACAGCCAATACTTCATCTGCTTGTAATTGAGTATTCACCGAAATAAAACCTGCCTGAGGATTAAAATAATATTCGTTGGATGTAAGCTTACGTGCAAATGTTTTTTCATAATCATCAACAGGTCTTAGCCCCTTACTCAACAATAAACTATTCACAAAAGCTGGATTTCGTGCATTGGGGTCTCCTACTAAGGAACCGAATAAATTATTGGCTCCATTGGCAGGCAAAGGATTGCTTGTTAAAGATTGAACCGAAGGATTAAATGGCCTGGATTCTCCCAAATCCATCAAGCCGACAATATCACGAGCTTCAGTTGTAGCACCCGTTCTATTAGTAACCCAAACCTCTACTCTTTGAAGTTGAACCTGAGAATTTACTACAGGCAAATTCTTCATGGTAGTATTGAAATTAGCACGAAAATAATTGCCTAATAAAAAGTGTCTGTTCTCTTCGTAATCATCTAATTTTTTTTGAAATGATTGAGTAGAAGCTCCGCCTTGTAAAGATACTGTTTGCCTGGAGGATCGTTGATTGGCCAATGCTGCTGTAACAAATAATTTTCCAAATTGCAATTGAGTCTTTATTCCAAATAAATTCTGTGCACTCGCAATTAATGTTCCTCTTGATTGAAATGAAATATTTCCTGCTTCAATACTTTTGATGATCTCATCATCCATTCCCTTATAGTCGAGTTTCAATTGATTATCGAAACCCAGATTAGACAATGTATTGTAATTGATAGGAAATTTTAACTTGTCACCAATATTGGCATTTAAGTTAAGATTGGCGTTCATATCAAAATCGAAACCGCCATTCTTTCTTGCACGCTCTGGCAAAGTTGGGTTTTTGATATTCTGACCTTGATAGCCTGCTAAAATATTCACTTCGCCACTTGGCCTGATATCAACTTTTAAATTGTTTCCACTCATTCCAAAAATGCGATCGAATAATTTATCATAAACACGCATCGGCGGACGTGCAACTTTTTTATTCAGCTGTGTTAAGGCATCTGCTCTTTTTTTAAAATAGTCAGTTTCTGCTTGTTGATTTTGAATGCGCCAATATTCATCAAATTGGAGCGTAGTAGGTTTTCTGTAAATAGTTGATCCAATCTTTTCCTTGATGAAATATGATTTTGTTTTTGGATCATACTCAACTGATTTTTTAATAAGCGAAGTATCATTTAAATCAAATGGATTTTTATTTGAATTTGAAAATGGGTCCCCCCTCCTGTCGCTTATTGGAAAGCGCAGACTATCTTTCTGTTGTGCCAATAATGGTGCACAGATCAGCAGATAAATGATGGATAAAAAAATCCTTGGTTGAAACAAAAACGGTAAGCTTGATTAAGTAGAACTTTATGCGATCGCTTATAAGTTTTTAAGTGCTTGTTTAATAATATCTTCTAATGAGTCATTGTCTGGTTGAGCTTGCAATACTTTCTTAACTGCCTGCTCTGCCATAACCCTTCCAATGCCCAATGAAATTAGTGCATTTACAGCATCTGCATCATTTTGAGGCCCACTAAATCCGGGCAAAATACTTTCATTGGATTGTTTGCCCAATTTATCCCTCAATTCAACAATTAAACGCTCCGCAGATTTTTTGCCAATCCCTTTAATTCCTTCTAATTGTTTTGTATTTCCCTGCACAATTGCTCTGGTAATTTCCGCTGGCTTTAACCCAGATAACATCATGCGAGCAGTTGAAGCTCCAACTCCAGAAACACTGATCAATTGCATAAACAATTCTTTTTCCGCTATATCCGCAAAACCAAATAGACTTTGCGCATTTTCAGTAATATGCAAATAGGTAAATAACTGACCACTATCTTTATTACTGATAGCAGAATAAGTATTTAAACTAATATTCAACTCATATCCTACACCATTCACATCCACTACAATACGCGCAGGTGTTTTAACAGCGAAATGACCTCTAACGAATGCTATCATAAATGACCACTAAATTAGTAAAAAGAATGCAATTAGCTGTATCTTTAGGGTTTTATATAGTACCAAAAAGCATAATAATACCATCTAATTAGTAGAAAAATGGAAAAAATTACAGCAGCCATCACTGCAGTTGGAGGATATGTTCCAGAAACAAAGCTTACGAATTTCGATTTGGAGAAAATGGTTGATACCAACGATGAATGGATCAGGAGCAGAACAGGTATTGAAGAAAGAAGAATTTTAAAAGAGCCAGGTAAAGGGAGCAGTGATATGGCAGTTCCTGCAATACAAGAAATTTTGCGCAAAAAAAATATGGATGCAACAGAGATTGATTGCATCATTTGTGCAACAGTTACTCCTGATATGGTCTTCCCTGCAACCGCAAATATTATTGCGGATAAAATTGGCGCAACCAATGCATGGGGTTATGACATGAGTGCTGCCTGTAGTGGATTTTTATATGCACTTACAACAGGAGCTATGTATATTGAAAGTGGACGTTACAAAAAAGTGATTGTTGTTGGTGTAGATAAAATGAGTGCCATTATTGATTATACCGATAGAGCTACTTGCATCATTTTTGGCGATGGAGCTGGTGCACTTTTATTAGAACCTTCCTTGGATGATAATGGAGTAAAAGACAGTATTTTAAGAAGTGATGGAAGTGGAAGACAATACTTGCACATGAAAGCGGGCGGATCAGTAAAACCAGCAACTGTTGAAACAGTATTGGCTAAAGAACATTTTGCTTACCAGGAAGGTCAAGCTGTTTTTAAGTTTGCCGTAAAAGGCATGGCTGATGTAAGTGCCGAATTATTGGAAAGAAATCAATTAACTGGAGAAGATATTGCTTGGCTTGTTCCGCATCAAGCCAATTTAAGGATCATTGATGCAACAGCCAATAGGATGGGATTGCCCAAAGAAAAAGTAATGATTAATATTCAAAAATACGGAAACACTACTGCAGCTACACTTCCACTTTGTTTATGGAATTGGGAAAGCCAATTAAAAAAAGGAGACAATATTGTTCTTGCTGCATTTGGGGGTGGATTCACCTGGGGTGCTACTTTGGTGAAATGGGCTTATTAGAGATATGAGATAAGAGATATGAGATAAGAGATATGAGATATGAGATATGAGATATGAGATATAAGATATGAGATATAAGATATGAGATATGAGATATGAGATATGAGATAAAAATTAATCGTTATGAGTAGTCAACAAAAGTTTACAGGAATGGGATCTGCAGCAATTCATGCTGCGGGGCATGAAAATGCTGATCATGCGCATATTACTCCTATTTACGCCAGTTCTACTTTTAGTTTTGATACTGCCGAAGAAGGCAGTGAAAGATTTGCAGGAAAAGACAAATCAAAAATTTATAGCAGATGGGGTAACCCAAGTTTTACAACTGCTGCTGAAACAATTGAAGCTTTGGAGTCTTTTGGATTATTGGATCAACACCATCAACCTTTACAATTAAAAGCATTACTTCATTCAAGTGGTCAAGCTGCACTAACTACTTTATTTTTAGGCAATCTTCAATCAGGGGATGCTATTCTCTCCCACCATGCATTGTATGGAGGAACACATGAATTATTATTAAAAGTATTAGAAGGTACCGGAATCAATACTATATTGATCGATTTAATTGATGCAACAACTATTGACACCACTTTATCTAATAATAAAAATATTAAACTCATTCATATTGAAACTCCGTCGAATCCTACTTTGCGTTGTATTGATATCGAAATGGTTTGCACTGTAGCTAAAAAACACCATGTATTAGTTTCAGTAGATAACACGGCAGCAACTCCTTACTTACAACAACCTTTTGCTTTTGGGGCAGATTTTGTAATGCATTCAACTACCAAATTTTTAAACGGTCATGGCACTGCAATTGGTGGAGTTTTATTAGGCAAGGATCTAGAAAAAATGAATGGCCAGATATGGAAGTGGCATGTACTATTAGGTGGAAATGCCAATCCATTTGATGCATTCTTACTTACTCAAGGAATGAAAACATTAGAGTTGAGAATGGAACGGCATTGTCATAACGCCATGGATGTTGCTGGTTTTTTAGAACAACACCCTGCTGTTGAAAAAGTAAATTATAGTGGCTTACCTTCTCACCCAGATTATGCCATTGCCATGAAGCAAATGAGGCATGCAGGTGCATTAATGAGTTTTGAATTAAAAGGCGGAATAGATGCAGGACGGGCATTTATTAATCGACTTCAAATGTGTGTAAAAGCCATTTCATTTGGCACACCAGATACTTTGTTGTCGCATCCTGCTAGCATGAGTCATATGGGCATACCCAGAGAAGAAAGATTGAAATTTGGAATAACAGATGGATTAATTCGCTTAAGTGTAGGTATAGAAAATATTGAAGACATTATCAATGATTTCAGTCAAGCATTGAGTTGAACAATTTGATTGAAAACCAGCTTTCAATTTTCGATTTGATTAAAATAATTTCCAATGATCACTATTAGAAGAGCAGAACAAAAAGACTGTGTAAGAATTCTTGAATTAATTCAGGAATTAGCTGATTTTGAAAAAGCTCCTGATGAAGTAACCGTTACCCTCGATCATTTTATAGAAAGTGGATTTGGCCAAAATCCAGTTTGGTGGGCGTTTGTTGCCGAAGAAACTAAATCTACTGAAAGTCAACCTATTATACATGGATTTGCCCTGTATTATATTCGATATAGCACCTGGAAAGGCCAAAGAATGTATTTAGAAGATATATTGGTTACAAAAAAAATGCGAGGCAAACATATCGGAAAGCAACTTTTTGAACGTTTAATGGTTGAAGCAAAGGAGAGAAACCTTAAGGGGATGGTATGGCAGGTACTCGATTGGAACGAACCAGCTATTCAATTCTATAAAAAATATAATGCTAGCTTTGATGGAGAATGGATCAATTGTAGCATCAATTGATCATACTGTTCAAAATAAACTATGATAAAACCATCCCATTTTTTATTAGCCATTCTAATAATTGGATGTTCTTTTGGGTGTAGTAAAAACTCAGAGAATATACCAATCACAGAAAATTCTGTTGGATTTTCAGGGCGTGCTATTGATAGATTGGCGATTGGGATAAACTTGAGTAACTGGTTTAACGATTATTCTGATAAAGCACAATTTGGCACTCGATACTCAACTAATCATTTTACACAGATCAAAAATGCTGGATTTACCTATGTCAGAATTCCTGTTGGTCCATCTATTATTTGTGATCCCTCCAATATTGCCAATATTCAAACAGCCAATTTAAATTTTCTTGACCAGGCTATTAAAAATATTACTTCAGTTGGGCTTTCAGTTACTATCGATATTCATTCCAGTAATCCAGCCTTTGAGTCTAAAATAGCAACAGATCCGGTTTCTAGAGCTGCTTTTCGACAATTCTGGAAAAACATGGCAGGGTATTTTAAGAAATATGATACTACTCAAGTTTTTTTTGAAATATTCAATGAGCCACATATAGGTGCTACACAAAGTGTTGCTGGCATAGATAAAAACTGGTGGGCACCTGTTCAGGGCTTGATCATTCAATCGATAAGGGAAGCGGCACCTGATCATTATATTATTGCTGGCGCAGAAAACTGGAATAATTGGTATGATTTGTCTACACTAAAACCATATACTGGAAAAAACATTATTTACAATTTTCATCTCTATGAGCCTTTTGTATTTACACATCAAGGTGCAACTTGGGTGGGTAGCCCATATGATCAACTAAAAAATTTACCTTATCCTGGTAGCCCACAAAACGTGTTGGCATTGGCCAATAGCGCTCCCAGTTCAGATGCCAAATATTTAATTACTTGGTATGGCTCCCAACGATACAATGCCGATTCTTTGAATTTAAAAATAAGACAAGTCTATAATTGGGGCAATCAAAATAAGATCCCAGTGATTTGTAATGAATTTGGAGTTTACAGACCTTTTGTTTCATTAGACAGTAAAAATCAATACACATTAGACATGCGTACTTTATTAACCAAATATAAAATGGGTTGGGCTGTTTGGGATTATGATGATACTTTTGGAATTTCCAGCTATCCGAATAATTCAAGGTCCGGAACACCAAATTGGGATGCCAATATTCTTACTTCATTAGGCTTAAAATAAATTTTAATTCACCCCATCTACTGCTACTGGATTTCCAGCAATTTTTCCAATTAATCCTTGTAATACTTTACCTGGTCCACATTCAGTAAAATGAGTAGCTCCGTCAGTTACCATTTGCTGAACGCATTGTGTCCATTTTACAGCACCAGTAAGTTGTTCAATCAAATTATTTTTTATTGTTGTTGGATCAGTAATTGCCTTTGCTATAACATTTTGATAGACTGCACAATTTGGCGCATGAAAAGTGGTTGATTGTATGGCTGCTGCTAATTCTTCTTTTGCTGGAGTCATCAATGGTGAATGAAATGCCCCTCCTACTGGTAAAACCAATGCACGTTTTGCACCAGCTTCTTTCATTTTTATGCAAGCAATATCAATGCCTTTAATAGATCCACTAATTACTAATTGACCTGGGCAATTGTAGTTTGCTGGAACTACAATTTCTCCTGTTTCATTTTGTATTGATAAACATATTTCTTCTACTTTTTCATCTGCTAAATTTAACACAGCAGCCATTGTGGAAGGATTCAATTCACATGCTTTCTGCATTGCAATGGCTCTGATACTTACCAAACGAAGGGCATCTTCAAAACTCAATACACCGTTGGCTACCAAGGCAGAAAACTCTCCCAAAGAATGCCCAGCTACCATCGATGGTTGAGCATTCTCCATTGTTTTATATGCAGCAATTGAGTGAAGAAAAATAGCTGGTTGAGTAATATTGGTTTGTTTTAGCGCATCATCGGAACCGGTAAACATAGTATCGGTAATACGAAAGCCCAATATGTCATTGGCTTGTTCAAACAATTCTTTTACAGCTGAATGAGTATCATAGAGATTTTTACCCATTCCAGAAAACTGTGCTCCTTGACCAGGAAAAACATATGCATGCATAGACATAAATGAGAAATTTATGCAGCAAAATAAGTGATTTTACAGATATTCTAGAATTCAGTTTTTAATTCTAAATACCTCAAAAATTCTTCCTTTCTCTTATCTTCTTTGAATTTGCCACCATAGAATGCGGTAATAGTAGAAGAAGTATCATCTTCAACTCCTCTGCTGGCAACACATAAATGTTTTGCATCAATCACTATTGCCACATCTTCTGTTCCAAGTGCAACCTGTAATTCCTTGGCAATTTGAACAGTTAATCGTTCTTGAACCTGTGGTCTTTTTGCAAAATATTCCACCAATCGATTTAACTTACTCAGTCCAATAACTTTCCCATTACTTATATATGCTACATGGGCTTTTCCTATAATTGGAACAAAATGGTGTTCGCAATTACTATAAAACGAAATGTTTTTTTCTACCAACATTTCATTGTACTTGTATTTATTTTCGAATAAAGCAATAGATGGTTTATTTGCAGGATTCAATCCGCTAAATATTTCTTTAATAAACATTTTTGCAACACGCTTTGGTGTTCCTTTTAAACTATCATCAGTAAGATCCAATCCCATCGTTTCCATGATGGCTTTGAAATGGCCCTGAATGATGTCCATTTTTTCTTCCTCCGATTTGTCGAAAGCTTCTTTAACCATAGGTGTATCAATAGAAGTGCTGATATGACTATCCCCCATTTCTTCAATCATTTCTTCTGTGAATTCTATTTTATCTCCGTTAAGACGGATATTCGACAAAATTTCGCTCTGTTTCATATAATCTTATTTTTAAGTCAAGTTGACCATCCAATTTTTTTCTCAATAAATCATAACAAACCACCGCTATATTTTCTGCAGATGGTATGAGATTGTTGAATTCAATGGTATCTAAGTTTAAATTTTTATGATCGAATTTATTCAATACCTCTTCCTTGATTAAATCGCTCAATATTTTCATATCAATTACATATCCAGTTTCTGGATTGATTGCTCCAGTTACCTGAACAATTAATTCATAATTATGTCCATGATAGTTTTCATTATTGCAAAGACCAAATACTGCTTTGTTTCGTTCATTAGTCCATGATGGATTGTGCAAACGATGGGCCGCGTTAAAATGTTCTTTGCGAAATACTGTTACTCTTTTGTTATTCATTTAATTTCTCTTAGCATGCACACTTACATACTGAATTATTCATCTGGTATAAGTCAAATTCAACGCATTCAATTGCTAATATTTGGCACTGTTTCAGAAGTGTGCTGATCAAGTGGCCAAATGCTTTGAGACCATAAAATTAACAACAGAACTTGAATAATGGGTATTAACTATCAATTTGCTCCCAATTTTAACGATTGGAGGGTTTTTAGATAATACCTATAATTAACAGTAATGTGACTATTTTGTTTAACATCAGTACTAAATGATTAAACAAATAAGCTTAAATTGGCTAATCGTTTGAACAAAATGGCTTATTCACCAAAATATTCTACATAAATACGGGCTGTTTCGTACAATTTGATACAATGAAGGGTTACGTTGAGAGGTAAATGAGGGGTTATCTGATGCCAGATAGCCATCGCTAAGTTTTCTGTACTACACATTTTGCCTTCCATAAATGGCACATCCATGTTTAAATTCTTATGATCCAACTGATCTATCACATGAAGTTTAATGATTTTACTAAGCACTTTTACATCAAACAAAAAACCTGTATCAGTGTCTGGAATACCTTTAATGGTAACAAATAAGTCATAATTATGACCATGCCAGTTTTCATTGGCACAAACACCAAAAACAGCTTCATTGCGCTCTTTTGTCCAATTTGGATTGTACAATTTATGAGCTGCATTAAAATGTTCTTGTCTTGTTAAGTAAACCATTCGCTGTAAAAATTTTGCCAAAGGTACAAAAATGAATAAAGTTGACCGTTTTTCATCAACTTTACATTCATGAGAGTAATAATTACAGCTGCAACGGTTGGAGAATGGATGCCTTCATTTGTTCAATTAAATGGTTTGTATAGTGGTGAAAGCGAGAGAATGAAAGTGCAGTTTTACCAATCTGGTGTAGGAATGCTAGCCAGTGCAGTAGCATTTACCCGCCTGGCAATTGAAGACAAACCAGATTTAGTCATACAAATAGGCATAGCAGGTTCATTTAATCAAAAATTAGCACTTGGGAAAGTAGTGGTTGTTAATGAAGAAATATTGGGAGATACCGGTGTTGAAGAAGCTGGAATCTGGAAAGATATTTTTGACCTTAAATTAGAGAAGAGCAGTTATCATCCATTTGAAAAAAGAAAATTGCCAAACCCCTGGCTTTCAAAATATAACTTATTGCAATTACCTGAAGTAAATGCTATTACAATCAATGAGATCAGCACGAATAGTAATCGCATAGAAATGATTAAGAAGAAGTACAATCCTACTATCGAAACAATGGAAGGAGCAGCACTCCATTATGTTTGCAGGGAAACCAATATTCCTTTTTTACAAATCAGGGCAATTTCTAATTATATCGGTGAAAGAGATAAATCAAAATGGAAAATCAATCATTCTATTGAGCAATTAAATAAAACCGTTTTGGCATATCTCGAAAAATTATACACGATTAAATAAAGTTTTTTAAGGCCATGCATTTTTCATTAGCATTTTCACCTTGTCCAAATGATACATTTATTTTTGATGCTTTAGTCAATCATAAAATTGACACAGAGGGATATACATTTTCTGTTCATTTAGAAGATGTTCAAACCTTGAATGAATGGGCAATTGAAGGAAAAATGGATTTTACGAAAATTAGTTATGGTGTTTATAATAAAGTACAATCGAATTATCAATTGTTAAATAGTGGAAGTGCGCTTGGAAAAGGCGTTGGGCCACTTTTAATTTCCCAACCAAATGTTGATCGATTCAATAATAATATGAGTGTTGCTATTCCTGGTGAAAACACAACAGCGCATTTATTATTTTCTTTGGCCTATCCTCAGTCTAACAATAAAATTTTTAAAGTTTTCCATGAAATAGAAAATGCTGTTTTATCGGGCGAAGTAGATGCCGGTGTTATCATTCATGAGAATAGATTCACCTATCAAGACAAAGGATTGAAACTATTAATGGATCTAGGATCGCATTGGGAGCATACCCAACATGTACCAATACCATTAGGAGGCATTATTGCAAAGAAAGAAATTGATCCATTAATCATTCATCAAGTGGACCAGCTCATTAAAAAAAGCATTGAATATGCTTTCTCAAATTATCCAACCATAGCACCTTATGTAAAAGAACATTCACAAGAAATGAGTGAAGAAGTTATGAGAAAGCACATTGATCTTTATGTAAATAATTTTTCGCTTGATTTAGGCATTGAAGGAAGGCGAGCAGTTGAAGTGCTTATGAATGCCTATAATAATTAATGGAATCCTCAGGACATCAAGATTGTACCTTTAGACGCGTTGCGAGATTTGAATTTTGCATAAATAACAGAAATAAAAAACCTTAAATATTCAAAAATGAAACCTTTAGACGCGTTGCGAGCTTTGAATTTTGCTTGCAAAATTCAGCAACGTGGATGCAGTTTTATTTTTGAATATTTAAGGTTGAATTAAGTTATTTTTTTAATGCTTTTGCATACACATCCAATACACGCTTACGCGCGGATTCGTGATTTACTATTGGTTTTGGATAAGTCAATTCTTGAAATTCAGGAACCCATTTTTTAATGTAGGTAAATGATGGATCGAATTTCTCCGTTTGTAAATAAGGATTGAATACCCTGAAATAAGGTGCTGCATCACATCCACTTCCACTTGCCCATTGCCATCCCCCATTATTTGCAGCCAGATCAAAATCCAATAATTTTTGAGCGAAATAAGCTTCTCCCCATCTCCAATCGATCAATAGATGCTTGGTTAAAAATGAAGCTACAATCATACGAACACGATTGTGCATGAAGCCAGTAGTATTCAATTCACGCATACCTGCATCCACAATAGGATAACCAGTCTTTCCATTGCACCATGCTTCAAACTCAGTTTCATTATTCCTCCATTCAATTCGATCGTATTCTGGTTTGAATGAAGCCCCCTTACCTACTCTAGGAAAATGCCACAAAATAGTATGATAAAAATCTCTCCAGATCAATTCATTTAAAAATGTTTCATTCAATACCCTAGCTCTTCTTGTTAATGTGCGAATACTAACAGTTCCAAAACGCAAATGCACACCTAATCTTGATGTGCCTTTATCATTACCAGGAAAATTTCTTTGATCAGTATAATGAATCACAATAGATTCATTTAATTCCTTCGAAGGAAATTGATACGGCGACGATGAAAATCCCATTGATTCCAATGAAGGGAGAGGCAATGGGTTTTGTGAAAAAAAATGCTTGACCAATTTCTCACTTGGAAATGAAACACAATCTGCATCTGTTAATTTAGCCTTCCATTTATTACTATATGGAGTAAAAACAGTGTAAGGTTTTCCATCTTCTTTTACAATTTCTTGTTTTTCAAAAATCACCTGGTCTTTATAGGTATTCAATTTTATTTGATGACTATTTAGTAAATCAGAAATGGAATCATCTCTCTCTTTTGCGTAAGGTTCATAATCGTGATTGGTGAAAACCTGCTCAATATTATAGTCTTTCAATAATTCTTTAAAAACAGTTTCAGGATGACCATATCTCACATCTAAACTTGACCCTAATGCAACCAACTGATTTTGTAATGAAGAAATAGTAGCGTGAATGAATGCGACTCTTTGATCATTTTTATCTTCTAAAAGATCTAAAATAGATTGATCAAAAATAAATAAAGGAACTACAGGTAACCCGGATTTTAATGCAACATACAATGCATGGTTGTCTTCCAATCGAAGGTCTCTCCGAAACCACATGATATTAATTAAAGTAGTGTTCTTAGGCATTTTATATCAACAATAATAAGTGATTAAAGGTTTATTGGCTTAAATCAAAAATCCCGCCCCAATTAAATTGGAGCGGGATTTTATCTATTTCTTACGTTACTTGAAGATTAGTTCAACTCACGTACTCTGAATTCTACTCTTCTGTTTTCAGCTCTACCTTTTGCAGTTTTATTATCTGAGATTGGATTTTCACTTCCATGACCATCAGTTAATAATCTTTCAGCTGCAATTTTCTTACTGAATAAATGAGCTTTTACTGAATTAGCACGCTTTAAAGACAATGCTTTATTGATCTTATCAGATCCTGTGTTATCAGTATAACCATCAACATATAATTTCAATGATGGATATTCATTCATTGCTTTAACTACTTTTTCTAATTCAACTTTAGAAGCTTTAGTTAAAGTAGCGCTTCCTGTAACAAACAATACTTTCTTATTATCGAAGTTGTATTGCTTCTTCAATTCAGGACAACCATTGTTTTCAACAGTTCCTTTTACGGTAGGACACTTATCATCTTCATCATTAACACCATCGCCATCAGTATCTGGGATAGGACATCCATTGTAACGAGCTAGGCCAGCGACTGTAGGACATTTGTCTTCTTCATCATTGATACCGTCTTTATCTGTATCAGGTACAGGACATCCCTGGTATTTAGCCAATCCAGCAACTGTAGGACACTTATCTTGCTCATCATTGATACCATCTTTATCAGTATCAGGAATAGGACATCCTTGGTATTTAGCCAATCCTTTAACTGTAGGGCACTTATCGTTATCATCAATAACACCATCGCCATCTGTATCTTTAGGAGCAACCACTACTGGTGCAACTGGAGCAGGTGGAGGAGGTGGAGGTAAAGCAGCTTTCTTTTCGTATAATTTCACTTTCACACCAAATTGGAAACCAGTATTGTAAAAACCGATATTTCCTTTGTTTACATTTGGATTGGTAGTGCTCTTCATGTCAGTTAAACCATAGATATAACGACCATACAATTGTACTTTTCTAGAAGTGAATACCTCAATACCAGCTGTAAGTGCCGCACTAACATCTAGGTATTGCTTTTTAAAATAAGTTGCAGAGCTAGAACCATCATTTTTTAAGGTATTCAAGAAATCTACTTGAGAACCAGCCAAAATTGAGAAGTCTTTTCCTGTTTGATACTTCAACAATAATGGAACAGAACCATATTGCATAGTACCACCAAATTGACCCACTGGGTTATTATTGCCTACATATTTCAATACAGAGTACTGTACTTGAGGCTCAAAAGAAAGCTTTTCAGTTAATGGCAAATTAAACCAACCACCTGCTGCCCAGCCAGTTCCGGTTTTGTAGTCAATACCTCTTGGATTAGTTACACGGAATTCAGTTAGATTAACTGCACCCAAAAGACCAGCACTAATGCCTGGTTTGGCTTTTTTAACTTGCGCAAAAATTTGCGAAGAAAAAAGACCGATAACTGCAATTAGCAGTGTCAATTTTAATGATTTCATTTGATTGAATTTTTATTCGATTGTTTGCTTAATAAATACTTACAATAGGGTGTAAGATATATGCTGCGGCAAATATATGTAATTATTACAAAATTTGTTAAAAAACAGGAAAAAAATCAACAGTTTTGGTACATATATGGAGAGTCAGGCTATTTGAATAATGTGTTTCTCCCAATTTTTTGACCCATTTTATCCCATAAATAGCATTTGTCAGGAAAATTTCAGAAGCCTGTTCAAGGTCTAGCGCCGAAATTGAAGTCTCCAACACGTCAAATTCATGCTTTCTCAATTGTGATATAACATGCTTTCTCATTACCCCTGCAACAGGTCCATCGGTAATTGGAGGGGTTTTAATAATCCCATTGGTGATGATGAAAATATTGGCAATGGTAGTATCTGCAATATGACCATTACTATTCAACAGAACAGCATCATTGAGTTTTTGCTCTTTTGCCCAAAGCGCGGCCATTACATAGGGCAAATAATTATTGCTTTTAATCATCGAAAAATGATCGGCTGATTTGATAGCTTTGGGAAATAACCCTATTTCTAAACCGTTTTCATTGAGTCGATTATTGCTTTCATTGAGATCCCAGGTTTGAATCAAGATATGCGGAAAGTGGTTTTGTTCGTCATAAATACCGCCGTCTCCCCTGTAAATAGTAACTCTTACTCTTGCTAAAAGATTGTGCTGGTTTTTTTGTACCAAAGCATGAATTGCTTGAGTTATATAGTCCGGAGTAAAATAATTGGGTGGTTTGAATTTCAGGATTTCTAAACTATGAAATAGCCTTTCCATATGGTATTGCTCTAACAGTATTTTGCCGGAAAACCACTTAATAGTTTCAAAAAAACCATCCCCATATCGAAAAGAGCGATTATTGGGTGAAATAATCGGTTTCCCTGTTCTTATAAATTTACCATCACTAAAAAGAAATAAGCTATCAACCATAATACAAAGATAGAATGAAGCTACATTCGCAATGGCTATTTTATTTCAAGGAAAAAATGAACAAATGAAAATCAGTCAAATCATTTCGGTGTTGGAGAAAAAAGCACCACTAGCTTATCAGGAATCTTA
Organism: Sphingobacteriia bacterium; assembly: GCA_037129425.1. Classification (GTDB taxonomy): domain Bacteria; phylum Bacteroidota; class Bacteroidia; order Chitinophagales; family Chitinophagaceae; genus Sediminibacterium. Next base: position 86,135 of record JBAXUV010000003.1, read on the forward strand.
CGATAATGCAGGATTAATTACTGGAAATAAAAATATGGATTGCTCTGGAATCCTTTGTACGCTTGACGTTACAGAAGATATAATACAGGAAGCCATTCAACAAAAATGCAATTTGATTGTAGCGCATCATCCAATTGTTTTTAAAGGTTTGTCTAAAATAAATGGAAAAAATTATGTGGAACGTATTGTAATCCAAGCAATAAAAAATGATATTGCTATTTATGCTATCCATACGAATTTAGACAATGTTTCTGATGGGGTCAACAGTACAATTGCAGAACAATTAGGTCTAATCAATACCCGGATTTTATCCCCCCAAAAAAATGGATTGCTTAAATTGGTCAGTTTTGTTCCTCTGGATTTTGCGGAAAAAGTGAAAAATGCCCTTTTTGAGGCTGGCGCAGGCAATATTGGTGAATACAGTGAAACCAGCTTTAGTTCAGAAGGAATAGGGAGTTTTAAAGGATCGCAAAAAGCCAATCCAGTAATTGGTCAAAAAGGTATTAGGGAATTGGTAAAAGAAATAAGGATAGAAGTTATTTTGCCAACTTATTTGCAATCATCTGTTTTAATGGCTTTAAAAGAGGCCCATCCATACGAGGAAGTTGCCTATGATTTCTTTCCATTAAACAATGAAAATCAATTAGTTGGAACTGGAATGATAGGGGATTTACCGATTGCTATTGCATCAACCGAATTACTGGAACTTTTAAAGGCAAAATTTAACCTTTCTGTGATCAAACACAGCGCAATTATCAAAGAAAAAGTGCAAAAAATAGCGTTTTGTGGAGGTTCAGGTAGCTTTTTAATACCGTTTGCAAAAGCCGCAAAAGCCGATTTTTTTGTCAGCGCAGACATTAAATACCATGATTTTTTTGAAGCAGATAACCAAATAGTTATTGCCGATATTGGACATTGGGAAAGTGAACAATATACAGTTGATCTAGTTTTTGCTGAATTAACCGCCAAATTCCCTAACTTTGCCGTCCTAAAAACAGCTAATATGACCAATCCGGTTCGCTATTTTTTAGGGTAATCTCAAACTACAAACTATATATGGCATCTGTAAAAGATTTCTCAGTTGAAGAAAAATTAGTAAACCTATTGCGTTTACAAAAGATCGATAGCAAGTTGGATGAAATTCAGATTCTAAAAGGTGAACTTCCAATGGAAGTAAGCGATTTGGAAGATGAAATCCAAGGATTAACCAATCGCCAGACTCGTATTGAAGAAGAAATCAACGGAATCACCGAGTTTATTGAAGGCAAGAAAAATGCAATTAAGGAAAGTGAAGCCCTTGTTGCAAAATATGAGAAACAAAGCGACAATGTAAAAAACAACAGAGAGTTTGAAGCAATCAACAAGGAAGTTGAAATGCAACAACTTGAAGTAAAATTAGCTGAGAAACATATTCGTGATGCAAATGAGGAACTTGCAGAAAAAGTAAAGGCATTAGAAATTGCCAAAAAGCAAGTAAGTGTTAAAGAAGGCGTTCTCACTCACAAAAAAGGAGAATTAGAAAAAATCATTGCTGATACTGAAAAAGAAGAAACAGCTTTAAATAAAGTAAGCACTGATGCTAGAAATCATATTGATGAGCGTTTAATCTATAGCTACGATCGTATTCGTAAAAGCTACAGAAATGGATTAGCGGTTGTTCCTGTTGAGCGTGATGCTTGTGGTGGTTGCTTTAATTCTATACCTCCTCAACGTCAAAGCGAAATTCGTTTACATAAAAAAATCATTGTTTGCGAAAACTGTGGTAGAATTTTAGTAGACGCAGATTTAAATGATACAGTAGAAGCAAAATAAGTTTCCTTAAAATAATGATAAAAGAAAGGGTGTTCAATTTGGATACCCTTTCTTATTTTCGATGACAGATGAAGTCAAATTTATTACTCCTCTCCTTTGTTTTAATTAGTTTTTGTGCATCATCACAAAAAGTATTTGATTTTAATGCAACCTGCGTGCAATCATTTCAAGAAATCACTAAATTAAAAATTAAGCCTGGCAAAATCCTTGCACAAAAAGCACTTCAATTAAATCAAGACAATTTAATTCCAGTATTACTTGAAAGCTATGCAGATTTTTATATTTTATTCCTGAATGAAAATCCTGCAGATTATGAATCAGTGTATCCACAATTTCAGGAAAGATTGAATAGTATAGAAGATGGACCAAAATCTTCGCCATTCTATTTATTTTCTTTGGCCATTATCCGATTACAGAGAGCCAGTGTATCCGTAAAGTTTGGGAATACCTGGGATGCAGCCTGGGATTTTAGAAAGGCATATGTTCTACTAAAAGAAAATAAGAAAAAATTTCCTGGCTTCTCCCCTAATGATATAATGTATGGTGCATTAGAAACAGTAATAGGAACCGTTCCAAAAGGATACAAATGGTTAGTCAATATTCTTGGAATGAAAGGATCCATTACAGAGGGCATGAAAAAGATCAATCAATTCACAAACAATAACGATCCTTGGGCCAAACTCTTTTTTAATCAGGCTGCATTTATTTACCCTTATCTCTTATTTTTTATTGAGAATAAAAAAGAGGAAGCCTTGCAATTTATACAACAAAGAAAATTAGACATCGTCAATAATCATTTGCATGCCTATATGGCATCAAACCTTGCCTTGAACAATAAGCAGGTTGAACTTTCTAAATCTATTATTCTAAACAGAAACAAATCGGATGAATACCTTAAAATAAGTGTTTGGGATTTTCAATTGGGGTATGCTAAATTATACCATTTAGAATATCAAGAAGCTAAGAGTCATTTTGAAATGTACACGCAAAATTTCAAAGGTAAATTTTACATTAAAGATGCATATCAAAAAATAAGCTGGATCAATTATCTTCAAGGAAACATGAAAGCCGCAGAGGATGCAAGGAAACAAATTCTCAAAAAAGGATCAACACAATCAGATGCAGATAAACAAGCATCAAAAGATGCCAAAAATAATTATTGGCCCAATTTGCTTTTATTAAAAGCACGTTTGTTGAATGATGGAGGATACCATATTGAATCATTTAAATTGTTAGCAGGGAAATCAGAAGACGATTTTGATAAAGTAGAAGATAAACTAGAATTCGCCTATCGTAGTGCAAGAATCTATGATGATTTAGGCAGAACTGATGACGCCATTCGGAATTATTTAATTGCCATAAAAATAGGCATTAACAGAAAAGAGTATTTTGCCGCTCGTGCAGCTTTACAAATTGCCCAGATCTATGAGCAAAGAGGTCAAACCAAATTAGCTATTGCTTATTACCAAAAATGCCTCGACATGGAAGATCATGAATACAAAGATTCCTTAGACCAAAAGGCTAAAGCAGGTATATTAAGGTGCACAGGTGAATAAGTATTTAGAATTAGAAAAAAGTCTGCTAATCATTTAAACAAGCTTTACTAACTTGCTAAAAAATATCCTTCAAAGTGCTTCGTAAATTAATTATACAGAACTACGCAATTATTAACGAGATCAATATTCATTTTTCGGGTAAGCTCAATATTATTACTGGCGAAACTGGGGCTGGAAAAAGTATTTTAATGGGAGCATTGAGTTTAATTTTAGGGGAACGGGCAGATAGTACAGTATTGGTAAATAATCAACAGAAATGTTTTATTGAAGGCTACTTTAGTAACGACAATAAAGCATCCGTCTTGGATTTTTTAAAAGAACACGATATAGATATAGAAGAAGAATTAATACTCAGAAGAGAAATAGGTATCAATGGGAAATCCAGGGCGTTTATTAATGATAGTCCAGCCTCATTGATTCAATTAAAACAACTAGCAGGAATGCTTGTTGATTTACACCAACAATTTGACACCCTTGAACTAGGCGATAGTGATTTTCAGAGACAGGTGATTGATGCATTAGCTGGAAATATAGAGGCAGTTCAAACATTTAGAATTAGTTTTCTAAAATGGCAGGGAATTAATAAAGAACTAACAATTCTAAAATCACAAAAAGCTGATTTTATTAAAGAAGCGGATTATCATCAATTTTTATTTGATGAAATAGATGAATTAAATTTAAGTGAAAATGAATTGGAAGTACTTGAGGAAGAATTAAAAATGTTGAACAATGCAGAAAATATTAAAAATGGTTTAGAAAAAATAAATGCTGCATTAAATAATGCTGATCAGCCCATAGTTGTTCAGTTGAAACAACTTCTTCAACAATTGATTTCTTTTCAAGAATTTCATCAATCTATTCCAGAATTATGCAACAGATTAAAAGCAACCAATGTTGAATTACAAGATATTGCTGATGAATTAGAACATATTAATGGAAATATTCATTACGATGCAAAAAGAATTGAATGGATTAATCAAAGATTGAATGATGGTTTTAAATTACTAAAAAAACATAGTGTAAAAACAACATCAGAGTTAATCGCTGTCAAAAATGAATTGGCTAATAAATTAGAAAAAGTGCTTCATCTGGATGATTTGATTATCAGTTTAGAAAAAGAAGCCAATGAAACCCATTTAATTGCAGAATCTCAAGCAAAAAAAATCAGCAGTGCAAGGGCTAAAACTATTCCCGATTTCGAGAAAAAAGTAAATAGCTTATTGAAACAAGTGGGAATGCCTAATGCTAAAATTCAAGTTAAATTAGTAAGTACCCAATTGCATGAATTTGGATTAGAAAATGTTGAACTATTGTTCGACGCGAATAACACAAATAAATTTGAGTCAATAAAAAAAGTGGCAAGCGGAGGAGAATTAAGTCGTTTAATGCTATGCATAAAATCACTGGTTGCAGAAAACATTAACCTTCCAACATTAATATTTGATGAAATTGATACTGGCATATCTGGAGAAGCGGCAAAACAAGTTGGTCAAATCATGCAAAAAATGGCCAATAATCGCCAGATCATTTGTATTACTCATCAGCCCCAAATAGCTGGTAAAGCAGATGCTCACTTTTATGTATATAAAGAGTTTAAAAATGAGCAAATGCAAACTACGATTAGATTATTACAAGAAGATGAACGTATTGATGCCATTGCCAAAATGCTCAGTGGAGAAAAACCAACCGCAGCTGCTATAGAAAATGCCAAGGAAATGATGAGGTAGAAAATCCGATTATCTAAGGTGAATTCGTATATTCGAATCTTGATGGTAGTTAAAATAATCATGAAAATTAAACACATTATATGGCATACAATTTATTAAAAGGGAAGAGAGGAATAATTACAGGTGCATTGGATGAAAACTCAATTGCATGGAAAGTGGCTCAGAAAGCCCATGAAGAGGGTGCTACATTTGTATTAACCAATGCGCCCATTGCTATGAGAATGGGTGAAATCAATAAATTGGCAGAGGAGACCGGATCTACAATTATTCCTGCCGATGCAACGAATGTTGATGAACTCACCAATTTATTTACTCAATCACAAGAAATATTGGGCGGCAAACTGGATTTTGTTTTGCACTCAATTGGAATGAGTGTTAACATTCGTAAAAAGATTCCTTATACAGAATCTAACTATGATTATTTTATGAAAGGAATTGATGTATCTGCAATGTCATTTCATAAAATGTTAGCAGTTGCCAAAAAATTAGACGCTATCAATGAATGGGGAAGTGTTGTTGCTTTAACGTATATGGCTGCGCAAAGAACTTTTCCTTTCTACACCGATATGGCCGACATAAAAGCAATGTTAGAATCAATTGCAAGAAGTTTTGGTTATCATTATGGATTAGAAAAGAAAGTTAGAATAAATACTGTTTCTCAATCTCCAACTAAAACCACTGCAGGTACTGGCATCAAAGGGTTTGGTGATTTTTATGATTTTGCTAATGCTGTTGCTCCTTTAGGTAATGCTACCGCAGAAGACTGTGCAAATTATTGTATTACTTTATTTTCCGATTTAACCAGAATGGTTACCATGCAGAATTTATTTCATGATGGCGGCTACTCTACAACAGGCGTGAGTAATGAAGTAATGGAAAAATTAGGAATTGCTAATCAATAGTTTAAAAAAAAACAATGAATTTAAATGAACTCTTAGGCTATTTTGGTGCTTTCTTAAGTGCCATCACTTTTATTCCACAAGTATGGCAGGCATGGAAAACAAAGAGTGTAGGTGATCTAAGTATATGGATGATACTGATTGTTATTACCAGTACCATTGTTTGGTTAATCTATGCATTCAACGTAAAAAGTGGACCAGTGATTGCAGCAAATACTATTGTATTAATATTGGCTTTGATTTTGTTTTACTTCAAACTTAGTTTTAAGCCCACCAAATAGATTATTGATTAAAATAAAAAGGCTAGCTGTAAATACAGTTAGCCTTTTTTATTTGGTTATCCCGAATAAAATTTAATCGATCAATTAATATTCATCTTCATTGAACATGAAATCTTCCTGACTTGGATAGTCTGGCCAGATGTCTTCGATACTTTCATAGACTTCTCCTTCGTCTTCTAACTCTTGCAAGTTTTCTACAACTTCCAAAGGAGCTCCACTTCTGATGGAATAATCGATTAACTCATCCTTGGTAGCAGGCCAAGGAGCTTCTTCTAAGTAACTTGCTAATTCTAAAGTCCAAAACATAGTTTCCGATTATTTTTTGCAAATGTAACCGTATAAATGATACTACCAAATGCGAGTTTATCACCTTCTGTAAAGAAATGTTTAAAAATTGCCATTTTAGCACCTTGGTTTTGTAGGTTTGTAGGTATAATCTTAGCTAATAAATGCTCAAAGCAGAAAAAATAACACGCAAATTCGGCGATTTAGCCGTTTTAAAAGGAGTTGATTTGACCATCAAAACAGGGGAAATGGTGAGCATAGTAGGCTCTTCAGGTGCCGGGAAAAGCACTTTATTGCATATTTTAGGTAGTCTGGACCAACCCGATTCTGGAACGATTGAACTTGATAACCAATCCATTCTGTCTTTATCAGCTAAAAAACTAGCCGCTTTTAGAAATAAAAATATTGGATTCATCTTTCAATTTCACCATTTATTGCCGGAATTTGATGCACTAGAGAATGTTTCCATCCCAGGATGGATAGCAGGTAACCAAAAAACCATGGTAAAAGAAAGGGCAATTCATTTACTGACGAGCCTTGGATTAAAAGATAGAATTTATCATAAACCTCAACAAATGTCGGGTGGAGAGCAGCAGCGTGTGGCAGTAGCTAGAGCATTAATCAATCAGCCTAAAATTGTTTTTGCAGATGAACCTACTGGCAATTTAGATAGCAAAAACGCTCGAGAATTGCATCAGGTTTTTGTTGAGCTGAATCAAAATACGGGAACATCATTTCTGATTGTAACTCATAATTTAGAGTTAGCTGCTTTAAGCGGCAGAACCTTGCATATGAAGGACGGATTAATGGTACCTGAATAGTTAGATTCTTTTACACGCGTGGTTTCCAAGGAATTTCCGGTATCGATAACTGATGACTAAAATATCGAGATAATACAAACAAATAATCACTCAACCGGTTAAGGTATTTTATCACCAATGGTTCAACAAATAAATCCTGCTCTTGCATATTCACACAACAACGCTCTGCCCTTCTGCATACACAACGTGCTATATGTGTTTGAGATACTGCCAGATGCCCTCCAGGTAAAACAAAGAATTTCATTGGAGCTAACACATCGTTCATATGATCGATTTCTCTTTCCAATAAATTGATGTCAGTTTCTTTTAAATCTGGAATCTTCATCAATGGCTCTTTGTCTGGGTCACAAGCCAATGAAGATCCAACAGTAAACAAACGATCTTGAATTTCTTTTAGAATCAATTTAGAATGAGATTCTGTAGCATAATCACCAATAACCCCTATCCAGGAATTCAATTCATCTACAGTGCCGTAGGTATCAATACGAATATGACTCTTAGGTACTTTGGTTCCTCCGATCAATGAAGTTTTGCCTAAATCTCCAGTTTTGGTATATATTTTTAACGACATCTAGATGCTTTAAGTGAATACAAATCTAAAATAGATTTGTTCAATACAGCACTAAACTGTGTGAATATATTGTTCTTTGGTTTTATCAGATTCAATCAATCCATCACGCAAACGAACTATTCTATGTGCATAAGAAGCAATATCTTCTTCGTGGGTTACTAGAATCACTGTATTTCCTGCTTCTTGAATTTTACCGAAAATCTGCATTACTTCAACAGATGTTTTAGAATCTAGGTTTCCGGTTGGTTCATCTGCCAGTAATATGGAAGGATTATTCACCAATGCACGAGCAATAGCTACCCTTTGAATTTGTCCACCACTTAATTCATTGGATTTGTGATGAGACCTTTCAGCCAACCCTACTTTTTTAAGTGCTTCCATAGAACGCTCAATCCTTTCTTTTTTAGATACACCTGCATAAATTAGCGGAAGCGCAACATTTTCTGCAGCTGAAAGGCGGGGTAATAAATTGAATTGTTGAAAAACGAATCCAATCTCTGTATTCCGTACTTCTGCTAAATCATCGTCTGGCATTTTACTTACATCTTTGCCATTTAATATATACTTACCTCCTGTTGGGGAATCAAGGCAACCTAAAATATTCATTAGTGTACTCTTTCCGCTTCCTGAAGGGCCCATTAATGCAACATATTCATTCCTGAAAATATCCAATGAAATACCTTTCAATACAGGGATTGCCTGTGATCCCATATAATAATTCTTCTCAATTCCTTCTAAATGAATTACTGACTCAATCAATCCCATACTTTGTAGTTTTATTTTTTGATCACTGTTGGTACTTTAAAAAAAGTTTCATCTTGAATGGGTGAATTACTCAATGCATCCATTCTGCTTACAGATCCTGCTATTTCATCGGCTCTCCATACGTTTTGAGTATCACTCATAAATAACAAAGGTTCAACACCTTCGGTGTTGAGTTCCTGTAATTTTTCGATAAAACCCACCATACGTTCTACATCATTTCTGATATTCTCTTTTCTATCCTGGTCAAATTCCAAACGGGCAAGATGGGCCAGATGATCGATTAATTTGGGTGTAATCTGCATATTGAACAAATTTAACTCAAAGCCAATCACATTGGTTAGCTAAATTTTAAAAGGTAATTATTCAAAAGCAGCGGTTATTTAGCCATTTATACAATAAAAATGACTGAAAAAAGGTTGCTTTAGTAGCAGTATATCAATCTGTTTTAACTGATTGTTAAAAAACAGTGAAAAAAGGGCTTTTGCTTTCAACAAAGAATAATTTTCATTGTTTTAATTATAATAGAACAATTACCCCCATAATCAATCGGCTAAAGGATATTAGAAAGGATAAACTAACAGTTTTTAATTTTCTTCTACCGATATTAACAGGATGTTGGTAGAATTTAGGACTAAGAATTTTTTTTTAATCATAAATTGTAAATACAAAATCCCCCGATTATGTTAGTTTACGCTGTTTTAGCTGTTTATCTGGTCTGCTTATACCTTGCTTATAGAGGTGCTGCAGTCTCGGAAGAATGAGCACTATCCCCCCAACCATTATTAATATCAAACTTTTCATAGTAAAAGTTTGATATTTTTTTATCCGATTATCCTATCTTCGAACAAAATAGTTGCATAACTAACTATTTCTATAAATAAACAGAGATCAAATGAAATGAGCCTTAAACAATTTAGTGTTTAACTGAATTGTTCATAAGCGAATTCCATTTGGCTAAATTCAATAAACAGAGATCAAATGAAACGTTCTATCAAAAAAGTAGCAGTATTAGGAAGTGGTGTTATGGGCTCAAGAATTGCCTGCCATTTTGCAGGAATTGGATTGCCTGTATTATTGTTGGATATGGTTCCGGCTGCTGCCACCGAAAGTAAAAAACCAGCTGAAAGAAATAAGTTGGTTAACGATGCGCTTCAAGCTGCTATAAAAAGCAACCCCTCACCTGTTTATACAAAATCAGTAATCAACCATATTAAAACTGGCAATTTCGATGATAACATGAAAGAGATTGCAAGTTGCGATTGGATCATTGAAGTGGTTGTTGAAAGATTGGATATCAAAAAAATAATTTACGATAAAGTAGAACAATTTAGAACCCCGGGAACGCTAATTACCTCTAATACTTCAGGAATTCCTATTCACTTAATGGCAGAAGGAAGATCAACTGATTTTAAACAACATTTTTGTGGAACCCATTTTTTTAATCCTCCAAGGTATTTGCGTTTATTAGAAATTATTCCTACTCCAGATACTGATCTGGAAGTAGTTGATTTTCTAATGCATTATGGAGATCTTCATTTAGGAAAAACAACAGTGCTCTGCAAAGACACTCCTGCATTTATTGCCAATAGAATTGGGGTATACAGCATCATGAGTATTTTTCACATTATGGATCAGCAAAAATTATCTATTGATGAAATTGATGCTTTAACCGGACCAATCATTGGCAGGCCAAAGTCTGCTACTTTTAGAACAGCCGATGTTGTTGGTATTGATACTTTGGTTAAAGTAGCCAAAGGGGTTGCAGATAATTGCCCGAACGATGAAGCCAAATCAATATTTACTATTCCAGCATGGTTGGAAAAATTAATAACCAATAATTGGTTGGGAGATAAAACAGGCCAGGGATTTTTTAAAAAAACCAAATCAGCTGCAGGCAAAGAAATATTGACTTTGAATTTAAGTACCATGGAATATGGTGCAAGGGTCAAACCAAAATTTGCCAGTATAGAAGCTGCTAAACCAATTGAAGATCTGCATCAAAGAATTAAATTATTGAGTGCAGCAAATGATAAAGCTGGGGATTTCTACAGAGCATTTCATTTCTCTTTATTCTCTTATATCTCTTTTAGAATTCCAGAAATTAGTGATGAAATATACCGCCTGGATGATGCAATGATGGCTGGCTTTGGCTGGGAAATTGGCGCATTTGAAAGTTGGGATACTGTTGGATTAGTTAAAACAGTTCAAGCCATGAAAGCAGCTGGTGTTGCTGTTGCACCTTGGATTGAAGAAATGATTGCAGCAGGATTTACCAGTTTCTATAAAGTAGAAAATGGCAAAAGAATGTTTTATGATCTTAGTTCTAAAAATTATAGAATAATTCCTGGTGGCGAATCTTTCCTGGTGTTAAAAAATCATTCCGATAAAACCATATGGAAAAACAGTGCCTGCAAAATGTATGATATTGGAGATGGTGTTGCTGGATTTGAGTGGAGTACAAAAATGAATAGTATTGGCGGCGAAGTATTAGAAGGATTGAATAAAGCCATTACACTCGCTGAAAAAGATTATAAAGGATTAGTTATTGCGAATGAGGGAGCCAATTTTAGTGCAGGGGCCAATGTAGGAATGATTTTCATGCTAGCAATAGAGCAGGAATACGATGAACTGGATATGGCTATCCGTATGTTTCAAAATAGCATGATGCGTTTGAGGTATTCTTCCATTCCAGTGGTTACAGCTCCACATGGTTTAACATTAGGAGGTGGTTGCGAAATGAATATGCATGCAGATAAAGTTTGTGCTGCAGCAGAGACTTATATTGGGTTAGTTGAATTGGGAGTTGGTTTGATTCCAGGAGGTGGCGGTACAAAAGAATTTGCATTACGCGCTTCTGATGAATTACATGAAGACGAACCAGAAACCAATACGTTGAAGAAGCGATTCTTTTCTATTGCAACAGCTAAAGTAGCAACCTCTGCTCAGGAAGCTTTTGAAATGGGTGTATTAAGACATGGCACTGATGAAATTATAATGAATCAGGGAAGGAGAATTGCCGAAGCAAAAAAATCGGTATTGGAATTATATGAGCAGGGCTATAACACACCTACTCCAAGAACAGATATTAAAGTACTTGGAAGATCTGGTTTAGGAGCTATGCTTGCTGGCATTAACGGAATGTGGCGCGGAGGATATGCAACGGATCATGATGCGCTTATTGCCCGCAAACTGGCATTTGTTTTATGTGGTGGAGATTTGAGTGAACAAACCATGGTAAGCGAACAATATTTGCTCGATTTAGAAAGAGAAGCATTCCTTAGCTTATGTGGAGAAAAGAAAACACTAGAAAGAATTCAAAGTGTATTGAAAACCGGAAGACCAATTAGAAATTAACGAATACTATAGACGATCCAATTTTCTGTTTCAAAGACCCTAATTGGTTTTAGCCCAAGTCTTTCTTTCATTTCAAGAATATTATAGGCATTTAGTACTGTTGTATTATGCAAGCGATTATTTCGCTTTGCTATACACATATAGGAAGCAACTAAAGCAGGGTTTTCAATAACTGTTACAAAACTTTTTTGCAAAGGCAATATTAATCCCTGCAATGATGGCAAATGCGCCATTATACCATATGCCGCAGCATCATCAATCAATAATGGTGTTTCAGGAGAAGCTACTGATGCAACATATTCTGCCATTTGTTGCAATTCAGTATCTTGTTTTGGACCGAACCATTTTTTATCGGAATTGAACATCATGTACAAATCATGCTCTTCATAATCATTGCTTTCAGAAAAATAATAAATACCACCAAGAATACTTATACAGCTAGCCCCAATAATTAAGCCTGTAGTAATTTTTTGCCCATATTTATTATACCCAAAAAACAATAAACCTGCAATTCCAATAATCTGCATGACCATATAATACTCAGTAGTAAAATAAAATTTTGCATTTATTAAGATGATCGAAAAAAAGAATATAGGCACTAACAAAGTAAATAGTTCGTATAATTTACCTTTGAATAGTACCAATGAAAGAATAAAAGTTGGTGCCAGTACTATTGTAAATACTTGAAATATAAGTTGGGTTTGTTTGGCTACATTTTTGCCTTTGGTTAATTCTAAAATGGTATTCAAAGGAGCTGTACCAGTAACCCGCCAGTTAGCATATTGACTAGATAAAAAATAAGTAGCATTTCCTGCATGAGCTTCATTCAATAACCTGAATAAATAGTATGCTGCCAACGGAAGTAGAAATAAGATAAGGTATAATGATACGGTTCTATTGGCTAATTTTCTGCGCAATGATCGAATATTCAAAGCCTGATAATATTGAAAAATGGGAGGTTCATCTTTCGATACTTTAATTCCATCAACAGAAACCAACGCTATAAATGGAAAGAAAGAGAGAATCATCCAAATAAAATTAATCTCTGTAAAAACCAATATCGTCAAGAAAATACTAGCAAGTGATAAATAATAAGTTGTTTGTGTTCTATAATAGAGAAATAAGCTTCTGAAAAGCATGTACAAAAACAACATTATTGCGGCAATATTTCTTCCACTAATTGCTGCATACACAAACTGAGGATGCAAAACAAATAACAAAATGATTGATATTAATACAGGCTTAAAAGCAAGCTTGGATTCACTGATATCAAAAACAACAAAATAAAACAGAATGGCTACAAATATGATTGAAGCAGCAATTGGTGCAAATACATATCCAAATGGTGATAGGATAATAGAAGCTATGAACACAGATGAAGGAAAAGTAGTTCCAATGGTTAATAATGTATTCTCTTTAAATTCAAAAAGAATTTTAAGTTTCTCAGAATAAAAAAGGCTTTCGGTATGTTCAAATCCATTTCGATGCAATATCCAGGAAAGAATTACATAATAAAACACCAACAGCAGTGTCAATAATTGTATTCTATTACTTTCCTTTATCATTATGCTCCATTTGCGTTTACAGCAGACGCAGCTGCCGCTGAATGAGACATTTTAGTTAAGCCATGGTTCGTTTTTTCCCAGTAAAAAGGATTATATACCAACTGCCACAAGCCTTTATAAGCGGAGATTGAATGCATTAACCAATACAATGGATTGAACAATGCAAATAAAATTAATTCGTAATACCTGCGTTTGAACACAGCCAACATGTTTACATAGATCATGAGTGTGTTACCTGCCACAAAATTAAAAATGGAAATATATAAAACCCAATCTGGAAACAATACCCTCGCCACTTTTAAATCGAAGATCAAATAGATCACAAAAAAAGAAAGCAAAACTGGATATATTAAAAAAGTAATCGGTGTAAGACCAACGAAGAAATTAAATCCAAAAAAACCTTTCCAACCAATTTTTTGAACCAGCCTTGCTGGGTTACGCATATGCACTAATGTGGTTTGCATATACCCTTTGATCCAACGAGAACGTTGACGGATCCAATTAAATGGTTCATTATTCGCTTCCTCAAAAGTGGTACTATTTACAACACCTACTTTGTATCTTTTTTCGAATACACGTACTCCCAAGTCGGCATCTTCTGTTACATTAAATGGATCCCATCCACCCAATTCCAATAACTTATCTAATTTAAAATGATTGGAAGTTCCTCCCAATGGAATAGGTACATCTAATGATTGTAAACCTGGCAACATATAATCGAACCAATAAGAATATTCCAATGTAAACATGCGTGTAAGCAAGTTTTCGTTCTTATTGAAATAATTTAATGCTCCTTGCAATACAATATAATCTTTAGGCAATTTTCTAAATAAGCAAACTACTTTTTTTAACTGATCGGAATCTGGAACATCTTCCGCATCATAAATAGTGAGGTACTTCCCTTTGCAAAAAAACAAACCGTAATTACATGCTTTAGGTTTGGTTTTAGGAAGGTGATAAGGAACAACAATTGTTTCGAAGTTAGCAGGAAAGTCAAGGTTTCTAACTGCATTCAAGGTTTTATCATCGTCTTCTTCAATCAATAATTTTACATCAAGTTTACCTCGCGGATAATCCAAACTTCTTAGGTTCCAGATTAATTTACGAATCAATTTATCTTCTTTGTATACAGGCAATAAAATAGTGTAAACAGGTAAAGTTGAATTTACTACAGCCCTCACTTCTTCTTTGGTAACAGCCTGATGCAATTCATACCTAGAGCCCTTTAATGCTATGTATAATTTAAATACAATGGCAAACAAAAAGAAACAACTAAAAAATAAATTGAAGAAAATAAATGCGTTTATAAAATAGAGTGTAAGAAAAAGAAAAAACACCCCAATAAAACCAAATATCGCAATGAGCTGTGCGTCAGTAAAAGTAATGATCCCCGAACTCATGGGATCTTTTCGCATTAAGCTAAAAACCGCTTCTTTCACATAATACTCCCCACGAAGTTTATTGATCATCCAGGTAATATCCAAATCAGAAGCAGCAACTAAGCTTACTTTTTTATCGAATTTAATCTCCAAAAAACCTAGCAATTTTTCATCCAATGGATCTGCAGCAGCAACAATAAGTACACCTTTGTTATCTTCTTTTAATGGCAAGTATAGAAAAGAATTGAGGTGTAATAAATCACATTGAGCAACAAATGTTTCATCAATTTCTTGATTTCTAACATCTATTAAAGGAAAGCCTGCTCTTTCTAAAAAAGCTACATATTCTTTTCGGGTAAGGAACCCAAAATTCAATGCTGTTTTTATATTAATATACTCAAACTCAGCCGCGATTTCTTCGATCTGCTCCAGTTTACCCGTTGTGAATAAACCCACATTAATCATATTATTCAAAGCACAGACAGGCATATTCCTAGGGTAATTTAGCGCCGATTAAAAGTTTTCCTGAGACTTCTTCACTCGTTTTCTTACGAAAACAAATGCACCAATCACCAACAATAATGCAGCAATTAGAATGAAGTATCGATAATTATTCCAGAAAATAGCCAGATAGTTTTTTTCTCCTCTATAGGTTACTACCCCTGAATTTTCTGGAACTTTAAAGAAGAAATTGCTTCTTCCTTTACTACTTGCAAAACACACATTACTTTCAATGGCAGAATACTGGGATCCAAAACTCTTAATAACACCTTCAAATGCATCACTTATCACAGTATCTTGTAATGAGGTAATCATCATGATTGTAGAAGCCTGATACCTGAATATTTGAGCAACTCCACTATTCGAAAAATCATTGATGGAGAAAGTGGTTTGACCGCTCATGTTTTTGTACAACTGAAAATCTCTGTTAAACTGAACAGGCATATCGCTTGTAAAGTTTTTTACAAACGGATCATTTCTATGCACCAACAAAATAGCATTATAATCTTTTAAATCAGCAACAGTAGCTTTTTCGGTAGTGGTCATTTCAGGAATATTCAAGTGATTGGCTTGAACCGTTGTAGTATTTAACTGGTAAATTAATTCTCCCATGGAAGATGCCAAATGTGGCATGATTGAAGGAGAAACAATAAATTTCAATGGCTTTTTCCTGAACTCACCAGGATAATTAAAGAAATTATAAAACTCGTTCTGCTTTTCGCCAGAGAATACTAAATTGGATGTTTTGGTATCAATAAAGGCATAGAAATTTGAGAATCCCGATTTACAAATGCTTCCTTGAGGATGGAACCTGAATTCTACTACCAATGAATTGTTTTTGGTAAGCAAATATGGCTTTAACTCCACATCTCCAACAAAACTTGTCTTATCATGCAAATCAGCACTAAAGACCAAGTTGTCATTCAAATATACATTCACATAACCACGGTCTTCTTCTTTCAATAAGGTAAGCATCGCTTCCAAATGAAAAGTCAACTTTTTTGGTATCGCATTGTAATCGGCTAATGAAAAAGAGTAATTTGTTTTTAATGCTCCTACCCCTTCCATCAATTTTGGCGTACCTCCCAGATCTTCTAAAGAAAATACTACAGGCAAAGAATTAGCTAAAAAATAGTTAGGCGGCCCATTTTCAATGACCATTCTATAAGAGAAACTTGCATTCAGGATTTTATAATTGGTGAGGGTATTAATGGCTTTTTTATAACCATCTGCATCTTTCCCTGTAATCACCATCACATAACGGTTGTCTCCCCAAGGTTGAATATTATAAATACATCCCTGACCAGGTTTTAAATCCGGAAGAAATGGTTTAAGATAATTGGGAAGCTTGCTATATACACCTGTAACGATGGTATTGCTCATTGTATCAGCTTCAGAATAGTTGCTAGTATACAATTCTTTTAATACTTCTTTCTGCTTTAATAAAGCGAACAATACCCCACCTCCTACTAGATCATCTAAATCACTGTTTACTGGAGTGGCTATTTTATCGTAAAGCAAAATGGTTTCCTTCAAACTTTGGAAATAGGTTATTTTTTCCTGCTTTTTAACTTCTAAATAGGTAGAATTTCTAACCGTCATCCAAACAGCAGGATTGTCTACGTCTTTACAGTATTCATCTGTCATACACATTCTGGCATCCACACGTAACTTGATGAATCTACCATCGGGTTGTACAAATCTTTTGTTTAAATCGATAGTGATGGTCATGATGGAATCAATTCCATTGGAAGTAATTCGAGAGGTATAGACTGGCTCATCTCGCAATGAAACTGTAACCGCAGAAAGGTCTTTATTCAATACTTGTGAAGGCTTTACCTTCAATACCAAGCGCATATTATTTACATCATCTTTGGGATTCAATTTGAGGAAAAAATTCAAGGCACCTGCAATACCACGGATTGACTCGTTGCGATATCCCATGTCTTCCATTGTTCGGATCTCCCCTTCAACACTTTGAACGGCCTGACCGAATATACCCGACAAAATGAGGGTAAATACAACTAATAGCGATAATCTAGATTTCATAAGGTAGTATTTAGAACTAAGCGAGTTTGAATTTCAATTTAAAATAATTCCCAACGGTCGAATCACTCTCATACGTTAAAACCCCTCCCATATCAACCGTAAGCTTTTGAGCAACAGAAAAACCCATACCCGATTGGGTAACGGCAAACTCGGATTGATTTGGCGAATTCAACCTGTTAAAGTACTCATCCAATCTCTCTTTTCCGATAGGTGTTCCTTTATTGATGATTTCAATAATACACATCCCTTCATAGTCTGCAGCGTGAATACTCAACACGGATCCTTTCTGTATAAACCTTATAACGTTAGAAAGTAGCTTAAATAATATGTGACGGAGAAATATTTTATCCAGATTAACAATAATTTCAGCTGGAGATAGGTGAACTTGTATAGTAACTTGTTTGATACTAGCAGCATCCACCAAGGCAATTCCAGCTTTTTCTACCTCTGGAATGATATCAAACTGTTCAAAACGGTATTCTATTTTACCCGTGTCTGCTTCGGCAGATTCGGATAATTTTTGAGACAAGTAATGTAATTTCTCATTACCCATTGTGATATAACTCAGAATTTCCTTCTGATCAGTAGTAAGATTACTCGATTTTCGGTTAATCAAATCAATAGAGATCTGGTTGGAACCAATAAAATTCTTCAAATCATGAATCATGATATTGAGGGTATTCTGCCTATAATCACTCAATTCTTTCAATCTTCGGTTAGCTTCCTCAATTAAATGATGCTGATCATTGATTTTTTCATTCTGTTCTAGCATCCTTCTGTTGGATTCTTCAATAATCAAGTTTTTCTCGGTTTCTCGCTTGATAATTTGATAACGGTTATATGCAATAACACAAGAAAATGCAGAAACCAGGAAATACACCCCACCTCCATTGGTAATGAGTGAACTATATCCATCTGTTCGATTGTTCAACGCATATAAAACAACAATAATGGTATAGGAAATAGCACAATGCATTTGGGCGTAGATTGGACGCCAAAACACCGTGGTATTCAACAATAACATTAAAATGGTAGTTATGAGAAAATAGGGCAATGCATTCGGAATAGGAACAACGCCACATATTAATGACATCATTATCACATTCGCCCCAATCACCAAATTGAGAATCAATTCATATGACCAACGCTTTTGGGTACCCATTCTGTTCACCAAATAGGTAATTACAAAGGCAATCACCCTCAAAGTCATTAGAAATGTCCATTGTTCATTTAGGAAAAGCAAATCCAACACTACAAAAAGAGGTAGGGAAAACATAAGCGACCAAACGGCAACGTTGGAATAATAAGCTCCCCGTTTATTCAATTCGGAAGTAAGCTTATCTCGGTCTATATTTACATAAGGAATCTTATGATAATCTATCATATATACAAATATGCATCAGGTAATTGATTATTCGATAAAATTAAATCCAAGAAAAATCGCAAAACGGCTTTTTTTCACCATGTTATTGACATTTGTGAGTTTCTTTTTACCAGTTTTTGCTTCTGACAGAACAGATATAAATAAAATCAAGTCAGACTTGTCGAAGGGAGTTAATGTTTCTTTTTTGGAGCAGTATTGGCTTGCCCCTGATTTACAATTTCAAACAAGCTTAATCCCTAAGCTAGAAGAAATTGCAAAAGCTGGTTTTAAAACGATTAGGCTTCCTGTAGCATTCGACCATTATATGCCAGATAATTATGCAGCATTGGATAATGGTTTATTAAATAAGCTGCAAATGATCTATTCAAAATGCAATCAATTAAATATTAAACTGGTGATAGTTTACCATTATGGCAAATTAACCAATGAAAATATTTACTCAGAAAATGACCGCATCATTAGAATTTGGAAACAGGTAATTAAATCGATGATTAATGATTCTCCGGACAATTTATTTTTTGAATTGTACAATGAACCTACTACCGATATGGACGTATGGAAGTCTTCTGCTACCACTTTAGTGAGGGAATTAAGAAAAGAAGATCCCAATCGAATTTTTATTATTGGTGGAGCCAATTATAATGGAATTAGCGAATTGCTGTATATGGGAAAGCTAGATGTAGATGATGGGAAAATTCTCTATACTTTTCATTTTTACGAACCCTATATTTTTACGCACCAAGGAGCAGACTGGACCCCAGAAAAAACCTTTATCACCGGATTTCCTTATCCTTATAAAGCGAATAGAATGCCAAGGCTTTATAATGCTCCTCCAGAGTCGCAGCTTTATAAAGATTATTTCCGTTACCCAAAAGAAGCTACTTACGAATACTTATATGAACGCATCAAAGCGATTAGCAAAGAGGCCTATAGGTTAAATTTACCGCTTATATGTACAGAAACGGGGGTAATCAAATTTGCTGACAATAAATCTAGGTCTGCTTATCTTAGTGATATTACCAGCATAATGAAGGAGTTTAATATACCTATTATACTTTGGGATTACGATGACAAGTTCTCTATCAAAAAGGGAAATAAAGTTATTAAATCGCTTCGTCCTTGGTTAAAGAATTAACAGTGTTGATTAAAACTTATTTATGGAAACCATTTTATCGATTGATGGAGTTAGCAAATCTTATAAGAACATTAAGGCGCTCAAAAATTTATCATTAACCATTCCTAAAGGAAGTGTATTTGGTATTCTTGGGCCGAATGGCAGCGGAAAAACAACCATGATGAGTATCGTATTAGATATTCTTAAGGCAGACGCTGGAACTTATAACTGGTTTGGTTTACCCAACTCCAATCACGAGCGAAAAAGAATTGGATCCCTTTTAGAGACCCCTAATTTTTATCATTATTTATCTGCTGTAGATAATTTAAAAATTACACAGGCCATTAGTGGAAGAGGAACTGAAGCTGATATAGACGAAGTCTTGGAAATTGTAAAATTGACTGAAAGAAAAAAAAGCAAATTCAGTGCATATAGTTTAGGCATGAAACAGCGACTAGCCATTGGGGCAGCTTTAATGGGTAATCCAGAAGTATTATTATTGGATGAGCCTACCAATGGACTGGACCCTGTAGGCATAATGGAAATAAGAGATCTTATCAAAGTCTTATCAAAAAAAGGAATTACAATTATTATCGCCAGCCATTTGTTAGATGAAGTGGAAAAAATTTGTACCCATGTGGCGATTATGAAAAGAGGATCGCTAATTACTTCGGGACCAGTTAATGAAGTATTGTCTAATGAAGATATTGTAGAAATTGCTGCAGCCAATATGGAGCAATTAAAGATATGCATTGCTGATATGGGTGGGTTCACGCTGATTAAAGAAGAAAACGAACGCTTGCAAATTCATTATCCTTTTGGTACTGCCAATATGGAAAAGATCAATCACCATTGCTTTAACAATGGAATTACTTTACAATTATTGTTAAGTAAGAAAAAAAGTTTAGAATCTACATTCTTTGAACTCACTAACGACTAATAATTCTAGAGATGAACAATTTAATAAAAATAGAGTGGCTAAAAATTAAAAAGTACCCGGCATTCTGGTGGATGCTAGTAATTGTAATGCTTACCTATCCGGGTATAAACAGTATGGTTTATTATGGATATAAAGAAGTAATTCAAGGCAAGGATATGGTTAACCAGGTTGCAAAAATGGTTTTAGGGAATCCATTTGCTTTTCCTGAAACCTGGCATTCTGTAGCATATTTATCTTCCTTTTTTGTGTTGCTACCTTCTATTCTGGTAATCATGTTGGTTACCAATGAATATAATTATAAAACACATAGACAGAATATTATCGATGGCTGGAGTAGGACTGAATTCATTACCAGTAAATTAATTGACGTAACCATTATTTCGAGTATTGTAACATTGGTATATATTGTTGTTGCCGTAGGTTTTGGATTCTATGCTGACAGTATTAGCTGGATCAGATGGGCAGAGCAACTGGAATATATTCCATTGTTTTTCTTGCAAACATTTGCGCAATTATCCATTGCATTTTTACTGGGGTATTTAGTAAAAAAAGCATTCATTGCCTTAGGCGTTTTTCTTTTTTATTATCTCATACTGGAAAATATAGCGGTTGGATTATTAAAATGGAAAAAAATACCCATCGATCGTTTTCTACCTGTGCGCATGTCGAACAATCTAATTGTTAAACCGGCTTTACAAAGAACTTTTGGAGCAGCTGCCAAAGCTGATTATGAATTGCAATTGAGTCTGGTTCCACAACAAGTTATTTTAACTTTGGTTTTTACTGCACTCATTTGGTTGATCTGCTATAAAGTGCATAAGAAAAGAGATATAGTTTAAATTAATGGTTTACAAATGTTTCAAGGGCTGTATCAATTGTTGGAAAGTTAAATTGATATCCCATTGTTTGTATTTTTTGGGCTGAAACAGTGGTGCTTTTTAACACTTCTATACTCATTTCTCCGAGTACCATTTTTAATAGAAATGCAGGCACATGAATTTTTAAGAAAAAAGATCCAGCCATTTTTTTTGCCAAAGCTAAAGTCAGCTTTTCATTGCTCACCGGGTTGGGTGCTACGGCATTAAATACCCCATCCATTTGTTGATTTTCTATTGCAAAAATATATTGATTACATAAATCATCTACATGAATCCAACTGATCATTTGTTTTCCGTTACCTAAAACAGCCGCTGTTTTAAATAATATTGGTTTTTTGAATTCAACCAATGCTCCACCTTCATTACTTAAAACTATTCCGGTTCTTAAGATGACCAATCGTTTATCCAATTGGGCTATTGGGGATATTGCATCTTCCCAAAGCTGGCAGGTTTCACCTAAAAAATCTTTGTACGAAGCAGCGGTTTCTGTAAAAGGAGCATTGGCATAATTAGCATTATCAGGACCATACCACCCTATCGCAGAAGCACTAATCACTGCAGTAATTTTATTCGGAACTTCCTTTAAAGAAGACACCAATAAATCACAACTTTGGGTTCTACTCAATAAAATTTCTTTTTTCCTTTGTTCTGTCCATCGCTTATCTGCAACTCCTGCACCAGCAAGATGAACAATAAAATCAGCAGAACTTATGGCTAAAGGATCAATATATTTTTTAGTAAGATCCCAATTGAAATAGGCTATTTTGCCCTTGGCTTTATTTTCTTGAACCGTTTCAGCTTTTTGCTTTGCTCTTGAAAGAATATTTACATTATAACCTTTGGACAATAATAATTGGGTAAGCCTTTTCCCAACTGTTCCTGTTCCACCTGTAATTAATACCGTTGGCATGTTTTTTATTTATTCTAACAAGGTAGTTCATAAAAAGTTGAATAAAAAAACCTTCCCGGAAAACCGGGAAGGTTACAACTTAAATCACGATTAATACACATCTATAGAGACTGGGTTAGTCTGGTTTTTTACCATCTAAAAAAGTATTGATGGTAGAAATTTGCGTTTGATTATTTTCATCTTTGCCCACCGTATACTTACTGTAGAAATTTTCAACTGAAGTAAGCGTGTTCCCAAATAATTCCATATTTCTTCTGATATAAGCTGGCACAGCGTCAAACTCGCCACTTGCATCAGTTGAATTATTCATATTGAAAGATAAATTTCTTAGCTTTTGAATTCTTTCAGCAGCCCTTCTTTTTTGCTCCTCAACATCATCCATAAATCCATCGTCGGTATAACTTGATGGTTCAGGAACAACTGGTGCCTTTTGCATCATCTCATCTGACTTTTCAACCAATTGCATTTCGAATAGATTCTCATCTGCTACTGCCTCAATTGCTGAAGGAACAACAGTAGGTGTAGAATCTGCAACAGGAATTGTTTGTTGAACTGGAGCAATAACAGTTACTGCAACTGGTTCAACATTGGTTTGATCTGCATAAATATTTGCAGGTTTACTCATTAATCCTGTTGGAACTGACAATGATGGTTGATCATTTATTTGAAAATTCAAATGCGCTTCAACTATTTCTTCTACAATTTGCTGGTCGATCTTTTCGATTGCATCTGCTACTGGCTGATTGATTTGAGCTGATTCAATGACCGGTGCAGTAATTTCAGTATTTAATTCAAATTGTAAAACCAAAGATTCACGCTCTTCAATTTGATGATTGATGATTTCTTCCATTGATGCAAGTTCCATCATTGGTTCCTGCATGGTTGGCGTTAACTCATCCATAGGATCAAATACATGAACAATTGGTTGTGTAGGAGTAATGGGTTCTGTTATGGTTTGAACTGGGGCAGCAGCCGGAGTAGCCAAAGTGGCTACTGGAGCAGGCTTTTGCTCGAGTATATTCATATCTAAAGTAACTACCTCTTTTTCAGGTTTTACCTCCGGAGTTTTGATCGCTTGTGGTTTAGCAAAAGGATCTTTATGTTCAAATCCGGTGGCAATTAAGGTAATTCCAATTTTTTTATCCAATGTTGAATCGTACCCCATTCCCACAATAACATCAGTATCTTCACCCGCTTGCATACGCAAGTGATTGTTAATGATCTCTAATTCATCCATGGTACACTCATGATCTCCTTCTGCACTATTGATATTAATTAAAATCCATTTTGCACCTTTAATATCGCTATCATTTAACAAGGGAGAATTCAATGCTTCTTCAATTGCCATTTGTGCTCTATTCTCTCCTTCAACTTCTGCTTTTCCCAAAATGGCTACACCACCATTTTTCATTACTGTACAAACATCAGCAAAGTCTACAATTATATGTCCACGGCTATTAATGACATCAGTAATACATTTTGCAGCAGTTGCCAATACATTATCTGCTTTTGAAAATGCTTCTTTCATTTTCAAATTGCCATATTGCATGCGCAATTTATCATTACTGATCACCAACAATGTATCTACGAAAGGCTTTAATGCAGCAATTCCCTCTTCTGCTTGTTTCAATCTACGAGGTCCTTCAAAACCAAAAGGGGTAGTTACAATTCCTACTGTTAAAATTCCCAAATCTTTGCAAATCTGAGCAATAATAGGTGCTCCACCTGTTCCTGTTCCGCCTCCCATTCCAACAGTTATAAAAGCCATTTTGGTATTTACTTCCAAAATCCTTTTAATTTCTTCTAAAGACTCTTCTGTAGCTTTCTTACCAACTTCAGGATTTGCACCTGCACCTAATCCTTGCGTAAGATGCGGTCCTAATTGAATTTTATTGGGAATATTGCTTTGTTCTATTGCTTTTGCGTCGGTATTGCAGATAATAAAATCAACGCCTTCTATATCTTGGGCAAACATAAAGTTTACCGCATTGCTTCCACCACCTCCAACACCCAATACCTTGATAATGGATGATTTTTGCTTGGGAAGATCGAAATGAATCATAGAGTAGTTTTAGGGTTAGTATATTAGAAACGGAACAACACTACTATTTATTTTATCAACGGATTACTTGGTCTTCTTCTTCTTTAAATAAATCAATCAAATTGTTTTTAAATTTATCCCAGAAACGTTCTTTTCTAATTGATACATCTACAGTTGCAACAGGTGCTATTTCTTCTTTCACCAATTCTGTAGTTTTTGTTAACCCCGCCGGTACAGCCACTTTTACAAACTTTTCTGTAAACTCTTTGTACTTATGATCGTAGTCGTTGTATCCTTTTAAAATCAAACCAATACAAGTAGCATACATTGGTTTTTTCAGTTCATCGATATGATTTGCTGCAAGGTGTTCATTAGGTAAGCCAATTCTTGCATTCAAGCCAGTTGTATATTCAGTTAACTGAATTAAATGTTTTAATTGAGAACCTCCGCCAGTTAATATAATTCCACCATTTAAAGCTCTGTGATCTAAACCAACCTGCTTTAAGTGATAGGTTAC
This sequence comes from Sphingobacteriia bacterium, assembly GCA_037129425.1. Classification (GTDB taxonomy): domain Bacteria; phylum Bacteroidota; class Bacteroidia; order Chitinophagales; family Chitinophagaceae; genus Sediminibacterium. The sequence goes on from JBAXUV010000003.1 coordinate 111,484, forward strand.
AAAATCCAGAATTTCACCCATTCTGGCTTGTATAATTGCGGCTAAATTTTTAACGCTGATTTCTTTAGCTGGCATACCTTTTAATCCAGGTATTGTGATATATGCATTTGCTTTTGCTTCATCTGCTAATGCACTACCAAATTGAACCTTCATAGCTTCTGCCTGGCTTTTTAACACACCCAATCCCATTCTAATATCATTCGTAATATTTTCACCACCAAATGGAATAACAGCAGTATGCTTTAAAATTCCTTCATAAAATACGGCTAAGTCACTTGTACCACCACCAATATCTAAAATAGCAACCCCTGCTTCCATATCAATTTCACTCATCACTGCACTAGCAGATGCCAAAGGTTGTAAAACCAGATCCTTGGTTTTTAGACCACTTCTATCAACAGCCCTGTGAATATTGCGTATCGCATTTCTATCCCCTGTAATGATGTGGAAATTAGCGCCCACTTTTACTCCATTATAGCCAACAGGATCCTTAATGTTTTGAATACTATCTACATGAAAATCTTGTGATATTACATCAATGATCTGGTCACCTGCGGGTATAAAGGTCTTGCGCTGATTATTTAATAATTGATCGATTTCCCAACTTTGAATTTCTACATCAGGGTCTTGACGAACAATATCTCCTCTGGTCTGCAAACTCTTAATATGATGACCAGCTATTCCTACATATACTTCAGAAATTTCTAAATCAGGATTACTTTGAGCGCAATTCTCCAAAGCAGCTTGAATTGCTTTGATGGTTTGATCGATATTCAACACTTGACCGTGTTGAACTCCGTTGCTGTTGGCACGACCAAAGCCCAGAATTTCTAATTTACCGAATTCGTTTTTCCGACCGGCAATTGCTGCGATTTTAGTGGTTCCGATGTCCAGACCAACAATGATGGGTGCTTCATTGTGATTCATAAGGGTATGTATTTAAGTTCTTAACGGTTTTTGATTCTTTTTATTGTTTTTTGCTTCGGATTTTTTGTTGTCTTTGTCTTTTTATTGTTATTCACCTTTGCAGGTGGTGTTGATGATTTGAGGGGAATCGAATCGACTTTTTTAGTTGCAATGGAATCAATTATTGGAGGAAAAAGGGCGCTATTTTTCAGTAAAATCATTGCAGCGGCTGAATCTGCCTCAGCTTTAGCAGTACCTTTTTGTACTGCAACCAACTGATTTTTATATTGCAAATCGAGGGTTTCGTAAGTATTCATTCCATTGGCTAACCAAACCGATTGATAAAAGGCTTTTAACTTTTTGAATTTATTGGATAAATCTGAAGCATCCCCAAATACAATCATATGATCGCCAATCAAAGGAACCATTTCAAATTTTTTGTCGGCTCGAATTTCAATCTGGGAAATCTGAGCCGTAAAAAAAGAGTCCGCTCCAATAAATTTGGCCAAATCAATCATTTGCTGAATCAAGATGGTATCCTTACTATACTCTTTTGTAAATCCAGTAAAAACAGGGACCCTTGCACTTATTTTATTACTCAAAGGAAGCATTACGGCAGTTGTATCCAAATAAAAAGAGCCTCCATCCGCTTGAAATACCCTTGCAACCGGCTGTCTTTCTTCAATGCTAATTTGTAAAACCTGGTTATTATCAAAATACATTTCTGCATTTTTGACCCATTTATTTTGCTCAACTGCAGTTTCCATTTTTCTTAATGGAAGTGATTGAATAAAACTGCCCTCTATAGGACCATTAGCCAGTAATAATTCCATTACATCTTTCTCATCAATAAAGAGGTGTTTCTCCGCACCCTTGATGTCAATTTTTATTGCGCTGCATTTCTTCTTACTCTTTTGTTGAATCGAAGCACCAAATAATACGATTAGCCCAATGCTGAAAAGTATCCAGCAGGTATTCCATATTATTTTTTTCCAATTGATTGGCTTTTTCATTAATTATTTTCTAAAACAGTTTTAATGGGTTGAACCAATGCATCGATATCTCCAGCTCCAGCCATTACCAACAATTTTGGTTGATGTTTTTTTACCCATTCAACCAATTCGGTTTTGCCTATAACCTGTTTGTTGTTGATCTGCATTTTATTCAATAGCATTTCACTGGCAACACCTTCCATTGGCAACTCTCTTGCAGGATAAATGGGCAAGAGCAAGACCTGATCTGCCTGATCTAAACTTTTTGCAAAAGCATCGGCTTGGTCATTGGTTCTAGTAAACAAATGAGGTTGAAAAACAATGGTCAAGGCTTCATCAGGAAATATACTTCTCACGCCTGCAATCAATGCATTTAATTCCTCGGGATGATGGGCGTAATCATCAATTAAAATATGATCATCTGATTTTAAAGCATATTCAAATCTTCTTCTGACCCCTTTAAAATTGTCCACTGCTGCCCGGATTTTATCGTCATCAATTCCCAGATGTTTAGCAACAGTAATAGCAGCGAGTATATTATCAATATTGTGTAAGCCCCCCATGTGCAATACTATATTATCCAATTCCCAACCCTTCCCTTTTACATTGAAATAATAACTTCCGTTAACTACTTTTAAATCATTGACATGAATATCCGCTGATTGATTTTGATGATCATATGTATAATGATCTGCGGCATTCAACTCTGCGGACCTGCTTAAACCAAATTTTGAAATTATACAACCACCCTCTTTTACCTTTTGTGAAAACTGAATGAATGCTTTTTCCACTTCTTCTGCTGTTCCATATATATCCAAATGATCAGGATCCATTGAGGTGATAATGGCTATATCTGGAAATAATTTTAAAAAGCTTCTGTCATATTCGTCGGCTTCCACTACCACCACATTTCTTTCATGACTCCAAAAATTAGTATTGTAATTCGCTGCAATTCCTCCTAAAAAAGCATTACAACCGTATCCACTATGCCTTAAAATATGCGCTGTCATAGAAGTAACAGTTGTTTTTCCATGAGTACCTGCAATACAAATATTAAAAGAGTTTTGTGTAATCCACTGCAAAATATCACTCCGCTTAACTACTGTATAATTATTGGTTTGATAATATACCAATTCTGCATGATTAGCAGGAATGGCAGGGGTGTAAACTACTACATCAATATCTTTAGGAGCCAATGAAAGGTTCTCTTCATAATGAATAGCAATACCCTCTTTTTCTAAAGTTGAAGTAAGTGTTGTAACCGTTTTATCATATCCACTGACTACTACACCTTTCGATAAAAAATACCTAGCAAGTGCACTCATGCCGATACCCCCAATTCCAATGAAATAAATTTTATTGATAGTAGTTAATTGGTTCATGATATCATTTTCAAAATTTCATTGGCAATCAGATGATCAGCATTTAGTATTGCCAATTTTTTAATATTAGTAGTTAGTGTATTCAATTCATCCTCATTTTTAACTAGATCAATAACCGTTTTAACCAGATGTTCTTTGGTCTCAGCATCAGAAACAATCATGGCAGCTTCTTCATTTACCAATTGCAATGCGTTAGCTGTTTGATGGTCTTCGGCAGCATGTGGATAGGGAACTAATACGGCAGGTTTACCCACCACAGCTAGTTCAGTAACAGCCATTGCACCTGCTCTACTTATTACTAAATCTGCTGCGGCATATCCATATTCCATTTCTTGAATAAAATCACTGATCCAAATATGTCTTTGCAAACTTGCTGCTTCTTTATATATAGATGAACCTTGTTTTCCAGTTTGCCAAATCAATTGAATATTATTCTGTTCAAAAGCTTGTAAGCCATTTAACAAAGCTTCATTAATTGATTTCGCACCAAGACTCCCTCCTACAGCTAAAACCGTTTTTTTTGTTGGGTTTAAACCAAAAAAAGCAATTGCAGTGTTGCGGCTCAAAGTACATTCAGCAATTGATTTTCTAACAGGATTTCCAGTAATTACAATTTTATCGGAAGGAAAAAACTGGTCCATCCCTTTTGTTGCTACAAAAATTTTAGCGGCTTTTTTACCCAATAAAATATTCGCTTTTCCCGCAAAGGAATTACTCTCATGGATGAATGTTTTAATACCATGTGCCTGGGCAAATCTTAAAACAGGAAAAGAGGAATAACCACCCACTCCAATAACTGCATCAGGCCTAAACCTTCTAAAAATTTTAATCACTTGCAAAAAGCTCAATATCAATTTAAATGGTAAGCTGATGTTTTTAAACATAGCTGACCTATCAAAACCAGCAATATCCAACCCAACAATAGCAAAACCAGCTTTAGGCACTTTCTCCATTTCCATTTTTCCCTTTGCTCCAACAAAAAGGAATTGGGCATTAGGCATGATCATTTTTATTGCATTGGCTATTGCAATAGCTGGAAAAATATGTCCTCCAGTTCCACCTCCCGCTATGATAAATTTCTTTGCCAATTAACTATCGATTGCTGTTTTAATTACCGGTTTTTCTATATTTCCAATTCCTTCTAACTGTTCTACATTTCTGGCAACACTTAATACAATGCCAATTGCAGCACAGGTGAATAGAAAAGAACTTCCTCCCATACTAACCAAGGGTAGTGTAACCCCTGTAACAGGAACAAGATTCACGTTTACAGCCATATTAGCCACTGCCTGAATTACTAAAGTAAAGCTCAATCCCAACGCAAGGAATGCGCCAAAAGCATAGGGGCATCTTCTAAATATTTTTATACATCGAAATAAAAATACCAGATAAATAAAAATCATAAATGCTCCTCCCAATAAACCATATTCTTCAATGATAATGGAATAAATAAAATCGTTATAGGCTTGAGGCAAAAAATTTCTTTGCTGACTGTTACCTGGGCCAAGGCCTATCAATATACTTCCATTAGAGATAGCAATTTTTGCTTGTTGAATCTGATATGGGGTTTCTTTATCATTGGCATACATAAAATCCTGCACCCTTTTCACCCAGGTTCCAAATCTTCCCATCGATTTCATTTTCTCTGCTACAACTGGCCTTGTAATATCTTCCTTAGCTCTTCCATCATAGGTAAGCATTGCTACTGAAATAATAAATGTAACAGGTATCATAGCAATTAACACTGTAAGTAAAATATGCTTCATGCTTATTCTTCCAATAAACATCAATAAAAGTGAAGTAGCACCTGTTAATAATGCATTAGACAGATTCGCTGGCATAATCAATGCGCAAATAATTAATACTGGAGTAACTACTGGAATAAAACCTTTCATAAAATCCTTGATAACTTCCTGCTTTTTACTCAACATTTTAGATATATACATAAACAAAGCTAGCTTGGCAAAATCACTAGTTTGAATAGTAAGGTTAATGATGGGTAGCTTTATCCACCTGCTTCCATCATTAATTTTAGCTCCAAAAAATAATGTGTACAATAACAATGGAACTGAAATTAAAAAAAGTATGGTTGCCACTTTTGAGAAAAAAGAATAATTGACTCTATGCAAAAAATAGATGACCAACAATCCAATCATCGTAAACGCCAATTGTTTAAAAAGATAAATATTGGCATTCCCTTTATACATTTTATAAGCAAGCGAACCAGTTGCACTATAAACAACTAGAATAGATACTAAAGAAAGTACCACTACAATACCCCATATGTATTTATCTCCTCTAGTTCTTTCTATTAACTGACTTCGCATTCCTTCAACTGTAGGAATCTGCGAAAAAAGTGTATCGTTTATTTCAGGCATTCTATAATTCTTTTACTGCATCTTTAAATTGCTTACCTCTATCTTCATAGTTTTTAAACAAATCAAAGCTTGCACAAGCGGGGCTTAATAAAACAACATCATCTTTAGTTGCAGATCTAAATGCTGCGTTCACTGCCTTCTTTGCACTATCCGTTTCGATAATTACTGGCACTAAACCTTTAAATGTTTCAATGATCTTTTTATTATCCACTCCCATACAAATAATTGCTTTAACTTTTTCTTTAACTAAATCTGCAATCAAAGAATAGTCATTGCCTTTGTCAGTTCCTCCTAAAATGAGCACAGTGGGCTTGTTCATGCTTTCCAATGCATACCAAGTACTATTTACATTAGTAGCTTTGCTATCGTTAATAAATTCAATTCCTCTAACCATAGCAACAAATTCCATCCGATGTTCTAGGTTGTGGAAATTATTAACTGCTTCTCTGATTTTTTCCTTTCGGATACCAATAGTTGCAGCAGCAATTCCTGCAGCCATGGTGTTGTACTGATTGTGCTTTCCTTTAAGAGCAAAGTCATAAATGCTCATGCTGACTCTTTCTTCTTGGATTCTTAGCATCATCTGGTCGCCCTTGATGTAGCCGCCTTTTTTTACTTCGTGTTTCATAGAGAATGGTAGTGGGTTAGTATGAATGGTTAGTAATGGGAGTTTTTGTGTAATTATTTCATCATCATCGCAGTAGATGAAATAATCGTTGATGGTTTGATTTTCAATTATTCTAAACTTGCTATTAATATAATTTTCAAATTTGTACTCGTATCGATCCAAGTGATCTTCAGTAATATTTAGCAGTATGGCTACATCGGCTTTAAATGCTTTAATATCATCTAACTGAAAAGAACTGATTTCGGCGATATACCATTCTTTGGGATCCTCAGCTACCTGTTTTGCAAATGAGTAACCAATATTTCCTACCAAAGCACAATCCAATCCTGCTGTTTCGCATATATGATATATCAAAGAAGTGGTAGTACTTTTTCCATTGCTTCCTGTAATAGCAATAATTTTACTTTCCCCTTTAAATCGGTATGCCAATTCAATTTCACTGATAACAGGAATTCCTTTCAACCTAATTGCTTTAACCAATTCATTTTTTTCTGGAATACCGGGACTTTTAACAACTTCATCGGCCGCTAATACTTTATCAGCTGTATGCCCACCTTCTTCAAAATCAATCCCGGCACTCGTTAATTCCTTTTTATATTTTTCTTTTAGTATTCCACCATCACTTAAGAAAACAGTATAGCCTTGCTGCTTTGCTAATAATCCAGCACCAACTCCGCTTTCACCTCCACCTAATATGACTATATGTTTGCTCAATGAATGACTATCTTATTTTTAAAGTAATTATTGACAATACCACTAATAATACGGTTACAATCCAAAATCGAACGGCAATTTTACTTTCATGAAACCCTTTCTTTTGGTAATGATGATGTAGAGGACTCATGAGGAATACCCTTTTTCCTTCACCATATTTTTTCTTGGTATATTTAAAGTAACCTACCTGAATCATTACACTCAGGTTCTCCACAAGAAATACTCCGCAGAAAATAGGAATCAACCATTCTTTTCTTACAATAATTGCCAAAGAAGCGATGATACCACCTAAGGCTAAACTTCCTGTATCACCCATAAATACTTGAGCTGGGTATGCATTATACCATAAGAATCCTATACATGCTCCTACAAATGCACCTGCAAAAATGGATAGTTCACCCAAATTAGGGATGTACATGATATTGAGGTAATCAGCAAACTTGTAGTTACCACTTACATAAATAAAAATCAATAAGCCTGCACCAATGATTGCACTCACACCTGCTGCAAGTCCGTCTAATCCATCTGTTAGATTGGCACCATTACTAACTGCTGTAATAATTAGTGTGACAATTAAAATATAAACAATCCAAGTATATTTTTCAGCGCCTTCTCCTATCCAACTAATGAGTTTGCTATAATTGAATTCATGATTCTTAATAAATGGGATAGTAGTAATGGGCGTTTTTACTTTTACAAAACTTCTTTCGATACCATCCATTTGACGAACAACTATGGAAGTATCTTTTGCAAATCTTTCTCCTTTTTGAAGAACAGTTACTTTTCTTTCGGAACCAATAATTTCTCTTTCAACCGTAACCGCATTGCTAAAATATAAGGTAACACCTATGATCACGCCTAGTCCGACCTGACCAATGATTTTAGAAATTCCAGCTAAACCGTCACTGTCTTTCTTTTTGTAAGACTGTCCTGCTTGAAGTGCAGCTTTTCTTGCACGAATTTTAAAAAGATCATCTAAAAAACCAATCACACCCAACCATACCGTACAAAGAATCATTAAACGTATATATACTTTATCAAGATTGGCAAATAATAAAGTAGGTATGAGAATACTCAATAAAATGATAATTCCACCCATCGTTGGAGTCCCTTTCTTCTGTTGCTCCCCTTGTAGTCCTAATTCACGAACCGACTCACCAATTTGTTTCTTTTGCAAGAATAAAATAATTCTTTTACCATAAACTGTTGCGATCAATAAAGACAATAATATAGCCATCGCAATCCTGAAAGTCAAGAATTGAAATAATCCTGCACCAGGAATATCAAAATGTTGTTTTAGCCAATTAAATAATTGATACAGCATGGTTATTGCTTGTTTGAGTTATTAATAATTTTTCCAAAAGCTTCCAACAACACTTGTTTATCATCAAATGGATATTTTACTCCATTTATATCTTGGTATTTTTCATGCCCCTTCCCTGCAACCAAAACAATATCTTCTGCTTTGGCAAAATTGACTGCAGCAACAATTGCTTCTTTTCTGTCAACAATCGTGATGTACTTTCTCTTTGCGGCGCTTGTTAAACCAGTTTCCATATCACCCAAAATAGCTGTAGGATCTTCTGTTCTAGGATTATCACTTGTGAGAATTACGCGATCACTTAAATCGCAGGCAGATTGAGCCATTATTGGTCTTTTGGTCTTATCTCTATCTCCACCGCAGCCTACTACTGTTATAATTTGCTCATGTCCTTTCCTTAATTTTTTAATGGTAGCCAATACATTTTCTAAAGCGTCCGGGGTATGCGCATAATCGACGATACCAATTATACCGTTGTTACTAATGATATAATCAAATCTGCCTTCTGCCCCACTTAGTAAACTCAAAGCGGTCAATACGGTATGACTCTCCTCTCCCAAACAAATAGCTGCTCCATAAACTGCTAAAAGGTTATAGGCATTAAATTCCCCGATTAATCTAAAATGAACCTCCTGATCATTCACCAACATGATTAATCCAGTCAATGCATTTTCTAAAATTTTACCTTTAAAAGCAGCCAATGTTTTTAAGCTATATAAATATTTTTTAGCGATGGTATTCTGTAACATCACTTCTCCCCTTTTATCGTCGGCATTTGAAATAGCAAAAGCAGTAGCAGGAAGTTGATCAAAAAAACTTTTCTTTACCCGAATATATTCTTCAAATGTTTTATGGTAATCTAAATGATCATGTGTGATATTGCTAAATAAAGCGCCAGCAAAATTCAGCCCGGTAATTCTATGCTGGTGTATTGCATGACTACTGCATTCCATGAATACATGAGTACATCCCTCATTTACCATTGTATTTAACAAGGCGTTTAATTGAATAGCATCTGGAGTAGTATGTGTTGCTGGAATAATAGTATCGTTAATCTGATTTTGAACAGTACTGATCAACCCACAGGTATATCCTAATTGACGGAATAATTTAAAGAGTATAGTGGCTATAGTGGTTTTACCATTTGTTCCTGTAACACCTACCAACTCTAGCTTTTGTGAAGGATGATCATAGAATTCAACAGCCATTAATGCGGCAGCTTCCTGTGAATTATTTACTTGCAAATAGACCACTCCACTAATTAATTCTTCAGGCATAGTTTCGCAAACAATGGCTATTGCACCAGCATTAATTGCTTTATTGATGAATAAATGTCCATCAGATTGAACCCCATTGATTGCAACAAACAAAGATCCTACAATTACCTTACGGGAGTCAATTTCAATAGCAACAACAGAAGAAGATAAATCTCCAACGCTTTGTTTGATTTTAATTGATTTTGTAAGCTCTTGTATTCTTTTCATGTTGCTTATCAACTTAATTGAGTGATAAAATAATTTGTTGCCCTTTAGCAATAGCCTGCCCTGGTAAGATTGATTGTTCTTCTACCTTTCCCTTACCCTTTACACTAACAGTAAGCCCCATTTCTTCGCAAAGGAAGATGGCATCTTTTAATCCCAAGCCCTTTAATACTGGCATTGATTTATCGTCTATTGGTTTTCTTTGTAGAACCAATGAAGCATTTGTGCTTTGAATACTGCTCCACTGATCAGCCCTACCTGTTGAATCTTGATATTTCAGTTTGAGTTGATTACTTAAATAAGTGATATCAGATTTATATCCAGCATATTTATAAGAAATACTGTCCGACTTTTTATTGTTTACTAAATTGGATTTAGTACCTCTCAAGTAAGTACTGTACAATCTATCTGCGATTTCTCTAAATACCGGACCTGCTACAGATGCCCCATAGAATACTGGCGCAAATGGTTTATTTTTTATTACTACAATACAGGTATACTGTGGATTTTCAGCTGGGAAATATCCAGCAAAAGAAGATTGGTATATTTTAGAAGCATAGCCTTTGTTACCGTCTGCAACCAAAGCTGTTCCAGTTTTGCCAGCCACTTTATAAGGAACGTCTTTGAATAATTCTTTGGCAGTTCCTTCAATACAAACTCCTTCTAAACATGATTTCAATTGAGCCAATGTTGCATCGCTACAAATTTTTTCATTGAGCACTTTAGGCAAAAATTCTTTTAATAAAATACCTTCTTCTTTTATACTGCTTACTAAATAAGGCTTCAACATAGTTCCATTATTTGCAATCGTGTTGTATAACATGGCAGTTTGCAAAGGGCTAATAGAAAGGTTATATCCAAAAGCCATCCATGGCAAAGTTGTAGGACCCCAAAATTTTCCACCTGGTTTATATATTACTGGAGTTCTTTCTCCAACTAAATCAATCCCAGTAACTGTATCCATCCGCATTTTATTTAAATGCTTTAAAAACAATTGAGGATTAGCTGCATAATGAGTAACCGCCATTTTAGCCATTGCAACATTTGAACTTAATTCAAAAGCGTGTTTTACAGTTACTTCATTCTCTTTATGTACTTCTGAATCGTATACAGTTTGACCAGCAATTCTCCATGCACCATGCTCTAGAGTAACTATTTGATTAAGTGCTACTTTCTTATCTTCCAATAATGCCATCATAGTAGCGAGTTTAAAAGTAGAACCTGGTTCACTTGGGCTAATGGCATAATTAAAATCTTCCCAATAAGCCCCTTCACTTCTTTTCCCTAAGTTGGCAATTGCTTTTATTTTTCCAGTTTTTGTTTCCATTACAATTGCACAGCCATGATCTGCATCATTTTTAATCATCATCTTCATTAATGCAGTTTCAGTAATATCTTGAATAAATACATCGATAGTACTTACAATATCTTTTCCTGTTTCAGGTTCGATCAAATAAGTATCGTCAACCGGCACACCTACTCCACCTGCAATTGAACGAACTGTTTGTTTTCCATTTCTTCCTTTCAAAATACTATCATAAGTCATTTCCAAGCCCACTTTATTAGAATCTCTGGCCAAGCCAATTGTTCTAAATGCAAGCATTTGATAAGGATTCAGACGAATGGTTCTTTCATTGGCAATAAGCCCACTTTTATATCGGCCTTGCTTGAATAATGGAAACCTTCTAAGTTCATCATACTCTCTAAAGGAGATTTTTTTCTTTAACAGAAAATAACTCTCTTCTGCTTTATAACCCTGCTGTAGTATTGATTTATATTCTGCTGCAGATAAGTCTTTGAATAAATTGGCTAAACAAATACTCAATGAATCAATATTCTCTCTAAATCTTAATCCATTTTTCTCTCTTAAAGCAGCCACCCGAAAATCAATGTAAATATCAAATTGCGGAATACTTGTACTCAACATCTGTCCATCCTCACTATAAATGGTACCTCTTTGCGCTTCAATTTCATCTATACGCTGGTGTAAGCTATCGCTCATGCTGCGCCATTTAGCCCCTTCAAATTGTTGGATATATACAGCCTTTCCAAAAATGGCGATACAAGCCAATACCACCAGTATATAACTGAGGTACACTCTCCATAATATATCGCGTTTTACTTCCATTAATTATTCTTAATTCTTTCTGGCATGTCTTTACTAACTTTTAAACCAAGAGGTGCAGAAGCTTTTACTATCTGCGCTTCCTCCGTTTTATACATTACTTCACTCTTCAATGTTTTATATACATATTGCAATTCCTTTAAGTCATTATTGATGGAATTGATTTGACGAATTGTTCGATCTGCCATATGCCCATTTGCTATATAGAGTACCGCTAATAATGAAAGGAATAAAAAGAAAGGAATATTCTTTAACACCCACTCATAATTGAGCAATGCTTTTAGGATATTTTTTTGTGGTGTTTTGTTTTCGGTCACCGGGCTATTTTTACACTTTACAATTAATATTCAATTACAACAATCGAATCCTTATCTATATTTTCTCCGCTACTCTCAACTTCGCACTTCTGCTTCTTTTGTTTTGTTTTAATTCAATGTCTCCTGCTGTGATTGGTTTTTTATTGACTTGCAGAAAAACATTTTTTTTACTGCTTATTTCAAATGGATTGTCCACTGCTTCTTCAAAGCTTCCTTGTTTAAAAAAATTTTTCACCATTCTATCTTCAATCGAATGAAACGTAATAATGGCAGCTCTTCCGCCTGGCTTCAACACTAGGGGCAATTGTTCCAATAACAATTTGAGTGCTCCCATTTCGTCATTTACTTCAATCCTTAATGCCTGAAATACCTGTGCTAAATACTTATTAGGGTTTCCCTTTACCACTGGGCTTATCAATGCTTTAAACTGTTCAATGGTTACAAAAGGCAAATGCGCTCTTTGATGAACAATGTGTTTAGCCAAAGTTTTTGAATTGGTCACTTCCCCAAACTGTTCAAAAATTTTATGTAGCTGTTGCTCAGTATATGTTTTGATAATAGTAGCTGCAGTAATTGTTTGACGTTGATCCATACGCATATCCATCGGTCCTTCAAATCGAATAGAGAACCCACGATCGCCTTCATCAAACTGATGACTACTTACTCCTAAATCGGCTAATACTCCATCAACATGTTCAATACCATGTAACTTTAAAAAACGATGGATATGTCTAAAGTTTTGTGCAATAAACAATACCCTTTCATCATTTGGCAAATTCCTTTGTGCATCAGCATCTTGATCAAAAGCAATCAAGCGGCCTTTATTATTCAAGCGACTTAATATACCTCCGCTATGACCACCTCCTCCAAATGTGCAATCCACATAAGTTCCATTTGGTTGAATTGCTAAGCCTTCTAAAGATTCATTGAAGAGTACAGGAACATGATAATCATCAACAGGCAATTTTCCCATTTTACAATTGTGTTGATTTTTTATCAGCTTCTGCCATTACTTCTTGAGCTAAGCTGCTAAACGCTTCTGGTGAAAAATTTTCAAAGAGCTGTTTGTATTTGGTTGCATCCCAAACTTCAAAACGATCCAAAGCAGCCGCTAAAACGATGTCTTTTTGTAAACCAGCAAATTCTTTCAAAGAAGCTGGCAATAACATCCTCCCAGCAGCATCCAATTCAATTTCTGTGGCTCCCCCCAAAAACTGACGTCGGAATTCTCGTACTTTTGGATCAAAATCATTCAACAGACTAATCTTGGCAATAATTAATTCCCAACTTTTAATTGGATATAACGTGAGGCATTTTTCAAATCCACGGCTGAGTATAAAGCGGGTCTCCCCTTCTGGCAACTGTTTTTTCAGTCCGCCAGGAAGCAGAAAACGCCCTTTTGCGTCTACCGTTGATTCATATTCTCCGTGAAATCCGATCATAAGTGTATAAATAAATTCAAGATTACCACTTGTTGACACAAAATAACACTTTTTCCCACTTTTGACCCTAATTTAGGTAGGTTGTATTTATCCACAGATTATACTAGGGCTATGATTCAATTGGAGCTTACCTTTGCTCGAAAAGGCAGAAAAAGCCACTGTATAACCTGTTAATTTCTGTGGAAAACCCCTGAAACTCAATACCATAAAGCATGAAACACCCGTCTACTATATCAATTACTGATTTTTCATATGATTTGCCCAATGAAAGGATCGCTAAATACCCACTTTCGGAGAGAGATCAGAGTAAATTATTGGTTTACCAATCAGGGCAAATAAGCCAGTTTACCTACCGCAACTTAGCTGATCAATTAATGGGAGATAGTTTAATGGTATTCAATAATACCAAAGTGGTAGAAGCAAGATTGTATTTTAAAAAAGATACTGGTACTATCATTGAAATTTTCTGCTTAGAACCAGCTGATGAATATGGAGATATCACTACAGCGATGCTACAAAAAGGAAAAGTTTTTTGGAAATGTTTGGTAGGTGGGGCCAAAAAATGGAAGGATGGAAAAATTATTTGTGAAACCGATAATAATGGAACAACAATTATTATTGAGGCGCAAAAAATTCAACAACTAAGCGATGCATATTTGATTGAATTGAGTTGGTCTGATTCAACAATTTGTTTTGCAGAGTTATTGCATATAGCAGGCTCTATTCCACTTCCACCTTATTTGAATAGAACAACAGAAGAAACAGATAAAGAAAGATACCAGACAATTTATGCTAAGCACGATGGGTCAGTAGCAGCCCCTACTGCTGGATTGCATTTTACTGATCATGTTTTTGCTGAATTAGCTAAAAAAAATATTGAAGCTGCTTATGTTACATTACATGTTGGAGCTGGAACATTCAAACCAGTAAAATCAACAACCATGCAGGATCATGAAATGCATGCAGAATTTATAGAAGTAAATTATGACGCCATTTTTCATATAATGAATAAATTAGAAAATGGAATAATAGCAGTAGGAACCACTTCATTAAGAACCATTGAGAGTTTATATTGGTTAGGCATTAAAACCCATATAGACCCCAACTTATCAATGGATGAATTTACTGTTTCTCAATGGGATCCTTATGAAATAAAAGCCGAACATATTTCTTCATCCATGGCTTTACAAGCTTTAATGAATTGGATGAAAAAAAATAATGCTATAAAAATAATTACTAAGACCCAAATCATTATTGCGCCTGGCTATCAATTTAAAATCATGAAGGGATTGATCACCAATTTTCATCAACCGCAATCTACGTTGTTATTATTGGTTGCTGCTATAATTGGGGATGATTGGAAAAGGGTTTACCAATATGCTTTAGACAATGATTTTCGTTTTTTAAGTTATGGAGATGGTTCTTTAATTTGGGCGAATGATTAATCCCATTTTTGCAAATAGACAATTGGTAATTGCCACCATGCATGGCAAAGAAAAAGTGTTAAAACCGCTTCTCGAAAATGCATTGGGCGTAGAAATTATCCTTGCTGAAAATTTAGACACAGACCAATGGGGTACATTTTCTGGAGAAGTTAGCAGACCGCTTGACCCATTAGCAACAGCAAGATTAAAATGTAAACATGCAGCTGCAAACAGTGGGGCTTCATTGGCAATTGCCAGTGAAGGTTCTTTTGGAGCTCATCCGGTAATAGGTTTTGTACCAGCAGATGAAGAGATATTGGTGTTGATCGATTTTGAAAATGATATAGAAATAAAAGTCAAAGAATTAAGCACTGAAACTAATTTTTCGGGCAAACAAATTCATACTCTTGAAGAAGCCAAAGAATTTGCAAAGCAGGTTCAATTTCCTTCACATGCATTGATACTTCGAAATGCCAAGGACGAAACTAAACTAATCATCAAAGGGATAAAGGACTGGAATTTATTGGAAGAGCATGTAATCAATTCATTGCAACAATATTCAAGTATCTATATAGAAACAGATATGCGTGCAATGAATAACCCAAGCAGAATGAATGTAATTGAGAAGGCTTGCATCAAACTCATTCAAAAAATTAGCCAGCAATGTCCTAATTGTTCTACACCTGGGTTTGATGTTGTAGATGTAATACCTGGTCTTCCATGTAGCTTATGTGGTTGCGCTACTAGATCAACACTTGCCTATATTTACCAGTGTCAAAAATGTGGTCAACAGGAAGAGAAAAAATTTCCTTTAGGCAAATCGCAAGAAGACCCAATGTACTGCGACCGATGTAATCCTTAAACAGTTATTTGCACAACCGGCACTTCAATAGTAAATGAAGTTCCTTTTCCTATTGCACTCTCTACTTTAATTCTTCCTTTATGTGCATCAATAACGGTTTTTACATAGCTCATTCCCAATCCAAATCCTTTAACATTATGTAAATTGCCCGTATGTGCTCTATAGAATTTTTCGAAAATTCGTTTAGTACTTTCTTTACTCATCCCAATACCATTGTCTTCAATCCTAATGACTAAATAATTTCTGGTACTATGGGTAGAGATTTTAATGAATAAATTATCTTTTGAATATTTGATTGCATTATCAATGAGATTTGACAATAGATTGGCAAAATGAACTTCATCCCCATTAATGGAATCATTCTTGGCATTTAACAATAATTGAAAGTCGGCACTTTTTTCTTGTAATTGCAATTTAAAATTATCCATTATCTGTTCAACCATCTCGTTCACATGAATCACAGACAAGTTTAATTTTAATTCCTGTTTTTCCATGAAAGCAGCTTGCAGTATGGTTTCTACATGCTTATTCATTCGGGTATTTTCCTCTTTGATAATCTTACTAAAATAAGCAGACTTCTCTTTATTATTCTGTACTTTTTCATTACTTAACGCATCAACAGCTAAAGAAATAGTAGCCAAAGGTGTTTTAAATTCATGCGTCATATTATTAATGAAATCACTTTTAATTTGACTCAGCTTTTTTTGATTCAATAATGTTTTTACAGTCACATAAAATGCTGCAATAATTACCAGCATAAATAAGATAGCGCCTAAAATAATCCAACGTAATGACTGCCAAACTTGTTTTTGAATATCCGGAACAATGATGATTAACTTTTCCAGTGAAGGCAATGTTTCTACCTCGGTATTTTCGGGAAGGATCACATAGTACCCTCGTTTGTTATTAATCGTATCCCAAAACGCAGCTTCATAGCCTTTCGACATCATCTCATAATCATCATTGGTATTGGTAATAGCAAATTCGAATTTGAGTTTATCTAAATTCAACCGATCAAATGATTTTCTAATTTTTGATTGAATTTCATCAGGTGTAAATTTTTCTTCAACGGTTGGTGCTTTAAATAAGTGTAACTGAAAATCGGAACCTAAACTTAAACCCCCTCTTCTATTCAACTTGAGTACCTGCCCCGCATAAGTAGATTTTCCCAAATCAGTGGCCACTGTAAAACCAGCATCATTGATCTTAGTATTTAGTTGAGTCTTAGTAAGTTCCAATAAGTTATTAAACCAAGATACTTGCAGCAAAATAAGCCCCAGCAAGGAGAGCGATATTAATACAATAATTACAGGGAAAGTTCTCTTCATCTACCACAAATATACTTTTTTGAAGCGCTGTTTTAGATTCTTAGGCCTTGAAAGCTTTTTTTTAACAAATAAATACTTTTTTATACCTTTTTGGTGTCAAATGGAATTAAACCAAGGCATATTATTATTATCTGATCCTTTTTTAAAGGATCCCAACTTTGCAAGGTCAGTGGTTTTGCTTTGTGAGCATAATACTGAAGGCAGCTTTGGTTTGGTTTTAAATAAAAAAAGCCCTTATCATTTAAGCGACCTTGTAGAAATGGCTTTTGACCTCTCTATAACCGTTTACGATGGTGGACCAGTTCAACAAAATACCTTGCATTTTATACATCGAAAACCCCATTTAATTCCCGAAAGCGTAGAAGTAGCGAAGGGTATTTTTTGGGGTGGTCATTTTGAAACCATCGTAGATTTACTCAGAGAGGGAAGTTTATCACAAGAAGACATCCGCTTTTTTCTAGGGTATAGTGGTTGGAGTCAGGGACAATTAGCAGAAGAACATGAAGGTAAAAGTTGGATCATTGCTCCAGCAACTCCCGCTTTGATTTTTTTACCTAAAGAAGAAATGATCTGGAAAAAAAGTTTACATAGTCTTGGCGGAGAATACGCGCAAATGAGCAATTACCCAAGCGATCCTCAGTTGAACTAAAAAAAACGGCCCCGAAATTCGGAGCCGTAGATTCAATCTGTTAATTCAACTATTTAGAAAGCATTTTTATAATTCTGTTGCACCTTCTACCAATACAGTTGCTTTATTATTGAGCACTTCAACAAAGCCGCTTTGAATGGAATAAGAAGTAGTTTCTTTTTTGTCAACTAGTATCTTCATATTTCCTTTACCCAAAGCACTCACCATTGGAGCATGCTTGTCTAATACTTCAAATAAACCACTTGTTCCTGGTAACTGTACACCGTATACTTCGCCGCTATACAATTTTTTTTCAGGTGTTAATATTTCTAGAATCATAAATTATCCTTTTGCTGCTTCAATCATTTTCTTACCCTTCTCCATTGCATCTTCCAAAGTACCAACTAAGTTAAATGCTGCTTCAGGATATTCATCTACTTCTCCATCCATGATGGCGTTAAATGCTCTGATAGTATCTTCAATGCTAACAAATACCCCTTTCAATCCTGTAAATTGTTCCGCAACATGGAATGGCTGACTCAAGAAACGTTGTACTTTACGAGCACGTTGAACAGTCATTTTATCTTCTTCGCTTAATTCATCCATACCAAGGATGGCGATGATATCCTGTAGTTCTTTGTAACGTTGTAAAATTAATTTTACTCGGTTCGCACAATCGTAATGTTCATTACCAACAATTGCAGGAGTCAAAATTCTTGATGTAGAATCCAATGGATCAACCGCAGGATAGATACCCAAATCGGCAATCTTACGACTCAATACAGTAGTGGCGTCTAAGTGAGCAAAAGTTGTTGCTGGAGCTGGATCTGTCAAGTCATCCGCTGGAACGTATACTGCTTGTACAGAAGTAATTGAACCATTTTTGGTTGAAGTGATACGCTCTTGCATCAATCCCATTTCAGTAGCCAAAGTAGGCTGGTATCCTACCGCTGATGGCATACGACCTAATAAAGCCGAAACCTCAGAACCAGCTTGTGTAAAACGGAAGATATTATCTACGAAAAATAAAATGTCTTTTCCTTTTCCTGTACCATCTCCATCACGGAAATATTCAGCAATTGTTAAACCACTCAAAGCAACACGAGCACGAGCTCCTGGAGGTTCATTCATCTGACCGAATACGAAAGTAGCTTTAGAATCTTTCAATCCTTCCATATCTACTTTACTTAAATCCCATCCACCTTCTTCCATGCTATGTTTGAAATTGTCGCCGTATTTCATAATACCTGCTTCAATCATTTCACGCAATAAATCATTTCCTTCACGGGTTCTTTCTCCCACACCAGCAAATACTGATAATCCACCGTGACCTTTTGCAATGTTGTTGATCAATTCTTGAATCAATACAGTTTTACCTACTCCAGCTCCTCCAAACAAACCAATCTTACCACCTTTTGCATATGGTTCGATAAGATCGATTACTTTAATACCTGTGAAAAGTATTTCCGAAGCTGTACTAAGGTTTTCGAACAATGGCGGTTTATTGTGAATTGCACGTCCGCCTTCTTTGTTTAACTGAGGTAACCCATCAATAGCGTCTCCAGTTACATTAAACAAGCGACCATTAATTCCTTCGCCAACAGGCATTGTAATTGGTCTTCCTGTATCAATTACAGACATTCCTCTAACTAATCCTTCTGTACCATCCATTGCAATGGTTCGTACGCTGTCTTCGCCAAGGTGCTGTTGCACTTCTAATACTAGTTTATCACCATTTTCTTTTGTGATCTCTAAGGCATTGTAAATTTCAGGCAAAGTATTATCGTCCGGAAAATGAACGTCAACTACTGCACCAATGATCTGTTTAATTTTCCCTTTTGTGGCCATATCAGGAGGTATAATTAAGGTTTTAAATGAACTGGACCCAAAAGGTCCCGTTTTGGCGGCAAAGGTAAGGGGATGGAGCTAAAAAAAGGAGGCTATTCTTGGCTTTTTTTTCTAAATATTGAAAACAAAGTCTGTACAATGGGCACCAGTTTCAATATTTTCCATATTCCAGCTATTGAAGTTTGATTGATTATGGCCGGTAAAATGGCTCCAGAAGCCGATTTAAACAATTCGGATGGAAGCTGGTGTACCCTATTTGCAATGGATTTTTCCTGTAAATCAATCCTTTCTTTGAGTAATTCAATCGCTAATTGAAGTGATTCCCTGGACTTTATATCAGGTAATTGTTGGTTATTCATCTTTACTAAATAAAATTTGAATAATGCTGTCTGATATGGATTTTCCAATTTTTTTCCGTTTCCAATATACCAATAGAAAAAAAACCAGATAAATAAGTACTACAATACCATATCCAAAATATAAGCTGCCGGTTAAATCGGCAAAAAAATAACCAGCCATAATACTTAAAAAGAAAATAAGGCAAAACCCTAAGAGCCCAAGAACCATCCCAACAACCAGTTTGGCCACAAGGCGCGAACTTGTGCTAATGGCCTGCATTTTAATTAAAAGGGCCCTATTTTCGAGGTAACTCTCTATCTCTTTTTTTGATTCACTGAAAAATGGATTGGAGTCCGTCATTTTAGGTAATTTGAGTGTCTCCTAATTTTTGTTCGAGTTCTGTTACCAATTTTCTGGCCTTCAACAGCATTTCTTGTAGAGATTCATCTACTTTATCTATTCCTGTATCTATTTCGGACTTTAAAGTGGCAGCATCAAGTTGAATATCAGACAATAATTGCTTCCCTTTTTCACTATTCAGGTATAATGCTAAAGCAGTTCCTGCCAAAGCACCGAGTAACAATCCTGCCGTGAATTTATGGTTTTCATTCATTATCGATACATTTGTTACAAGTTACAACAATGCTACAAGACAATAAAATAAACCGTTACTTTTTTCTGGCTTTCATACTATTGATTGGGGTTTTTCTGATTTATAGTTTGTCGGCATTTACAACTGCTTTTTTAGCAGCAGTCATGTTTTATGTGCTGAGTAAACAGCCAGTAAATTGGTTAACAAGGAAAAGAAAATGGAGCAAGAGTGCAGCTGCAACTTTAGTAATTATCATTTCCTTTTTTATAATTCTACTTCCTCTTTCATTGATGGTGGCAATGCTCTATAAAAAAGCATTAACAGTTTCGCAAAATACCAATCAAATTATAGAGCCGCTGAAGCATTTGGATGTTCAGATCAGAGATCAGTTTCATTTTACATTGTTATCAGAAAAAAATTTAGGACAGATCCAATCATTGATAACCGAATTTTTATCTTCTTTATTAAATCAAGGATTGAATTTATTGAGCTCTATTGCAATGATGTATTTCTTTTTATATTTCATGATCATGAATATAAATCGAATGGAAGCTGCTATCTTATTATACCTTCCATTCAAAAGAGAAAAGATCAAGATTTTTGGAGAAGAATTAAAAGCACAAACTTTTAGTAATGCAGTTGGTGTTCCATTGATTGCTGTTGCACAAGGGATTTTTGCTTATGTAGCATTCTTATTCACTGGGGTTCATGAATCAGGATTCTGGGCAGTGCTTACAGGATTCGCATCAATCATTCCGATTATAGGCACAGGATTAATTTGGGTACCGATTGCTGTTTATCAATTAGCCCAAGGACAAACTTGGCAAGGAATTGTTGTACTTATTTGGGGCTTCTTATTTTTAGGAACCATTGATAATATCATCCGATTTGTTCTGGCCAAGAAAATGGCCGATGTGCATCCGATTGTAACTGTATTGGGCGTAATTATGGGCTTGAAATATTTTGGTATTACCGGATTGATCTTTGGCCCATTAATCATTTCCTATTTTATCATTTTGTTGAAAATTTATTATACGGAATATCAAAAACAATTGCCCCCACTCAAAAAGCCGAAAGCATTATCCGTCGGATTTAAATTGCCATTTATGAAGTAACAATCAATTGATACAACACTGCAGCAGCAATAGCTCCAGCTAATGGCCCAAATACTGGCACCCAACTATATTTCCAATCGCTGCTTCCCTTGTGTTTGATAGGCAAGATGCTATGCATGATTCTGGGTCCTAAATCTCTTACAGGATTAATGGCATAACCAGTTGGCCCACCTAATCCTAAACCAATACCCAAAACAACTAATGCAACTGGCAAAGCATCGAGTGAACCTAAACTATTGGATGATTTAGTAATAAATAAAATGGTCAGCATAAAAATAAATGTGGCCAAAAACTCCGATGTAAAATTGTGTTGGGCATTGCGAATAGATGGAGCTGTGCTAAATACTGCCAATTGAGTTGCAGCATCAGCAGTTTCATCAAAATGTTGGCGATAAATAATCCAAACCAATAATGCGCCGATCATCGAACCAATTAATTGTGCCAACATATAACCCGGAACAAGTGCCCAATCAAATTTTCCTATAACAGCCAATCCAACAGTTACTGCAGGATTCAAATGTGCCCCACTCACATTTGCTGAAACAAGTACGCCAACAAAAACGGCCATTGCCCAACCTAAAGTAATGGAAATTAGTCCTCCGTTATTCCCTTTGGTTTTATGTAATATAACATTGGCAACAACTCCATTTCCTAAAGTTATCAGCAGTGCGGTTCCCAGTATTTCTGCAACATAAACATTCATAAAAATAGTTTAATGGTTCAATCGTTCTCTAATTTACGCTAGTAAATATTGTTGTGCAAGTGTTTTAAAAGATTGTTTCTGTGATTCTTCCCAAATAGCATCTTTTTTTAATTCCTGCGCCATTAATTGAGCAACTTCATCGCAAATTTCAACTGCTGCATTTGCATCCAAAAAAAGCAATCGAATTCTTCTTGCTAAAAAATCTTCTACTGTAATGGCCATTTCGTAACGAATTGCATGGATCAAAGTTGCTTTTGTAAAATCATATTGAGCATGGAGTTTCTCCCCTAATACTGGATTTTGTCTGACCAGTTCTTTTATAATGTTTTGTTTTTCTGATTCGTTTCCTAAAGCTAGGTGTTGGGTGAAGCAATCTTTTTTCCGATCCTGTTTAGAAACAAAGATGGCATTATCAACTGCATCTTGACCCATTTTTCTATAGGTAGTCCATTTGCCGCCAGTAATGGTAACTAATCTGCTAGGAGCAACTACTAAAGTATGATCTCTAGACAACAAGGCAGTAGAGCCTATATTGGTGGTTTTTACCAAAGGACGAAGCCCTACAAAAACACTTTTTACATCATTACGAGTAATTGAAGCAGTGGTATATCTGTTAAAGTGTTCAAGGATAAATTCAACTTCTTCAGCAAGTGGCTTAGGTTCTATATCAATTAAATGTATAGGCGTATCTGTAGTGCCTACTACTATTTTATTTTGCCAGGGCACTGCAAATAAGACTCGTCCATCATCGGTTTTAGGGATCATCATGGCATGTGTACCGGTAAAAAATTTTGGATCGAGTACCAAGTGAATACCTTGAGATGGCGTTACTAAAACTTCATCGGTTGGCTCATCCATGTTTAAAACAGCATCGGTAAAAACGCCGGTAGCATTAATTACCGACTTGGTTTTAACCGTTAGTTTTTTATTTCCAATGGTATCTTCCAATTCTACTCCTACAATTATTCCTTTTTCTTTTATAAATCCAATCGCTTTTACATAGTTCAAAACAACTGCATCATGTTTAGCTGCAGTAGCGGCTAAAGATGTACATAAAACACTATCGTTGAATTGACCATCATAGTATAAAATTCCACCAACTAATTTCTTTGGATTAATAGCAGGTAGATGCTTTATTGTTTCTTTTCTATTCAATAAAATCGTGTTACCTAAACTTAATTTTCCCGACAACAAATCATACACTTTCAGCCCAATACTATAATATATTTTTTCCCACCAACTAAAAACAGGTACAATAAATGGTTGTACAGAAGTGAGATGGGGTGCATTTTTTAATAACCATCCCCTTTCGCGTAATGCTTCTCGAACCAATTTAATATTTCCTTGTGCTAAATATCTTACTCCTCCATGAACCAGTTTAGTAGATCTGCTCGATGTGCCCTTTCCAAAATCATATTGTTCAATTAAGAGCGTGCGATAACCCCGCGAGGCAGCGTCAACAGCTGAACCCAGCCCTGTTGCACCTCCTCCAATAATTACGATATCAAATTCGGGCTGCTCTTTTAATTGAGCAAGCATCTCATCTCTGTTCATTCAACATTCATTATTAATAACTCATAGCAGCTCCTACCGCTTTAGCCCACCCTGCTGCCAATTGTTGCTTATATTCAATACTCATTGTTGGAGTAAATGTTCTTTCCTTTTGCCATAATTCTTGAATTTCGTTGGTATCCCACCAGTACCCAACTGCCAAACCTGCTAAATAGGCTGCACCTAAAGCTGTGGTTTCCACAGTAATTGGTCGGATTACTTTGGTTTGTAATAAATCGCTTTGAAATTGCATCAATAAATTATTGGCTGTTGCTCCTCCGTCTACACGCAGTTCTTTTATTGAAATACCTGCATCTGCTTCCATAGCACTCAACAGATCCATTGTTTGAAAAGCAATACTTTCCAATGCAGCCCGAGCAATATGTCCGCTGTTTGTTCCTCTGGTAATACCCACTATTGTGCCCCTTGCATGTTGGTTCCAATAAGGAGCTCCTAGTCCTGCAAACGCTGGAACAATATAGACTCCTTCTGTTGTTTCTACGGTGGCTGCCAAAGTTTCAATTTCAGCTGCAGTTCTAATAATTTTTAATCCATCCCTTAACCATTGTACCACAGCGCCGGCAATAAATACGGAGCCTTCTAATGCATATTGTGTTTCGCCATTGATTTGCCATGCAACAGTAGTTAGTAAATGATTATTGGATTGTACAGGTTTTGTTCCTGTATTCATCAACATAAAACATCCTGTGCCATAAGTATTTTTAACCATCCCAGGATGAGTACATTGTTGACCAAACAAAGCTGCTTGTTGATCTCCGGCCATACCAGCAATTGGAATTGAATGAGCTGCCAATACATGCTGCGTATGCCCATAAACTTCACTGCTACTTTTTATAGCAGGCAAAACAGATGCAGGAATATTAAACAATTCCAAGAGTTCTTTATCCCATTCAAGTGAATGAATATTAAACAACATTGTTCTGGATGCATTTGAAACATCCGTAGCATGCACATTTCCATTGGTTAGTTTCCACAATAACCAGGTATCGATTGTGCCAAATAAAAGATCTCCATTTGCTAATTTCTCACTGACTCCATCTACATTTTCTAAAATCCATTTTAATTTAGTTGCAGAGAAATAGGCATCAATGATGAGTCCTGTTTTTTGCTGAATCAAAGAAGCATGACCCTGACTTTTTAAAACATCGCAATAATCAGCAGTACGCCTGTCTTGCCAAACTATGGCATTATAAACTGGCATGCCAGTTATTTTATCCCAAACAACTGTTGTTTCTCTTTGATTGGTAATTCCGATTGCAGCAATTTCTTTTACTCCTAATCCGGCTTTTGAAATTGCTTCTGCAGCTACTCCAATTTGAGTACTCCAAATTTCATTGGCATCATGTTCTACCCATCCTGGTTGAGGAAAAAATTGCGTGAATTCTTTTTGTGCAGAAGCAATGATCGATCCTTTTTTATCGAAAATGATGGCGCGGCTACTGGTGGTTCCTTGGTCGAAGGACAAGATGAATTGTTGCATGCATTCGGTTTGCAACAATTTACGCTTTATTCAAGGAAATAAAAAATTAGTCTGCAGCCTGTTTTTTGCTTTTGTTATTTGAAAACTTTGAGCAATTGATTTATCGGCTCTTAAGCCAGGACTTAGGGTTTTGATAAACGCTTTTGTCATTCATAATCATAAATAGAATGGCGCCTTCACCATCAATTGAAGTACCTGATTTTCCTAATATAGAACCAGATTTTACGGATTGGTCTCTTGATACAGATAGCGTGGATAAATTTTTATACCCAGTGAAATATTTTCCATGTTTCACGATTACAATTAATTCCCCTGCAGCTTCTGCAGCATAAACTACTTCTCCATCTGCAACGCATCGAACATTTGTACCAACAGGTACAGAGATTTCTATTCCATCAGACTTTTGAGCCAATTTTGTTCCTTCCATATTGGTCACTCCAAAATCGATGGTCACGATACCATTAGATACTGGCCAAGGTAATCGTCCACGATTGTTCTCAAAATTCAAAGACATTTCCATGCCTTCGGGAGTTGATTCTAAAGGAGAATAGGTTCTGTCTTTAGAAACAGAAGTCATTCCTGTAGAAGGCTCGTTATCATTGGCCTTTTTGATTGGTTTTGAAGGTGTATTGTTTTTGGCAACAACATCATTTGGCTTAGCTGCAGCTGCGGCTGCAGCTTTCTTCTGATCTTCTAACGCTTTCAAGCGCTTGGCTTCATCTCTTTTCTTTGCTTCTTCAATCTCTCTTCTTATAACTGCATTTACCGCTACCAATACTTTCTGACGTTGCTTTTCACGCTCTTTTATTTGAGCACTTAATTCTTTTTCTTTCCCTTTTAATTGAGCCACCACCTGGTCTTGCTCTTTTTTATCATCTTGCAATACGATCAACTGTTTACTTTGTACCTGTAAAGTGCTAAGCCGTTCTTTTTTATTGATACTTAAGGTATTTACTTTTTCGGTTAACAACTGCTCAGATTTAGCAATGGTATTGGCTTGAGTTTCTCTATTTTGACGATAGCTTTTTAAGTAAGTCATTCTTTTAATAGCATCATTAAAACTCCCTGCAGAAAACAAGAAATTCAAATACTCATAACTACTTCTATTTTTATATGCAAAGACAATACTTTTTGCATATTTGAGCTTGAGTGTATCTAACTCTTTTTTTAATCGATAAATATCCCTTTCGTTTAAATAAATCGTTTCATCCAATTGCCTTACTTCTTTATTGATATCATTTACTAAATCTTGTCTAGCATTGATTTTCTTTTTAATCAAAGCAAGCTGTTTTAATGAAGTTTTTTTACTATTCTGTGTTTCAGCATATTGACGAGATAAGTCTTCGAGTTCACGTTCAATCTCCTGCTTACGTTTTTGCAATTCTTCTCTTGTTTGCGCAAAACTTGCAAGCCCAATAAGGAAAAAAATAAAAAATAAAATGCTGAACTTTTTGATCATTTTGGGCAATTCAATTAAAATGAATATGTAATTAACGAATGATTAGCCACTAAATTACTTCCGCTTATAGTTTTTTGGCACTTCAAAGGTATATTTTAACGGTTCGTTTAGGGAGTATTCTTTGAAATCTAGGTTCACATCTAATTTAGACTTCTCTGCAACCACAATATTCCGATATGTAGAGAACCTGTATGGTCCAAGATTGACATAGTTGATGAAACTGATATCACAAGTTCTATTTCGCTGAATATCTACATCATCCAATTTGCTATGGGCTACTGTAAAATCTGTATTAGATAAAGTTAATAAATGCTTGAAAATGTCTCCAATCATAAATACGGTTAACTGGGCATTTCCTTCACGATAAGAAACAATATTCTTGTCGATAAATACTGGATTTCCAATTAACATATCTTGGAGAGTATAAAAATCAAATGGAATTTCTGTAGCTTCCTGTAAAAAATCTATCGATCTTTTTTGCACGTATTTCTCTCCCACTTTTTTTACCAAAACTACACTGTCTTTAGTGATTTTTACTTGAAGTCCTTCTCCTGGAATTCCTAAAAAAGATCCGATCACTTTTATATAAATTACACTGTCCTTATACATACTAATGTATGTTGTGTATTTATCGCTATTGTTAGCGCTTTCGTAATCCACTTTAATTTTTGCATTGAAAGTTTTAAAATCAATTTTTGATTTAATCACTTTATCCATAATGCTTTTTACTATAGCAGCTGAGTCTACCTTTGGAGTTTCAACAATCATTACTGTTTGACTGGTATCTTTTTTGTTGATGGCTTCTTGAATGCCAGATACTTTCTTAACTGTTTTACATGAAGCAAGAATAGCTATCAAGAAAAGTATTTGAACTATTTTTTTCATTTGCATTGATTTTAATTGCCACAAATATTTAAAAATTCAGCTGCTTAAAAATGGCATTGTTATTTCATAATTCTTACCTCTTCTCTTCTATCTTTTATCTCTTAACTTATATCTCTTATCTCTTATTTCTTGCCAGTGCTTCCAAACCCTCCTGCTCCACGATCGGTTGTATCAATTTGCTCAACCAATTGCCAACTAATTTTTTCTACTTCTTGAATGACCATTTGGGCTATCCTATCTCCAGAATGGATAGTTTGAGTTTCGTTGGATAAATTGATCAAAATCACTTTAATCTCTCCTCGGTAATCTGCATCGACTGTTCCTGGAGAATTTAAGCAAGTTAAGCCTTGTTTTAAAGCCAGTCCACTTCTTGGTCTTATTTGAGCTTCTAAATTTTGGGTTAATTCTATAAATAATCCAGTAGGCACTAATGTCCGCTGCATGGGTTCTATAATAATTGGAGCTGCTAAAAAAGCCCTTAAATCCATTCCAGACGAACCTGTAGTTGCATATTCAGGTAATGGGTTGTTGGAAGTATTAATGATTTTTACTGGTTTTAACTGCATTTGGCAAATGTAATACGAGAAGTCTTATTTTTGACATCCATGCTCAAACAGTTTGTTAATACAATTGCTGACAATACCAATAGTAAATCCCTTTCTCATCGATTCAGGAATAAGCGATTTCAATTTTTCTTATCTATTGTAAACAAATTACCAAAGCCATTAACCATTTTGGATATTGGAGGGACTGTAGACTTTTGGAAAGCCATGCAGTTCAATGAGCCAGGAATTTCCATTACATTACTTAATTTAGAAACCCCACCAACGGTTGAATACCCTTTCATTGCCATACGAGGAGATGCGACCAATTTAAGTGACATTAAAAATCAACAATTTGATTTGGTTTTTTCAAATTCAGTGATTGAACACCTTTATTCTTGGGAAAATCAACAAAAAATGGCGGCTGAGGTAAGGCGGGTAGCTAAATGGCATTTTATTCAAACACCTAATTATTGGTTTCCCATTGAACCACATTGGGTATTTCCATTTTTTCAATATTTACCAATAAAACTTCGCATATGGCTTACTCAACATTTTAGTTTAGGTCATATCCCCAAACAAAAAAAATTAGACAAAGCCATCCAACAGGTAGCCGAAATCAAGCTATTGACAAAGCAGGAAATAATGACATTATTCCCACATTCTAGCATTTATTGTGAACGGTTTTTGGGACTTAACAAGTCGTTTGTGGCATATTCCATTGATAGTCAATCAAATTAAACAATTATTTGATGGGTCATAACTTGACCCGATTGAGGCTTTTTAGTTAACTTCACGTCCCAATTTAAAGTCCTTTCGAGTTGAAAGGTCACTGCTGATGCTATGAAGAAAAAACAGCGTTACTATAACATCACTCGTTACTTAGCCGATGCATTGGCTATAATGATGGCATATATAGTGGCTGTATTTGTGCATTATGGGCATTTGAATGCCGGTTTTAGTTTTCTCTTCATGTTTTTTTCAATTGCTTTCTGGTATTTACTTTCTCAGTTCTCTAAGTTGTATGCCGATAGAAGATCCAATAAATTTTCAGAAGAAATTATTTTTATTACTTATAATACTTTGTTGTTATCTATACTTCTAAGTTCTACCTTATTTTTCATTGATATCAATCCCCCATATACAGTTGGATTTTTTGGTACTTACCTGGTCTATATTTTTATTGCAATTTCAACTATCAAATACTTATTGAGAAAAAGTATTCATGCTGCTCTGCACCAAGGTAAATTATACGATAAAATTTTACTGGTAGGCTCCACTCCTTCTGCAATCAATTACTATGAAACCATCAACAAATATTATTATTATGGTTATGAATGTGTTGGAATAATTGATGAACAACCAGCAAAAATAAATGGTTGCAAATATTACGGCAATATAGAGGCACTCAATAATGTATTAAAAACACAAGCCATTGATGAAGTGGTGATTGCCTTAAACAATAGTGATTATTCTAATATCCAGCGCTGCATGGAGGTATGTGATTATCATCGAACCAAAGTGAGAATTTTACCAGATTTACAACAATACGCTTCTTCAGCAATTGCCGTTGATAATATTGGTATGATGCCTACCATTAGTGTGATGGAATTACCATTGGACCAATGGCAAAATCGTTTATTGAAAAGAGTATTTGATATAGTTTTTTCTTTATTGGTTTTTCTAACGGTTGGAATTGTACTCTTCCCATTAATTGCTTTATTTATTAAACTTACCTCAAGAGGAGCTGTATTCTTTAAACAAGAAAGATGGGGATTGAACAATGAAAAAATTACTTGCTATAAATTTCGCACAATGGTGCAAGAAAGTGTTGATGTGGATGCAGATGGAAAATATCAGCAAGCAACAAAAAATGATCCTAGAATTACCTGGATTGGAAAAGTTTTACGAAAAACTAATCTAGATGAACTACCTCAATTTCTCAATGTATTATTAGGCAATATGTCTGTTGTAGGACCACGTCCTCATCCTACTCCACTGAATATAGAATCCATGCAAACAGTAGAGAATTACATGTTGCGTCATATTGTATTACCTGGCATCAGTGGATGGGCTCAGGTGAATGGTTGCAGAGGCGAAACTAAAAATTCAGGGGATATGCAAAGAAGAGTGAATTTCGATTTATACTATATACATCGATGGACTTTCTGGCTCGATTGCCAAATTATTTTACAGACAGTTATCAATATTATAAGAGGCGACCAGAATGCGTATTAATATTATACAATTATGTTGCATTGTATTTTTTGCTTTTGCAACATTTAATGGCAATGCCCAGACGATCTGGGAAAATCAAAACAGTGAAGTTTATCCTTACTTATATAGATTATCACAAAAAGGGCTGATCGATTTTCAGGATATCATCAGACCAATCAGTCGAAATCAAATTGGGAGTTTATTGCTAGAATTAGAAAGTAAATCAGCGCAATTAACTTCGATTGAAAAAAAAGAACTCGCCTTTTATTTGCAGGAATTTCGTCCTATCAATTCCAACGACTCAGATAAAATTCATTTGATTAAAAAAGATGTAAATAAACGCTTGAGAGGACTTTTTATCAATACCAATGACTTTCAACTCAATGCCGATCCGATGGGCAGTATTACAAGCATTACTGGCAGCGGAAAGAGTATTACACAAATGAGCAATGGCGTGAATTTTTGGGGTCAATCAAAAAGATTTGGATTTCAATTTTATTATACAGATTATACAGAAACAGGAAAGGGAATTGATACTTTTAGAAAAGAGAGTCCAGAGCCAGGCATTATTAAATTATATAACCCAAGCGCTACTAATCAAAATTTTAGTGAGATCAGGGCAAGTATTAGTTATACATGGAAGAATGGCTCAATTAGTGTAGGGAAAGATCATCTACTATGGGGCTATGGAGAAAACGGAAGAATTGTTCTTTCTGATAAAGCTCCTACCTATCCACAAATTCGATTTGATTACAAGCCTTTTAAATGGCTTCAATTTAATTATACGCATGCTTGGTTGAATTCGAATATTGTAGATTCGAATGCAAGCTATAATACAGGAACTGTTGGAACAGGAACCGGTGAAATGCGAATTCAATATATTCCAAAATTCATGGCAACTCATACCTTGATTTTTAAACCAACTAAAGGATTGGATATAGCAGTTGGAGAATCTATTGTTTACAGCGATAAACTAGATATTGGGTTTTTAATTCCGATTAATTTTTATAAAGTCTACGATAACAACAGAAGCAACTATTTAATTAATGCTGGTTCAAATGGTCAATTTTTTGTACAAGTTAGCTCACGCAATCATTTAAAGAAAACGCATTTATACGGTTCATTATTTATTGATGAAATCAGGGTATCAGAAATGTTTAATAAGGCAAAAGCGAGAAATCAAATAGGCTATACTATTGGAGGGTCAATTACTGATGTATTCATTCCTTATTTTACTATAGGAGCAGAATACACCAGAGTAAATCCTTTTGTATATAGCAATCTTCTTCCTGCACAGTTTTATACCCAATATAATTATGCACTCGGTGATTGGATGGGCAACAACTTTGACAGATCTAGTTTTTTTCTAAAGTTCACTCCCATTCCTCGATTAAAAACATATTTGCGTTACCAACATATTCGCAAAGGAGGAGTCGGTACAATTGCACAACAATATACTGCAGTTCCTCAACCAGGATTTTTATTTGACTTTCAAAAGAAAAGAAATGATATCTTTTTTCAAGCCTCTTATGAGTGGATCAATAATTTTTATTTAACTGGAAGTTATCAGTACTTGAAACAAACCCTTGCAAACGGAACAACTGCTACCAATAATACATTACAAATTGGACTTGCTTTTGGCTTGAGATAAATAATCAAATGATGAATCTAAGAATCTTGATGCTTCATTTCTTTTTGCTTTCTGGACTCGTTAGCTTTACACAACCTTGGATTGGAAAATGGATTACAAGCAGTGAGCAGGAGGTGAATAATATAAATACCTGGATTGCATTTCGAAAAAACATCTCCCTAACACAGGTTCCCACTTCTGCTCCTATTCGTATTGCAGCTGATTCAAAATATTGGCTTTGGATAAATGGAAGTCTAATTATTCAAGAGGGAGGATTAAAGAGAGGACCATCCAGAACAGGGTCTTATATTGACACTCTAAATATTGGACCATATTTAAAAAGCGGATCAAATAGTATTGCTATTTTAGTCTGGCATTTTGGAAAGAGTGGTTATTCTCATTTAAGTAGTGGAAAATCAGGTTTATTGGTTCAATCATTATCTTCTCTCACATCAATAGCA
Source organism: Sphingobacteriia bacterium (assembly GCA_037129425.1). Classification (GTDB taxonomy): domain Bacteria; phylum Bacteroidota; class Bacteroidia; order Chitinophagales; family Chitinophagaceae; genus Sediminibacterium. The sequence goes on from JBAXUV010000003.1 coordinate 144,255, forward strand.
ACTGATCAAACTTGGGAAGCTCAAATTTTAAGGGCTTATCAAATGGCAGATCAACAACCCAATGCCAGATTAGCAGAATCAAGTATATTATACGACTCAAGAAAAGATATTGGGAATTGGCAGACTGATTTTTTAATCCCTTTTAAAAAGGCTATTGAAATAGGTGCTGCAGGAGATTCACCTTGGGGAGAATTAATTGCAAGACCAATTCCGTTTTTTCAATTTAGCAACTTAAATAAATATATAGACAGTTCAGTAACATCGTCTAACGGAAACGATGTATATAAGATGAAGTTGCCTTTAAATATACAGGTGCATCCATTTGTGAAAATAAATTCTATCAATGGAGGTGAGAAAATTAAAATTTATACTGACAATAATCAACTCAATTTTGAACCTATCCTTCATGTTGAATATATTACAAAACCTGGCTTGCAAGAATTTGATTGTCCGCTTTGGTTGAATGGAGAGCAAGTTTATTATGAAATTCCTTCAGGATTAAAAGTAGAACAGCTGAGTTATAAAAAATCACAATACGCTACTGAATCAATTGGACAATTCAGTTCTTCTGATGAAAACTTAAATACACTTTGGAAAAAGTCATTGAATACCCTCACTTTATCGATGAGAGACAATTGGATGGATTGTCCGGATAGAGAGCGAGGTGGCTGGACTGGTGACCTTGTTTCTTTATCGCTTCAATCTTATTATGTTTTGGACAAAAAGGGTCAAGAATTAACCAGCAAATGGTATCGTGAATTCACCAATTTTAGAACTTCAGTTCACGATTTTTATTCTCTTATTCCAATTGGAATCAGCAATATTGAAATACCAGATCAAACGCTCTTGTTAATCAGTGAATATGGCATTGAGAATTATTTATTACAATCCAGAGATACAGCAATGTTAATTGAATTATACCCTTCACTAAAACTAAATTTAAGTTTCTGGCAATACAATAATGATGGGTTGATTTTACCAAGGCAGGGAGGCAATAGATGGAATTGGGGAGATTGGGGAGACAATCTGGATGAACTGGGATTGTACAATATGCTTTATTTAAATAGTTTAAAGACTATGAAACAGTTGAGCAAAATAATGAATGATGCTGCAGGAACTGTTTTTTATGAAAATACTTATCAAAATTTAAAATCAGCCATTAGAAAAAATTTGTGGAGGGGGGGATATTTTGCCTCAGCAAATAATATTAATTCTCCCGACGAGCGTGTGCAAGCATTTTCGATTATTAGTGGAGCGGCTGAAAATAAAGATTATGTAACAATGATTGAGGTTTTTGAAACGGTGCAGAATGCTAGTCCATATATGGAACAATTTGTTTTTGAAGCCCTATGTATAATTGGGAAACATGAAACCGCATTGCTTCGATTTAAGAATCGATATAGTAGTATGATCCAGTCTCCAATAAGTTCAACAGTTTGGGAAGGTTGGCAAATGCCCAAAGAGAATAAATTAGCAAAAACACCCAATCACGGCTGGAGTGGTGCCGCACTCTTTTTGTTTCCAAAATGGATACATGGTTTCAGGCCTACTGAAAAAGAGTTTAGCAATATGCAGATAAAACCAAACTATGGAAAATTAAACTCAAGTTTTGCAACAATTCCAACCCAACAAGGATTAATCACAAGTAGCTTTACCAGAAGAGGGAAATTCATTAGTCATAATATAACTCTACCAAAAAATACAAAAGCTGATTTTATTTTACCAGCTTCTTATTCTACTATTTCCGTTAATGGTGCTGTTTACAAAGAAAAAAATCTTTTGACCCCGTTGGGCAAATCCAGTATCAAATTTTCAGCGGATTCATCAGAGTATAGCATTGCTTTCAATGCAGGGCAGATGACAATAGAATTGGAAATGAATGAGCTATCTTATTTACAATTTAGTAGTAGTAGTATCTATTTAGATGGAAAAACAATCTCCCTTTATCCAAACCCAGTAGTTTCTAAATTAACTATTAATGGTGAATTCACCGCTAAAACTGTTAGGATTTATTCAACAGATGGCAAGTTAGTCGCAGCAACGAACATTTCGATGCAAAACAAATTTATAGACCTAAGCTATGTTTTATCTGGTGTATATATAATTCATTTAATTGACCAAGTAAGTGGTAAAATACTCACTGGTAAATTCTTGAAATTGTAAGATAGGGGACAAGATTCACTTGAGTGGTGAAGTAATGTTTTTCAGTAAAACACAGGTAATTAATTCTTCTTTAGAATAATATAACTACTCCATCCAATAAAGTGAACTCGGGAAATGATTTTTTTGCGAGAAGGTAAAAGAAAAGAGAAGGGAAATAAGAAGGCAAATAGCCAATTACGGGAAGTACCTAGTTTGGTTACAGTAAATCCGTGAGGGGCAGCGAGCGCTGCTATTTTTCCGATTGGCATTAATTGTACATGGGTTAGATCATCCCAAAAATTATAAGTAAATTTTCCAGCCTGATCGGAATAAGGCATTGAAAGGTATAATGTTTTAGGATGTGGAGTTTCTATATATAAAAATGTACCAGGTTTTAAAAGACGAAAACATTCCTTAAAAAAATGGTCGAAAGTATTGATATGCTCTACCAAATGCATACAAGTAATTCCATGCATGGATTCATTGTTCCAGGGAAGTGTATCTTTAGTAATATCAGCTCGTTGAAAGTGAATAGAAGCATGAAATTTTTCTGGCTGCCCATCAATGTCTGTAGAAAATAAATCTAAGTCTGGTCTTGCTTCTTTAAAATGGTTAATCGTTTCACCATTTGAGCTACCGATATCTAACAAATTTGCATTCAATGGTAAATTACCAATAAATTTAAATCTAGTATCAATCCATAAAAAACTTCGAAGTCTGGTCCAATTCATATTTACTAAAATAGACTATTTACTTTTATATCCAATCAATCGCTTCAAATCCCAACGCCATTTTTCCCATCGAAAAGTTCTGTACTCGAATACATTTTTCAAAAATGCTTTTGAAAATAAATGGGCATTTTCGTTTTTGATTCTTTTGAGTAGTGCCTTCCTTATCAACTCCCCTTCTTCAATTGCAGATAAACCATTTGAAAAAGACATATTGCCGTTGGTAATGGGTTTTAAATGTGTTACAGGCACAGCATGAATAACAGCCGTTTTATCAGATCCCAATAACTTCTGAAAATAAGGAATCGCATAACGGTCTATTCCATAAGACGAGATACAATTAGGATAAAATTCTGAAGCAGCGTCAAAAATATTTTTTCTATAAAATGGGCACATGATTTCTACCCAATCAGTTGACTCCCAAATAAGGTTTGGCTTTTGTAATGTGAAAGCATGGCTCATATAACTTTGAGGAGTGGTAGCTGGTTGAAATGCATCCAGATTTGCCTGATAGGCTATTTCAAATAATTGATTAATTCCGGAAATGGAAATTGCCAAATCATCATCTATAAAACCGATATAATCAATCGCAGGGCTTGCCTTAAAATGCTTATATACTTCATTGATCAAACTGCCTTTAAATTCAGTTCTTGTGTTTATTAAAATGTCGAAATTGGTATTTGGAAGAAGTTCGGGAACAGCGTTGTTTCCAAAATAATTAAATAAACATACTTTAAATTGAGGAACTGTATTCCATTCAATATGTTGAAAGGGATTGTCTTTACCATTCCAGGCAAAAACGACTACACATTCTCCCATCCCATGTGTTTTACCTGAGGCCATATAGTTGATTGGCAATACTTGGTCCAATGATTTTGATGCACCGATTCAACTGTAACTTCTGGAAACTCTTGCAATCCAATATCGTTGCGCATATAAATGGCATTGAATCCATGGCGGTGTGCACCAATTAATCGATACCCTTTCTTTTTAGATAAATTGGTCATAGCCAATAAAGAAACAGATCGAAAATCTTGTTCGTACCCTTTCTTATCCCAACAATAAAAATCAGGACTATAAGGAATCGTAATACTTAAATCTGAAGGAATCACATTCTGGGTTTCAAATATACAAACCCTTGGTTGTATTGCTTCAATGGCTTCCCAAATCCAGTAATCATTGCCATCAATATCTAAAGAGAATAAATCTACTTCACCAGAAGCGCCAATATTATTCAGCAAAGCATTTACATTTTCTTTGGTGATCCATGCATTTTGAATACGAGGACTAAAGAGTAAACAATCTTGTTTGCTTTTAAAAAATGCATTGGCATTGGCCACATTTGCCGGATTTCCATCAAACAAAAATCCTTCAAAGCCGTGGTTGATAATTAGATTCGTAGCCATACATTCTATACCACCACCACAACACATTTCCACTACTTTTTTCGATCTAAAACCAATCACTGAAAAAATATACAATAACAACCCATCTTCTTCAAACTGAGAATAAACGCGAAACCCTGTTTCATTTAATGGAGGTAAATTATTCTGTTGTTTCAGTATGCGATACTGATTGAGTATTTGTACTTGCAATTGCTGATTAAGGGAATCACGCTTTTGCCAATCAAATGAAAATTGGTAATAATATTTTTTAAGTGGCTTTAAAAAACGGATCAGGAATTTTCGCATGTTTATCGGGTTAGCTCCGCTGCACTAAATGCATGAACCTGTGATTCAATCCATTCATAGGTTTTTTTCAATCCTTCAGCCAATTGTTGGCTAGGGGCCCAATTGAGCTGCTCTTTGATGAGTTTATTGTCGGAATTTCTACCTCTAACACCTATATGAGGTACTTCAATATTATTGATTCGCAAAGATTTATTTGCGATATTCATGACCATTTCAGCAAGTTGATTTACGGAAACCATTTCTTCTGAACCAATATTTACTGGTCCGAGAAAATCAGATTCCATCAATCTTTCTACACCCTCCAAGCATTCATCGATATATAAAAATGATCTTGTTTGTAATCCATCTCCCCAAACTTCTATTGTACCATTATCGTCAGCTTCTGCCACTTTTCTGCAAATGGCTGCAGGAGCTTTTTCTTTTCCGCCAATCCAGGTTCCTTCTGGCCCAAAAACATTATGAAAACGAGCAATTCGAACATCCATTCCATAGTTTCTGTTAAATGCTAAATACAAACGCTCACTAAATAATTTTTCCCAACCATACTCACTATCAGGTGAAGCAGGATAAGCAGATTCTTCAGAGCATTTAGGATTGGCAGGATCTATTTGATTGTATGAAGGGTAAATACATGCAGAGGAAGAATAAAATATTTTCTTAGCTCCAATTAAATTGGCTTGTTGAATGATATTTAAATTTACCATCGCAGAATTATGCATCACATTTGCATCATTGTCACCGGTAAATAAATAACCGGCACCACCCATATCTGCAGCTAATTGATAAATTTCGTCAAAGGGTTGATCTACAACCTGTTTTACAAAAGATTGTTCTGTAAGGTCACCAATGATAAATTCATCTGCAGGAGATTTACTGTACTCATGCATTTTTAAATCTACCCCCCTAACCCAATGACCCTGTCTTTTTAGCTTTTTTACTAAATGACCACCAATAAATCCTCCAGCACCGCATACTAACACTTTCTTCATGTATCCCTTCTTTTGAGAAAGCAAAAATCCACAAATTCTTTGATATTTAGCCAAATGAATTTGGGAACTATTTCAAAATACCGCATAAACAGTCTTTTTGGCTCCATCAATACCCTAAAAAACCACTCTAAACCCGATTTTTGCATCCATTTTGGGGCTTGTTTCACTTGATCTGTGTGAAAATCGAAGGCTGCACCAACGGCAACTATAAAATGGGCATGGGTAAATTTTGAAAGTCTATGGGCAAACTGCTCTTGTTTTGGGCAGCTCATGCCAATCCAAATGATGTCAGCGCCAACTAAATTTATAGTTTCGCCCAATTCTTTCATTTCCAAATCTGACATTTCTCTGAATGGCGGACAAAAAGTTCCAGAAATATTCCTATTCCCAAACCTAATTTCGCAATTCTGTTTTAAAAGGTCTGCAATCCCTTCTTTACCACCACAAAAGAAATGTTTAATGTTATGATTAGATGAAGCCTTTATCATTTCCATAAAAAAATCCGGGCCGTAACATCTTTGCATTTCTTTCGCACCCTTTAAACGCCCAACCCAAACAGTAGGCATTCCATCAGGTAAATTGATATGAAAATCATTTAATATTTTCTTGAACGCTCTATTTTTTGATGCCACCACCAATCCATGTGCTCCGGTTGCACTAATGCATTTATTTTGCCTTAAGGAAGAAGTAGAACATTCCTGTATTACTTCTTCTACAGCTTTTTTAATGCTTTTAGTATAAAATGAAACTCCTAGCACTTCAATCATATCTGATAAATTTCAAATTATTTTTTAGCATGAATATCAAACCAACTCAAATTATTAATTGGTTTATTGGATGGTTCGGAATAAAATTGATAATAAGCTTTTCTAATATAATCTGCATCCATCCAACGGCCTGGGGTTTCTTCCCCAAATGGACCTGAAGTGCCAAAATTATATTTGAATGGAATAAATTTTTGTAAGCGAAGCTTTGCTCGATTCCATTTTTGCTGAATGAAATTACCCAACGCATTTTGTTCAGTGGTCAAACTAAAAGGAGTAAAGTTTCTCGCCTGATTGATCAATTTAAATTGCCTATACCCTTTAGCAATTAACGCTTCTAAACATTCAATAGAAGAAGCTTCACAAGAAATATAAGCTGGTGCATTATCAATAGATTCAATACCATTGATACAAATGGGGTCATATCCTTCAATATCAATTTTGAGATAATAGGGAATGCCGTATTCTGCTAAAAGTGAAGCTGCAGTTCTACAAGGCACTAGCATTTCGGCAAAAGGAGTATTATCTCTTGTGCCAATAGCTTTGTCAAATGAGCTCCATTCTAATTCGTGATCGTTTCTGTAAAAAGTCATCGATCCTTCTTTTTCTGCAATGCCTTCATTTACAATGATCAATTTACCATCATCAATGAATGATTTCAATTCGGCGCTAACTTGAGCTACCAGAGCGGGATTGGCTTCAACAGCAACAACCCTATATCCTTTTTGGAGATAAAATTTAGTGTCTTCACCCTTGTGCATTCCAATATCGTAAATTAAATCGGCAATCATGATACTGTTTTTTGCAATTGAATATGCTCTTTAAATTTTTTGATTAAATAATAGGGATTGAAAATGAAATTGGTGGAGAGTAAAGCAATTAATGATCCAGCAGCCATACCAATTATTCCGAATTCTTTTAATAAAAAATACCCCAGGATCAAACCAAGTAAACCCTGCACAATGGACACAATTGTTGGCAGTTTGTTCAATTTTAAAGCACTAATATAAATAGCTGAAACATTATCAATCACTATAAAAAATATAAATATTGCAAATAAAGTAAACAAGGACGCCATTTCTGTATCAGGGTATTTACTCCATTTTAAAAAGAAAGGCATTCCTAAAAAATATGTTATTAAGAAAATGAAAAAAGCAAAAATAGTTACTCGTTTTAGTGATTTAAAGAATAAATCTGCAATTAATACCCAATTACCTTCTGCCTGAATATTGGCCAATCGAGGAAATAATACAATGGTAAAATTAGAAATACCTATTCGTATTATGTCAAAGAAACGGGTAACAATTAAATATTTAGCTACACCTTCTGCACCTACAAATAAATTCATTAAAATAACCTGAGAATTAAATACCAGCATACCAGCTACTGAAGTAAGAAAATACCAGAAACTATAAACAATATGCTCTTTAAAAAGTGTAAAAGACACTTTATTAAAAGATAAATGAAAAAGAAATTCTTTACGAGCGTAATGATATAGTAATGCTAAGTATATAATATTAACCAAAACACTTACTAATAATAATACCTGAACTGAATAAAATGAAGAGAGAATTAAAATAAAAATAAATTCCAACACCAATTTAACGACCCTAATTATTTTGCCAATAAATATTTTATTGGAAGACTGTATAATAACATCCAACAATGCGGCCAACATATTTTGTGCAATTAAAAACGCAGTTATAGCAGCATAAAATAGAATAGCCGTATCTACTTTTACGAGTTTAAAGTAATAAATGCCATAACACAAAGGAACTCCTAAGAATAATAAAAAACAGAAAAAATAAAACAGGGTATTAATTAATTGTTCTGATTCTTTTGATTGGTGTATCAATTTTTTTAATAACCCAATATTCAAACCAAAATCAAATACACCAGCAAAAACTACTACATTTAAGATAACTCCATAAACACCAAAATCAGTTGCTCCCAATCTATTCAATAAAACGGGAGTAAGAATTAAGATAGATAGAGCGCTGATTATTTGAGACAGAAAAGTGGAACACAAATTGTACAAATACCTTGAATTAGATAATATGAGTTCTTTTACTTTTTTCATGCTACAAGTAAATCGGGTTGTTCCTCTTTCATTTCGTTAATATAAAACAATCCTACAAAAGTCCAGAAGGGAAATGCTCCCATTGGCCCTTCGAAATATACATCAAAACTGGCGTTGATGATAAAGGCAGAAAGAATGGCCAATAATGTAATACTGTATTGAGAAGCTGTTTTCTTGAAAATATTCACAAGCAATAGATACATCCAGCAAACCCATGCGATAAAAAATGGATACCCTAATCGACCCAATAAATTCAAATGAATACTATGAGGAGAACGAAGTGTATCGTCTTCAGTTACAATTTCATTAACAGAGGCCATGCTCATACCAAATCCCCTGCCAAAAAAAAAGTTAGTGGCTGAGGAAAAACTGTCGTCAATAATTTTAGCCCACCATGTAAGTCTCCAGATTTTATTATCATTTAATGTCCCCTCAGTATTAGTACTTAATATACTAACTGCATTTTCTTGCAATTGACTCAATCCTACTTTTCTACCTTGAAAGTTCTCTTGGGTTTTAGTTGACGCATACAATGAAACTGCAACGATAATGAGTAATGGTAAATATCTAATATTTTGTTTTAGAAAGACTTTTATATTACTGCTCTTAGTATAAAAATAAAATATAACAATGCCGGCAATATAAGCTACCATCCCTGAACGATTATACGCAGATACTACCATGATCAAGTAAATGATAATAATTGCATTTACAATGGCTTGCTTTTTATTGATTTTGATATTTCCATTCAGCATCAATAAACTAGTTATCAAAAGATGAACTCCCATATCATTGTATTTATACAACAATAATGGATAGCCACTAAATAAAGCAAATTTTTCAAAGAAGGGCACATAAGAGATTAATAAGAAAGAAATCAATGCAATAACTGGATACAATGCATAAATCCTATACAGTCCATTCTTTAAATACTCAACATGGTCTTTCATTAATATCAACACCAACACAAAAGCCGCATAGTTGATCATGAATGAGTCTCTGATAACTTCAATTAATGGATATTTGCCCAAACCTCTTAAAATGTAAATAACAGATATAAGGAGAAATGTGACCAATAATTGCATGGATCTATTCCAGATTATTTCAATTTTCCTTAAATCTTTAAGTACCCAGATCAATCCAATTACTAAGAGCATTTCCGCTAAATAACTATAAGCAATTCCTTTATTAAAATAAGCATACAATGCATAAACCAATAAATAGAAGTCTAAGTATAATTTACGTATTGCACTCATTTGAAAAAACAAATAATGTTATTTTTAATGTCCAATAAATGCATAAACAATTTTCTTTGCCAAAACTTTGTGCTAGTTTGGTTGATATAACTCCCCATATTACCGCCGCTAATTAATTCAGGAACAATTCCTCCAATATTTATTCTACCAGGCTCTACAAAATATTTAAATTGATCAACGGGGAATGCGATCTGTTTGGTTTGCTTTAACAAATATGCTGCTGCTTTTGCATTGATTGAATACCCGTATGTACAATAAACCGTTTTAATAAAAGGTTCTCCGATGCTATAGTTATGGTCAATCTTTTTCCTTGTGCTTTTCAATAATTTCATGTGGCCAAGCCAAGCTCCAAAAAAAAATAAGTCATATTTATATAAATAGGAGGAATTAGTAAAAAAAGAGTTCAACAATTTAAGATCGTTTATGATACTATCAGACTCCAACACCAGAAACGCTTCTGTCTCATTCGATTTCATTTGTGTAATACGTTGCCATATTTTTCTATGACTTAGTAAACACCCAATCTCTGCAGGCAATAATGCACGACCAGTTCTTTTTTTTGACACTGCAATCAAACGATCCAGAAAAGGCACTCTTGTACTTGAAGGATAGATTGCATCAATAATTTCTGCTTCAGGTAATTGGTTACACAAAGCAGTAACATTTGCTACACGAGCTATTTCAGACGAAGAACTAATTATAAATGCTTTCACTTAAATTAATTGAAAGTCAAATAAGCTTGATGCTCTAGGGCAAATGGGGTGAAAAATTGATGTGACCCACCTTCCGGATATACAATTGTGTGTGGTTTTTTTAATAGGCAACTCAAGTGAATAGGCAAGCTATCTGCACCATATATGTAATCAGCATCTTCTATCAAATGAACCAACTCAGTAAAATTATTATAGACTAAACCTCCATTTTTTGTTTCTCGAAAATAAGCGGTATCTACTGTTTGATCTTTATGAGATTCTTCGATAACTTTAACTACCGCTTTAGGAATATCTCTTTTTGCAATTCTTGCTGAAGGAAGAATTAATATTTTTTTTGCCAGGTCCTTAGTATCATTAATCTTGACGGGTGCTGATTTAAAAAAGTCATAATAACTTTTATATACATCTGTTTGACCTGCTATAGACTTAAATTTAAATCCTGTAACCCATTCCAATAGTCCTTTTCGATGCGAATTTTCAATAAAATAGTTGTCAGAGGATGCTGTGTTTTGTTTAAAGAAATGAGTCAAGTTTTTTACCTCAGTTATTGTTTGCCAATTAAGAATATGTCGATTGGTAAATACTCTAAGCATGGAACTTTTTATTCCAAAATCTACAAAACGAATCTGTAAAGTTGCGGGAAACAACGAAGCAGGTAATGCTTCAAATAAAGGGCGGTGGTGAAGAGAGGCAATAAGTTCGAATGAACCTATGTTCGGGCTATTTAATAATGAATGAAGAGCCACAATAAAATCTCCATAGGCTCTTAATAAAACTACTTTTTTCAACGGTAAGTATAAAATGCAATCAAAAAAGCAATCAAAAATCCAGCTCCTGCTCCAATTAGTAAAAGAAGCCAATATTCCAGCCGTTGATCTTCTAAAGGATATCGAGCTTGATCTAGCATATTAATTACAGGAGTTTGCCCAGCCAAACTCATTCTGCTGGCTTCTAAGTTTTTCATTACTTCAGAATACAATGCATAAGTAACAGATTTATCTCTTTGAGAAACTTCAATAGGAACTGCTGTTGTTTTATAAGCTGAATTTGCATCTAAAACTTGTAATGAAGCAGACTTAAAAGATTTTGAATTCAATAAATCCATCAAAGAGTCAGATCTTTTTTCTAAACGGTATATATTTCGAACAGCTACACTGGTTTTAATATCTACATACATCTTGATGGTTTCCAGCACCAATCTTTCAGTAAAAAGTTTTGAAAAAACCTCATTTGGTGTGGTTGTAGTTATTTCAATAATTGACCCTTTTTTGTTCAATCTTTCAACAGAAATATTTTTCTTTATTATTTTTTCATAAATGACCATTAAAACAGAATCTTGCAATCGGGTATTATCCTTGCGATTCAATATTGATGCAAAAGAAACTTTATTAAGACCTGGTTTATTGGACCATTTTTCTTTGAGTTTACTCATTTGTAAAAACAAATCTGCTAAAGTTTCGCTATTAAGTGATTTAGAACTATCTACTTTCGTTAGCAATACCTTTTCAATAATCGTACGTGATTTAATGATATCTAAAATATTATCGCCAGCAAATAAACCCGCACTTCCAGTTAAACTTCCCACATCTACTCCAAACTGAGAAGCCAATCCTGATATTCCCCCTCCCATTCCACTTGACTTTTCTTCTAATATAAAAGTAGCTTTTGCTTGAAATTTGGGTTTTTGAATCAGGCTATAAATAAAAGCAACTACAAGGCCTATTGCCATCATTACCAAAAACAATTTTGCTTTAGAAAGCAAGTAGGAAAAGAAAGCCTGTATTTCCTCGAAAACATCATTCATTTTAAGTATGGGAACATTATTTTGTTGCATCACCCTTTTATTTTGTTGTATTAGCCAATAAAATTAAAATACTTACCAAAGAAGTTAAACTGGTTACAATACCAATTACCTCACCTGTAGATAGTTTTGCTTTAGGTTTCTTGGCTGAAACATAAATTTCGGTTCCCGGCCGAATTTCTGGATATGATCGGATGAATAAAAAGCTTTTGGTTTTTCTTACCTGACCATTTGGATAGATAACATATGAATTTTTTCTAGATGCATTGATGCTATAACGACCACTTTCCCTTAATGCATCTTTAAAACTAATACCATCGAAATAGACAATCTGCTTTGGCACATTAACCGCTCCGAAGGTTTGAATGGTTTGTAATTGTTTAGGTACTTTTAAAATATCTCCTTCCAATAAAAATAAATCTTCTGAACTACCTGGCTTTTGCAATATTTGATCGAGCTGAATACCTACAGGCTTTTGTTCTTTATAAAGATTATTGATCACACTTGTATCACTGGAAGCCAAAATAGTAGAGCTTTTGCCACTTTGTGCATTGCTCAAGTTGGTTTTGGTATTAATCAATGTTGCATCTGATTCCGACAGATCCCTATAAGTTCTTCTAATGAGTACTGCACCGGCAGCAAATCCTTTTTGTTTTAACCCTCCAGCTCTTCTAATCAAATCAGAAATTCGCTCTTCATTACCAGCCAAAGTATATTTACCAGGATAAACTATTTCTCCTTCAACGGTAACAGTAATTTGTTCTTTGTATACCGGTGATCGGCGAATTGAAACTATATCGAAGGGACTTAGCTTAAAATTAAAATCTTCGCTATTCTTGTTTTGAGAAGAAAGATTAATTTCTTTAATCAATGAATATACTGCGCTATCTTTTTGTGATCCATCTGGTTTTAAGCGCCTTGATATTTCAATCTTTTGTAAGGAAGCACCTTCTTTAAAACCACCGCTTAATAGGATAAGGTCTTGAGCTGTCATGCCATCAGCATATTCAAATGTTCCGGGCTTATTTATTTCCCCATTAACAGTAACATAGTATTTCTCTCTTAAATCATTGATACGATAAATTTGTACAGAATCCTCACGAATAAGTTCAATATATTTTGATCCATTCATTACTTCATTGATATTGAAATTGATGTATTCTGTTGTGAAATCGTACTTCAATCTTCTAAGTAATGCCCTATTAACATAGGCATCTTCTTTAATTTTAGCAGCAACTAATAATTCTCTTAAAGAAGATTTCATTTCCTTCATACCATATGCCCCAGGGTAGTATACCGCTCCATTAATGGTTACTCTATTGGTAAACATATCCGCCAAAGTATCCACCACCAAAGTATCTCCTACATTTAACTTAAATGAACTTAATTGAGGAAATTTAATACTCAGTAATTCTTTATTTTTCGCTCCAAACCTAAAAACCCTCACAATTTCTTTGTATGCCATATCAGCAAATCCTCCTGCGTATTGAATCATATCTGCTGCGGATTCATTTGGCTTTACATCAAATATGGCAGGCTTTTTAACTGCTCCTTTAACTGTAATTCTATTGGTATACGGATTGACACGAATCACATCTCCGTCTTGTAACAATAAGTTTTTAGTAAGATCAGATTTGAGTAAAAAATCATAAAGATCAAAAGTGGAAATATTTTTTCCGTTGCGTACCAATTCAATATTTCTAAAAGATCCTATTTCATTAGGACCACCTGAAACATATAATGCGTTCATTAAAGTGGAGAGAGAAGAGATATCATAGTTTCCTGGTCTTTTAATTTCTCCAATTAGGGTAACTCTTATACTTCGTATTTGACCAACCGATACTTGTACTTTTACAGACCCATTGGCAATACCAGGATAAATTTTAGTTAGTGATTTTTTTAGTTTAACTGAAGCTTCTTCAATAGTGAGACCTGCAACTTTTACTGGTCCCAAATTAGGAAATCGAATATCTCCTTCAGTAGTAACTACTAATCTTTTCGTAATATCAGAAACTCCAAACACATCAATAACCAATTGATCGTTTACCCCAATGATATAGTTCTGAGGTGTCGCAATATTAATATTAGGTTCGAAGCTTAAGTTATTGTTTTCGAAAATAGAAGCACCAAATGGTTTAAGAATTTTAGAGGAGTCAATTTTGTTAGTAGAAGGAGTTTTCACAGGCACTTTCTCTCTTAATGCATATGGATCTGAAGGAGCTTTAGGAGCCGCATTTAATTCACGAACTGTACTTGGATCGATTAATGCAATTCTTTTTTTGAGTTGATTGATTTGCTCATTATTCAATCCTTTTTCACGTGCCTTCATTTCCAACTCCATATCAGACAAACCATTCAACTGATATTGATTCATTAGCACCAATAACTGCTGGTCTGTTAAGCTTTCAATATTCATGGTTGGCACAGCCTGCGCCTTTATCTCAATTGTGCAGCTTAAAATCAATAGACTAAAAAGAAATATAAAAAAATTACGAATCATAATAAATATTAATGTATAAAGTTAATCTATTTCTTTAAAAAGAAATAAGTAAGACTCAACTGAAATTGTGTATTCAGTCTATCAGATAAGGGTGATGGGTCTGAAAAAGTATTTTCAAGTTTGGTCCATCGATAATTTAAAGATTTTGTTCTTTGAATAGAAGCACTCAATAAAAACTGATTGAAATCCCATTGAGCATTAAGCGCAATATTTAGATCCACCCATTGTTTATATGCAAGACCAGTACCCACTATCCCTGAAAAAAAATTGTAGGCATAAAAATCGTTGTTGTAGGTAATCCGTTCCGCTTGAATTCCAATACGTTTGAGTCCATTGACCCAACTGATATTAATTGTTTCACTATTGCTTCCTGGACCAATTGAAGCCCCCATTACTTGACCGTTATTAGTATATCCTTGTCCAATGTATGCATTTGTATACCAACTATTGGTTTTAGGAGGGCCGTATACAGATGCTTGATTGAAAATAGAACGAGCATCAGGTAATTGGAGCTGGGTAATTTCGGCAGAAAGAAGAATGCCACCCCCTTGGTTCGACTTTGTCGAACCTTTCCCCCTAAAGGGGGAAAACAATTTTCTAAATCCCGCAGTGTAACCTGTTGGAATAGTATCTCCGAAAATATTGAATGGGCTGGCCCAACGATTGGATCTGCCATATTCAAAATATACTTCAGCTTGTTCTTTAGGCATTACGTAACGAAAGAACAAAGCACCTAGAGATGCGGCACCTGCTTTATTCTCAGCATCAATAATTAAAAAAGTAGGCGAGGTTTCAACTGGGTTTTTGTAAAAATAGCTGGCACCAGAAAATCCTATATGTAGATTTTTTGTCCACTTTGGATTCCAACTAAAGATGTACCCAAACATACGCCTTGCAACATCCGATTTTTTAGCAATTCCATCTGCCCAAACAGTGCGCATATATGCATTATCAGGAGATTCGAATTTTGCATTTTGCAATTGGCCTAGAACAACTTGAAATTCTACATTACCCCATTTTGTAGCAATAGGTTTTCGAGAGTTAAAAGTGAAATGTAAAAATCCTGGTGCATTGTTGGTAAGTACCAGACTGTTTCTAATACCAGGTCCCCACCAAAGGTTTTCAGTAGAAATACCAAGAGAAATGTTTTTTGTATTGTATCGAATACTTGATTGCCCCGGAAATATGGTACTGATGCTAGAAGTACCAAATCGATAATGATTATCAATTTTATTAATAATATATAAGTAATAACGAGCTATATAATTGGGGGTTGTTGGATCAATCGTATATGCTTGTGGTTCCTTATTTGCTGCTGATACAAATTCTGGTTGCAAATGAACAGTCCAATTATGCCATTGATAATGTGCTCCAACCGTAAATCGTTGTTGTAATCCTACCGATGGATACAATGAGCCATCATTCCAACCAACAGAAATGTTGGAATTATTTTGCATTGCGTATCCAGCTTGAACCCATTTGAATTTACCCTTTGTATGGATAGAAAAAGTATCGTTGAGTTTTTCACTCCAATATTGGCTAGTAGATCTAATAACAAATGATTGCTTGGGGGCATTTAATGAATCTTGCATTTGGGCCAACCGTTCTATATCAGACAGTACAATATCTGATTGAATAGTCTGTGCTTCCGATTTGTAAGCAAGGAATGTTAATATGAAAAAGAAAAATTTAAACCGCATTATAAATTAAAAATCAAACTGCTTTAATGAATAATATTAAAAGAAATAACTAGCATTCACTTGGGTGAAAAAATTAAATGCATTCCCTTTTTTCCATGCATAATTTTTCGAGTTTACAAATTGTAGCTCTCCAGTAACCATCAATTTTTTCCATTTTTTTTGCCCTAAAAAACCAATAGCCATATCATTCCATTGAAAATCTCTCATCCCAATTGAAGCCATTGGGCCATTAATACCTTTTGGATCTTGTTGTATACGTTGTAATTTAACTCCATACGATGTAAATCCATTAATCCTTTTCACTTGAATGGTTTGTACATTGTTGCCAACCCCACTACCAGCACCCATGATTTGATTTTGATTCGTATAACCTTGCAAAATAGGTACATGTGTATACCAATTACCTGCACTTCTAACTACATAGCTTGTTGTTTGTGCCATCTGGGTAAGCTCACCTGAAATAAAAATTCCTTTTAGTTTATTCTTGTCCTTTATTGAACTGCTGGATTTATCCAAAATCAATTTATTGAATCCAATTATATAAGCAGATGAATGATTTGCATTTGTAGCAAAGTCACGGAAATTTTGCTTAAAATCATTGTATCCATATTCAACATAGAACTCAGCATTATGTTTTGGTATGATCCATCTAGTAAAAAAACTAAATGCTCCATCACTTTGAGCAGTATTAGTATTACCATTATCGGTAGAAGAAGAGCCACTAAAAACTGGCAAATATTTATTGAAAAAACCAGATTTACGTTTTAAGTCTGTATTGTATAATTGCTCTGTTCTGATAACACCAAGGAAGAAATTACGAAGCCAACTTGGTTGATAGGTAACAATTAAACCATTAAAATACCTCCAGTTATTACTCATATCCAATCTTTGCAAAAACCTGTTTTCAAAAGCACCTGCAGTATCTTCATTTAACTTACCCAACACTAATTGCCATTCAAATGAACCTATAACCGTTTTAACTGGTCTTCTGCTATTAAATGTGACGTGTTGAAATCCTGGTGCATTATTGCTCATTAGCAATGAACTAAACTGACCTGGGCCCCACCATAGATTTTCAGATGAAACACCCAATGAAAGAGCTCCAAAATTCAATCTAACAGCTGATTGACCCAGATACAATTTATTCAATACTAAATTGCTTGATGAGCCATAATCATTTGTTATTGGATATTTTGGATTAGCAGCATAATAATGCTCAGGTTGAAGTTGAACACTTAAAGGCCCAAGCTCAGCGTAAATACCTGCGCTAGTCATGGTTTGCAAACCTTTTGCCATAATCATTCCTGCATCATTCCACCCATAAGGATGATGGCTATTAAACTTGGTTGTTATAGAAACAGGTAAAACTTGAATTTTTACAATATTTCCAATTTTTGCCTTGGTTATATTGTTAATTTCCCAGGAATTATCTATTGCAGAGTAAATTGAATCAGTTGATATTTTGCTATTTGTATTCAATGGCAAAATCGAAAGCGAGAAATTATCAGGTAGTTTTCCTGATAATTGCAAAACTCTGAGTTGATCATTCAAGGTTAAAGATCTAACTCCAACTGTTTGAGCATCACAAATATTTGTGATAAAACAATTAATCAAAAGGAAGAAAAAGAAATTAAACTTCGAATAAATTGTATAATTCACTCTAATTAATTAACAGCACTTTTAATGGATATGATATTTGATTTGGCAGGCTTATCAATTTCTTCATAAATAGAATTATTACTGATAAACTCAGGAACGATGGCTTTCATTAATCTTACCAGCTCTATTTCTTCATGCATTAGATTAAAAGCTTCTATTAAATGATCAATTTTTTCAAGAATATTTTTGTCTGCCTCTCGAATATTTGCAATTAATATTTGATCATGATAAGTTGGAATTGTATTTTCCTCTGTATTTAAAAGCTCTTCATGCAATTTTTCTCCTGGTCTTAATCCAGTGTACTTTATATCAATGTCAACTCCTGGAGTAAGGCCAGAAAGTCTGATCATCTTTTTAGCCATGTCAACTATTTTTACCAGCTTACCCATATTGAATACAAATATCTCACCCCCTTGTCCCATGGTTCCTGCTTCTAATACCAATTGACAGGCTTCCGGTATAGTCATGAAATATCTGCAAATATCAGGATGCGTAATTGTTACTGGACCTCCATTATTAATTTGAGTGGTAAAACGAGGAATTACAGAACCATTTGATCCTAAAACATTTCCAAATCGAGTGGTAATAAATTTGGTACTTTTTGATTGCTCAATTGGATTTATGGTTTTTCTCGTATTTTTTATATTCTGGCTATTATCTTCTTTTCCAAGCGATTGAACATATATTTCAGCAATACGTTTAGTTGCTCCCATTACATTTGTAGGATTTACCGCCTTATCAGTAGATACCATTACAAATTTTTGTACGTTGAATTTAACAGATAAGTCTGCCAAATTTTTTGTACCAATAATATTCGTTCCAATAGCTTCAGAAGGATGCAGCTCCATCATGGGAACATGTTTATATGCAGCAGCATGATACACATAATGCGGTTTACATTCTTTAAAAATGTATTCCATTCGATTATAGTTTCGAATATCAGCAATAAAGTATTTAAAAATATCTTTAGAGAAATCTTCATTCAAGGTCAATTCAGATTCATAAAGGGCAGTTTCAGCAGTATCTACTAATATTATTACTGCAGGATTAAATTTTGCTAATTGTCTAACAATTTCACTGCCTATAGAACCAGCTGCTCCAGTTACTAATATTCGTTTGTTTTTTAACTGATTCTGAATAATTTCATTATGAATTCTTATTGGTTCTCTTTCTAAGAGTTCTTCAATCTTAACTTTTTGAATCTGTCTTGATGAAAGTTGTCCATTGATCCAAGCTTCCACAGGAGGAATATGTAAAACCCTTATTCCGGAGTCTAAGCAAATATCGACTATGCTATTTTTCTTATCGGTAGTTAAATTAGTAACAGTAATAATTAATTCATCAATAGTTTCACTTTTAGCAATCTGAGAAAGTTTAGATGAATGAAATATTTTAATGCTATCAATATTCTTCTTCACTTTATAATAGTCATCATCAATAAATGCAACCACTTTATAATGAGCCTTATCATCCTGTTCGATTGTTCTTTTAGTTAACAACCCAGCTTCACTAGCACCGTAAATGATAACTTTCTTACTATCAATATTTAGATTTTTAAAATAGGCGAATGTGTGTTTTATTCCAATTCTGTATACAATCAGCATTACAAAGCCAACAAAAGTATTTAGGATAAGTACAGTTGCTGGAATAATATTATAAGAATTATAAGTAATGGAGAAAAGATTGATCACAAAAAAACCTGCATTGACGAATAGAACTGCACTCAAAATTCTAAGTGTATCTTGAATGGTCGTTAATCTAATAATCCCAGCATAAGTTCGAAGCAATAAAAAAATCAATGAACTCAATACAGTAATAATTATACAAGAAGTAACCAGATTATTATGCTCTATTATAGTTTGATTAAAATCATATTTAATGAGAAATGAAATTAATAATGCAAAAATTGACATCACTATGTCAATACAGAAAATAATCCACCTTGGGATAATGTTAATTCTATTAAACATATCGATGTAATTGAATTAGTTGGTACATACCAATGAGGTTAATATCAATTTGTTTGAACTTGAGGTTTAGTTAATTCTTCCCAGGTTTGTAATCTTAAGCGAATGAATAAATATAATAAAGAAAAAACAATTAAAACAATCGATACTATCATCCAAGTATACATTAATTTATTGATAAACAAGAAGATAACCAGTAAATTAATGAATATCTGAACTGCAAGATATCCTAAAGATATCAATCGATGGTCAATTTTATATTCATTTGCCAAAATTTGATAAAGATGTGATCTATGCGCTTTAAAAATATTCTCTTTCCGAATTAATCTAAAGATTATTGTTGCAACACTGTCTATCCCATAAACCGAGAATAACAATATTGGAAGGATGGTTTCTGCCTTAAAAGCTAATTTAAGTGAAAGAAATACACCTATAAATCCAATACTTATGCTTCCTATATCGCCAGCAAAACATATTGCATATTTTCTATAATTGAATAAAAGGAAAATGAACACACTAATAATTACAATTTCAATAAAGGAGGTTTGAATGAAAGTTAAATATACTTTATTTATAATATAAAGTGTACTCAGCCAAGAGAGCGAGTATAATCCTGTTATCCCATTGATTCCATCCATAAAATTGTATGCATTTAGCATGCCAACGGTAATAATAAAAAGTAAAAGATAATAATACCATTCAATATTTACAAAAAGAGAATAAAGCAATAAGGCTACTGAAATAAAATGAACAAAAATTCTTATTGTATTCGACAATTCAATGATGTCATCTAAAAAACTAATAACCGATATAAAAAGCAATCCAACTAAAAAGAATGGATATTCTTCTTCTTTTAAAAACCAACAAAATAGGGCAATGGGAAAAAGTATTCCTCCTCCACGAATGGTTACTTTATAATGCGAGCTTCGCAAATTGGGTTTATCAATGATATTCTTGATGGTAGCTATCTTGAAATAAACCAATTCAACTAAAACCAACAATAAACCTACTACTACACTAAACATACTAAACTGCACTTTTGAAAGACTTAAAGGTTTTTATCAATCCCTCATTCCCTTGAATTGGTAATGGTTTTTTAATTGCACTGAGTAATTTTTTATTAGAGACCAAATAGCTTTCTGTTAGCTTATTTAAGCGGTGCGAATTGAGGGGCAGTCTTAGAATATCACCCAATTTAGTAATGAAATTGATCATTAATGGTGAAATCGTCCAAATTCTTGGCTTTTTGCCCAAAACATCAGCCATTACATTGATTAATTCAACGGTAGAAAAAGGACGACTATCCGCTACATTATAAACACCAGAAGGAATGTCTTTTTGTATGATTAATTCACTAATTACAAAACATAAGTTGTCTACACTAAGAAATGAACGTAAATTATGGTAGGCTCCTAAAGGATATGGAACACCTTTACTTACCAAATTGTATAATAAATTCAAATTGCCCTTATTACCTGGTCCATGAATCATAGCAGGTCTAAGAATAAACAATTTCTTGTTTAGAGGTAAGTTTTTTGACAAAAGATATTTCTCAGCGGCTAATTTAGAAATTCCATATTCGGTTTTGGGAGAAGGGATTGTTTCTTCTGTTAGATTAGAATCAACAATATCAGCTACCGCTTTTACAGAGCTAATGAATATGAAGGTATTTGCATTACTCTTGATAAAAGCATCAAAAAGTTGCTTTGTCAATTCTACATTTACCAATTGATATTCTTTTTTATTGGATCTAGATTTTAAATCATGTGCCTTTCCTGCCAAATGTATTATTGTACCATCCAAACTAGGAAATGAATCTTTACTAAACATTTCTCTAGTAATTGGAATAATTGTTGCTTCAATAGAATTATTTAAATATTGAGTCAAATTTGTTCCAACAAATCCTGAAGAGCCACTTATAAAAATGTTCACTAAAAGATTTTAAATTGACTGATTTTAGAAAAAGTTCGTATGGGCGAAAGAAGAAACCAGATTGGCAGATGAGCAGATTTTATTCTGGCATACTTATGTACCAGTTTAAATTGATTAATCACCGCTTTATAAGAACCAGTGCTTGATCCACCATATTCCATAAATAAATGATGACTATTCAATACTTCAATATTAATGTCTGGTATTAGAATACTCATATCCAATAACCAAAATATATCACAAGCAACATTTTTGTATTCTTTATATTGAAACTCTCCTACTGTTTTATAAATACTTCTCTTAAGAAACAAAGAAAAATGAGGAGGAAATATTCCATATTTTATTTTCTTAGCGGAAATAGAACTGGGTTTCCAGGTTCGAATTACTTTGCTATTTGCATTCACAAATTCACATCCTATGCAAACTCCATGCAAATTGGTATTTGATTCGAATTTTTTAATGACAGATTCAAAAACAGAAGCATCAGACAAATAATCATCGGATCCCATCAAATAAATAATATCTCCTGTTGCTTTGGCAACTCCTCTATTCAATGCATCAAAAATTCCACCATCTTTTTCAATACTTAACTGATCAATTTTGTTTTTGGTATAAATATCTAATACTGCTTGTTTAGAGGAACCCCCGTCTACAATAATTATTTCAAAATTAGTATAGGATTGAATGTATAAAGAATCCAAAGTCCGTTGGATTCTAACATCATTAAAATTTGGAATGATTACTGAAATTTTCATTAATTGTTTTTCAATTTTTCTTGTATCCAATTGGTTGTTAATAAAAGTCCCTTTTCAAGATTAATTAAAGGCTCCCATCCTAACACATTTTTAGCAATTGTGTAATCAGCAGATCTTCCAATATCTCCTTCAGGTTTAGATTTGTCATAAAAGATT
This sequence comes from Sphingobacteriia bacterium, assembly GCA_037129425.1. Lineage (GTDB taxonomy): Bacteria > Bacteroidota > Bacteroidia > Chitinophagales > Chitinophagaceae > Sediminibacterium. Next base: position 167,088 of record JBAXUV010000003.1, read on the forward strand.
TCGATATCTTTTTTAAGCACTTTATCTTTTAAAGTCAATACAAGCTCTTTAATTGATGTACAATAGCTTGGTCCTATTTGAATAATCTGAGGAAGATTTGATTTACTTAATGCCAATGCAAAAGCATTTGCTATATCATCTACATGTATAAATGCTCTACCCTGATTACCACTACCCCAAACTTGAAGGGTTTCACCTTCTTTTAATTCAATCATTTTTCTAATAATTGAAGGAATTACTTGCGAACGTTTGGGATCAATATCACAGTTTGCACCATATACATTATGCAACATTAAAGTAGTAATATCTATGTTATACTTTTCAGCCATGTATTGCAATTCCAAGGTTCCAATTAATTTACTCCATCCATATGCCGATTCCGGTTCTGCGGGAAACAACTGTTCTTCTTTTAAAACAGCAGTTAAACTCATTTGTAAATCTTTTGGGAATGAACAAGCTGTTCCTGCATACAAAATCTTCTTTACACCTGCTTTTGCACAAGCATTAAAAAGATTGGTATTAATCTGATTATTAATCTTAAATATTTCATATTGATTATTAAATACATAACCAATGCCAGCAACAATATCTGCTAAATGAATTACCACGTCACAGCTTTTTATAACATCAATCAATTGATGCTCATTATTGGCTTCAGCTATATCAATATTGAAGAAATAATTGGAATAATCCCATCCAGGTATTGAATCGATATTTTCTTTTTTTCCACGCCAAAAATTATCAATTACAACTACCTCGTTACCTAAATCAATAAGTTTCTTCAATAAAGTAGAGCCAATCATACCCGCTCCGCCTGTAATACATACTTTCATTTACTCTTTTTTTTAAAATTAAAAACCAAGTCGTTTAATAAATCCTAATCCAATAAATGTGTATTTGAGGCTTTTTTTAAATCTATGACCTTAGTCATCGAAAAAATATTAGCCCCAACCATACTATTTATTACTATATTTTTATCAGTTATATATTCTTTGAACGAAAATTTAGATCTAAACCCAACAATATTTTCAAAATAACTCAATAGATATTCGAACAGGTTCAATTTTTCACTTTTAACATTGCTAAAGTGATTAATAATTAGAACAGATCCAGAATTTTTACAGATTCTTAATGCTTCTTTTAATAATTTATGAGGATTATTGGAAACTGAATAAATAAACATTAATACAACATGATCGAATGATTCATCTTCGAATGGAGTATTCTCACAATCCATAATTTGAAGATCAACATCCATTTGATATTTCTTTGCTTTTAGTGCACATTTCTCTAACATTTTTTCGGACAAATCAATTCCAGTTAATCCTTTAAAGTTTTTTGGGAAATATTTGAGGGATAAGCCAGTTCCTATTCCAAATTCAATTATTTTTTTCTCATCACTAATTTCCATACTAGTAATGGCTTTCTTCCTTGCATCATCAAATGTTTTAGAGAATAAGAAATCATAAAAGTTAGCATATACATTGTAAACCGATCTTACACTCATAAAAACTTATTATTTAAAAAAAGATTATCTGAAAATTATTATTAAAAATGACAATCCTTACTTTTTCAATTCAATAATCAAAGCAGGTACCGTAGTAGAGCTGAAATCGTGATTGCCTGGGTATTGATGATCACCAACTATAATAACTTTATCAATCAATAACTTCTTTTGGTTGATAACATCAAAAATATGATTAATCGTACCAATGGCCCTAATTATCAAGTGCTTGGAATTATCACTAATCGAAGATGATTCTAAATACTTATTACAATTATATGAAGAAACCGTTTTAATATAAGGGTTGTTAGGATTATACATAAAAGGGAAATGAGTATTTGTTGTAAAGCCATATCCGAAATACTTTTTCTGGAAATTTGAATAGCTCAATAAAGAATCTATCATTACTTCATCATATACTGAACTAAACCCTTCTATTTCGGTATTTTTATTGGTTGTTTGATCTAAGTTTTCAACGGTGAATATTTTGTTGAATCCTAATTTTCTTCTAAAATCAAACACATTACTTGCGTTTACTCCAAATTTACCTGAACTGGAATAACCTGCAACAGTATAAAAGTTATTCTTTTTTTTATTGGTTATAAGATTGTTTTCAATTTTTACATTTTTTCCATGCATAAAATATAAATATGCATCATCTGATTTTCCATTAAACAATTCCCTGGCTTCAGCTCCAATAGAACTTCCATAAAATTTGGTAGAATCAATGTGAATTGTATAGTTCGCCGCAATAAAGGGCATCTTTTCTACTACATCATTAGTATATAATTGTAAAAAATGGTCATTAATAGAATCGTTCCTTAGCTTTCCCCAAGATTCTAAAATCAGTAAAAATTCTTTATCATTTTTACTATCGTAAAAATTATTAATAGCTAAACTTTTGCCATCTGGAAATTTTTCGAATACAAAATCACTGAAGAAATTAGTAAAATCTCTTTTCATTTCATGTCCAAACCCATTATGAGAAGCTTGAAAGCGGAAATATTTTTTATTTTCATAAATAGGTCTTACTACAATCAACAAATAAAGAATACAGAAACTTGCAATGATTGACACTAAATAATCTTTAGAGCTAATTGAATTAATAATCTTTTTCTGAAGTAATGAGGTTAAATAAACTACAAATAAAAGAAAGACGACTAAAAAAAATCCTTTAGCAACAAGGCTAAAATCGAGGTATAAAATATAATTCCATCTGCTTACAAATTCAAATACATTAAAATAAAATACACGAGCAGCGCAAATTAAAAGAAGGTAAAGAAATAAAATGCAATTTAAACCATATAATAACTTGAACTTTCGATGAAATAGATAAAGCAGAAGGTTAAAAATGAAACCTATAAATGCTGTTAAAAAGAAATTATAATCATAAATAAAATAAAAAAGCGCAGGCTCTAGTATTGCTGAAGGTATAAAAATTGCAAGTAATAAAAGAACAATCGACTTCGAAAGTCTTAGAATATAATCTAATGGCTTGATATAATAGCTGGTGTTCATTAATTAACTTAAAAATGTATGCTATTTAGTGTAAAATGCCACTAAATAATTTGAAAAATTTATGTCTTAATTTATAAATTATCGGAGAAGAATAAAAAAACAAAACCATTTTATCTCTTAAAGAAAGTCCATTTGTAGACAAAATGCCAATTCTGTTTTTCTGCTTACAAAACTCCAACCCTTTGATGAAAATATTGACATATTGTTCGAAAGCTTTATTTTCCAAATTTTTCCATTTTTCTTTAAAATAAATAAAAGCCTGCATTCTATTCAGGTATTTATCTCGCTTTTCATCAAACTCAAGATCATACCCATAAGAATTGGCATTGTGGATTCTATACAAATAAAGTACTTCAGGAATATGCACATTTTTACCAAAAGCCCTTAAATGCAATGAAGTCCATGTGTCTTCATTTGGCAGTTCTATGGGAATGGGGAATATAGTCTTTGCAATGGCTCTACTAAAAAAAATAGAACCTCCGGAATAGTTTGGATTCATTATTTTTTTGGGAAAAACAACTCCATTGTGTTTATCTATACTTGAAAAAGTTTTTAATAGACAAGTTGAAAAGTCTCCTAGTCCCATTTCAAGAGGAGCTATCCTTTTTTGGAGACTGTCATGACTTAACATATCATCACCAGCAAAAAAACAAATAAAATCCCCGGTACATAATTCAAATGCCTTATTGTAGGCATTGCATTTTCCTTTTTCTGGTAGATCATGGAAAATAATTCTATCATCTTTTTGAGTGAATGATGAAGCAACGAATGCTGTATTGTCTGTTGAGCCATTATTTACAATAACCAATTCCCAATTTCGATAGGTTTGATTAATAATTGAATTAACGGCTTCTGTAATAAATTGATCACAGTTATAGACAGCTAATAATATAGAAACTTTATTCATTATAAAGTATTCATTTCAACATTATCGTTGGGCCTTGCAATTAGCCCTAAGATGATTCCTAAAGCAGGTATTCCAATTGGCCCTGAAAAGAAATTAAGAAAAAACCAAAAAATGAGCAATGCTTTAAGTTTAGCGTTTTTAACATTTCTCAATATTTTATAGAAGAAAAATGATATAAAAAATAAGCCAACTATGCCTAAAGAAGCCGCTAGACTAATAAAGCCTCCTCCTTCATTTAAAGAAAAACCATCACCAAATAAAGGGAAATAAAAAAACCTTTCAATATAAGAGTAAAAAGAGGCAAATCTAAACAATACACTTTTATCGGATTTTATAAAGATAAGCGGGTTATTTTTTAAAATTTTGACAATTAATCCGATAGCCCTTAACCTGGAATAGCTAGAAAGTATTTCAATTATAAAAGAATTGAATACTACAGCAAGACCTAATGCTATAAAAATATATCTTTTGAAAAAGACATAAATTAAAATAAATAATAGAACAAATCCATAACCACTTAAAGATGCTATTAAACTAAAGCAAAGAATTGCCATCATTTTTTTATTCGAAAATAATTTATCCTTGTTTTCTCTTAATAGTAATAAAGTATAGATAATATAAAGGTTAAACATTTGAGTTGCGAAAAAAGAAGGTTCAGGACTTAAAGTTCTTGAGCCTCGTCCAGTACTCGCTAAATCTAACCCAACACCAAACTCTCTTGATCTGATTAAAAAATTCTCGACAGCTCCATTAGTTAAAAAATAAATTATGGTAAATACAAAATAAATTACAAATACATTTTCGATATATTTTTTAAAATAATTAAAAGAATTGGTGTAACCAATCACTATTGCAGCTAAAAATTGTAAAAAAGAAATATACCTTGTAATAATTAAATAATTATTTGAAAAAGATGCGTTAAAAATTATACTAAAAATAGAGAAAAGAATAAGGCAAAAAAAGTAAACAACAATTGAGTAGTTTTGATTTTCGTATGGTTTGTAAAATGATGGTGATTGAGAAAAAATCAAAATTGTAGTCAAAGTCAACATTGTTAAAGTTGGCTGAGTATCAGAAGTAGTGATAAATGCTGGAATAAAAGGAAAGAATATAGTTAGAGTAAATAAAAAACTCAAAAAGTTTCTTGCTTTTATCGCACCAATATCAATTTTCGGAATTATAACCATTATATAGAAACTTTATAAACCTTCATCCATTTATTAAAACAAATAACTCGCCAAATAAAATATAAATAATCTTTATCATTCTTTTCAATAAGATAATCGTAGTTCTCTAGGATAGATTTTGAAAAAATATTTGGGTAATCTCTAACAGCACATTCAACTTCTTTCTTAAAAAAGCTTTCATTAGACTTTGTCCATACTTCCTGTGGAGTCAAAAATCCATATTTATCATATCTGTGATAGATATCTTTAGGCAATAAATCTTTACAAGATTCTCTTAGAATATACTTTCTAACTCCATTATTTATTTTGAGATTCTCGGGCAAGTTAAATCCAAACTCTACTAACCTATAATCTAAAAAAGGAACTCTAGACTCAATAGAAAATGCCATTGAATTTTTATCTTCATACCGTAATAAACTATGCAACCCATATTCTTGTAAGTGATTAAGTGTTGTTTGAAACAAAGTTGAATCACTTGTTCTTTTATACCTATTTTTTAAATCAAAAAAGTCTTTCTTAATAAAAGTAGAAATCTTGCTTTTTTTAATACTCAATTTTTTTAGGATGTTAGCAACTGGATATCTAGAATGAATTTTAAAATAGTTTAATAAAGACTTAAGACCTAGTAATGGATTCTTTTTAAATATACTAATGAAATAAGGCTTATAAAAGCTATCATATCCGGCTAGAACCTCATCTGCCCCTTGTCCATCTAACATTACTGTTAAATTGTTTTTTGAAGCTTCATCAAAAACACAATACTGAGCGAAAATACTCATAGTGGGAAATGGTTCTTCTTGATGCCATATCAATCTTTCAAAACTTTCTTTAAAAAATTCAAAGTCAGGAAAAACTTTATATACTTTAAGATTAAGTTTTTCAGCTACAGAGTCTACAAACATACTTTCGTCAATACTCTTATCTTCAAAACAAGCAGCAACACATTCTTGGTTATCGATATTATTTGACTTATTAAATTGATTATTTATGCTTCCAACAAGACAAGAGCTATCAACTCCACCAGATAATGCGGAACCTACTTTTACATCAGATCTGAGTGCTAAATTAACTGAAGAATCAAAGATCTCTCTATACTGCTTTATTAATTCTTTCTTATTGTAATTGGAATGGATATTACTATTTGGATTTAAAGTATAATACTTATATGTGGTAATATCATTTGTCTGAATATCAATTACTAGATTAAACCCACCTCTAAGAACATTCACTTTTTCAAACAAAGTTTCATTTGTGTGGTCAATAAAACCGTTGTATAAAAAATCGTATGCTCTATTCTTATTTAGTTTTGACTCCCAATTATTTAGAACGGTAAAAGCTTTAATTTCAGATGCAAAATAAAATTGCTTATCTAAAATTGTATAATAAAATGGTTTAATCCCAAAGCGATCACGTGAACAAAATATTTTATTCAAAATTGGATCATAAATTACGAAAGACCACATTCCATTAAAATGATCTACACATTTTTCACCCCAATGGATATAAGCATTCAATATAACTTCAGTATCAGATTCGGAATAAAATGTAATTCCGTACTCTTTTAATTGATTTTTTAATTCCCGAAAATTATATACTTCCCCATTATAAGTAATTACATATTTACCTATAATCATGGGTTGTGCAGCTTTATTACTGAGGTCTATAATTGATAGCCGCCTATGTCCAAAAATAATGGTAGACTCCTCATTGCTCCATACCCCTTCGCCATCAGGACCCCTATGCTTGATTATATCAATCATTGAATTAATACTAACAATATTTTGTTTAGTATTATTCAAAGAAACTACACCAGCTATACCACACATAAATTAGCTAAACGTTTTTTTTGAATTACTGATTTTAATTGCCATTTCTTTCATAAAAATAATATTGTTATCTGCAGAATACTTGAATGCATTATCGTGTGAATTCATCTTATAATAGTATATATCATCACGATTTAGATTTGCGATAACTTTAGCCATCTTTATTGGAGTAAAATCATCCGATAGAACCCCTAATTTACTTTCAGAGATAATTTTAGCCATTTCAGGATTTGGTGAAATTGCTAAACAAAGACGAGACTGTATGTATTCAAAAAATTTATTTGGTAACGCATATAATTCGTTAAACCCAACAGGCTCCAATATAAAAATTCCAATATCAAATTTATTGATTGTTGAAGCTATCAATTCAGTCTTTACAGGTTCTAAAAACAACACATTCAATTTATACTCGTTAACAGTTCTTTTGAGACTTTCTAGATATTCAATTTGAGCTTCGCCATTTGAAACTAACATTAGATAAAGAATATAATTATCATCTAAATAACGCATCATCTGAACCATATTGTCCAATTTTCTATTCGGCATTGCACCACCATGATGAATAAGTTTTATTTTTTCACCTGGATAATTTGGCAACAAGTTGCTTTCATAAAAAGTTGCATTAGTGACAATTCCATCTACAGAAACATTAAAAAGTTTTTCATACTCTTTTGCAATTCCAGAACAAACAACTGTTATATAATTTGCTCTTGATAGAAATGATTTACAAAGCCAATATTTATATGGTTGAAAATAAAGCTTCCAAGTAAATTTATTCTCAAATTCTCTAGGAGAAAACTCATGGAGATCCGCCCAAATTGGTATAATATTTTTTGATATTTTAAATCCTAAAGGCAGCGAATCAACATCATTACACAAAATAAACTCGAAATCAGTATTATAAACTTTGCTATCTATTATGTATTGTTTTTGCACAATTGTACTATAAGCAGACAACAATCGAGTTATTGATAGCAAGAGTCGAATTAATTTAAGAACCAGATTATTTCTCTTGTATTTTATAAGTAAGTTAGGTATATCATCATTAACAGGGGCAAACCCAATTGTATATACATTATAATCATCTTTAAAAGCTTTAACTTGTCTAATTATTCTAGGATCTTTATAAAGATGGGAGAATGCGATGATTAAAATATTCTTTTTAATACTCACTTAAATTAATTTAATTATAGACTTTTTTCATATTCAATAATGTCAACTAAATGATGATAAGAAAATTTATTTCCTATCATCACAAAGCAACTGGTTAACCTGCTTTACAATTTTGCTTGCTGATGAATTAAAACTTAATTCATAAGAGCATAGATCAGCTTTTTGCTTAAAATCCATTACATCCTTAATAGTAAGTTTATTTAAACATTCTGCCATCGTTTTTGGCGAAAAATCAGCAGCAACAATACCAATATTATATTGTTCAGTAACCCTTTTCATTTCTATTGAAGGCCCTACTGCAATACACAACCTAGCTTGTATAAATTCAAAAAATTTATTAGGTAGTGCAATTTCTGCATTAAAGTTTAGAGGTGGCAGTATATATAATCCTATGTCAAATTTATTTATATGCTCAGAAATATCATTAGTAGGAACTGCTGGTAAAAAATTAACTTTTTTATGAATGCTTCTACTTTTTAATTCTTCAATATAAACATTATCGTTATCAACTAAAATTAAGTTAAGTTCAAATCTTGAGTCTAAAAAATCCATCATATCAATCATGATTTCTAATTTCCTAGAACGGCTAGCAATTCCATGATGAACAAGCTTAATTACATTCTGCTCTGTTATTGTAGGATTAAGTTTTTTAAAAAAAGGGGAATTATAAATTACTTCAGGCAACACATTAAATTCTTCATTGAATTTTTTTTGTATCCCGTAACAAACAGTAGAAGTTAAATCAATAATTGGAATATACTTTTTTAAAACTCTGGTATAATATCCTTTATATCTTAATCTCCAAAGAAAATTGTTATCCAATTCAAGTGGAGCGTATTCATGAAAATCAACTATTAGTTTGCAATTCCAATATTCTTTAAGCTTACTTGCTAAAGGCAAAAATCCTATATCATTACATATTATTAATTTAGGACAACTCTTTTTATAATTTAGTGTTATGTCTTTAAAAAGTTCCTTTATATGAATTGATCTCCAATATAAAATATAATCGAATCTAAATAAAGTTAATGAAGCATCGAAAAGTGTTTGAAATAAATTATTTTTTGGTTTTTCAAAGGCTTGAATAAAATCGATACCTTCTAAATTAGGGTTAGTTAAACCAGACACAACCAGATGATAATCTTTCTTTAATACTTCAATTTGTCTTAAAACCCTGGGATCTTTGTGCAAAAAAGAATAAGAAATAATTAGAATTGTTTCTTTCATGAAACTAAAATAAAACAGATGTCATTAAATAATTCCAACTATTATCGCCCTTAGCGTTTGCTGAAGCGCTTCCTGGTATTTTATCTGCTTCTACTTTAGAAATTATTTGATTTTTAAATAATACTTTTTTAGACTCCATGATTTTTTCTTTAATTCTAGAATCTTCCATCCATTCCTTTTGCGGAGGTTCATAACCTATTTTGTCTTTTCGCCAAGTTATTTCCTTTGGTAAAATTCGTTCAAAAGCAAGTCTCTGAATATATTTTGTCCATTCCCCATTAATTTTTAATGAATCCGGTAATGCCATTGTAAATTCTACTAGCTCATGGTTAAGAAATGGAAGTCTTACCTCTCTGCTGTGTGCCATGCTATTTCTATCAGCATATCTTAAAAGATCTTCTAAGTTACCGTAAAGCAAGTCATGTTTTAAATGTTTATACAAATCATCATGAGTTTGATAGGGTTGTTTTACTTTTCCAATTGTATACAGAAACTCTTTTTGAAAGGGACTTGTAATACTAGACTTATTTAATAAGTCACTATAATTTCTATATGCATTAATAAAAATTGGGAAATTTCTTTTAATAGTAGATTTTAATACCTGTTTTTTTGAATTTACATTTATATTATTGGTCTGTCTAAATAACAATTTGAGTAATTGTCCATCACTAACAGAATCTCTATAATAACTATACCCTCCAAGCATTTCGTCTGCGCCTTGTCCATCAAGTAATACAGTAATATTGCATTCTTTTGCCAATCGCATTACTTCAAATTGAGCATAAATACTCGCACTTCCAAATGGCTCGTCTTGATGAAAACACATTGTATCAAAACTATTTAAAAAGCCGTCCTTTTCAGGAAAAGTAAAATAGGAAGATGTATTCGTTTGATTTATAACGGCATTCATAAAATGACCCTCGTCTTTAACAAATCCCGGAAATCTTGCGCTGAAAGTTGCTTGCTTTTGATTTACATTTTTTTTCACCTCATTAATCATACATACAATCGCCGAAGAATCTAAGCCTCCGCTTAAACTGCTGCCTACAGGCACATCACTTCTAAGTCTCCGCAACACAGATTGTTCAAAAAGTGTATAAAATTTATCAACAATGTCTGATTGATTCCATTTATCATAAATTTTCACTCTTGTATCTTCAAGATTCCAATATTGAATCTGTTTAATACTTTCTTTCTTTGTCAAATTCATTTTGAAATAACATCCTGGCTTCAATTTTGTAACATTTCTAAAAAATGTTTTAGAGTTATCAAAAGGATGATGAATTTGAGAGTAATTTAGATAGTAAAAAAGCATTTCATTATCAACGTTTTTTTCAAGCGAAGCAGCCCAAAAAGCTTTTATTTCACTGGCAAAAAAAAGTCGATCTTCACTATACACATAATAGAATGGCTTTTCTCCAAAACGATCCCTTGCTGCAAAAATAGAATTATCAACTGAGTCGTAAATTACAAATGAAAACATTCCATCAAGAAAAGATAAACAGTTTTCTTTCTTTTCATGATATAATGCAAGCAACACTTCTGTATCAGAATTGCTATTAAACTTGATGCCTTTCAACATCAATTGATTCCGAATTTCTACATAATTGTAAATTTCTCCATTAAATACAATAGTGTATCGTTCTGCATAATGCATAGGCTGATTGCCAGCTTCAGATAAATCAATGATTGACAATCTTCTATGACCAAGTGAAATTGTTTTTAAATCATTTACCCAAATACCTTCTCCATCTGGGCCACGATGACTTAAAGAGTCGGTCATTTTTTTTAAGGTATTCTTTAAATCTGAAGAACCTTTAAAATCAATTATTCCTGCTATACCACACATTAAAAATAAATTATTTCAAAGAATTAAAGGCCAAATTTATAGCAGAGGTGATGCGTACCGCGGCGTCTCCATTTCCATATAAGTCATTTTGGTATTCACTCTCATTCGGAACGTTGTTAAAAGATTTTCCAATTAGATTCAAATCCTTAAACACAAGCTCATTCCAATTCCCATTTAATGTTTCGACCCATTCTGTTTCGCTTCTAACAGTTATACATTTTCTTTTTAACCAATATGCCTCTTTCTGGATTCCTCCAGAATCAGTTACTACGCAAAGAGAAAATTTCTGATAGCTTAAACTTTCAATGTATCCTACAGGCTCAATGAACTGAATATTTTCAAATGAAGATAAAATTAGATTATTGTTTTCCATTACTTTTCTAGTTCTAGGATGTACAGGGAAAACAACCTTTGCTGGAAGACTATTTAAATTATTCAGTATTTCTGAAATTCTTTCAAAGCCGTCTGTATTGTAAGGACGATGAAAAGTTGCGTATATATATGGCTCATTTACAAAATTAGAAAGTTTATCTTTTAGAATTAAAAGAGCATCTTTCATCAAATCTCCACATTCACTTACTCCGTTAGTAATCCCTTCGGTAATTAAGTTATTTATTCCAATATTTGATGAGCAGAATAGTAAAGAAGAAACGTGATCTGTCATAATTCTATTTATCTCTTCAGGCATTTCTTTATTATAGCTTCTTAGTCCTGCTTCAACATGAATAACTGGAACATGAATTTTTGCTGCAGCTAGAGCACCTGCTAGTGTAGAATTGGTATCTCCATAAACAACAATTGCAACCGGATTTTCTTTTATTAGAATTTCTTCAATAAAAAATAACATTTCACCTGTTTGACCAGCATGACTAGACTTTGTAAGATTTAATCGATAGTCTGGTTTTGAAATATTTAATTCATCGAAAAATATTTTACTCATCTTGTCGTCAAAATGTTGCCCAGTATGTACTGAAATGACATTGAAATATTTTTTTAATTCCAACTCCAAAGGAAAATGTTTTATAAATTGAGGTCTAGCACCTACGACAGTAACAATCTTTTTCATCTGCTTTATTTAAATTTAAAAATAAAATTAACTCTCTTCTTAATACTACTATAATATTTATAAGCTATACAATAAAATGTATTGATTAATAATTGTCTATTATAATGAAACTTATTTTCAGTAATAAAACTATTGTGATTCATTTTACTCTCACTTACTTCTGGCAATGCCTTTGATAAAATAAAATCTACAAAATGGGGATATGAATACTTTTTAGAGGCAACAATATCGTTAAATGCATTATTTACAATTTGTTCCCTCGATTCATCATTTTTAACAATATTTAAAACTTCATCGATATTTGAAAAATCTTCATTTAATTCAATAAAATGTTTTCTAGGTACTAAAATTCCATTATACTCTCCTTTTATTAAAATTTGGCATGTTCTAGTAATACAACATTCCAAATGTCTTGGAGAAATGGCAACTAAATTTAATGTCCCTTCTTTGTTTTGAAATACTGCTTTTTCAACTTCTTCATAACTTGCTAATGGGTTTTCTGAAACATATTTAACCCCCTTCTCCCAAATTTTGCCATCCCTATCTAATACAGTTGATCCACCTTCTACGCCAATGAAATATTTGCACTTTCGTAAAAATTCATACCATTGATCGCCAACAAAAGTATCTTTTTCATCTACAGAAATGTCTGCTATAATGTGAGTCTCTTTGGCTTTAACATCAAAAATATTGGCGATTAAAGTTTTCATATACCCATGTTTTCCCAGCCATGGGGGTGCTTTATATGCTCTATACCCAATATCTATTTTCCTTTCATGGATATCAGAATTTGAAAACCTATTAACAACCGATGGATCAATATATCCAGTCAATATTCTATTGAAATCAACTTTTAAAAAATCAACATTGTTATAAATAATAGGCCATTCGGTTTCAGCTGCTACAGAAAAAACTTGATTTATATTAAAATCATTAATGAATTTATTTAACAAGTCCGTATGTATCCATTCATCTTGAGGAGTAGCAACTTTAATGCAATTCAATGATTTAAAATAATCTAATAAATTATATAATCTTTTATACTCTACATCTTGCCCCCATCTGAAAGACATGAAAGAAGTATGAAAAATTATCAAGTCAAACTTGATTTTATAAATATGCGCAGGTATAGTTTTTAATCTGGCAGTATTTAAATAATAAATTACATTATCAGAATATTTTTCAAAGCAAAAAATTGAATCACGAACAGTAGACCTAAGTGGAAAACTGTATTGATTGATTACAACTAAAATATTTGGATTACCCAATTTTATTGAAAGCTTAAAAAAAAGGATCCAGCATAATTTATGCTGAATCCTTTAAAAATTAGAAAAAGAGTTATTCATACGAACCCATTAAAGACTTATGCTTTTGCATAGTTCTTTCTATCATTTCTAGATTAGATTTAGTCCATTCGATAGTTGTCTTAAGTCCCTCATCTATTCCAATGACTGCTTCGAAACCTAATTTATCTTTTGATTTCTCTGTACTACCAAAACGTTTTCCAGAAGTATCCCAAGGTCTTTTAGGCATAACTTCAAGTTTTGAATTGGACTGAGTAATTGCGACAATTTTTTGCGCTAATTCCAATATTTTGGTATCTCTACCACTAGCAATATTATAAACGTCGCCAGCATCCCCCTTTAAAGCACACGCAAGAAGCCCCTTACAAATGTCTTCAACAAAAATAAAGTCCCTACTTGCATCACCTCCATTATCCATTTTAATTGGAAGCCCTTTTATAGCTCTGTAAATAAAAGTGGGGGTAACGTTTCTCCAAACGGTTGCACTTGTTCCTCTCCATGAACCTGCACCTAAAATTTCTCCAGGTCCATAAACATTTTGAAAACGAGCCCTTACAAAGGGAACCTTATGTTGGTTGAAATAGAACACTCCATAAAATTCACCTATAATTTTTGAAATCGAATATGGGCTATCATGCTTAATTGAAGTAATCTCTTTTTCTACGGTTGCAGTTGGTTCATCAAAAGTTTTTTCAGCAACGGAACAACCAGCTGATGAATACACAATTTTTTTAAGGTTTTTAAAGCCTTTTATATGTTCCAATAACTTTAGTGTAGTTAATGTATTATTTGCATGATCCATTAAAGGATCATGAATTGAGCTTTGATTTCCGTGAAATGTAGCCAACTGGAACATATAATCAAAGTCGTCATCAATCTTTCTAAGAATTACATCATCAGCAATTGAACCAATGTAAAAACTAACCCTATTATCATTAGGAATATTCGAAATTTCAGCTGATAATAAATTGTCAACTACAACAATGTTGATCTCTTGATAAGATTTTAAAAGTAATTTAACCAAATTACTTCCTACAAAACCAGCTCCACCTACAACTAATACTTTCATTTTTTTTATTTTAACATTAAAATTATTTAGGTACCGAAAGATGACTAAAAATATCCGTTACACCATATTTATCATACCAATTTAATTGACGATTTATGGTTGCTTCAAAATCAAAACTTGCTTTCCATCCAAAGGTTTGTTCTGTTACTGAAGGGTCTAAAATGACAGACTGAACATCATCATTTCCAACAGGAACTACAGGAACTTCTGGAGGAGCAATTTTCAAATATTTAGCTACTGTGTCAAAAACATCTTTAATAGATGCTCCAACACCAGTTGAAACATTGTAAACTCCGGTTGGAGCACCAGGTAAAATGACTTTATCCATTAATGATAAAAAGTCTTCCATATCAATAAAATCACGTACAGAATCACTACAAAAGCAAGATTTTTCTGTTTTTAACCGAGTATAAAATGTTGGAATCGGGCCAATTGCTAACCTCGGTCCACAAATATTTGCTAAACGCAATGAAACCGTAGGTAATTCAGCATTTAAAATAAATGCCTCACCAGCAGTCTTTGAAATACCGTAGCTAGTAAATGGAGCAGTCGGATGTGTTATTGGTATTGGGAGAGATTGTGGTCTTCCATAACAAAGTGCAGTTTGAAAATTGATAAACCGTTCTACATTATTTTCAATTGCTGCTTTTACAACATGAATAGTTCCAGTCACATTTGTATTTACATCTTCAGCCCAATTACTAGGGTCTTTATAAGAAGCTGCGCTATTAATTACTATCTCAGGCTTAAAATCATTAAATACCTTATCAACCAATTCCTTATTTGCAATAGTGCCTTCAATTAATGTAAGACCCTTAGTTTCAGGTACAACTTGTTTTTTTCCAGTTGCGAAATTATCAATTACTAATATTTCGTGTCCTAGAGGCAAGTATTTTTCTATTAAACTCGACCCCAAGCATCCTGCACCTCCTGTTATTAATATTTTCATATTATGCTTATTTTGTAGCGTGTTTCAAATGTGTGTACTCACCCAAAGTGCCATGTACTTTAAAATAGTCGATTGCTGCGTTAACAGTATCTTGTAATGGAGTGAATTCTATATTTCCAAAATCAGCAAAAGTTCTTGAAGGATCCAATAAAATTGAAGGAGCATCATCTTCTCCAATCATTCTCATTTCTGCTTCTGGATATTCAGCAAATCCCATCGCCTTAACAACTGCATCATACAATTCTTTAATTGCAATATCGGTACCTGATGAGAAATGATATGCACCGTGTCCAACTCCATCACAGGCCTTAACAACATTACGTGCCAAATCTTTCACAAAAACAAAATCACGTCTTGCATTTGTAATGAAACATTTTTTTCCGTCTTTTAATCTTTGAAAAAATATAGGCAATGGTCCGCTAACATTTCTTGGTCCAACTACATTTGCTAATCTAAAAGTGACAAAATCTAAACCTGAAATCTCCAAAAAATCTTCATTAGCTGTTTTTGTAATTGCATAACTACTATTAGCAGGAAATTTAGGATGATCTAATCTAATTGGCTGATGCAATGGTTTAACACCATAACATAATGCAGTTTGAAAATAAACAAAACGTTTAACATTGTTTTCTTTTGCTGCAAAAATAACATTGCTTCCTCCAACACAATTTGTAAGTGTATCACTATACCAATCATTAGGATCTTTGTATGAAGCTGCAGTATGAACAACGGCATCTGGTTTAAATTCTGCGAAAAGCTTATTTATAAGCTCTTTATTAGCTATACTATCAATGATTACTGTTAAGTTAGGATGATCAGCTAAATGCTCTCTTCTGCCAGTAGCTAGATTATCAATTGCCATAACTTGATCTCCTCTTTCTAATAGCATTTCTGCAATGTGTGAGCCAATTTGCCCACAGCCACCTGTAATAAAAACTTTCATAGATGTTTGATGTTTAGTGTTTAATTATTAATATTTTTAAGATGTGTAAATGTTTTTTCTATTCCATTAATTTTATACCACTCAATTGTTTGTTTTATCCCTTCGTTTAAATCAAACAACGGTTCCCAGTTAAAAGTTTTTTTAGTTAAACCAGAATCAATAAATATTGTTTTTGTATCATCTGATCCTATGTCAGAATGTATTACTGATCCAGCCTTAACATTCATTTTAGTCATTTCGGCAGAAACCAAGTTATAAATATCTTTAATTTTAGTCTGTAACCCAGTAGAAATATTAAAAAAGCCATAGTTGATTTCACTATATATAGCTTTGACAGTGCAACTAATAACATCATTTATAAAAATAAAATCTCTAGCAGAGTTGATCACTTTTGAATCAATTCCATTTAATATGTTTTTATAAAAAGTTGGTATTGGGCCACTAAAATTTCGCGGTCCATAAACGTTTGCTAATCTAAATGAAATGAAATTCAGACCACTCATTTCTAAAAAGAGTTCGGCGGAGATTTTAGTAATTGCATAACTACTAGCTCCTCTATAGGTCCCTGATAAATAAGGTGTATTTGATTGCAATGGAATATCTGATCCACCAACTCCATAACAAAGAGAAGTTTGATAGAATATGATTTTCTTTACATCATATTTTTTGGAACATTCAATAATATTTACTGTTCCTAAAATATTTGTATTTATATCTCTTTTATGATTATCAGGTTCTGTATAAGAAACTGCAGCATGTATGACACAATCAGGTTGAAATGTTTTAAATAAATCTTCTAAAAAATTTATATCTTCTATTGAACCGGAACAAACTCTGAGCAAATCATTTTCAGATAAATTAGATTTTAAACCAGTCAAAAAATTATCAACAACTAAAACATTATTATTAAGTTTTAATAACTCATCTACTAGATTTGAACCTATAAATCCTGCTCCACCAGTTACTAATATTTTCAATTTCTATTCTTTTTCTTGACTTTTAAAACATCAAATGCTATAAATGCGATTAGACTTCTGATTAAAGACATTGTTCTATGAAAAGCAAAGGAAATATAATACTTACCTTTTTCGTATCTCCAATAATTATTGTTTCGAAAATCAAGAACCTTTGCAGCAATCTTGTAATAAAAATCTACTTCACTTCCACTAACAGTATTATGTTTAATGTTATCAATGATTGTTGTAACGAAATTTCCATATGTAAATTTCTTACTTAGTACGATGTCAACATATGCATTATCAATTATCTCTTGACATTTTTTTTCGTCCTTTAATACCGTTAAGACTTCTTTGATATTGCTAAAGTCTCTCTTCAAAGGAATATAATGTTGCCAAGGTTTGAAAGCATTGCCGTACTCACCTTCTACTAAAATTTGCAAAGTTTTACAAAGAGCAGCTTCGAAATGTCTTGGCGATATTGCAAAACATTTGATATTATAATCCATACCAGGAAAGCAAGCTGCTTCAATAACTTCAAAAGAGGCCTCTGGATGCTTATTGGAAAATTCAATAACTTTTTCTTTGATTGAACCATCAATATCTAGTAAACTTGAGCCGCCTTCACAACCAATAAAAGCTTTGCAATTCAATAGAAACTCATACCACTTATTGCCTAATTTTACTAGATTAGGATTTTCATTTGTCAGAGATTGATTAGTATTAGAGATATCGTAGACAAAATCATGATTTTTTAGCTCATTTGAAAATAGTTCAACTAATTCGTATTTCAATTGACCATGTTTTCCAAAGTAAGCGGGTAATTTTCGCGCCCTATAGCCAATATCAATTGGTCTTTCATTAAATGGTCTGATTTTATCCTTGATTTCATTTGTTGCATTTTCATCTACATAGCCAGTAAATGCCGGATAAACTTTTGCCCCCATAGTTTCTTCTGCTGGGTAAGCTTTCAAAATATCCTGAGTTAAAGTAAAGCAACTATAAATCTCTTTAATGTTGGCTATTTTGCAAAGTTCCCATAATCTTCCAGTATGATCATACTCATCTTGAGGAATCATTACTTTGTACCCTCCTATTTGGGAAAGCCCTTCAATTTTTTTCTTCCATTTATCCCCGTTACTTAGAAATCGTTCTCCAGCTAAATAAGTATAATGCAAGATTACAGCGTCGTACTTAAAATATTTAATGTAAAAAGGGATACTGCCAAAAACATTTAAATAATGAAAATCAACATTTTTACTATACTTTTTAAAACTATAAAGATGTTCGCTTATAGTATTTCTATCATTGTTATTATTTAACTGATATATAATTAAAACTTTCATTCTTCTTAAACTAGTTTTTTATAATAACTTGCTTTGTCATGAAACTGTTGTTGCCATAGCTCTAAGCATAATAAACCCCAAATTTTTCTTCCATAAGTACTTTCGGAAGAAAGCCCATCGATTACTTTTTTATTATCTATGAAAGTTCTTGATTGAGCTTTAGAAGTAGAAAAAATATCTTTGATAAATTCATTAGCTTCCCCATTAATCCATTGATTTAATGGTGTTGGGAATCCCATTTTATCTTTTCTATTTAATATGGAATCTGGTAAATATGATGGAACAATTTGTTTGAAAACATGCTTCATATCGCCATCTTTGAATTTAATATCAGCAGGCATTGTAGCAGCTAGTTCTACAATTGATTTATCTAATAATGGAACTCGAGACTCTAACCCATGAGCCATACTCATTCTGTCTTCTACTTGTAGCAAGCCCGGTAATAATGTTTTAAAATCAAAATGTGTCATTAAATCGAAATAGGATTCTTTCTTAACATTATCACCATTGAAAATTTTTGAAAATGTTTCTCTGGCAGAATAGGGTTCTAATAAAGACCAATTTATCTCTTCGTTAAGTGTTGGGGCTCTATTAACCAGTTGAAAGTATCTTCTATCCATTGGCTCAAAAATACCTTGTCGCCAAAATTCTTGAAGCATTGGCTTATAATTTCTCAATGCCACTAAATTGGGTATTATTGATTCATAAGTAACAACAAAATTGCCACTTGATTTAGTTCCATCAATAGCACCTTTAATACACTGTTCAAAATATGCAATAAGATAACGCGTATACCCTCCGAAAATTTCATCACCTCCTTGCCCACCTAGAACAACTTTTCGAGACTTCGCTGCCAATTTAGAAACCATAAACTGAGGAAAAGAACCAGGACCTGCAACTGGGAAATCGAGGTGATATATTACATTTTGAATGTTTTCTATAAAATCAGTTGCTGTAATATCTATTGATTGTAATTCAAATCCCTTTTTGTCAGCTACATCTTGCGCATACTTACTTTCGTCGAATGCGGCTCCATAAGATGCAAATTTTCCGATAAACCCAATCATATCGCCAGACTGTTGAGAATCACTTGCAATGGATGCAATAGTACTTGAATCTAAACCTCCACTGACATAAGCCCCTACCGGCACATCACTTCTTAAGTGATATTTTATAGAGTCATGCAATCTTTCTTCTAACTCCTTTTTAAAGTAGGAAGCTGTATGATTAAAATCTGGCTCATAAAAAACTTCCCAATACCTAGTAGTCTTTATTTGGCCATTCTTAATGGTTAGCAAATGAGCTGGTAATAATTCATTTACATTTTTGAAAAGCGTTTTCCCATCTAGACATAATTGAAAAGTAAGATAATCCTTTAAGCCCTCTACATTCGTATCAATTTCCTCAACAAATGGCAATAATGCTTTTGCTTCTGAAGCAAAATGAAAAACATCGTTAACAATAGAGAAGTAAAATGGCTTTATTCCAAAATGATCTCTTGCACAAAATAACATTTGTTCAGATTCGTCCCATAAAGCAAAGGCAAACATCCCCCGAAAATGCTTTACACAATCTTGCCCCCATTTTCTGTAGGCAAATAAAATGACTTCAGTATCTGAATTTGTAATAAAATTTTGTTCCCCCAACTCTTTTCTAAGTTCAATATAATTATATATTTCACCATTATAAGCCACCCAATTACCGTTTCTATCTGTCATAGGTTGATTAGCGGTTTCAGCTAAATCAATAATACTTAGTCTTTGATGCGCAAATCCAACATGCTCATTTGCATGCCTCCATTTACCTTCACCATCAGGGCCTCGATGCTTTATGAGTTTGCCCATTACATTAAGCTTATGCTCCAAATTTGGAACCATACCCCTATTGATTGAATGTATACCAGCTATACCACACATAATTATTGTTTTTTAAATATGGCAGATATTTCTATATGCCTAAATAATTGAGTTCTTTCATAGACTTCCTTAGAAGTAACTAGATTTAAAAAATGATAAACAATTTTAAAGAATTGATTGACAAAAAAAAGTTTTTGAAAACTAAAATTAAAACGGTTGTATTCACTCAACATTGCAATACAAAAATCTTTACGAGTTTTATTATAATACTTGTTTAACTTATAATGTTGAATGAGGTTTTCAAAAAAATTTACCTTGTATTTCGATGATTGAAAAGGAATATGTAATCTGGTATTATCCTCAATTATTCCCGCTAATTCATAATTAATGAATTTGAAATTGAAAATTTTTCTGAAGAATAAATCTAAATAATTTTCATCAAAATTTCTTAAATGAATAAATTCATACTGATCATAATTGATATATGCACTTAAGTCTTCTCTATATGGAACACGTACAATTAAATAACCATTTGGCTTTAAAACTCTTTTGATTTCTTTTACGCATTGATTTAGATCAAAAACATGCTCAAGTACATCTGTAGTTACTATTACATCAAAAAGGTTATCATGATATGGTAATTCTTCAATCTTAGATAAACAAACATTTATCCCTTTCGCCTTTGCTTCACTTAAATAAGACTTACTAATATCTACTCCAAATTTGTCAACACTTAATTCTATTTGAGACAAAAGTCTTCCTAAACCAACACCAACATCTAAAATTTTATCTCCTGGTTTTAAAATTGTAACAATTTGTTTTAAAGTTACAGCTTCTAAAGATTGCCAATATTCTTCTGACATAAAAGGATTCTCTCCTTGTTCGGCTAAATGTGTTAAATGATCTTGAGAAATTTTTTCATAATTTTCAATATAGTTATCATTATCAGAAAAGACCGCTACATCATTTTCAATGTACAAAGGCTCTTTATTATATATGTTTTTAATCATTGTTTTTATTTGTGGTCCATTTTAATAACGGTCTAACAATACCCCCAAACCCACCAAAATAATCTTTCTTTAACACACCATCATCTACAGTTTCAAAAGTTAGTATATTCTCTAAACTAGCATTTATTACATAATCCATAAAGGTTGAAAGCGAAACTGTATAAAGACCAGCATTGAAAAAATTACCTGGCATTACTATTTCAGAAGAATAAACACCTGGTGTTTGAATTTTTCCATAATAATTTTCTTCATGATTATTAAGTGATCCAAATACGGTAATCCCATCTTCTGTACTAATAATGAATGAAAATTTCACTTTGGTTTCTACTAAAACTTCATATTTGATTTCGAAAACATAGCTTTTAGAAATTTCATATGAGCTTATTGTAGACCCGGATAATTCTTTAACTCTTATTGATAAAAACTTTAATGAACCATTTGCTATTGCATCTCCTTTAAGAATTGTCTCATATCCTTTATTCGTATTTAAATTAAGATATTGACCAATTATTGCATTTGTAGGTCCATCACCAATCAAATTGCCTTTTTCTAGCATTATACATCTTGTACAAAGTTGTCTAACAGCTTGAATATTATGACTTACAAATAATATTGTTTTACCATCCTCTTTACTTACGTCACTCATTTTTCCCAAACATTTCTTTTGGAAATCTGCATCTCCTACCGCAAGTACTTCGTCTACAATAAGAATTTGTGTATTGAGGTGTGCTGCAACTGCAAATGCAAGTCTTACATACATACCAGATGAGTATCGCTTTACAGGAGTGTCAATATACTTTTCAACACCAGAAAATGCAACGATTTCATCAAATTTTCTTCTAATTTCTTGGCTTCGCATACCAAGAATTGCTCCGTTTAAAAATATATTATCTCGACCACTCAAATCTGGATGAAAACCAGTTCCAACTTCAAGTAAGCTTGCAATATTGCCGTTTACTTTAATTTCTCCTGAAGTTGGTGAAGTGATTTGAGATAATAGTTTTAGTAAAGTACTTTTACCTGCTCCGTTTTTCCCAATTATTCCAAGTACTTCACCTTCCTCAACTTTAAAACTTACATCTTTAAGGCTCCATACAATAGAATCTGTTTTTCTAGAATTTGAATCAGTTTCTAATTCATTTACTGAATCTGATTTCTTGAAAAGCTTTGATTTAAGGTCGCCAAAAAAAGACTCAGATGAGAATTCACCTATCTGGTAAGATTTTGACAACGCCGAAACATCAATTACATTAGACATATTTAGATTGTATCAATAAAGTTTTTCTCCACTCGATTGAAAATAATTAATCCACTCAACAATACAAGTATTGAAATCAGTACCGAAAAAAGTACATAAGTCCAATCAATTGAAACGGAATTAAAAAAAGAAAATCTAACTAGTTGAATTATCTGAGTTAGTGGATTTAGTTTTACTATTTTTTGGGCTAGTGCAGGCAATGCTTCAATTGGATAAACAACTGGACAAGCATACATAAAAATACTTATAGAAAAGGTTACTAACATTGCAAAATCTCTATATTTTGTTGTCAAAGCCGACACCATCAATCCAAAACCTAAGGCAAGCATTGCCAGAAGAATTAAAGCGAATGGGAATAGAAAGATGTGAAACCCAATTGTTATATTGAACCCTTTAATCTTATAATAAATAAGTAATAATGAAAATAGTAATAGCTGAGCAAAAAATCTAAGTAAATTAGAAAAAAGAATGCTTAAGGGCATTATCAATCTAGGGAAATATACTTTGCTAAATATTTGTATATTATCTCTAAATACGGAAGATGTTTTTAACAGTGTTTCAGAAAAGTATGTCCAAGTTAAAATACCTGATAAATAAAAAAGTGGCATCGGAATTTCACCTGTAGAAATTCTGGCAACTGTGCCAAACAAAAAAACATATACTCCAACGATGAATATTGGCTGAATAAGAAACCAAAGTGGACCTAAAACAGTTTGTTTATAAAAAGCAATAAAATCTCTTCTCACTAAGAGCCACAATAGATCTCTATATTTCCAAACACGTTTTAATTTTAAATCAAATAAACGGTTCTTTGGCTTAATAATTAAATCCCAATCCTTAAGTGTTTCTGGCAAAATTTTATAAAGTTAAATTGAAAAAGGATGT
Source organism: Sphingobacteriia bacterium (assembly GCA_037129425.1). Taxonomy (GTDB): domain Bacteria; phylum Bacteroidota; class Bacteroidia; order Chitinophagales; family Chitinophagaceae; genus Sediminibacterium. The sequence continues at coordinate 190,921 of JBAXUV010000003.1, forward strand.
TTGTTTAATGGAAGCTTTACGAAAGGATGATAATCGCCTTGAGCTCCTAATGGCTTTTGAGAACGGATATTATGCACTATTTCTATTGCAGTTTTAGCTTCCATTAATGGGAAACCATTTCCAGATAAAACATGCTGGTAGCTTTGTGTATGTAATTCTGTAAATCCATCACTAAATTCGAATGATTCTCCATTTACGGTCATCGACCTAAATGTCCTCTTTCCTGCAGCACGAACATCTTCTGGAATATTATCATAGTTAATGCTTAGAAACCATCTTACCCTTGCTTTTTCAAATTCTAAAAATCCTGCAGCCCTATCATGTTCATGAACATGAACCAGATTCTGTTTTAAATCCCCAAATACCCAAGACAACATATCATAAAAATGAACACCAATATTGGTGGCTACACCGCCCGATTTTTGAGCATCACCTTTCCAACTTGTATAATACCAACTTCCTCTTGAAGTTATATAAGTAAGATCTACATCATACACTTTGTCGGCAGGTCCATTTTGAATTTTTTCCCTTAGAGCAATGATTGCTGGATGCAATCTTAATTGTAAAATATTATACACTTTCTTGCCAAATTCTTTTTCTGCATCTGCTAAAGAATCGATATTCCAAGGATTCAATACCAATGGTTTTTCGCAAATCACATCTGCATGATTACGAAGGCCAAATCGAATATGTGAATCATGTAAATAGTTAGGAGAACAAACACTTACATAATCAATTGGAGTTCCGTTTATTCTAAGCTTTTCAATATGCCTATCAAATCTTTCAAACTCAGTAAAAAAGTCGGCATCAGGAAAATAGCTGTCCAGTATTCCAACACTATCAAATTTATCTAGAGCAGCAACAATGGTGTTCCCTGTATCTTTTATTGCTTTCATATGCCTTGGAGCAATATATCCAGCAGCTCCTACTAATGCAAATCTTTTCATATTATAATTTTACTACTTGGTTATTAATCAATTGATATTTTTCTTTGGATTCTTCGCAAACAGCGAATCCGTCTTTGTCAAACGCAAGCCTTGAACCAAACTCACTCATCCATCCAATTTGTTTTGCAGGATTACCAACAAGTAATGCATATGCGGGAACAGTTTTGGTAACGACTGCACCTGCACCAATAAATGCAAATTCACCAATATCATGTCCGCATACAATTGTAGCATTCGCTCCAATACTTGCACCCCTTCCTACATGTGTTTTTGCATATTGTCCTCTTCGATTAACAGCACTTCTTGGATTGGTAACATTGGTGAATACACAAGATGGGCCTAAGAATACGTCGTCAGCACAAATTACACCCGTATAAAGGGAAACATTGTTTTGAACTTTTACATTATTTCCTAGTACAACATCAGGCGAAACAACAACGTTTTGCCCAATATTACAACGTTCTCCCAATTTAGCTCCAGTCATTATATGAGAGAAATGCCAAATTTTAGTCCCGTTTCCAATCTCACAACCCTCATCTACTATAGCAGAAGGATGAACATAATATTCCATTAACTATTATTTAAAAAATGATTGAATATGTTCAGCAATAAAAACTTGTTGCTCTTCTGTTAGCTCTGTGTGCATTGGCAATGAAAGTACTGATGCACATAAATACTCTGTTGTATTTAAAGAACCTGTTACTTGACCAATATTTTTAAATGCTTCTTGTTCATTTAATGGAACGGGATAATAAATCATGGCAGGTATCCCTGCTGATTCTAAATGCTTTTTAAGTCCATCCCTTTTACCATTTTTAATCTGCATGGTATATTGATGAAAAACATGCGTAGAATTATGCGCTCTTACCGGAGTCATCAAATCAGTTATTCCAGATAATAATTGATCATATCGATCAGCAGCAGCTCTCCTGGCATTCGAATATTCATCTAAATGTTTCAACTTAATATTTAAGATGGCTGCTTGTATTGTATCTAATCTTGAATTAACTCCTATGTATTTGTGTACATATTTTTTTACCTGACCATGGTTTGCAATCATTTTTATTCTTTCCGCTAATTCAGCATTGTTTGTATAAATCGCGCCACCATCGCCATAGCATCCCAAATTCTTTGAAGGAAAGAAAGACGTACAACCGATATCACCCATTGTTCCTGCCTGCTTTTTGGTTCCATCTTTAAATGTGTACACAGCGCCAATAGCTTGAGCTGTATCTTCAATTACATATAAGTTATGTTCTTTTGCAAGTGCCAAAATTGGCTCCATATCCACACACTGCCCAAATAAATGAACGGGAACAATGGCTTTTGTTTTAGCAGTAATTGCTTGTTCAAAATTTTCACGAGTGATATTGAAATGTATTGGATCAACATCTACCATCACAGGCTTTAAATTCAAAAGCCCAATTACTTCAGCAGTTGCCACATAAGTAAAAGAAGGGACGATGATTTCATCACCAGGTTCTAATCCTAAAGCCATCATGGCTATTTGCAAGGCATCTGTTCCGTTTGCACAAGGAATTACGTGTGCTCCATGTAAATATTCAGAAAGGTTTTTAGTAAATTCAGCTACCTGAGGTCCATTAATAAATGCAGCATCTCTTATAGTATGTAATACGGCATCATCTATTTCTTTCTGAATTTTTGCATATTGACCTTTAAGGTCTACCATTTCAATTTTCATATTTCCCATTAATCTTGTATTATAATCTTGCATCAACGATTGAGCGATCTAAGAACGATTTAGTATCAAATAAAACAGCATTTTCAGTATTACTCAAATTCTTATAGTCGATTGTTAAAAATTCCTTGTGAGAAACTGCTAAAATGATTGCATCATATTTGCTTGACAATCCATCCACTAAATCAATACCATATTCTTCTTTTACTTCATGTTTACCTGCATGTGGATCATATACATCTACATTCATTCCAAACTGAACTAATTCTTTGTAAATATCAATTACTTTAGAATTACGTATGTCTGGACAGTCTTCTTTGAAAGTAATACCCAAAATCAAGGCTTTGGCCTGATTGATCTTATGCCCTTTCTTAATTAATAGTTTCACTACTTTATTGGCTACAAACATTCCCATCATATCATTCACCCTTCTTCCACTCAAAATAACTTGTGGGTGATATCCCAAACTTTCAGCCTTATGAGCTAAATAGTATGGATCCACTCCTATACAATGTCCTCCAACTAAACCTGGTCTATATTTAAGGAAATTCCATTTTGTGCCCGCAGCTTCAATTACATCAGTTGTATCAATACCCATTCTTTCAAAAATCAATGCGAGTTCATTAACGAAAGAGATATTGACATCTCTTTGTGCATTCTCAATAGCTTTTGAAGCTTCGGCCACTTTTAAACTTGGTGCTTTATGAGTTCCAGCAGTTATAATACTTGCATACAAATCATCCACAACAGTTGCAATTTCTGGAGTTGAACCAGAAGTAACTTTTTTGATTTTAGTAAGTGTATTTACTTTATCACCTGGGTTGATTCTTTCGGGAGAGTACCCACAGAAAAAATCTTTATTGAAAGTAAGTCCAGAAAATTTCTCCAAAATAGGAACACAATCTTCTTCAGTACAACCAGGATAAACAGTTGATTCATAAATAACGATGTCTTCTTTCTTCAAAATCTTGCCCAACATTTCTGATGCTTTAATCAAAGGAGTAAGATCGGGTGCTTTAAACTGATCGATTGGTGTTGGAACAGTTACAATAAAAACATTACAAGATGATAAATCATTTGTATTGTAAGAGAAATACAAGCCTGAATTGGTATTGTCTGTATGCATTTTCATTGCAATAGACATCCCTTCCAAATCAGCCTCTTTGGTACGGTCCTGACCTTTATTCAATTCGTTTACACGGTCTTGATTAATATCAAAACCCATTACTTTGTATTTTTTTCCAAATTCTATTGCAAGTGGTAAGCCCACATAGCCTAAACCGATAATTGCAATTTTTTTCCCTGACAACAAGTGATTCATTAGTTAAGAATTAATATTTATTGAAGCTGTTTTTTTATAGGCTTTATAAAAAAAGTATATTAAAAAGAGAAACCCTATAAATAACCCTTTTAAAGAATAATAAATTATTTTACCGTTATTTGAAGCAACTTCACCAGGCACATAAATTGGCTGTACAACTGTAAAAAGTGGTGAATCTTTTTTTAATTGAATTTTAGCTTGTTCAAGTTGAGTAACTAGTTGATTATAAACTCCAGAATACAATAAGAAGTTATTTTGCAATACATTTTCTTGAGATTGGACACTCTGGAAAATTACATTATAGTTATTGTCTTTAAAACTAGCAAGTTTCTGTTGGCTCTCTTTATACTTAAATTCAGCTTCTTTTGTTCTGGCCTCTAAAAACTCAACATTCTCTAATTGTTTAGAAACTTTAAATCGAATGGCATATTTTATCAGTAATTCTAAAACAACTTTATTGGCTTCAGCACTTAGAATTGCATCTGGCATTTTAACAGTAAGTGTACTTAGTTTTCCATTTTGAGAAAGTCGAATTCTTAAAATTAAAATATCAATTATCTTCTTATCATCACTAGTTAATTTAGTAATATATACTCTATTTTGAAAACTAGCTCTTGAACTGTCTAATAATAAAGAATCAGGCTTAAATAATTTTTCTTCTTTAACAACTTTGGGTTTTTTGAATATTAGACTTTTGATTGTCGAAGGTGCATGTAGAAAACTATACATAACCTTTTCAACCAAGTCTTTTTCTTCGTCTCTTTCAAAATATTGTTGAAGCGTAATTGTAGTTCCTTTTTCTTTTAAATAAATAGGTTTCTTTGCTAATTCTAATAAAAAAGGATAATTGTTCAAAATCAATTGATACAAGTCGCCTCCAGTTGCATCTGCACCTCCTCCAGTAGAAATTCCAGCTAGTGAGGCCAAAGATTGCAATGAGCTACTACCTCCTCCGCCTTGCTCATTATATAATACACAGTTTGATTCATATTCTTTAGGGCTAGTAACTTTAGCGATATAGCCTATAAATGCAAAAGCAATAGTGAATAAAATAATCACAATTATGCTTTTCAATAAAGCTGGTCTAAAATTTAGTAGATAGGCCCTTATATCTTCAAGCGTTATCTCTTTACTAAATAAACCTTCATTTTTTTTGTTAGGTAAACTCATTAATTTTTATAATGTTCTTAGTAAGAAAATAAGTGTAAGTGTACTTGTTAAAAGAGCCAGACCCTTTTCATAAGAGAATGGTGGTTTTTCAACGGTATTTACAGGAACAAATATTTGTGCACCTGGAAGTACTTTAGGATATTTCTTAAATAATATGTACCGTTTTACTACTTCTACTTTACCGTTAGCTTGAATAACATATGCCCTTTTTTTATCAGCTTGTGAAGCATAACCACCAGAACGATATATATAATCTTTAAAACCAAGATTATCATCAAATTTAACTGATACTGGAAAAAGAACTCCACCTTTAATACTGACAGTTTCAAGCAGTTCTGGGATTTCTAAAACATCGCCTTCTTTTAAAATCAAATCATTAGATGAGCCTGGTTCAGCCATGATTTTAGTCAAGTTGATTGCCACTAATTCTTGTTCTTTCTCTGGCTCAGTATTATTCTTTTTTCCTTTCAATTGGGCATTGTCTTTTATAATTATCTGCTTAGACAGTTCATCTTCCTTTTGTTTCTTTTCTAATTCAATACTGGTTTCGTTTTCACTTATTTTATTGTCAATCCTTTTATTTAAATTCTTATTGGTTTCAATATTTGCAATTAAATTGTCTTTATTTACATTCTGCTTAATAGAATTAAGCTTTTGATTCTCTATTTCTGATTCTGATTTTGCAATAAAACTCTTTGTTCTTCTTAATAAAGTTGAACCATCTAAATAAGCGAATTTAGTAAGGCCACCTGCTCTCTTTACTAAATCTGATACCCTCATCTCTTTTTTATCAACCACATACTCTCCTGGCAATTTAACTTCACCTTTAACTAAAACAGAATAAGGTGTATAATAACCTGGAGTACTTCTTATAAAAACATGATCGAATGGCTTTAATAGTACAATTTTAAGTGAATCTAAAGACAGCATACTATTTTTATTGTTCACAGGAATTATGTCAGCAATTTTACTAGGATCGCTTAAACTCCTTCTTGCGATTTCAATATATGAACCTGAAGCTGAATACTTTCCTCCACCTGCTTGTAAAATCAAATCATATAAACTCATACTATCAAGTAGAGGATATGTTCCAATATTATTTATTTCGCCGCTAATTTGGACATAATATTCTTCACGCAAATCAATGACACTTTTTATACTGACGGCATCTTCTTTATTCAATAAAATATTATTTACTGTATCTAGTAGGTCATTTTTAGACAAATCAACATTAATGACTTCTTGAGTTAAGTCAAATTTAGTTCTATAAACTAAAATATTTTTTAAAAAGGCATCTCCCTTATATCCCCCAGCTTTTTGAATTAAATCTCTAATTCTAAGCCCTTTTGACCATTCAAATACTCCTGGCCTCATTACAGAGCCGGTAATAATTACTCTATTTGATATTTTATCTTGAATTGGGCTTACAGAAATTACATCACCATCGTATATAATTGCATTTGAAAATTGAGATGAGAATATATCAAAAACCTGATTTTCTGTTACCCCTTTTCTTTTAATGCTTACCAACTCCTTGTAAGCATTTTCGCTAAACCCTCCTACATATTTGAGTAAATCTTTAAATGTTTCTTTGGGTTTCATTTCAAAAAAACCTGCAATTCTAACTTCTCCAACTATCTCAACTATACTAGAGGAAGGCCTTACTAAAATTACATCGTTGTCTTCCAAACGAATATTTTGATTGATTTTTCCATTCACAATATAATCGTATAAATCAATTTCAGCTACTTGTCTATTATTCCTATATACTTGAACAGCCCTGAATGTTCCTTTGATAGTTGGTCCACCAGCTGCAAATAAAGCATTGAATACATTGATATAGGAAGGAAGTGAATAAGTTCCGGGCAATCCTATCTCACCTACCATATTCACTTTTATTGTTCTAATATTAGATAAGGAAACTTGTAAGAAGGTATTCGGATTTGAACCACGCATTCCAGCATACCTTATGGACATTTTTTGAGTTAATAAGGATTGAACAGCTTCGATTGTAAGCCCGCCAATCTGTGCAACACCAATATCAGGGATACTTATTCTACCTTCATTTGAAACAATAACATCATATTTATTTTGTGCTACACCAAAAACCTGAAGAACCAATTCATCTTTTGGACCTATAACATACCCCTTCGGAGTAGCCATATTTAAATTGGGTTCGAACTTTACACTTTTATTATGGAAGATATTATAACCAAATAATTTTTTTTCTAATTCCTTTACTCTTAATTCTTCAGCTGTTGGTTCTTTGATTTTATTCCCATTGTTTGCATTACCGCTATTTGAACGTACATCATTTTTTAGCTTTTGATATGATACAATTTGGGTATCTGATACTGATCTTTGATTTGTTTCTCCGCTATTTTGTGCTTTAACATTAACAGAACTTATTAGAAACATAAACACAATTACAAAACATAAATAAATATAGTTTCGTAATTGTACAATTTTTAAACCACTATTTTTCTTCATAAAATTGACTAATGTTTGTCAGTTAAAATCTAACTGTATATCTAGATAATATCTTAAACTCCATTCAATAATTGTTGCTTTTTAAATATAATTATATCTGCAGCAACCATTTCTTTGATCATCGATTCCAATGTATACTTTGGTTTCCAT
>JBAXUV010000030.1:0-23232 GCA_037129425.1 Sphingobacteriia bacterium
AGATAAATAAAGTACCGCCAATTGCTGGTAAGATTAAGTTAATTAACCAAATTCCCCCTGCAGTGGCAATAATTCCAATAGAATTAGAACTAACCAAGCCAAATAACAACAAACTCACTTTTCCTCTAACTCCCATTTCTGCCAAAGCAATGGTTGGAACAATGGCCAAAACCAAAAAAAGTACGCCTACCAAAGCGAAGGCATCCAGCCAAAAAACAGACACATTAAACACATCCAACAATAAAGTGTATTGAACCAAAAAAACAAAATACCTTCCAAATGAAAGAGAAAGAATTCGAATTAATTCTCTCCAATGAAAATCTTCCAATTTTTCTATAAAGAAACGATACTTTGCAATGAAGGGAATTCTCTCCAATAATTCAATCAAACCTGATAATCTAAAATAGGCCAAAGTAAAAAGAATGATTCCCGCTGATATCACATAGATCAATCCATCCAACCAAAACTCCGATAAACCATTTAGTTGGTTGGTATGATTCAAAATAAAAACCTTCACATAGAACAAAGCCCCAACTCCCATGGTGAATGTGGCAATAATTTGTGCCATACTTCCAACAAAAGAAAGGACGATCCCTCTTAATCTATTTCCTTCCTTTAAAAATGCTGATCTGCCAGCAGATTCTCCAATTCTGTTGATGGTGTTGAATCCTAAGGCCTGTCCTGCTAAAATTTGTCTGAAAGCATTCAAGAAACTGATGGATTCAATTCCTTTAATTTGCAATTGCCATTTCCTTGCTTCAATACCCCAATTCACAAACATTAATGCAATGGCAGTAATGAGTTTCCATCGATTTTCTTCTTGAAAAGCTTTCAAAATCAAGTCCCAGGATTGTTGAACATCTACTTGGTGATTCACTTGTTGGTATATAGAATAGGAAAGCCAGATAAAAAGTAATGGACCAACTATATAATTGAGAATATTTTTGAGCTTTTTGTTCAAACAAATGATTTAGACAAAGATAAGGCACAAGATGTAGTGAGTTGGAAAACGATTCGTATTTTCACGAATAATGAAATACGATTCGATTATTCTAGGGGTTGACCCAGGAACTCAAATAATGGGCTACGCATTATTGGGCATTCAAAAAGGCAAGCCTAATTTATTGTTGATGGATGTGCTGAAATTGACCAAAGAAAAAGATATTTATGCCCGCCTGGAAATGATTCATACCAAAATAACTGCACTCATTAAAGAATATCAACCCAGCTCCTTTGCCATTGAAGCCCCATTTTTTGGGAAAAACATTCAGAGTATGTTGAAACTAGGGAGGGCACAGGGAGTGGCCATTGCAGCAGCAATGCAAGCGCAATTATTGGTTACTGAATATGCTCCAAAAAAAGTAAAACAATCAATTACTGGCAATGGAAATGCCGACAAAGACCAAGTATGGAAAATGTTGCAGCATATTCTGCAAATAGAAGAACAGCCTAAACACTATGATGCAACAGATGCCTTATCGGTAGCACTTTGTCATTTTTATCAAAACAATTCGCTTATCAATAAAACGGGTAAACCATTAAAAGGCTGGGGAGATTTTTTAGCAAAAAATCCGGAAAGATTGAAACGTTAGAAAGCCTGTATATAAACTATTGTAAATGTTCCAATATTGCCATTTGTACTTGTTTAAGTTCGTCAGAAGATAATTGCAATTTAGGTCGATTGAAATTTAAATCATCCGCACTGTTAATGGGAACCAAATGTAAGTGGGCATGTGGCACTTCCAACCCTACAACGCTTAATCCACAACGATTACAAGGGAAAGCTTTTTCAATGGCTCTTGCAATTGGTTGCGCAAATACCAGAATTTCCGAAAGATATTCCGGAGTCAAATCAAAAAAATGATCTGTCTCCACTTTAGGTACAACCAATACATGTCCTTTTACCAAAGGAAAAATATCTAGAAATGCAAAAAAATGATCATTTTCTAAAATGATATAAGATGGAAATTCACGAGCAATTAATTTAGAGAAAATGGTCATTTGAGAAAATGAATTAAACGGTGATTTTTTCGATTTTAAATTTCATTACCCCATTTGGTGCACTGATTTCTGCTACATCACCAATAACCTTGCCCATTAAACCCTTTCCTATAGGGGAAGCTGCAGAAATTTTTCCCAATTTCAAATCAGCTTCTTTTTCTCCAACCAGTTGGTATGTTACTGTTTTCTTAGTAGCCATATTAGTAATAGTAACTTTAGTAAGAATAGTTACTTTGCTGGTATCGATAGTAGTAGTATCTACAATTTTCGCATTGGCAATCATCCCTTCCAATTGCTTGATTTTTGCCTCCAACATGCCCTGGGCTTCTTTTGCAGAATCGTATTCGGCATTTTCCTTCAAATCGCCCTTCTCTCTTGCTTCAGCTATAGCCCTCGAAGCCGCAGGACGATCCACCGATTTCATTTGATGTAATTCCTCTCTCATTTTATCGAAGGTCTCCTTCGTTACATACATATTCTCACTCATACAATGGCTTTAAATATCATAAAAAAAATACAACGCCACATTTGACTGCGGCGTTGCATGTATACAAATTTAAGGAAATCGGGTAAAATTGCCTACTAAATAAATATTTTTTTAAGTAAAACAGTAGCCATACGCTCTAAAGCTTCTTCGCTATAGCCAGCAATATGGGGGGTTATTAGTACCTGAGGCAAATTCATTAAGCTAAGTAATTGCTGTTTTTCATCGGAGTTTAACTGGCCTATTTTTTCGTTCTCTAAAACATCTAGCCCAGCTCCCTTGATTTGACCATTTTTTAAAGCAGCAATTAATGCTTGGGTATCCATCGTTTTACCCCTTGAGGTATTGATAAAATATGGTTTTTGGGTCAGCTGATTAAAAAAGTCGGCATTGGCAAAATGATAAGTTTCTTCTGTTAAAGGCAAATGCAAACTCACCACATTGGCTAATTGAGCAATTTGCTCCAGACTGGCTTCTCGAATATTACCATTGGCAAATCCTGTTTTATATTTATCGTAGGCCAAAACAATTACATCAAAAGAACTCAAGAGTTTTGCAAAAGCAGCACCTGTATTTCCAAAACCAATAATTCCCACTGTTTTTCCGGATAATTCTTCTCCTCTATTTTCATCTCTTAACCAAATACCTGATTTCACCTGATTATAACTATGATGAATTCGATTCATTAAATTCAATAATAAACCCAATGCATGTTCTCCTACTGCATTGCGATTTCCTTCGGGACTACTCTCACATTGTATTCCTTTTGATTGGGCATAGTCCACATCAATCAATTCCATTCCACTCCCCAACCTGCCAATCCATTTTAATGATCTTGCTTGATCAATTAACACCCTGTCTATTGAAATGCTTGTTGTAACAATTAATCCAACTACATCATCAAGCATTTTTAAAAGCGATTCATAACTGATGCCAGGCTCGGAGTACACGTCATATCCTCTCTCTTCTAAAGTTTCTTGAAGAATAGGATGTGCTTTTGCTGTAATGATTATTTTTTTCTTCATGATTTTATTTCAACGCTAAATACATCTTATCTTATATCTCTTAATTCTTAATTCTTATCTCATAATTCTTATCTCTTATCTCATAATTCATATCTCTTAATTCATAATTCTCATGAGCCCATTCTAAAAGTCAATGCTGCAAAATCTTCTACAGTTAATTGTTCCGCACGTTTGGTAAATATTGCTTCTTGCAAAGTACTTGCGTCAAAAAATGGTTTTAATGGATTACGAACCATTTTTCTTCTTTGGTTAAATGCAGCTTTTACCAATGTAAAGAAAGCCCTTTCAGATTTCATCGCTACAAAATGGTCCTTTCTTTTTAATTTAATAACACCACTATTTACTTTTGGTGGAGGATTAAAACTACTAGGTGGCACATCAAATAAATATTCAACATCATAAAAAGCTTGAACCAATACACTCAGGATTCCATATACTTTAGTATGCGGTTTTGAAACAATTCTTTCAGCCACTTCTTTTTGAAACATACCAATCATTACGGGCACTTGGTTTTTCCATTCCAATATTTTAAACACAATTTGGGTGGATATATTATACGGGAAATTACCCACTACAGTAAATGCCTCTTCAAATGGTATGTCAACCTCTAAGAAATCAGCTTCAATGATGGAATTGTTTAATGAAGGAAAGGTAAGTTTTAAATAGTCCACTTTTTCCCTATCTAATTCAACTGCTTTAAATTGGATATTCTTTAATGGCAAAAGAAATTTAGTTAATGCCCCGGCTCCAGGACCAACTTCCAATAATTGGGTAAATGGCTCTTCTTGTAAAGAGGCCAGTATTTTTACACAAACTGATTCGTCTATAAGGAAATGCTGACCCAGCGATTTTTTGAGCGTATATTGCATGACTACAAAAGTAGTATTTTAGCAACCTAAATAGCGGCTCATGAGTAATGAATTACAAAAACCAATAATCGGCTTCAGTTGTGGAGACCTGAATGGCATTGGATTGGAAATTATTATCAAAACCATATCCGACCAACGTTTACTTGATTTCTGTACCCCAGTTGTATTTGCAAGCAATAAAACGCTTAACTTTTATAGAAAAAGCCTGCCAGATGCCAATTTTAATTATACCAGCATCAAAGAATTCAATAAAATAAACCCAAAACAGGTCAATATATTCAATGTTTGGGAAGAAGAAGTGCCAATAACACCTGGCCAATTAAATGATATAGGCGGCAATTATGCATTGTTGTCATTACAAGAAGCAGTAAAAGCTTTAAAGGAGGGTAAAATACATGGTTTAGTTACAGCCCCTATTCATAAAAAAAATATCCAATCAGAGCAATTTAATTTTAGTGGACACACCCCTTATTTAAAGTCATTTTTTGGCGTATCAGATGTAGTAATGTTATTGGTTGCAGAAAATATGAGAGTTGGATTGGTAACCGAACATGTTTCTATTGAAGAGGTAACCAAACATATTACTAAAGAAAGTATTTTAAGTAAATTAAAAATTATTCAGAACAGTTTACAAAAGGACTTTGGTATTGATAAACCGAAAATCGCTGTACTAGGACTAAATCCACATGCAGGTGATGAAGGCCTGATTGGTAAGCAAGAAGAAGAGATCATTAAACCTGCCATCAAAGATGCAAGGCATCAAATGTTGGCATTTGGACCGTTTAGTGCCGATGCATTTTTTGCAAGAGGCCAACATGAAAAATTTGATGCTGTTTTAGCTATGTACCACGATCAAGGTTTAATTCCATTTAAATCATTGGCATTTGGTGAAGGCGTTAATTACACAGCCGGTTTGCCAGTAGTGAGAACCAGCCCCGATCATGGAACAGCATTTGATATTGCAGGGAAAGGCAAAGCCGATCATAGTTCTTTTTTAGCCGCTACTTTCGAATGTTTAGAGATCATCAACAAAAGATTTGGTTATGCAGATATGCGCAAAAATCCATTGCGGAAAATGAGTGCAAGATTTTTTGCAAACGCAGTTGATGAACGTATTGAAGAAAACGAAGGATAATTTTTATGATTCAAATAGAGAACAACCATATCAGTATTTCAGTTAACCAAATGGGTGCTGAATTACAAAGCATTTATAGCAAAGACAATCAATTAGAGTATTTATGGAATGGCGACCCTGCATTTTGGGGCAAGAAAAGTCCAGTTCTTTTTCCTATTGTAGGAGGATTGAAAAACAATACTTACAAACATAAAGGATTGAGTTACCAATTAAGTAGACATGGATTTGCAAGAGAAATGGAATTTACACTTTCTGCTAAAAGCAAAGACAGCATTAGTTTTACGCTTAATGCAAATAAGCAGACTTTAGAACAATATCCATTCCTATTTCGCTTTGTAATTACTTATTCATTACATAAAAATGTATTAAGCTGCAATTACCAGGTAACCAATATAGATATTAAGCCAATGTTCTTTTCAGTTGGAGCTCACCCTGCATTTAAAGTACCATTGGTTGATGGAACTGCTTTCGAAGATTACCATTTACTGTTTGAATCAATAGAAACCGCCAATCAATGGCCTTTATCTACTGAAGGACTTATTCAAACAGCTCCAATTCCTTTCTTTGATAATACCAATCGAATTGATTTGGTAAAAGATCTTTTTTATGGAGATGCTTTGGTATTCAAACAATTGAAATCAAATAATATTTCATTATTGAATGCTAAAAACAAACACGGCTTCAAAATTGAATACGATCAATTTCCTTTCATGGGAATTTGGAGTGCAAAAAATGCTGACTTTGTTTGCATTGAACCTTGGTGCGGAATTGCCGACAGTGTTGATACTACAGGCGAATTGAATCAAAAAGAAGGAATTAATGTATTAACTCCAGGTGAGTTAATGAGCCGCACCTGGAGTGTTGAATTATTCTAAGGATTATTTTGTAATAACCACGCTTGTTGGAACAGGCCCGGAAATATTATGGGCTATAAATGCATGATGCAATGCTTCTTGTACTTCTGCTGCTACATCTCCAAAATGATCGGTTGTTGTAAATGGTTTAATTGCGAGTGTTACACTTCCACCAATTTTTGAAACGAATACAGTAGGCGCAGGTGATTTCAATACTTTTTCGTTTTCCAATAGTACATTCATTACTACTTGCTTCGTTTTGGCAATATCTTGATCATTAGCAATAGTAACACTTAGATCAACTCCTATACTACCATGTTTACTGTGATTGATGATAGTATTGTTACTAACTGCCCCATTAGCTAAAATGATTGTTTTGTTATCTCCAGTTAAAAGAATAGTATTAAATATTTGAATTTCTAGAACCACTCCTTTTTGTCCTCCAGATTCAATCAAGTCGCCTGTTTTAAAAGGCTTGAACATCAATATCAATACTCCTCCAGCAAAATTGGCAAGAGATCCTTGTAATGCCAAACCAACAGCTAATCCTAATGCACCAATGATGGCTACAAAAGAAGTAGTTTGAATACCCAGCATTCCAGCTACTGTAATTAGTAATAAAACTTTAAGACCAACAGAAAACATACTAGAAAAGAAAGTTTGCAATGAAGCGTCCACTTTTCTTTGTGTCATCGTTTTCGAAATCACTCTTGCAGACCAATTGATGATGGTTAAGCCTACAATAAAAACCAATAAAGCAGAGACGATTTTTGGGCCGAATGTAATCAGCCAATTTTGAACTTGTTGAGAGAGCGTAGTTACTTTATCCATATTAAAATATTTGGATTGAAAATAACATGAAATGTTGAAAAAACCAATTTCATTCAAAAAACAGCAAATCATTTAAAAATAGAATCAGCTATCCCTTTATTGATCTCATAAGCAGAATAACTGATTTCAACTCTTCCCTTTTTACCTTTTAATTTATCTTTAGTTGCCTGATCAACATCTTCAAACTCAAGGGTGATCCCTTTAGGTAACTTATAATCTTTTGCATTGAAACTAAAAAGCACTTTATCTGGTAATCCATATTCTGCAAATTTCCCGTAACGCATTTCCATTTCGTAAGTACCATTTTCTCTGGTAGAAGTAATTGACTTCATGATCAACAAATTGGCCTCATCAATATAAAGTGTTGAAAGAATAATATCGTTATTGTCTCCATTGGGTAAGAGCTTGATTATTCTGGTTTTCACTTTACCAATGTCTGCAAACCCAGCATCGATTGCTGTAAAACCTGTGGTAACAATCATATTACCGATATTAATACTCACCCCCCCTTTTGGCAACACAGAGATTCCTCCATTGCGTTGTAATTTAAACTTGTTGGGCTTTTTATAAAAAACTTTAACTCCGCCAATGGGTGCTTTGATAAATGCAATATCTGTTTTCATTTTCCCCTCAGCAGTATAATCATTTACCTGATCCAGTTTATTTTTAACTTTCATGACCAATGTGTTCACCTCTTGTGCCGATACATTAGTATTTATAAAAACAAATAAGCAAACAAAAATGAATAATTTAAATAATTTCATGTTGATATTTTAACTTAAGATATCTTTCTTTCTAAACAATAGAATTGCACCTCCAGCAAACCCTATAATGTGCACCAATAATACAATTGAAGATTGAATAATTTTTCCAGGGTATTGAATACTACCAACAATTGCTTCATTGGCATCATTTACTTTGAAATCGAAAAACTCTTTCCAGGTAATCATATGGGTTGTGAACAAATAAGGTTTGATAATATTGAAAATAGGAATATTCATTGTGCTAAGAATTGTGCAAACAATTATAACACTCATTGTTGCAACAATAGGACCAATGGAGTTTTCTGCAAAAAAAGATAAGAAAAAACCCAATGAAGCTACTGTAACCATTGCCAATGCTGCAAAACAAAACGCACCTGCATATCTCCAGAAAACATCTGATTCTTTTACAATAACTACATAACTGCTTTTCATGATAAACAGATCATCAGTTCCAAAAACCAACATACTTACAAATAATCCTAATATCGCAATCCAAATAAGTAGTAATAATGTATAAATTACAGAAGCTAAAAATTTAGCCGTAACAATGGCGGTTCGAGATTGTGGTTTTGTAAGCAATAATCGCAAGGTGCCCATATTGGCTTCTCCAGATATCATGTCTGCTGCAATCAAAGCAATTAGCAATGGAACATGTATGAGTAAGAGTTGAAGGATCACATAACAAATAAAATAGCCATTCAAAATCTTTCCATCTACTGCAAAAGAATTGGCAAAATCGGCCATCACAAACTCAGTATATTCTTTCCCATCTACAAATAAGCCAATTTGAATTACTGCAATCAACGCAGTAATTGCTGCAAATGCCAAGTATGTTCTCGGTTTGCGAAATATTTTATACAACTCAATTCGTAAATGTACCCACATGTTGTTTGCCTGCTGTTATTTGTAAGAAATAATCTTCTAAACTATGTCTTGGCTGAAGTAATAAAACCCCTATATGCTGATCTACCAAAAACTGATTCAACATTGGAATAGCTTCTTGGTCTAACTGAATTAAAATATGACCATCACGCATTGGCTTTAAATTGTTCTTCCAGCTGCTGTTTACTAATTTTTCAACTGCAATTTGATTATTAGTAGTATTCAATTGAACAATCGTTTGGCTAGTATCGAATAATTCAGCAGCAGTTCCTTCGACCAATTTATGTCCCTTATCTATTATTAAAATTCTTGTAGCTATTTGCTCTATTTCATTGAGTAAATGAGAAGAAACAATGACTGTTTTTTTATGATCCCTACTTAACTGTAAAATAAGGTTTCTAATGTCTGCTATTCCCTGTGGATCCAATCCATTGGTAGGTTCGTCCAGCATAATTAAGGATGGATTATGCACCAAAGCAATGGCAATACCCAGTCTTTGCTTCATTCCTTGAGAAAAAGTTTTAACTGTATCTTTTGCACGATCAGCCAATCCAACCATTTCCAACTGATCCATGATTAGTTGACGGGTAGGTTTAACACCACTCAAACGAGCAAATAATTGCAGATTTTCGTATGCAGATAAATACTTATATACATCAGGTTTTTCAATAACTGCTCCAATTTGCTGTAATATTTCTCTACGGTGTTTGTATAGATCGTATCCAAATATTTCAATGTGGCCATCTGTGGGAGTGATTAGGGTTAGCATCATTCGTATAGTAGTGCTTTTACCAGCTCCATTTTGCCCTAAAAACCCATATACATCACCTTTTTCAACCGAAAATGACAAATCATTAACCGCTGTAAACTGATTAAACTGTTTGGTGAGATGATTAACTTGTACGATAGAACTCATTGTTACAATAATAACAATTTGCGAGTCAAGATGTTTAAATTAAGTTGATTTAAACAAAAATTTATGCGCTTTATGCATTCAACCCAACAACAATCAACTACACTTTCAGGTATTCCTGCAGGGCTTTCACATAAGCCTCAAAAGCCAAAATACCTTCAGGAGTTATTTTACAAGTAGTTTGTGGATAGTTGTCTTTGAATTGTTTCACTACATCAATATAGCCTGCATCTTTCAATTTTTGCACCTGCACACTTAGGTTGCCGGCCGTAGAATTGGTTTTTTCTCGAATGAATGTAAAATCCGCTTCCTTCACCCCAATGAGTAAACTCATTACAGCAAGCCTTAATTGTGAATGTAATATGGGATCTAACTCTTTAAACATTTCTCTTTTTTTGAGCTATGTATTTTCTTCTTAAAATAACACCAGGTATGAACCAACAAAGCAATGCAGCTATTCCCCCTAATAAAAAATCATATTGGCTCTCAACGAAACAAGAAACCATAAATAATACATAAGTAATGATTGCTCCAATAATCATTGGTTTGAATTTCTTTACCAAACCAGTTACCAAAGTTGGGAAAGCGTAAATCAAAATATACAAAGAATAAACACTTAATGTGAAAGGTTTTATTTGCTCATCTACTTTGTTTCCAGTAAGATAATGCTTCATCATTGTCCAACCTTCTTCTTGAATAATTTTGTTTGTGGTATCGCCAACTGTAGACTGGTAAAAAGACAAGCCAAAAATAGTCAAGCCATAAACCAACCAAACTGTATCAATGGCATCATCATCATACCGTTTTGCATTTGAAGACTTGCTCTCTTTGATAGACAAATACACTTGTGGAATAATGGCTCCCAATACAATTAACCAAATATCAAAGCCAATATCAAAGCCATAACGAAACTTTAAAAAAGATACAAAGGAAGCAATAAAAACTACCGTACCCCACAGCAAAGAGCCAATACCAGTATCGTGGTAGCTATTTTTGACTTTCTGGATCATTGATGATATCAGTTCCAGACTTTCTTTTTCAGATAATTTTTTTTCTTCCGACATATTATGCTGATTTAAATCTTGCTCTTAATAAATATCCAGGGATGATCCAACCAAATAAAACAGCTGGAATAAATAATAAAATAACTTCAATAGATGTTATAAAACTAGCCGCGATTGAAAGTAACCAACAACAGAAACCGCCAATCATTAATGGCTTGAAACGCATGATAGCACCTGAAAGAAAAGTGGGTATGCCATAAAATAAAAAAATAAATGGATAAAAAAGCATCCAGATATTTAATTTACTCATGATCACAGTGAGTAAACCCATGCAAATTCCAAAAGTCATCCATACATATCCAATAATTTCATCGGTATAGGTCTTAACTTTTGCTTTTTTCTGTTTCTTGGAAAGATAAATGATTTGATAAATCAACACTATGATAGTAACCGACCAAACTAAAGAACCATTTGTATAGTCCGTAAACTTTAAAAAAAGGTATTGTATAATAGAACAAAAGAAAACTACCCATCCCCAGATCAAATACAAAGTTCCATTCTCAGAAAAACGATTCTGGGCTTTATAAATCATACTTTCGATCAACTTCAGGCTATCATTGGCTGATAGTGATTCGTTATTTTCCATAACTCTATTTTAAAAGTTAAATATAGCCCCATCCAATTAGAAGGGGCTATACTAGATACACAAATTACTGACAAGCAGCCAAAGAAGTTGTTGCTTGTTCTTTACCCCAATTTGGATGAAATGGGGATGCTGGCTTGAACGTTTCAAACATGCTTAAAGATTTTTCTAAAATCTTTTTTGCCACTGCCTTACCACCACCAAATGCTTCTGGAACATTCATTAAATATTGACCCTCTAACATATATGGACGCGGATTAGTTGCATCAGCAGCTTTTGCTTTTGCAATTGCTTCTGATGCGATAGCTCCATAAGATTGCCATCTGCTCATTGCATCAACTGTTAATTGCATAACCGCAGTCATTTGTTTTAAGCAATAGATTTCAGAATTGTTTGGACTCAATAGTTCTGCTTTTAAAATAAGTGCATTTGCTTTTTCAGCCACTTTATCTTTGTCAGATTTTGGATTCATCCAAGCCGCTAAAATTTGTGTTTGAGCAGCATAATAATAAGGCAACCATTTGTCTTTTTCAGCATCGCCTACTCTTTCAAAAAATGCGGAAGTTGCCAACATTTCATCAGGTGATTTTGCATCTTTAAACTGCATCATTCCCTTTTCCATTGCACCTTCAAATTTTTGTGCATTGGTAGATGCAAATAAGAACATTGATAGTACTACAAGTAATTTTTTCATTGTTGTCGTTTTAAAATGATTATTGATTGAATTATAGTTGTTGGTTTTTTAATTTATTATATTCCTTTTCAACAGAATTGATGCTATTACCATGATATGCCCTGGCATAGTGAAATGCAATGCCAATTCCCCAGCCAAGCATAGGCCAAATTGGCCAGAAATAAGTATAGTGATTACTAGATAGAAACCATATACCCACCAAGAAGCTATTGACTATGATATAGCTAGCTAAACTCCATTTAAAAGCAACTCTTTCTTTAGCGATCTTCCAAAGTTGTTCATCGCGTTCTGGTTGATTGTTATTCATTTTTTTTAATTTAAATTTTACTAAAATTAATTTTATACTATTCTACAAGTTTCCATTAATATTTTGTTGTGTCCGATCTACACCCCAGCTTAAAAACACGCCTAAGAAAAAGCTACGTGGTGCAGGTGGAATAACTGCTTCTCTTATCAATTGACCTTGTGGATCTCTTAATCTACTGCTATAATTGTATCCAAAAATTTGCGTTTCATTAAATACGTTGTTGATACCTAGTACTACTACTGAATTGGATTTTCCCCATTTAGGTAACCAGTTTAAGCTGAAATTATTGGTACTATAAAAAATTGTTCGATCAGACAAGAAATCCGTTTTAGCATTATTCGGATTAAAATATGGTCTTCCAGTGCTCCAGTTCCAACTCCAGTTCACCCCGAACATTTGTTTTACCCAGAACTTTTTTAATACTACACTTCCACTATGGTTGGCAGCAAATGTTGGCATTGCTGATTGAGGATAATTATTGTAATTTCTTTTGGTATCGAGGTATGAATAACTGATCCAGTAATCGAAGTTTTTAAATGTTTTTCTATCCCTCCAAAACAATTCTACACCTTGCGCATATCCTTCCCCGTTGGTGCTTACCGCATTTACAACTGCAGCATCTGTTTTTAATAAATTCACATAATCTTTGTAAAAAGCCTGCACTCTAAAAGTGTAATTAGTTGATAAATGTTGATAGGTAAGTATATAATGATCTGCTCTTAAAAAATCGAAATTACTGTTGGCCGCTAAATATCTTCTTTCTGGTGTTTGATAGAACATTCCGTAGTCTATGGTGAATTGACTGCTCTTATCTATCTTATAAGATAGTGCTGCTCTTGGAGCTATATTCCAACGATTCAACAATCCACTGTGTTCTATTCTGATACCCGGTCTAAATGCCACATTATTCGACAAGTACAAATCAGATTCAGCAAATATGGCTGTATAAAAATCGGTTACTTTAGTGGGAAATGTTCCTGCTAAATTGGTGTATCTGCTACTGTCTGCATTATTCCAAACTTCAGCACCAAAACGCAATGTATTGATAGCTCCAAATCTTTTGTCAAATACTGCACGAGCTTGCACCATCCACTGGCGAGATTCTACATTGAAATTGGTATAATCAATTACAGGAATATTCACTACAGGAATTTTTTGATTCTGTTGATTTTGAACTTCGTTGTTGATATTGTCTTTGTTATAGCTCACACTAGCGACTGCATTGAGTTTCCAACCTTTTCCTAAAAATTGACGAAAGCTCATATTGGTAAAGAAATTTCTGTTCTTTAAATTGAATGCATTTTTTAAACCAATGCTATCCAATGAAGGATTACGCACTCCTAAATCTCCAGAATTATAATAGGCATAGATTTTAAACATGCCGTTCTTTTTGGTTTTGAATCGATAGTTAGCATCAAGCGTATGAAAAGAAGGGGCATTGAAAAAATCAGGGGCTTGTGGAACTAATTTTTGATAGAGTGTTAAATTCACCCAGTTATAACTCAATCCAAAACTTGATTTTTTATTTTTAGTTACTTCTTGAAAACCGGCACTTAAAAAAATAGGTGAAACGCCTAATTGAATTTCGCTTCTTTCAGGAATGTCAACACTTTCTAAACTCAGAACACTGCTCAATGCTTGGCCATATACAGCAGAGTATCCACCAGAACTGAAAACCGTTCCGCTAAATAAGAATGGAGAAAATCTTCCACGTTGAGATATTCCAGGAACCGAACTATAAAAGAAATTATTTACTACAGAACCATCAATGATAATCTTAGCCTCTTCTGCACTACCTCCTCGTATGAATAATCCTTCTTGTTCTCCCACTTTCTGAGCTCCAGGTAAGGTTTGAATAGTTGCAGAAATATCTGCGTTAGCACCAGCAGTAGTTGCAATGTCTAAGGGCTTCAAAACAGTTCCTTTTTTCTTATCGCTTGCTTCAAAAGAACCAGCAGTAATTACAACAGCAGTTAATTCGTTGATTTCTTCTTTTAATTGAAAATCGAAATTGATAGTGTCCTTTCCAATTGTAATTGGAACTTCCACAATTTTGAATCCAATATTATTGGCCACTAAAAACATTGAGCCTTTTTCATAAGTCTTAAAAGAGAATCTACCCGTTGAATCGGTAGTAGTTCCATCATAAGATCCTTTTATACTAATATTGGCTCCAGCTAAAATTCTTCCTTTATTGTCTTTCACCGACCCCTGTACTCTGGTTTGGGCATTGATACCCAAAGCGATTAAAAAAGTGGCGATGATGATTATTGCGTGTTTCATTATTAAAGTTTGACACCGCAAACATAGACTAGTTTATTTTATAAACTAAATTATTTTATAAATATTTTTTTGAATTTAATTGATTTTTAAGGAGGGCTGCTTCTAATTTATTGATTTATAATTAGTTATATTCAAATAAATTGAAAAACTAACTACCAAGATTTAAAAGGTTAATCTGAAATAGCCCAAATACCGTCTTAAATAGGCAAACTAATCACAAAACTAGTACCCTCCCCCTCTTTGCTTTCCACTGATAATTGACCATCATGACCCTTGGTAATTATATCGTAACTCATACTCAAACCCAGACCAGTGCCTTCTCCAGTGGGCTTAGTAGTGAAGAAAGGTTGAAATATTTTTTGGATCACAGCAGCGGGGATTCCTCCCCCATTATCGCTTACCGTAATAGTAACCTGTTTTGCATTAGCTACTGTTTTAACCAAAACCTGCGGTTTAAAATCGGGTTCTTTCTGTGAACGGGCATCCACTGCATAAAATGCATTATTGATTAAGTTCAAAACTACCCTACCCAATTCTTGTGGCATTACCTTCATGGGTTGAATAGATGTATCAAATTGAGTTTGATAATCGCATTGAAAATTCTTCTCTTTAGCTCTCCACCCATGATAGGCCAATCTTAAGTATTCATCGCAAAGAGCATTAATATCAGCTAACTCTTTTACCCCTGAAGATGATCTACTGTGCTGCAACATTCCTTTTACAATAGACTCTGCTCTTTTACCATGATGCAGAATTTTTTCGGAATTAGCAGTTACATCTTTTGCAATATCGCTGGCTTCATCAAAATCTTTTTGTGTAATTGCAGTAGACATTTCAACCAATAATTCTTGATTGAGTTCTGCAAAGTTGTTAACGAAGTTCAACGGATTTTGTATCTCATGTGCAATACCAGCTGTTAGTTCTCCTAAGCTCGCCATTTTTTCTGCTTGAACTAATTGGTTTTGGGTTGCTCTTAGTGTAGCCAATGTTTTTTTATTGAACTTGTATTGACGATACACGTAAAACATTGCGCCACTAATGAGTAAAATACCAATCAAACTCAACCACAAGAAAATATTATTTTTTCTAAGAACGGCAGCCTGAACCAATTGTTCTTGCTTTAATGTATTTAAGCTATCGTATTGTTCTCTTTCTTTTTGTTCCGATTCGAAGTACGCTACTTTTAAAGGGGATAATGCTGAATCATTTTTTCGATTCAATTCATTTAATTGAATGATATAATTATTGGCTTTAACAAAGTTTCCAGTTTTAACGTAAAACTCATTCAAAGCTTTTAAATATTTTACTTGTAGGAAAATAGCTTTTGCATCAATAGCAATTTGGTACGCTTTCAATAATTCCTCCTCTGCAATTCTATTATTTCCCTTTGCTAGATAATATAAATAATAACCGTATTCAATTTCAATATCGCCTTGTGAATGAATGATTCCTAATTTAAGTTGCTTTCTTACAGTATCTGCATTTAGCAAAACTTGTTTGGCTTCAGCTAATCGATTCAATTGAATTAAAGCAAGCGCTTTTCTTATAGAAGTATATACAAAATTTCCTGAATACCCTATGATATAACTCAATCCAGTATCTGCAAATTGCAGACTTGCTTCAAAGTTTCCCTTTTTATATTCAACTAAAGTCCGTGTTTGATAAAGATTGATCAAGCGTTGTGTATCACTTGCTGCTTTGGCTAATGGTAACACTATATCATTATAATAAGCTGCTTTGGCATAATTACCCCATTCTCCATATACTTGACCAGCAACAACCAAACCGTTTCTATATCCTAAACTAAAACTAGGCTTGAAATAATTAGCTGCTTTTAAATAACAAGAAATAGCACTGTTAAAATCGTATTTAGCACGATAATATCCTGCTTGGCCATGATAGCAGGATCCAATATTCTCATTATTGTTTTTTTGAAGATAAAATGCGAGTTTCTTTGTGTAAAAATTAAAACGATCTTCTTGCAAACTCAATGCATTCCATACCAGTCTGGGAAATGACAATAAATGAGGCATTCTTTTATTAACCTGATCAAATTCATTTATAGCTGTTAATGTTTTTTCGATAGAAGCTTTAAAGTTCTTCTTAGAATAAAACTCTTCAGCATCATACCAATTTGCATAAGCGTTAATTCCTTTTAGCTTTTGTTGAATACCTAATTGAATAAAGGGCTTTAAATAATTTTCTTTAAAATAAGCATTTACTTCATCGTAGCCCCCATACCGCAAATAATAATCAGCAATAATTTGTAAGGCATCTACTCGCTGATTATCGTTTGTTGCTGTTGCATATTTATTTTTAGCATCATTCAACTGCTGTTTTTCCAAATCGGTTTGAGCAAATAATGGACCAGTGAAAATAAAAGTCAACAATAAAAAGCAATACCAATTTTTCATACAACGATTATTAGTTACATATTACGAAAAATAATCCATTCCCAAAACAAAACCCCCATCTACAAATGTAAACAGGGGTTAATGATATATAAAAAGCAGATTACTTGTACTGAGGAACAAGGCTTGCAGCCAAGTCAGTCATTTTCTTCAAGCCATCTTCTGGTAAATTACCTTTCTTGAACTCAGCTAAAACATCTGGTAATTTATTTTCCATTTCCATCAAGAAATGAATTTCAAATTCCTTCACTTTCTTTACAGCCACATCACGCAATAAGCCCAATGTACCTAAGTAAATAATCGCTACTTGCTTTTCTACCGACATTGGAGAATATTGCAATTGCTTTAGAATTTCTACGTTTCTAGCACCCTTGTCAATTACAGATTTGGTTGCAGCATCTAAATCTCCACCAAATTTAGAGAACGCTTCTAACTCACGGTATAAAGCCTGGTCTAATTTAAGTGTACCTGCAACTTTCTTCATCGATTTGATCTGCGCATTACCCCCCACACGGCTTACAGAAATACCTACGTTAATCGCCGGACGAATACCTGCGTTAAACAAGTTACCTTCTAAGAATATCTGTCCATCGGTAATAGAAATTACATTCGTAGGAATATAAGCAGATACGTCACCCGCTTGTGTTTCAATAATTGGCAATGCAGTTAATGAACCACCACCTTTTACCAAATGTCTGATAGACTCAGGTAAGTCATTCATGTTTTTAGCAACATCATCATTGGCAATTACTTTAGCAGCTCTTTCCAATAAACGACTATGTAAATAGAATACATCACCAGGATAAGCTTCACGTCCTGGAGGTCTTCTCAACAACAAAGAAACTTCACGATAAGCTACCGCTTGCTTAGATAAATCATCATAGATGATCAAAGCTGGTCTACCAGTATCTCTAAAGAATTCACCAATCGCTGCACCAGCAAATGGAGCGTAGAACTGTAATGGAGCAGGATCAGATGCAGAAGCACAAACAATTGTAGTAAATGCCATCGCACCATTGTCTTCCAAAGTTTTCATTACTCCGGCAACAGTAGATGCTTTTTGTCCGATCGCTACATATATACAGTATACAGGCTTTCCTGCATCGTAAAATTCTTTTTGGTTGATGATGGTATCTACACAGATAGCAGTTTTACCAGTCTGACGATCTCCAATAACCAACTCACGTTGACCACGACCAACTGGAATCATTGCATCGATTGCTTTAATACCCGTTTGTAATGGTTCTTTTACTGGCTCACGATAAATTACTCCGGGTGCTTTACGCTCCAAAGGCATTTCATACAATTCACCTGTAATAGGACCCTTACCATCGATTGGCTCTCCCAAAGTATTAATTACACGACCAACAACACCTTCACCCACTTTGATAGACGCAATCTGTCCGGTTCTTTTTACTGTAGCACCTTCTTTAATAGAAGCACTCTCTCCCATCAACACCACACCCACATTGTCTTCTTCTAAGTTCAAAGCAATTGCTTTAACACCGTTTTCAAAAACCACAAGCTCACCACTTCTTACGCCGTTCAAGCCATATACACGAGCAATACCATCACCCACTTGTAATACGGTACCTACTTCTTCCAGTTCTGCAGAAGCGTTAAAATTACTAAGCTGTTGTCTTAGTATCGCTGAAATTTCATCCGGTTTAATGTCTACCATTTTGTATTATTTAAAAAGTTTTTGTTATAATTATCTCAAACTGTGTATGTAATAGTTCTTAGTGAATTGTTTTTTAATTTCACGCAAATCATTAGCTACACTCGCATCTACCATTTTATTATTGAACGATAATTTAAATCCTCCAATCAATGAAGCATCAACTACAGTTTCTAATTCAACAGTTCCAAAATCATTGGCCTTTTGTACATTTTGTTGAATCGACTTTTTTAGCTCGTCAGAAACTTCTACTGCAGTAGTTAGTTTAACAATATGTATCCCTTTAAGTGCATTGAACTGATTAATAAATGCGGTAGCAATTGCAGGCAAATCACTTTCCCTCCCTTTTTTAACCAATAGTGAATTAAAGGCAATAGTTAGATCACTTACTTTCCCTTTTGTAATAGCACTTAAAATATTTTCTTTTTGATCTGCCTTAATAATTGGACTGCGCAAAACATTTACAAATTCTGCACTTGCTTTACACAAGTTTTGAATATAGAGCATGTCTTCGTGTACTTTATCCAACTGACCTTTCTCTGTAGACAAATCAATCAAACTCTTGGCATATCTATCTGCTAATCTAAGATTCGACATTGTTTAATTTAATTTAGCAACTTCAGATAATTGTGAAATGAATTTCTCTTGTTCTGCTTTATTGGATAATTCTCTTTGCAATACTTTTTCTGCAACTTCAATAACTAAAGTACCCACTTGGTTTTTCACTTCAGTTAATGCTGCATTTTTTTGTTGTGTGATAGCAGTTTGAGCATCGGCAACAATACGATCGTATTCGGCTTTTGCTTTTTCTTTTGCTTCAGACACCATTTTGTCGGATGTTTCTTTGGCTTCCTTAATCATCACTGCTCTTTCTTCACGAGCTTTAGACATCATGGCTTCATTCTCGTTTTTCATCAATGCCATTTCAGCTTTTACTTTATCAGCAGAAGCAATTGCATCGGCAATACCAGTTTCTCTCTCTTTTAAAGAAGAAAGAATTGGTTTCCAAGCAAAGGCTTTTAAAATAAAAAACACAATGCCAAAGGCAATCAATGTCCAGAACAACAATCCTAACCCAGGTAATAACAATTCCATAAAATATATTTAATTCGAAAAATGTTAAAAGGAATTACTGCACCGCTTGCCCTGTGCTCACCGTGCAGTAATAATTTTGTGCTACTAGGCTTTCAATACAGCCAAGATTCCAGCGATTACCGCGAAAAGGGCAACACCCTCAACGAAAGCCGCTGTAAGAATCATGTTCGCACGGATGTCGTTAGAAGCTTCTGGTTGACGAGCAATGCTTTCTACAGCACCTTTACCAATCTGACCGATACCGATTCCTGCACCAATTGCAGCTAAACCTGCACCAATAGCTCCGCCTAAATGGCTCATGCTAACATCCAACAAAGTGTTAATTACTGACATACTGTTTGTTTTAATGAATGAAAAAATTAATGATGCGCTTCTTCATGGTGAGCACCTTCCATTGATTGGCCGATGAAAACAGCGGTCAAATTAGTGAAGATGAAAGCCTGAATAAACGCAACCAATATCTCTATAAAATAAATAAATACGGTAAATGCTAAAGACACTGGTGCGAAACCGATGCCTGCCACTTTGCTCATTGCTCCAAAAATGAAAATCAACATAATGAAACAGGTAATAATGATATGCCCTGCAACCATATTAGCAAATAAACGGACAATCAATGCAAAAGGCTTAGTGAAAATGCCAATGAACTCCACTGGTACCAAAATAAATTTTACTGCAAATGGTACTGGCGGGTTAAAAATATGCCCCCAAAAATGTTTGTTGGTGCTAAATACAATTACAAAAAAGCTAATCACTCCCAATACAACCGTGAAAGCAATATTACCTGTAACATTAGCTGTTCCAGGAATTAATCCGATTATATTATTGATTAAGATAAAGAAAAATACCGTCAATAAATAAGGCATGTATTTTTCATAGGCATGACCTAAATTAGGTTTACCTACTTCATCTCTAACAAAAGTAATAACCGGCTCGATGGCGTTTTGAAATCCAGAAGGAGCAGTTTTAGCACCATTTTTCTTGTACTTATTTGCAACACCTACCATTAACCAAACTAATAAAGCCAGGGCCAAGAATAATTGAACCACATTTCTGGTTAAACTGAAATCATATACTTGAATGCTTGCATCGTGTTCACCCGCTTCGTTTACAGCAACAATTTTACCTTCTTTAGATTTATAACCATTGTACACTTCATGCCCATGATGGAATTTTCCATAAGAAAATACAGAAAGACCTTTCTGAGGAGAATATAAAATAACCGGTAAAGGAATGCTAACATGTGTTTCTCCAATAGAGAAGAAATGGAACTCATGGGCATCCATGATATGCTCCATGATCAATTTTGCTGGGTCAAAAGCAGCTTCTTCGTGACTACCTGTTGATTCACCTTCTTTTTGAGGTGTTTCATTAGCAAATACACTTGATGAAAAAAGCAAAGTAAATATGCTGAGAACTACTACCAGTAACGATTTTATGCTTTTTTTGGCCATACCTCTATCGAAATTTGCGGCAAAGATAAGGGTAGAAGGCTAAAAAATGGAGGCGATCAAAGGAAAAAACAAAAAACTTATTTGATCTGGAGCTTTTTATTTTGAAACTGCATCTCATGCAATTTTGCATAAAATCCCCCCAGGCGAAGTAATTCCTCATGATTACCCATTTCTTTGATTTCTCCCTTGTCTAAAACAATGATTTTGTCCGCTTTACGTATGGTAGAAAGTCTATGAGCGATTACGATGGAAGTTCTTCCAGATATGAGGGTATCTATTGCTTTTTCCATTAATATTTCACTTCCAGTATCAATGGACGAAGTGGCTTCATCTAGAATGAGTATGGCTGGGTTATACAATAAAGCTCTAATAAAAGACAATAATTGCCGCTGACCCAAACTGAGTGTGCTCCCCCTTTCCATAACATTATAGTCATAGCCATTCGGTAATTGTTCAATAAACTCATCAACCCCGATCATTTTTGCTGCTGCAATTACCTGTTCTCGCGTAATGGCAGGATTTCTCAACGTAATATTGTCCAATACTGACCCAGAAAAGAGAAAAACATCTTGTAAAACCACCCCAATTCCCTTCCTCAAAGCATCTATATCATAATCATCGATAGAAATTCCATCAATTGCAATGGTTCCTGATTGAATGGAATACATACGATTCAATAAGCTGATGATGGATGTTTTACCACTCCCAGTATGCCCAACAAGTGCAATCGTTTCTCCCGCTTTCACTTTGAAATTGATATTCTTCAAAACATAATTATCTCCCACATATGCAAAAGAAACATGATTAAATTCAATATCACCTTTGATAGTAGAAGGGCTATAGGCATTTTGTTTTGCTGGAGGAAGTTCATCATCATTGTCCAACACTTTAAAAACTCTCTCCGCAGCAATCATTCCCATTTGCAAGACATTGAATTTATCTGCAATGACCCTCAATGGTCTGAAAATTTGATTGAGGTATAAAATAAATGCTACTAACAAGCCAGCATCCAATGATCTATCGGCAATCCACCAAACCAGTATACCTGTACTAACAGCTAAAACAACTTCTACTATTGGAAAGAAAACTGAATAAGCAAAAATGGCTTTGATATTGGCGTCCCTATGTTTTTCATTGATCTTTTTAAATGCAGCATATTCTTTATCCTCTGCTGCAAATGCTTGTAACACCTGCATTCCAGTGATATGCTCTTGTACAAAAGCATTGAGAGCAGCTACTGCATTTCTAACTTGAATAAAACTTTTGTTAACGCTTTCTTTAAAATAATAAGTTGCGATGATCATTATAGGAAAAGGAATTAAACTAATGATAGTTAATCTCCAGTCTATCCAAAACATGGTTCCTAGAGTGATAATGATGGTTAACAAATCTGCTATAATCGGAATCAATCCATCAGAAAAAATATCATTGATACTTTCAATATCATTAATCGTTCGAGTTGTTAAAGTTCCAATCGGTGTTTGATCGAATTGACGAAGATTTAAACCCAATACTTTTTTATATACAGTAACACGCAAATCTTTTACTACATGTTGTCCCATCCATGCTGTGATAAAAGAAAATAAAAACCGAATGGTGGTTTCGAAAAATAAAAAAACAATTTGAAAAATGGTTACCGCTATTATAAATCTGGAAATATCCGAAAGATCTATTCCAAATAAAACGGTAGTAACCCATTTTGGCAAAATAGTGTTTTTCCCAATAGCCGTATTTACGGTTAGTTGAATAAGATAAGGCCGAATAGGAGAAGCAATGGCCATAAAAATAGCCAATAATAAACTGAGGTAAAATTGGTTTTTATAGGGCTTTACAAAAAAGAAAATTCTTTGTAATAAACTGAAATTGATTCCTTTCTTCTGGTCTTTTCCACTCATATACAGCAAA
>JBAXUV010000031.1:0-19451 GCA_037129425.1 Sphingobacteriia bacterium
CTGGTGCTGGAACTAAACTCAGACCGCATACATATACTCAACCAAAGGCCCTTATACCGATTGCCGGTAAAACCATCTTAAGTTTTATTGTAGACCAGCTAAAAGACGCTGGAATCCATGAATTTATTTTTATTGTTGGGTATTTGGGAGAGAAAATTCAGGATTATGTAAATCAAACTTATCCAGAACTCACTACCCATTTTGTTTTTCAAAATGAAAGACAAGGTACAGGACATGCCATTGAGCTAACTAAATCTATAGTAGGAACCGATGAGGTTTTTGTTGTTTTGGGAGATACTATTTGTGAATACGATGTGCAAGAAGTAGTGGATAGTCCTTATAGTATGCTGGGCATTAAAAAAGTAGACGACCCAAGAAATTTTGGCGTTGCTTCTATTAATGAAGAAGGATTTATCGACCAGGTAGTGGAGAAGCCTGCTATTCCAAAAAGCAATATGGCCTTGGTTGGTTTGTACAAAATAAAAGAAACCCATTTTTTGTTTGAATGTTTACATCATTTGTTTTTGCAAGACATTAAAACACAGGGAGAATATAATTTAACTGATGCCCTCGACTGTATGATTAAAAGAGGGGCCCAGTTCAAATCTTTTAAAGTAAAGAATTGGTTTGATTGTGGTAAAAAAGAAACTTTATTAGAGAGCAATGCTACATTATTAAAGAAATTTGGAGGGAATACCGACTTCAACCATGGTTATTTAAATACCATTATTATACCACCAGTTAGTATTGGAGCGGGCTGCGATATAGCTAATTCCATTATTGGGCCACATGTAGCCATTGGTGCCAATACATGTATAAAACATTCAATTGTTCGTGAAAGTATCATAGGCTCTTATACCAATTTATTTGAAGTTGTTTTAGATAACTCACTTATAGGAAGTGATGCTTCTGTAAAGGGACTGAGTAGAAGTTTAAATATTGGAGATAATACTGAAATAGATTTTGGATAGAAATTAATAACTCTAGGATGGACAATTTCCACTTATTGTTTTCTAAACTAACTCATTTTAAAGAGGCTGCATTAAAAGAAGAGCTCTTTGCACAAGCAAAATTCTTGTCTTTTAATAAAGGAGATGTTATTGTTAAAGAAGGTCAATATGTTCGTTTTTTACCAATAGTCTTGTCTGGCGCTATTCGCGTTTTTCAACAGAATGCAGAAAGAGAATTTTCACTATACCATGTAAAATCAGGTGAAACCTGTACAATGAGTTTGGCTGCTGCATATTTTAATAACAAAAGTGTTTCGAATGGAATTGTGATTGAACCAACCGATGTGTTGGTTTTTCCAGCAGCGTTTATTACCGAATGGCAGTTGAAGTATCCTTCTTGGAATCAATTTATCATTACTATGTTTCGAAAAAGGTATGATGAAATGATCAATACATTTAAGGGTGTTGTATTTGAGCATATTAACGTAAGAGTTTTGGAGTTGCTGCAACGAAAAGTTGTTGAGAATAAATCTAATACACTCTTGTTTTCTCATCAAATGATTGCAAACGAATTAGGTACCACAAGAGTAGTTATCTCTAGAATACTTAAACAATTAGAAAAAGAAAAAAAGGTAAAACTTTTTAGAGGATATATTGAGATTATTTAAATTATCCTTATGTATCTTTTGATACCGTTCTATCCCATCTAAGCATATTATACTTGCATCAAAATTAATTTATGAAAATGAAATTTTGTAGTAAAGTAACCGCTTTGGTGTTTACACTTATGTTTGTCGTAAATACTTCAAATAGCATTTTTGCACAATCAAATACCCCTAAAATGAAACTGCTTGTACATGTAACAGTTGGGCCTGAAAACCCAACCAAAGCTGCTTTAGCCTTTCTTGTTGCAAGAACTGCAATCGAAGAAGGAAATACGGTAACCCTTTTTTTAGCTGGGGATGCTGTTCAGTTAATCAGAGACAATGTGTTGGAAAATTTAAATGGATTAGGAACTGGCAAGTTGAAAGAGCATTTTGATATTTTAGTAAAAAATGGGGCAAAAATATATTTATCAGGAAATTCAAGTAAGGCAAGAGGAATAACAGATGCCGATATTAACGCAAAACCCATCAGTTTTGCATTGCCTACGGTGCTTGTAAACTTGATTAAGGAAAATGATAAAAATATTACTTATTAGGATCAAGCATAAAACTATATGCTGCGCAATTCCATTAGCTTGCTGTTGAATTCTGTTATTATTTCTTTAACAATTTCAGCAGCAGGCTTTATTTCATTAATAATAGAAGCTACTTGACCTATTTCTAATTCCCCTTCTTCTAAGTCACCTTCAAACATGCCTTTTTTAGCTCTTGCTCTACCTAGCAATTCTTGAAGTACTTCTTTACTTGCGCCACTTGCTTCTGCTAATTCTATCTTTTTTGCAAATTCGTTCTTTAATAATCTTACTGGCACTAATTTTTTCATACTTAATTTAGTGTCTCCTTCAATAGAAGCAATAATGGCTTCTTTAAAGTTTAAATGTGATGAGGCTTCTGGGCTGCAAATAAATCTGCTTCCTATTTGAACAGCGGAAGCGCCCAGTGCAATTGCAGCCAACATTTGGCTTCCTGTTGCAATTCCTCCTGCGGCAATTACTGGAATTGTTACAACTTTGGTAACTGCCGGTACTAATACCATCGTGGTTGTTTCCTCAGCTCCATTATGACCACCTGCTTCAAACCCTTCTGCTACAACTGCATTACAGCCAGCTTCTTCGGCTTTCAATGCAAATTTGCTGCTACTCACAACATGAACTACTTTAATTCCATGCTGTTGTAAAATGCTCGTATAAGTTTTAGGATTGCCAGCACTGGTAAATACAATGGGAACTTTTTCTTCTATAATAATTTCAATTATTTTTTCAATATTCGGATACAATAAAGGAACATTTACACCAAAGGGTTTGGTTGTTGCTTGCTTACACTTCAGTATATGCTCTCTTAGTACCTCAGGATACATACTTCCTGCACCTATTAAACCAAGCCCTCCAGCATTACTTACCGCACTTGCTAATTTCCATCCACTTGCCCAAATCATTCCAGCTTGAACGATGGGGTATTTGATTTCAAACAAAGAAGTAATATTATTCTGCATAAGCTTGTATTTAAATTACTTATGTAAGTAAAATGAGTTGGCCTGCGATAAACAGGTAACCGTTAAATCATTGATACATACGTGCTCTGGTAAATTAGCAGTGTAAAAAACAATATCCGCTACATCTTTCGCAGCCAAAGCTTTGTATCCATCATATACCATTTCTGCTTTTTGTTCATTTCCTTTGAATCTTACTAATGAGAATTCTGTTTCGGCGGCTCCAGGATGAACAGCTGTTACTTTTACCTTATAGGGCAATAAATCAATTCGCATTGCTTTGCTAATAGCATCTACCGCATGTTTGGAAGCACAGTACCCATTGCCATCTTTATATACTTCTTTACCAGCAGTTGATCCAATATTAATGATATGTCCTTTTTGTTGTTCCATAAAAATGGGTAACACTGCTTTGGTCACATACATTAATCCTTTTAGATTGGTATCGATCATGGTATCCCAGTCATCGAGTGATGCATTTTCAAAACTATCCCTTCCTAAAGCCAAGCCTGCATTATTCACCAATACATCAATTGATTTCCATTCAGCTGGCAAATTTTCAATCGTCTCAAAAACTGCTTTTCTATTCTGTACATCAAAGCAGCATGACAATACTTTTACATTGAATTGATTGGTGAGTTGATTGGCCAATTCAGTAAGGCGATCAGCTCTTCTTCCAGTAATGATGCAGTTCCAGCCTGCAGCAGCAAATGTTTCAGCAATCGATTTTCCAAAACCTGATGTAGCTCCTGTAATTAAAATAGTTTTAGGCATATAATTGTTTATAAAAATGGGTTGATAAATGTTAATACTAATTGATTGATCTCTTGAGGCGATTCCCACATTCCCATATGTCCAACGCGCTCTAAAATATGAAAATCAATTAAATTGGATAAAATAGATTGTTCTTTTAAGTCTTTCAAAGGAGCAGCAATATCTTCTGTTCCTGCAATGAGCAAAATGGGTACTTGTGAATTAGTTAGCACATTGGTTCGGTCTGGCCTGGTCATCATTGCATGGCAATAAGCTTGTAAGGAGGTATTGCTAAAGCTTTTGCTTTTTTGAATTAATTCTTCCACCGACTCCTCGTTGTTAAATTTAAATTTTAAACTGAATAAGTTAGGGATGGTATTTTTTAAGAATGAATAGCCGCCATATTCTTCAATAATATCTATGCTCTTCAATCGGTTTTTTTTCTTCTCTTCATTATCAGCATAAGCTGTTGAATGAATCAATCCAAAACCTTTTAAGCATTGAGGATATTTTTCTGCAAAAGCCAAAGTAATATATCCACCCATACTATGCCCCAATACAATACATTGATTGATTTTTTCATCATCCAATAATTGTTTGATGTCATCAGCCATTGCTTCAATGCTTAAAGCAGATTTGTCTTGCATTAATGGAGACGATCCCGTTCCTTGAAGATTCGGGACGATTAATTGACAATGAGTACTTAGAAAAACAATTTGATTGTTCCATATTGTATTGTCTTCGCCAAAACCATGTAATAGAATAACGGGGAATCCTGTTCCGTATTTGTTGTATTGCAATGTTGATTGCGCTTGATTCATTTTAATGATTAATTGGAATGAGTTATATTAAATGAATCGTTTTTTTATTTTATGATAAATGCCATTAAGCATCAGTATCAATGAACCTGCTAAACCCAATAAAAAAATATAATCTCCATACTTAACATAGAAAGTGATTTTATTGTTGAGCGGGATATTGTATTTAATAATCGCAGCTTTGTTCCAAGGTTGCTGTTCAATAATCTGGCCCTTCTCATTGATAATTGCTGAAATACCTGTGTTGGCACTTCTCGCAACCCATCTTCTGGTTTCGATGGCACGTAATTGTGCATAGGACAAATGTTGTAAATGCCCAGGTGTATTGCCCCACCATCCATCATTGGTGATGATGGTCAATAGATTGGCACCTTTTTGTACATAACTGTTTACGTATTCGCCATATATACTTTCATAACAAATTATCGGGGCCGCAATGATTTCATTTCCTGTTGATTTAAAAACGGATGATGAAACAGATCTTCCATATCCGCCTGTACTTCCACCAAATTGTTCGAAAACAGGGCTCATGAAACGAAGAAAAGAAGGCAATGATTCAACTCCAGGAACCAGTTTACTTTTATTATAGAGTTGAATGGGCTCTACTGCTTTAATGGCAATCGCTGCGTTAAATGCATCGTAATACATGCCTGAAGAACTTGCATGTGCAGTAGGTGTTTCTTTTACTGTTCCATAATTTTTAAAAGTTTCAATTCCTGAAAGAATCGTAATATTTGGATGCTGTCTGGCAAATTCAAAAATGGGTTGATAATATGGGTTACTTGTAATGTTCTCTTGCCATTCAGCTACACTCATAGCTGTTTCCGGCCAAATAATTAATTGAGTATTGCTGTCTACACCAGATTTTGAAAGCGATAACAATAAATTGATTTGCTGACTTGCATTGCTTAATTCAAATTTTTGATAAGGATCAATATTGGGTTGAACGATTACAATATTGTGCTTGTTTTTTTCAATGGCCTCTGTTGGTTTTAATGCAATACTGATTCCAAAAACAATTAGTGGAACAACAATGACCATTACTGTTTTTTGAATGAGAATTCTATTGGCTGATTTGTTTATAAATGCATTGTATGCTTCAAAGACCAAGAGATTCATTGTCCAAACCAATAATGTTCCTCCGCCTACTCCAGTAAATTCATACCATTGAATAAACGCAGGTTGATTGGCAAATACATTTCCTAAAGTTAACCAAGGCCAACTGAGTTCCCAGTTTAAATGGATGTATTCAAAACCTAACCAAAATACAATCAAGCAAATAAGTGCAATTCGAGTATTATATTTTTTTTTGCAAATGGCATAACCCCACCAAGGCAAACACATCAATAAACTATTGGCTATAATGGCTGCAATTGCTCCAACGCTTGTTGAATTCCATAACCACCAGGTGGTAGCTGCGTTCCAAATAAGCATTGCAATAAAACTATACGCAAAAACCTGTTTGGTTTGATTAACTGTTTGTACTGCAATCAATAAAGGAAGGAATGCAATAAATATAACCCAAGTAAAAGGAGAAGCAGGCCAAGCTGCAAATAGCAATAAACCTGAAAAAATCGATAATCCAAGCAATTGCGTTTTTTTCACTATCAATTATTTTAAGTTGCTTATTTCCTGCTATAATTAGGCGCTTCTTTGGTAATATCTATATCATGTGCATGGCTCTCTTTCATACCAGCATTGGTGATTTTAATGAATGTAGCTTTTTGCAATGCATCAATATTTTTTGCGCCGCAATAACCCATTCCAGATCTTAATCCACCTACATATTGATAAATGATCTCGCTCAAACTTCCTTTGTAAGCAACCCTTCCCTCAATTCCTTCTGGTACAAATTTTTTGATATCGGCTTCTACATCCTGAAAATACCGATCGCCACTTCCTTGACTCATGGCGCCTAAACTTCCCATGCCTCTGTATTCTTTGAATTTTCTTCCTTCATAAATGATGGTTTCTCCAGGGCTTTCTTCAACACCAGCAAATACACTTCCCATCATAACCATATTGGCCCCAGCAGCCAATGCTTTAACCATATCACCAGTATAGCGAATACCACCATCTGCAATCAATGGAATTCCCAATGGCTTTAAAGCAGCAGCAGCTTCCATAACGGCTGTTAATTGAGGTACACCTGCACCAGCAACAATTCTGGTGGTGCATATAGAACCTGGACCTATTCCCACTTTAACACAATTGGCCCCAGCAAGCGCTAAAGCTTTAGCACCTGCAGCAGTTCCTACATTGCCTGCAATAATTTGCAACTGTTTGAAATTCTTTCTCAATGCTTTCAATGCTTCAATCACTCCCTTGCTATGACCATGAGCACTATCTAATGTTACTACATCTACACCTACTTGTTGCAATGCATATGCTCTATCCATTAAATCTTTGGTAATCCCTAATGCAGCGCCAGTAAGCAATCTGCCTAAATTGTCTTTTACCGCATTTGGAAAATTGCGGATTTGTAAAATATCTCTATAGGTAATTAATCCAATTAACTTGCCTTGTTTATTTACTACAGGCAGTTTTTCGATTTTATAATTCTGTAATATTTTTTCGGCTTTTTTAAGGTCGGTACCTTCTGGGGCAGTGATGAGATTTTCTTTAGTCATCACTTCTTTTACTTTCCGTTTTTTATCGGTCTCAAAACGCAAATCTCTATTGGTTAATATGCCTACTAACTTTCCACCACCATCTATAATGGGAATTCCTCCAATTTTATTATCCTTCATTAATAATAATGCATCTCCAATGGTTGCATCAACCAATAAAGTGATTGGATCTATGATCATGCCGCTTTCACTACGTTTCACTTTACGAACTTGTTCGGCTTGCTTTTCAATCGACATGTTTTTGTGCAAAATTCCTAAGCCACCTTCTCTTGCAAGGGCAATAGCCAAATTAGCTTCTGTAACAGTATCCATAGCAGCCGATAAAATGGGTACATTTAGAATAATGTCTTTGGTAAGATGAGCACTAATGTTCACTTCTCTGGGAAGTACTTCGCTGAATGCGGGCATCAGCAGAACATCGTCAAAAGTTAATCCTTCACCAAATAAACGGGAAGTGGTTTTGCTTTTTGTGGAGCGGTTGAGGTTTGTTGCCATGTGCAAAGATAGTCCTGTGATCAAATTCCCTCCAAAAATATTTATAGTAACTTTGCTGCTTTCTTAAAATTGACTGCTCCGAACAATGCCTGAATTAAAGCCAACTGCTACAACACCCTATTTTACTTTTCAGTTTGCGCTTCTATGTTTGAGCAATTTCCTGTTTGCCACCAGTTTTAATATGATGATTCCTGAGTTACCAGGCTATCTTACTTCTTTAGGGGGAGCGCAATACAAGGGGTTGATCATTGCTTTATTTACTTTAATGGCCGGCATTTCCAGACCCTTTAGCGGAAAACTTACCGATACGGTTGGAAGGGTACCTGTAATGATTTTTGGTTCTTTGGTTTGTGTAGTGTGTAGTTTATTGTATCCCTTACTTACCAGTGTAGCAGGTTTTTTATTCCTTCGATTTTTACATGGTTTTTCAACAGGGTTTAAACCAACAGCCACTTCTGCATATGGTGCTGATGTAGTGCATGAATCGAGAAGGGGAGAAGCATTGGGTGCATTATCGATTGGGTATACTTTAGGATCTTCAGCAGGCCCGATGATTGGCAGTTATTTAGTAGACTTTTTTAGTTATAACGTCATGTTTTATGTGTCTGCAGGGTTTGCCCTTGCATCGGTCGGCATTTTATACAATGTAAAAGAAACATTAAAAGACCCTCAGCCATTTAAGCTAGAATTATTGACGATTAAAAGAACAGAAATTTTTGAAAAAACTGCCCTAAGGCCAGCCATTATAACCTTATTACTTTGCTTTTCAATCGGAACTGTTTTAACGATTGCACCGGATCTCAGCGAACATTTGGGATTACACAATAAGGGATTGTTTTTTGCATTTTTTACGATTGCATCTTTATTAATCAGAGTGGTTGCTGCTAAAGTATCTGATCGGTTTGGAAGGGTTCCAGTATTGTTGGTTTCTTCTTTTGTATTGGTGATTGCATTGATTGTTTTGGCATTTTCAAATTCAGTACTATTAATGATGATTGGATCGGTTATTTATGGTTTGAGCTGGGGAATTAATAGTCCTGCATTGAGTGCTTGGACGGTTGATCTTTGCGCTCCAGAAAATAGGGGTAAAGCGATTGCATCTATGTATATTGCTTTAGAAATTGGCATTGGTACTGGGGCAATTTTTTCTGCCTGGATATACAATAACAATGCGGATCATTTCACGTATGCATTTTTATTACCCGGTTTTTTTGCATTGCTTTCCTTTTTCTTATTGATTCGATGGAATAAAAAAGCTAAGCGAGCGCAATCTTTTTCCCAGGTATAATCTGAATCATTTGCTGAAGCTCTAAATTCAGGATGATCCCAGCTATATTGCCAGCGTTGAATCCTGTTTTAATCAATATATCTTCCATAGAAATAGCCGACTCTTTTTGCAATAGCTCAACCACTTTTTTTTCTTCAAGGGTGAGCGATTCAAATAGTTCCAATTGTTTTTTACAGGGGTCTTTTTTTACTGACCAGTTTAAAGTTTCTAATAAATGTTCGGGGGAAGAATACAATATAGCTTTGTTCTCTTGAATCAGTTTTAAACACCCACTACTTTTTGGATCGTTTACTTTTCCGGGTACTGCAAATAATTCTCTGTTATAATGAAAAGCCAGATCTGCAGTAATCATACTTCCTCCCTTTACTGCAGTTTCAATAACAACGGTTGCGTCAGACATACCAGCTACTATGCGGTTCCTTCTGGGAAAATTATATTTATCTGTTGTTGTATTGCGATTAAACTCTGTGAGTAAACCACCCTGTTCAATCATTTCCTTCGCTAAAGATCGGTGTGCTCTTGGATATAGATTATCCAACCCATGTGCCAATACCCCAATGGTGTTTTGATTGTATTTAAGTGCAGCTCTATGAGCAATGGCATCTATGCCAAATGCCAGACCGCTAATTATTAAAGTGTTTGATGGTAATTGTTCAATTAATTTTTCGGTGACTGATCTTCCATAATGCGAATTGGTTCTAGTGCCAATAATACTTATGATTCTTGTTTCATTCAATAATGCCTTGCCTTTATAATAAAGTAAAGTTGGGGCATCGTAACAATTTAACAATCGCTGTGGGTATAACCTTTCACCAATCAATAGTGGTTGAATACCGTGCTTTTGGATGAAATTCATTTCTTCATCAACTCTTTTATAATCGTTCCAGCCTATAATATTAGTAGCCGTCCATTCACCAATGCCTTCTATTTGGCACAAGGTTGTTTTAGATGCTTTAAAAATATCCGCTGCATTGCTAAAATGATCCAATAATTTTTTTTGTAGAACTGGCCCGATACTAGGAACCATCGTAAGGGCAATCCGATGCCATAAATCTGCATGCATAAAATCTTTATTCCAAAATGCAATAAAAATAAATCAAGGTGTAGCGTATAAATACCTTAAATCTGGGTAATTGTAACGGTGATTCTTCTGTTTTTAGCTTTCCCAGATTCTGTTTTATTGTCTCCAATGGGTTGGCTATCGCCAAAACCTTTGAATCGAAGTCGATTAGTAGCAATGCCTTTATTAATTAACCAGTCTACAATGGATTTGGCCCTGTTTTCGGAAAGTAGTTGATTGTCTGACTGTTTGCCCACATTATCGGTATGTCCGCTAATTAATACTTGAAGGGAGGGATTCTCAATAAGTACCTGTAATAATTTTTCTAATTCAATATAGGCATCTTGTGGAAGCTGGAATGAATTGGTGGTAAATTGAATATTTCTAAAAGTTAACGAAGCATTGATCTCAATTGGTTGCAATGCAATGTCTTTTTGATAAACACTGTCTGCTTGTTTATTGCTGAGTTCGTATAACTCATTAAAGTATAAATATCCTTTCCTGTTTACAGAGAAGGTATAATCTTTTCCGATGGGTAATGTTATAAAATACTCACCTGTTTCATCTGT
Source organism: Sphingobacteriia bacterium (assembly GCA_037129425.1). Lineage (GTDB taxonomy): Bacteria > Bacteroidota > Bacteroidia > Chitinophagales > Chitinophagaceae > Sediminibacterium. Next base: position 10,718 of record JBAXUV010000031.1, read on the forward strand.
TTGAACTTTCATCAACACTGTTCCTGTTGCATTATTAATCAGTTCAACTGAAGATGGTAATTTTTTGCCCGTTTTTTTATCGATGATCTTTCCTTTTACATATAAGGTTCTGTTGGGCCTTATATCTGGTCGCATTTCAAATTTATACAAATCAAGTTGCCCTCTGCTATCACTTCGATCACTTGCATAGTATGCGGTTAAGCCATCTGCAGAAACTGCCAAACTGCCTTCATTTTCAATCGTATTAATTGGATAGCCCAGGTTTTCCGGAATACCCCATTCTCCTTTATTGTTTTTACGGACAATGTATAAGTCTGATCCACCATAGCCAGGTAAACCATCTGAAGTAAAATACATGGATTGATTATCTGCATGAATAAAAGGCGCTTGATCATCACCAGCTGTATTGATTGTAGGGCCCATGTTTACAGCAGCAGCCCATTTTCCATTGGGTTGTAAACGACTCATGTAAATATCAGAACCTCCAAATCCACCAGGTCTATTGCTACTAAAATAAAGTACTCTTTTGTCGGGGCTAATAGTGGGAGAGCTTTCCCAGAATTCTGTATTTATGCTTTCCCCTAAGTTTTGTGGTTCACTCCATCCTTGCGGTGTATAATAAGAAATATACAAATCAAAATTGCCATAGCCTCCTTCGGTAAATCTTGCAGTAAATAACATCCATTCACCATCTTGAGAAACAGTGATGGCTCCTTTTTGTGCTTCAAAATTAATATCACCTTTTATTAAACTGGCTTTGCCCAGTTGATTCCCCTGAATGGTGCTTTGAAAAAAATCTTCTCTGATTTGATTGCCTCTTCTAGTAAACACCAATAAACTATCCGTTACTGTTACAGAAGGATAGTATTCTGCAGCAGGGGAGTTTACACTATCTCCCAGGTTTACTGGATTGAATTGATAGTTATTGGCAGGATGTTTAGCCGCATAGTCCAATGCAAATTCAAAACATTTTTTCCTAAAGCTGGCACTCTTAATACTTCTTTCATTCAATTTTGGAATTTGTAGAAATTGATTCACTGCTTTTAATGCATCTGCGAAACGGCCATTGCCTGCTAAATTAATTGAATAAGGAAGTTGGTATACCGAAAAATAAATCGAATCTTTTTGTTTGGCTATTTCATAAAACTGAATAGAACGTTGGTATTGTTTTAATTCACCAAAAGTTCCGGCAAGCGATAAATACCCATCTACAAAATTACTGTCTTCTTTAACGGTGGTTAATAATAATGGAACAGCTTCTTTGAAAGACTCCTCTCTTAATAGTGTTATCGCTTTTTCATAAATAGCCAACACTTTTGGACTTACTCGATCTGCACTATAATTGAGTTGTGCATTTGACGATAAAACCAGTATAAGAATCAATATGGTTAAATATGCTTTCATCTATTTTCAGTAAACAATATCGGAAAAAAACGGGCACTATTTTGTTAAAATAAAAAACCCTGCAATTTTGGGTTGCAGGGCATCATTCAATAGATCCAACTTAAAAATTCTTAGTTCCGTTTGGTTGATAGGTAAATCGGAAAGTATAATAACGTTGTTCGGTTAATTTAATCGCATCTGAAGCAGAAGCAGCAGGGGTTACACCGCCTTTGTAATAATTTAAGATCTCTACTTTGGCATATTTGCCTGAAGCTGTTCTGATCACCAAAACCCTTCCAGGAATAGGACTTACCAAATTATTAATGGCATCATATACATACCATCCTCTATTACTCCCTGCTGTAATAGCATAAGAAGAAGGCGCATTGTCTACTTTAAAAGTAGAATCTGATGGAATGGTACTTAGATTATTGTATAATCCAACAAATACGAAACCACCTCCCATTCCAGGACCACTGTTACCTCCATTTACTATGATGGAAGTTCCTCTAAATCCTAGGTCCCATTTTGTAGTTGCACTATCTGAAGATGCTACCGATTTATTGGATTCTAAACTATAAAAAGTGTATTTGCCCGCACCATAAGGGATGCCTTGAGCAGTTAATCCTAAAATGGTATCCGCTGCAAAATTATTGACCGTTACAGAGCTAACAGGTGTATTGTTGGAATTTGCTGTGGTGGTGTCTTTGCTGCATGAAGCCAAACTAATAATCAATGCAATAAAAATGATTCCTTTTTTCATATATCTATTTTTTAGTTTTTTGTATAAATTGATAGGTTATTGTGGCATAAAAATTTCTTCCAGGCATATTGGGTAAATTGCTGACATCCGCATAATCCAATAAATTGTTTACGCCGATTTGAAGATTAAATTGCTGAGCAATTGTTTTTCCGATCGCGGTATTTACTTGAACAAATCCTTTGGCAAATGCATCATTGGTATTGAATAAACCATTTCCATCTGTATCTGTAACTACCCATTTGCTTCTATAAATCAAACGGATATTGGCAAAAGCATTGTTCTTTTCATATTGCAATTTAACATTGGCCATATGCTTACTTCTGTTGGGTAAACCAACGTATTCGCTTTTTTGCATCAATCTGCTAAATCCGTTTGCATCTCTGGTGAATACTTTTCCATCATTTATTTTATTGATCTCATCTTTGTCTCCAGTGAGTAACAATTGATAACCTGCATTTATATTGAATGAATTGGATAATTGATAATGGATATCTGATTCAACACCTTGTGTAAATGCATTTTTTAAATTCAGGTAACTGAAAATTTGTGAGCCACCCGTTCTATAAGCAACCAGTCTGCTATCGATCAGGTTTTCGATATTATTTCTAAAGAAATTAAACGTAAAATGTAATTTATCGTTTGGTTTAAAACTCCCGCCAATATTGATTCCAGTTGAAAATTCAGGCTTGAGTTCTCCCAATTGATAAAAGTCATTTTCAAAACTGGCTATTTGACCAATACTATTTAATTGAGTGATTATTTTTTGTGCTTCAACAGTTCCGAAAACACTGTATCCGCCAGCGGCTGCATTGGTAAAATTGAGGTAGAGTTGTCTGAAGTCCGGAGCTTTAAAACCTCTTCCAATACTTGCTTTAAGATGGAAGTTTTTGTTGATTTTATATTGCAATGCAAGTTTAGGGCTGAATGCAGCTGCGTATAATTCGTTGTTATCATATCTGGCTCCTGCAATCAGTGTTAATTGCTGAATTGGCCTCCATTCGGTTTGTAAAAAAGCATAACCGATTTGATTTTTTTTAGTGCTCTCTGTTTTATCGTAACGGTTGCTATTGGCAGTTTCTATCGTATAGCCAACGCCAGCATTTAATTCGAGTAAGTCATTGATGGTATAATCGGTCTGGTTTTCTATTCTGCCAAATTGTTGTTTAAAATAATCTGTGTATGGAGAACCATTACTGGTAAGTAGTTCTTGTGAAGACTCGAATTTTGTTCCGTAAATGCGGGAAGTGTTTTTTAAGTGATTGTTGAATCGATGCGCTAATTGAAAAGTAGCATTATAATCTTTGTTTTTCTCTACACCATTAGATGTAGTAACTGCGCCATTGTTGGTTACAGCAATAATATTAATGATCTTCTCTTCATTCATTCTAAAGTTGAAGGATGCACTTGTTTTAGGAGAAAAATAATAATTCAAATTGTGTTGCATAGTGAAGCGCTTAATTGGCGCTATTGATCTTTCAACACTATTGGGTCGTATGCTAAAACCATCAGTGGCATAACCATTCAGAAAGCCTTGATAGGCAAATTTATTTTTGCGAATACTTCCACTCAAATTCAAATCTGATGTATTGTAACTTCCGTAACGGGCTGAAGCTTTTAAAGTAGTTTTGTTGGGCTTATCTGTGATAATATTAATTACACCTGCCATTGCTTCACTTCCGTAAAGACTGGAAGAAGGGCCTTTCACGATTTCAATTTGTTTAATATTGCCTACAGTGATTCTGTTTAAATCTAAAACACCAGCCGTTCTGCCAACCAATGGTTCTCCATCAATCAAAATCAAAGTATAGTCTGGACTGAGCCCTTGCATTTGAACTCCTGTACCAAAACCGGAAGTCAAATAAACGCCAGTTTGTTCCTGAAGAATATCGTTTAATCTGAGGGATCCTGCTTGTTGTATTTTTTTCTGAGAAATGATGCTAACAGGAACAGCTACATTGCTTAATCTTCTTTCTGTTTTAGTGGCCGTTACTACCACTTCATTTCCAATGCCTGCAAGTGTATCCGATTGTTGAGCATCGATAGTAGTATATGTAAAAGATAAAATCAGTCCTAGAAAGCAGCTCTTCAACATAATCCGAATTTCTTATGCAAAGTTGCAACTACTAAAAAGCGCAATTGTCATGAAACTGTAGAACGAGACCTGTTCTCCGATTATTGACGTATCTGTGACAATTCAAGAAGTCTTAGGGAATATTAAGGTATTTGTGTACTTGTGTACTCATTCTCCAATGAGGGTTTAATTGAATATACTCAATGATGGAAGGGGTTATTTCTGCTGCTTTATCCCATTCAGGTTGTAAGTACAATAAACATTGATCATTTACCAATGCAGCATATTGTTCCGCCCATTCAAAATCGTGCTTATTGTATATCACCACTTTTAATTCATTGGCCTTGCTAATAATTTCTGGCAATGGTGCTTTGAACTTTTTGGGAGATAAACAAATCCAATCCCAGGTTCCTGTTAAAGGCGATGATCCAGAGGTTTCAATATTTGTTTCAAACCCTTTTTGTTGTAATAAATTGGTTAATGCATTCAAATCATGCAGTAATGGTTCTCCTCCAGTTATAACTGCTAATCTGGAAGGATGAGCGATTGCACCATTCACAATTTCATCAATGGTTAATTGCGGATGCTTACTAGCATCCCAACTGTCTTTTACATCGCACCAGAAACAACCCACATCACAGCCTCCCAATCGGATGAAATAGGCAGCCCTTCCCTGATGAAATCCTTCACCTTGTAAAGTATAAAAAGCTTCCATTACAGGAATGCTGCTGGCTGTTTGAACGATCATACTACCCTCTGTTATTTTGATATGCTTGCATTGTATTCTTCAATAATCCTGCAATGGTCATTAAACCAACACCTCCAGGTACAGGTGTAATGGCACTGCATTTTGGAGCAACTGTACTAAAATGCACATCTCCTTTTATTCTAAAACCTTTTGCAGCGGTAGGGTCTGTAACTCTGGTAATACCAACATCAATTACTACAGCTCCCTCTTTTACCATTTCTGGTAAAACAAATTCAGGCTTACCCAATGCAGCTACAATAATATCTGCCTGTAAACAAATTTCTTTGAGGTTATGTGTGTGTGAATGACAAATAGTAACTGTGCAATTGCCTTGAGCAATATTACTACTCAATAAAATACTCATGGGTCTACCAACAATATTGCTTCTGCCGATCACAACAGCATGCTTGCCCTTTGTTTGAATATTGAAATGTTCGAGCATTAACAATATGCCATAAGGTGTTGCCGGAATAAAAGTAGGTAGCCCTTGAACCAATTTTCCGATGCTTGAAGGATGAAATCCATCCACATCTTTGGAAGGATCAATTGCTTCAATTACTTTTTGTTCCTTGATATGTTTTGGCAATGGAAGTTGTACTAAAATTCCATCGATGTCCTGATTGTGATTCAAAGTTTGAATGGCTGCCAACAATTCGGCTTCATCCACTGTTTCTTCAAAGCGAATTAAGGTAGATTTAAATCCACACTCTTCACAACTTTTTACTTTGCTGGTCACATAGGTTTCACTGGCTCCATTATTTCCAATTAAAATTGCTGCTAAATGAGGTGCAGGCTTTCCAGCGGCTGCAATTGTTGCAGTCAATTTCTTTAAATCTTCTTTTACCGATGCAGCGGCTATTTTTCCATCAAGTAATAACATGCTGCGAAAATAAGTTAAATAAAAGTAATTCTACCTTTTAGTAAGTTTTAGGGATATGGGTTTGGCGCCCTTTATAATGATGGCTGGGTTGATTTTTGGCTCTTTTTTGGATATTTTCTCGAACTTGAATTCCCCAATCAATTTTGATAATATGATCTGCATTTGAATATTGGCAAGTGCATGACCCAGGCACATTCTTTTTCCTTGGCCAAAAGGCATATAAACAAATGCTTTGCCTTGCAAATTCTCTTTTTCAAAATTTTCTGGTTGGAATAAACCAGGGTTTTTCCAATAAGATTCATGCTGGTGAAGGGCAAAAGGACAAATAAGTATCAGACTCCCTTTTGGAATGTATTTGTCTCCGATATAATCATCTTCTAAAGACTCCCTGATATATAACCAAACGGGTGGGTAGAATCGCATGGATTCTTTGATAAATCTGATTAAAACGGGTAATTCATTGACCTGAATTAAATCGGTATTATTTTTAATTTTAGTTTGTAGAATTTCATTCGCCACTTTTTCTTGTTCAGCTGGGTTTTTTGCCAAACAATATAGTGACCAAGAAATGGCGGCAGCACTTGTTTCAAACCCAGCAAAAATAAAATTCATTATTGTGTCTCTTACTTCTTGATAGGTAATCTCTTCTTTTTCATATTTTTCGAGCAGTAGCTCAGTTAGTGCTCCACATTCACTTTTATTGTTTTGAAGTCTTTCAATCAGCTGTTTTACCAGCAGGTCTAATTTTTCAACATGTATTTCATGTTCTATTGGTTTTCTCTTTATGCCAATGGCTCTTAGTAATCCTATTTTAATAAAGTTATTAGCCGATTCTTTAAAACTAGCAGCCTTCATTATATTCTGAAAAGTATCAAAGATCTCTAGATAGTTGAAGTCTTCAGCAGTGATCAAAAAACTTTTAAATAGAATACGTAGCATTCTAAAATGGACACTTGTTTCTATATCAATTTTATTTGAAATAGCTATTTTTTCATTCCATTCAAGAATTAACTGGTCTGTTTCTGATTGAATTACAGTATGTGTTTTTTCCAATGCTTCCCCCGAAAATAAACTACGTAACATTTTATGTTGTTCTTCCCAAACTGTTCCGTCGCTCATGAATATTCCATTACCCAAAAAACTGTCTATGCAAGCCAGATCCTTCCTTTTTTTAAATACAATTCCTCTGGAATAATTGGCCTGATTGTCTTTTAAAATATGTTTAACGTAATCGGGATGATGAACAAAAATGGCTGGTTTACTGGATTGTTTGGCGAAAGTATTAATGTTCCCAAACTCAAAAATATCACCATATTTTTTTGTCATTAAGGTGATTTCTTTAATTGGATTGCGTAACAGACCCAGTGCATGAAATACAATTCTTGTAGAAGGAACGGAAGTTAATTTAGATTGATTCATATTATTGGAAAGAAAACTGTTCTATGTTGGAAATAAAATCATTGCAAAATCTACCCATATCTGCTCCGTTAATAATTGCATGATCGGCTGAAACGGTGACTCCAATTTTTGTTTTGTGTTCTCCATTTTCATTCACATAACTGGCTAGGCTTATGAACATTCCAATAGGATGAAAATTAAATGGCAAGGAATATGCTGAAATAGAATTTGATTTCACTGCATTTACTACAATAGAAAAAAACGCATTGCCAAACATTGCTTTTCTATTTAAAGGCCTTTTAAAATGATAATCATAAATCCAATGTCTGATAAACTTTGGTAAAGCCAGAAACTTTTTTTCTTGAGGCGTTGATGCATTGGATGATTTAGGAAGTTCATTTAGTTGAGCCGCAATTTCATTTAGTGAAAGTTGATTGGCTTTTTTAAATAATTTTCTTCCAATATTTTTTTGACTAGAATGGCCATTTACTTCATAGGGAAAAAAGACATCCGCATCTTCAAAGAGATAAAGTTTGTCATGATCATTTTTTAAAGCAAATACCCGCTTATGAGCTGCTAAAGTTTTTGAATAGCAAAAAAATAAAATGGCAATGATTGAAATGTTTGATTCTTTTTTTTGTGATTTGATCTTTGATCTTAATGCAGTAATATCAATCTCAAAAAAAGTGGCCATTTTAACCACTTTAGTTGATAGGTATATAGAATCTTCTATTAATTTTCTATCACTGCTATATGTTTCAATCACATATTCTTTATTCATGATTAGCACTTAAGGCATCATTTAAGATTTTTACATTCATTTTACAATGAATAAAATTTGCATTTGTCAATTTATAAAATTAGCACTTTTTTGCATTAGACGTATCAGTAAAATCAAGCATATCACATTAGATGTCTGGTTTTTAATTGTTGTTTGTTCTAAAATAAATAGACATTGCATTAAGTAACATCTGGTAAAGTTTTTATTATTTATTTTAAATTATTAAATCCATCCGTACATTTGTTGTTAATCATTATTTATGGAGCAGCAACCAACCAATCAATTGAATATAGAAATCAGCGAGGAAGTAGCTGAGGGATCTTATGCCAATCTGGCGATTATTACCCATAGTAATGCGGAATTTGTGATTGATTTCGTGAATGTAATGCCAGGCACTCCAAAAAGCAAAGTAAAGTCCAGAATCATTTTTACCCCGATGCATGCCAAGCGTTTTATGAAAGCCTTGGAAGAAAACATTGAACGGTTTGAAGCAGCCAATGGTGCTGTGCAGGATTTAGAGCAAATTGAAATTCCAATGCATTTTGGAGGGCCTACTGCGCAAGCGTAATTGATCATTTGTACAATTAATTAGACTGAGGTGATGTTTGAAAAACACTTCTTTCACGTTTATAAATACCTATAATTTTTTCGATCGGCTGCAATGAAATAACTCGCCCCGTTGGGGCTCAAACAGATTTCATTGCTCACGC
>JBAXUV010000032.1:0-18378 GCA_037129425.1 Sphingobacteriia bacterium
TGCTGTTGAAAACAATGCTCAAGCCCCCCCACAGAGCAATGTAGAAAAAGTTAGAACCGTTAATACCCTTGTACAGCGATACTTGTTGCCTTATAAACAGGCTCTAAATAATGCAATGGATAAGAATGATTATGCTGCGGCTTTAATCAGTCTAAATCATATTTTATTGTATGAACCAAATAATGGTCAAGCTTTGTATTTGCGCGCTCGTGGTTTTGAAAATATTGGGTTATATGAAAGAGCTATTTTTGATTACGACAATGCTCAACGAGTTGGATATACCGACCCTCAATTGTTTTATTTTTTAGCTAGGTTAGAAATAAAAGCTGGTTTGGGGGAAGAATCCTTTTTATCATTCAATGAATTTTTTAAAAGCCAGCCTTCTCAGTTTACTAAAAAAGAATTGCGCTACGAAAGTGGGGTAGCTGCAAAAATGGCCAAAGAATATAAAGCCTGTGTAGAAGATCTCTCTTTTGTAATCAATGAAGGGCGCGATGAGGCAGATGCTTATTTTAATAGAGCCATATGCTTTTCGGAACTCGATATTTTGAAAGAAGCTAAGCTCGATTTTAAAGAAGCGGTTCGAATAAAACCACAATTAAAAAACCATTGGTATTATATTACCTATGATCGTATTTATAAAAATAATTGCAAACAAACTGAGCAACAATTTTTAACCATCATCAATAAAGAGATGGATAAAAAGGAATATTTCGATGCGTTTATTGATGCTCAATTAGGGTTAAAATGTTATCCGGATAGCAAAATTTTAATGAGTAAACAGTTGGAAGCCATGCTTACTCAATTTGAATTGTATTATGATGAGATCATTGTTTTCTATCAGAATTATATTAAAAAGCATGGCGCAGATGAAGTGATGCAACAAAAAATGGATCGTCTGCTTGCAACGCGAAAACAGATATCTGTTTCCGATCAACCCTATGATCGAAACTATCCGAATGATACTGAAATGCCTAAACGGTATAGAAAAGTAAAGGAATATTTAGCACTAGGGGAAGAAAAGCTAAAACAAAAAAAAGATTATTTATCGGTGGTTGAATATAGCAATATTGCATTGAGAATTGAACCCAAGAATGCAGATGCTTTTTTAATGAGGGCGAAAGCTTTTTTGATGATGGATAAAAAATTAGATAGCAGTATTGCCTGGAGAGATGCTAATTCAGCCATTTTCTATAAGCCTGACCTTGCAGGAGCTTATTTTATTCGGGGTACAATTGCCATGCAAGAGAACAATATTGAAATAGCAAAAGCAGATTTATTAAAAGCAATTGAACTAAAAAAAGACCATTACGAAGCCAAAGTAATGTTGGTTAAACTATATGATAAGATAGGAGATAAGGCACAGGCAGATCAATTGTATCAGTCCATAGTTAAAGATGCCCCCCATTTGGATGAGTTAAAACTCCTTGCCAATAGAAATGGACCCCTTAACTAAACCCAGCCTACTTTATTTCTATTTGAACCATCATCAAAATTCTGTATTTTCATAGCTTAAACGATTGCTATGAGAATTGTCCCTTTATTGATTGCCGCTTTAGGTACTGCAGGGCTTATAATTGTTTTAAATAGACAATTGCCAGTTGGAGGAAATAAAACACCTCGGTTGGGTTATTTTCTGTCTCCACAAATTGGGTTTTGGCAAAATGCTGAATCAGTCAATACCAACTATAACAATGATATAAAGCTATCAGGATTAGAAAGCAAGGTAGAAGTTTATATTGACGATCGTTTGGTGCCTCATATTTATGCAGATCATGAAAATGATGCCTATTATGTACAGGGATATTTACACGCAAAATTTAGGTTATGGCAGATGGAATTTCAAACCCATTTAGCAGGTGGCAGGGTAAGTGAAATCTTTGGTAAAGAAAGATTATATGTTGATCGCTTTTTTAGAAGATTGGGAATGGTATATGGTGCTGAAAATACACAGGCATATGTCGAAAAAAACAATCCTGAAATGAAATCCTCCATTGAAGCTTATGCGAAAGGAGTAAATGCATATATCAGTTCTTTAAAACCTGAACAAATTCCATTTGAATATAAATTATTGGATTATCAACCAGAAGCATGGTCAGCAAAAAAAACATATCTCTTTCAAATGTTTATGTCTTATGACTTAACTGGAAGAGGCTCCACCACTGATTTACAGATGACCAATGCAAAAAATTATTTTGGTTTTAATGAATTTAATAAACTCTTTACCAATATAAAAGATTCATTAGACCCCATCATCCCCAAAGGCACTGTTTATGCAAAGCCTTCTATTAAACCGATTACTCCGAAAGATATTGATTCAGCATATTTGAATAATGTTGCAGGACCTAACAATACTGCTGCACCATTTGTGCCAAATAAAAATAATGGAAGTAATAACTGGGCTGTAGCTGGTTCAAAAACAAAAAGCGGTAGACCTATTCTTTGCAATGACCCTCACCTGGGTTTAAATATGCCTTCATTGTGGTATGAAGTACAAATTACCACTCCATCTCATAGCACTTATGGAGCTAGTTTTCCTGGATCTCCTGCTGTTATTATTGGTTTTAATGATAGCATTGCCTGGGGTGTTACCAATGCTGGAAGAGATGTATTGGATTATTACGATATGAAATTTAAAGATTCCACCAAACAAGAATACTGGTATAATGGGGAATGGAAAAAAGCAACCACAAGGAAGGAAGTGATCAAAGTGAAAGATTCCGCTGATCAGGTTGAAGATATTGCAATGACTGTTTTTGGTCCGGTGATGTATGATAATTTGTATAAAAACAATAATACCAATGGAAAATACCTTGCCCTCCGTTGGACGGCACATGAAGCCTCAAAAGGATTAATGCCATTTTATTTATTGAATAGGGCACATAATTACAACGATTATTTAACGGCTATTTCCAATTGGTACAATACAGGTCAAAACTTTGTTTTTGCTTCTAAATCAGGAGATATTGCCATTAAACAACAAGCTGCATTTGTGGCAAGATGGAATAGGCAAGGAGATTTTATTATGCCAGGAACCGACAGTTCTTATGCATGGCAAGGAATGATACCAACTGAAGAAAACCCAATGATCAAAAATCCTAGTCGCGGATTTGTGAGCAGTGCCAATCAGGAATCGACTGATCCTTCTTATCCATATTATTTAGGAGCGGGCTCAAGCTTCCCTATTTATAGAGGTATCATTATTAACCGACAATTAACTGCGATGAATGGAATAACTCCAGAAGATATGCAGTTGATGCAAATGAATAATTATAATGTATTCGCTGAAATGGCTCGACCTGTTTTATTAAAGTATTTGAGTAAAGCAACTTTGAATTCCGAAGAAAAAAAGTATCTGGCTATTTTAACCAATTGGAATTTAAAAAGTGATTACAATGAAGCTGGCGCAACAGTGTTTAATGCAATATGGGATAGTACGGAGTCTGCCATGTATAAAGATGAATTTGCTGCTGCAAAATCAAATATTGGTTGGCCTGATGACCCCACGATGCTGGAAGCTTTGTTGAAAGACAGTGCCTATTCATTTGCAGATAACATTAATACACCTAATAAAAAAGAAACGGTTGAAGAGATAGTGCTGGAGGGGTTAAGAAAAGCTTTACCCAAATTATCGGCCTTAGAAAAAGACAATAAATTAGCATGGGGAAAATTCAAAGATACCAGGGTATTACATTGGCTTAAAATTCCTGCATTGAGCAGGTTGCATTTACCAATTGGCGGAGGTAGGCATATCATTAATGCAACAACCGAAGAACATGGGCCTAGTTGGAGGATGATTGTTCATCTAACTGATGAAGTAGAAGCATATTGTGTTTATCCTGGCGGTCAAAATGGTAATCCTGGAAGTAAGTTTTATGATACGTTTATAGATTCCTGGGCCACAGGGAAATATTATCGAATACTTTTCTTAAAAAGAGAAGAAGCGCCAAAACACAAACAGGTGAAATGGTTAATGACATTTACTCAAGCATAAAAACATTGATATGAAATTTATTACTTCAATTATATTATCTGCATTATTAGCATATGGTTTTGGATTGTTTACAACGCTGCCTTGGTGGAGTTTTGCCATTTCTTCTTTTGTTGTAGCACTTTCCATACATCAAAGTCCATTCAAATCTTTTTTATCAGGGTTTTTAGGTGTTTTTCTTTTGTGGGCTATTTTGGCAACAATCATTGATATAAATAATGAACATATACTCTCTACAAAAGTGGCACAAATCCTTCCTTTGGGTGGGTCTTATATCCTGTTGATTTTTTTAACTGGATTCATTGGAGGATTGGTAAGTGGATTGGCTGCTTTAACAGCTAGTTATACCAGAAAAGCATAATTAAATTTTATTCATCATTTTTTTGTTAATGGAATTAGTTGAAGCTTTTAATAAACATTGGCAAAAAAACTTTAGCCAAATGCTTTTACCCAATGAGGCAATCGTATTGGCTTCGAGTGGGGGACTGGATAGCACAGTGTTGGCGCATCTTTTTAAAGCCAATAAAATTCCTTTTGTTTTAGCGCATGCAAATTTTCAATTGAGAGGATCGGAAAGTACCAGAGATGAAGATTTTGTTCAGGCATTAGGCAAAAAATTATCCGTAGAAGTTTTTATAAAACGATTTAATACGGAAGCGTTTGCAACAAAAGCAAAGATCTCCGTTCAGGAAGCTGCAAGAGAACTTCGGTATAATTGGTTTGCCGAATTGATCAAAACCCCACATGAAATATTTTTAATGAAATGCATTGCTACGGCTCATCATACAGATGATAGTATCGAAACCATGTTAATGCATTTTTTCAGAGGAACAGGTATTGAAGGTTTAACAGGAATTCCTTCTTGGCATAGAGAAAAAAAAGTCATAAGACCTTTATTGCCTTTTACTAGAAAAGAATTAGAAGCTTTTGCATTAACAAAAGGAATAAAGTTTATCACAGATTCGTCTAATTCCAAAGACGACTACACAAGGAATTATTTTAGGAATCAGCTTATCCCTCAATTACAAGAAGTATACCCTCAGGTAAGAGAGAACTTGCAAAGAAATTTATTTCGATTCGAAGAAGCTGCAATTTTGTATCAACATGCAGTAAATCAACAAATTGAAAAATTGTTAGAGCAGAAAGGTGCTGAATGGCATATTCCCATTTTAAAATGGAAGAAAGTAATTCCATTGCAAACCATCACTTGGGAAATTATTCGAAAATTTGGATTTACTGCTTCTCAGACTAATGAAGTGATTAAATTATTTGATGCCGATAATGCTAGCACAATTCAGGCTGCAGCTTTTCGAATCATCAAGAATAGAGCATGGATGATAATCGCACCCATTGCTTCGGAATTAGAAAACTATATTATTATCAATGAACCTGGAAGATATTCATTTTCAAATGGGGCAATTGATTTAAAACTAGTAAGTAATTCCTCAATCAAAACTGCTGAAGGGGTCGAATTTCTAGACGCATCAAAAATTAGTTTTCCTTTATTATTGCGTAAACATAAATCAGGAGATTATTTCTACCCACTTGGGATGACTAAGAAAAAGAAATTGTCTAAATTTTTTATTGATGCTAAACTCAGTAAAACCCAAAAGGAATCAGTTTGGGTACTAGAAATGAATCAAACAATTATTGCAGTAATTGGGCATCGAATAGACAATCGATTCAAATATTCAGAAAAGTCTACCAGCCTATTACAGATCAGTTATCTTAAGTAATTGATTACTTCATTGTAAAAGTTTTCTATCAAATTGATTTTCGATAAGAAGGTAGAAGTAATAATTAAAAAAACAATTCCATAAATAGCTCCCCAAATATGTGCTGAATGATTAATGTTTCCTTGGCCTTTATTGGCTAAATAATAAGAGATGCCTAAAAATAAAGGGCCAAAAACAAATCCTGGGATATGAAATGGAATAGGGAAAATACCCATGCCCAATGTGGGGTATAAAAAAATCCCCGCAAAAATAATAGCAGAAACAGCACCAGAAGCGCCTAAACTTCTATAATGATAGTCGTTTTGATGATTCATGTAAGTGGGCAATACACTTACTATCAAGGCAGACACATATAAAATGATATAAATGATTTTTCCAGATTCCCCAAATAGAATGCTAAATGCTTTTTCTACCATGTCTCCAAATAAGTAAAACGAATACATATTAAAGGCAAGGTGCATGATGTCGGCATGAATGAATCCACAGGTAATAAATCGATACCATTGGTTTCGATTGGTAATTGCAGGAGGATAAAAGATTAAATCATCCATCACTTTTTCATTGGAAAAAGCTGTAAAAGAAATGACAGCAGTTAATAAAACAATGCTTAAAGTGATTGTAATCATAGATGATGGTATTTTTCGTTCCTCAAAATAGTACAAGCACGGTAGATTTGTTCAGATAAAATCAATCTAACCAGCATATGAGGGAATACTAATTTGGATAAACTCCAGGTATAGTCTGCTCTTGCGGCTATTTGAGGATCAACTCCAAATGCACCACCAATCAAGAAAACAATTCGTTTGGTGCTTTCATTGGCTCTTTGTTGCAAAAAACTAGCCAAATCAGGTGAACTGCATGATTTGCCCCGCTCGTCCAATAAAACCAAGAAATCGTCTTTCTGTATATTTTGTAAAATCAAAGCAGCTTCCGTTTTCTTCAATTCCTGTTCGCTCATGCTGGCTGCATTTTTGGGAGCGCCAATTATTAGCCATTCTGCCTTAAAGTACTTGTTTATTCGGTTGGTAAAATCAGTAATGCCCTCATTTACATAGGATTCATTGGATTTTCCAACTGATAATAATACCATTTTCATGAGGCAAAATTATGTAAGTGGGCAGATAAACGGCCAACTATGTTCCATTTATCTCAATTAGGTATCGTTATCGGCATCGATTGCGTAAAAAAACTGTTCAAATAGGGGGGAAACCAAGCATAATATGAATAGACTTGTATGTCCTTAGATAAGCAAATAAACGATTGCCAAAATTATTGCCATTATGAGAAAACTAGCTCTTGTGTTATTCATGTGTACATTGGTATCCCAACTATGGTCTCAAACCATACAAGTAAAAGGGAAAGTTACAGATGAGAACGGTATACCACTTCAGGGTGTAAGTGTCACCGGAAAGTCGGGAATTAAAGGAACTCAAACCGATGGGTCTGGAAGTTTTTCTGTGACCGTTCCTTCAAATACTAAGTTACAACTCACTTTTAGCTATGTAGGTTATAAGCCTATATCTCTAGATGCATCGGATAATATGGTCATTAAATTATCAAAGTCTGATGACAAATTAGACGATGTAGTGGTAATAGGATATCAAACAGTTAAAAGAAGAGATGTACTTGCATCTGTTTCTTCTGTGAGCGCAAAAGATCTAAAAGATATTCCTATTAACTCAGCAGCTGAAGTATTAAACGGCCGATTAGCGGGTGTTACTGCTACTACCGCTGAAGGATCTCCAGATGCTGCAATTAGAATTAGAGTCCGTGGTGGAATGTCAATTACTGGAGACAATTCTCCTTTATATATAGTAGATGGAGTTCAGGTTGAAAATGGATTAAATGCTATTGCACCTCAAGACATACAATCAATAGATGTACTAAAAGATGCGGCAGCAACAGCCATTTATGGAGCGAGAGGAGCCAATGGTGTAATTGTAATTACTACTAAGTCAGGAAGGGTAGGGAAGCTTAAATTGAGTTATAATGGTTTCTATGGAACAAAATCCCTAGCAAAAAAACTAGATGTTTTAAGTCCTTACGATTTTGTGGTTTATCAATCTGAAAGATCTAGAGGCAGTGCTGTTGATAGCACCACTTTTACAAAAAACTATGGAACAACCTGGGATACATTGAATGTTTATAAAAATGCAAATCCAGTAGATTGGCAGGGAGAGGTATTTGGACAGTCAGGAAGAATGCAAACGCATAATATTTCTGCAAATGGAGGTTCAAAAAGATTCACTTATAATTTTGGATATACTTATAACGATGATAAAGCGGTTGTAATTAATTCTAATTATAAAAGACATGCCCTCATTTTTAGGGGAGATTATAAATTTTCAGAAAAATTAAGTGTTGGAGTAAGTACACGTTATACATCACAGGATGTATTCGGTGCAGGTGTTAGTGATACCAAAGGGTCTTCTTATAACAGGCTGAGAAATGCTGTGAAGTACCGACCATTTTTGTCCAATGCCCAGGATATTGATGACAGTGATCCATTGGCAGATCAAAATGTGGGTAATGGCTTAACTTTATATAATCCCGTAGCTTTAGCCAATGCAGAGTTTAGAAATAAAACCACAAATGTGTTTAATATTACTGCCAATCTTACATATAAGATTGCAAAGAATATAACGTTTAAATCTACTTTCGGATATGATGATAATAGATTCATCGATCGTCAGTTCAATGATTCAATTACTCCTTATTCAGTATTGCAAGGAGGTAAGAAACCAGTTGTTGTATTGGATTCAGTGAATAGAACAACTATTACTAATTCTAATGTAATTACTTATACATTAAATAATTACAAAAAAATTCATGATTTAAGTGTTTTAATAGGAGAAGAAACCTATGATTTCAAAACAGAAACAAGGAATAATATTTTTAGAAATTATCCAAACTTAATTTCTCCTAATGATGCAATAAAAAATACTAATCTAGCAATTCCATTTGCTGGTTTCCCTAAATTGAATCAAACTAGATACACTAATTTGTCTTTTTTTGGAAGGGTAAACTATACGTTAATGGATAAATATCTTTTCTCTTTCAATATGAGAGCTGATGGTGCTTCTAAATTTGCTCCAGGAAAACAATGGGGTTATTTCCCCGCAGGTTCTGTTGCTTGGAGAGTAAAAAGTGAAAAATTCATGCAAAATGTGAGTGAAATTTCTGATTTAAAATTACGAGCAAGTTTTGGAACTACTGGTAACAATAGAATCAATGATTATTTATACCTTACTACATTTAGAAACGATGGCACATTTTACTATGGTTTGAATAATCAGGCATTAAATGCTTTTTCATCTGCTGGGTTAGTTAATAAAAATTTACAATGGGAGTCTACTGAAAGTAGAAACCTTGGAATTGACATTAGTTTTTTTAAGCGAATTGACCTTTCTATAGACATCTACAATAATAAGTCTCGGAATTTATTATTGAATGTTCCTATTGCTTCTACATTTGGGTATTCTACTCAATTGCAAAACATCGGACAAACTTCAAACAAAGGAGTAGAGGTTCAATTAAATGCTCAAATCATTAAGAAACAAGAATTTACCTGGAATGCTAATTTTAATATTTCATTTAATAGAAATGAAGTTGTTGCCCTTGGTGTAAATCAAAGCAATTTTTTCCCTGCTGCTAGCTGGGGTGTGTCTGGTCAACCAACTGATTATATAGTTCGTATTGGAGATCCAGTTGGTTCTATGTGGGGATTGGTTCACGATGGGTTTTATAGAATCAATGATTTTGATTACAACTCCACTACAAGAGTGTATACATTAAAATCTGGTGTTCCTTCTAATTCAGGTATTATTGGACCGGTGCAGCCAGGATCGATACGGTTCAAAGATTTAAATGGAGATGGCGTAATCGATTTAAATAATGATCGACAAATAATTGGTAACCCAAACCCTAAATTTACAGGTGGATTAAACCAACAATTCTCTTATAAGAATTGGGATTTAAGTTTGTTCTTTAACTTCTCTTATGGCAATGATGTGTATAATGCTAATAAAATAGAATTCACCAATGCTTATTCCAATAATTCAAATATGTTAAATATTATGAGTAATCGTTGGAAAACAATTTCGCCTTCCGGACAAACAGTTCAATGGGTAAATTCAACTAATCAGGTTGTGGGTGTTTCTCCTGATGAATTAGGCAGAATGAATGCTTATGCGGATATCTGGATGCCATTAAAAAGTGCAGGAGCATTTACTCCAAGTTCTTGGGCTATTGAAGACGGCTCTTTTTTAAGGGTAAATAACTTAACACTTGGGTACAGCTTATCTCCAAAAACTTTGCAGAGAATAAAAATGAGTAAGCTCCGTTTTTATTTTACTGCTAATAATTTAGCGATATTAACTAGCTATACTGGATACGATCCGGAAGTGAGTGTGGCAGGTAGCCCTTTAACTCCAGGCTTAGACTATTCGGCATATCCTAAAAGCAGGACTTTTATTTTTGGAATTAATGCATCATTTTAATTATACTATTTAAAACTAAATATATGATCAGTAAGTATTTTAACAAACTGACTTTAGCTTTAACCATCACACTAAGTGTGTTGTCTCTGATAAGCTGCAAGAAGTTTTTAGACCAACAACCTATTACCGAAGTAAGTGAAGCGATGGTTTTTAGTGATGTTCCAAGTGCCACAAAAGCATTAGCAGGAGTGTATAGCAGATTAGTGGGAGATGCCGCTTATGGAATAAGATTGAGTTTATATTATCCAGTAGATAATGATGAAATGCAAGGACCAACTGGAAATGCCGATAATGATCGCAGAGATATAGCTCGATATGCTGCTACTTCTGGTAATGCACAAATCACCAATCCTTTTAATCAATTGTTTCAAGGAATAGAGTTTGCGAATATTTGCATCGACAATATTCCTGCAATGGACAAGTACAAAAATGGTTCTGATCAGGAGAAAAAACAATTGGCTCGTTTACATGGTGAGGCACTTACGCTAAGAGCCCAGTTCTATTTTGAAGCAATTAGAAATTGGGGTGACTTGCCTTGGCATTTCAATGCAGCATCTTCTATTGCTGATAACAATCCATTTCCTAAAAAAACAGATCGAGATTCAATTTATGATCGTTTATTGGAAGATTTAAAATTAGCGGCAACATTAGTTCCTTGGAGAAACGAAGTGGTTGCCATTGGAGATCAAGTTGATGAAAGAATTACTAAAGGTGCTGTTAAAGCATTACGTGCTAGAATCGCATTGTTTAGAGGTGGATTTTCTTTGCGTCAGAGTGGAACAATGCAGAGGGGTTCTAATTTCTTAACTTATTATCAAATCGCAAAAGACGAATGCACTGAAATTATTGCATCAGGTCAGCATACATTAAATCCCAGTTTCAGGGGTCTTTGGAAAGATCAGGTGAATGCAAGAGCAGTTGTTGATCCGAATGGAGAATTAATGTTCCAGGCAAGCGGAATTGGAAGATTAGCTGTTGCCGATACTAAATTGGCGTATTATAATGGGCCAACTGTTGGAACATTTGGTAATAAGAGCATCAATGTGCTACCTTCTTATTTTTATTCATTTGATCAAAACGATTTAAGAAGAGATGTTACTTGTTGCCCTTACAATGTTGCTGCTGATGGCTCTTTAAAAGTTGGGCAGGCAATTACGGCTATTTGTGATGGAAAATACAGAAGAGATTGGATTACAGGCCCAGTGGTTTCACCAACAGACGCAGTACAGTATTTTAGTTTAAAATGGCAGTTAATTCGTTATTCGGATGTATTATTAATGTTGGCTGAAGCAGAAAATGAGATCAGTGGTCCAACTGCAGCTGCTTATAATGCGGTGAATCAGGTTAGAAGAAGAGGTTTTGGTAAATCTCTTACAGCTGCTGATGCTACGGTCGATTTGCCAGCAGGTTTATCTAAATCAGCTTTTTTTGATGCATTGGTTAAAGAAAGATCCTTAGAATTAGGAGGTGAAGGCATTCGGAAATATGATTTAATAAGATGGAATTTATTAGCCTCAAAATTGAATGAAACAAAGCAAATTTTGTTAGATATGTCTAATAGAGTAGGCAATTATGCCAACCTTCCTCAATTCATGTACTTTAATAATAATTCAACTGCAGATAATACTAGTTTGTGGAATAACTCTTTTTATACTAGAGAACCAGCTACTCAACCTGCAAATACTACTCGTGTAGTATGGATGGGAACAACAATAAATACAGTTGCATTATTTAGATTCGCTACCGGATTCACTACGGGAAAATCGGAATTATTACCACTTCCTCAACCTGCAGTAGACGCCAATTTTAATTTAAAACAAAATCCTGGGTATTAAGCTTAAATGACTGCTTCGGCAGTCATTTTTTTTATATTGCATTACATGAAAAAAACATATCAGTTTTATTGGATATTCATATTGTATGTGAGTTTCCCTTTTTTGAGCATTGCACAAAACGATTCTTCTCCTATTGCATTTCCTGGTGCGGAAGGATTTGGAAAATATACTAGTGGAGGAAGGGGTGGGAAAACCGTTATTGTGTCTAATTTAAATGATGATGGGCCTGGTAGTTTTAGGGAAGCTGCAGCTTTTAAGTTTAAAAGAATCATTGTATTTGCTGTTTCTGGAACTATTCATTTAAATAGTAAACTCAATATTTTAGGAGATGTAACCATAGCCGGGCAAACAGCTCCTGGGGATGGAATTTGTTTTGCAGATCATTCTGTAATAATAGCTGGGAATAATATTATTATTAGGTATTTAAGATTCAGAATGGGCGATAAAAATCAAAAAGGAGGAATGATCGATGGCAATGGAGGGGATGATGCATTTGGCGGAAATAAAAGAAAAAATATCATCATTGATCATTGCAGCATGAGCTGGAGTACCGATGAAGTATTCTCCATTTATGGAGGAGATAGCACTACTTTTCAGTGGAACCTAATTACTGAACCATTGAACTATTCTTATCATTTTGAAACAGGTGATAAAGATTATGAGCGCCATGGTTATGGTGGAATTTGGGGCGGGAAACATTTATCTGCGCATCATAATTTATTTGCCAATTGTTTGAGCAGAAACCCAAGATTCAATGGGGCGCGATTAGGATCGGATGAAGAATTTGTAGACTTCAGAAACAATGTTATTTATAATTGGGAACATAATAGTACTTATGGTGGAGAAGGGGGTACATATAATATGGTAAATAATTTTTACAAATCAGGCCCTGGAACGAATGAAAAAGTAAAATATAGAATTGTAAATCCAACTAAAAATGAAACCAAAGGATTTGGTCAATTTTATGTGGATGGAAATTATGTATATGGTTCAAAAGATGTATCAAAAAATAATTGGCTGGGAATTGATATGGGTAATGGAGGAACTGAAGCAGATAAATCAGCTGCAATCGTAAAAACAGCATTCCCTGCTGTGTTTATGAAAACCGATTCTCCATTAGATGCCTATTATTTAGTTACGAAATCGGTCGGAGCTTCATTTAAAAGAGATACTTTGGATGCAAGGGTAATTAATGACATGCAAAATAATAAAGGCAGGTTTATTGATGTTCAAGGAGGTTACCCACATGGCACAGCTTATGAATTAACTGTGCAAGCATGGCCTGCTTTACAATCATTGCCTGCATTGAAAGATTCAGATGGAGATGGTATGCCAGACGATTGGGAAATAGCAAATGTCTTAAATCCAAATGACTCAACTGATGCTACTGGTAATAAATTGCATGCTATTTTCACCAATATAGAAGTTTATATTAATTCATTAGTTCAATGAAAAAAATAATACCATTCGTTTTATTGTTGATGGCTTTTGGCCCGGATCAAAAAAGAATCACTATTTGGATGTGTGGCGATAGCACCATGTCTATCAAAGAAACCAAAACATATCCTGAAACAGGATGGGGTATGCCTTTTGCTTATTTTTGGGATTCTACTGTTGCGGTAAAAAATTTGGCAAAAAATGGGAGAAGTACCAAAACTTTTATCAGTGAAAATTTATGGAAACAAGTAGACGATGGTTTGAAAGAAGGCGATTATGTATTCATACAATTTGGGCATAATGATGAGTCGAAAGACAAAAAAGAAAGATATGCAACAGAAGATACTTTTAAAATGAATTTAGTAAAATTCATTAATGAGACTAGAGCTAAAAAAGCGATACCTATATTATTTACACCAGTAAGTAGGAGGAAGTTTAATGACGCGAACGAATCAGTAGAAACGCATTTGGAATATTCGGCTTATGTAAAACAGGTTGCAATAGCTGAGAAAGTATTATTCATCGATTTAGACACTAAGAGCCGTCAGCTATACCAACAATTCGGAAAGGAATTTTCCAAACAATTGTTTTTACAGTTAAAGCCTGGGGAGCACCCTAATTATCCTGAGGGTAAAGAAGATAATACTCATTTTAATGAATTAGGTGCTCGATTAATCGCACAATTGGTACTTCAGGAAATACGTAATTTGAATACTGATTTGAATCAACGAATTATTGTACCAGTAAAAAAATAATCATGCCCACACCTATTATTAGGCAAATCATTTTTTTCTTATTATTAAGTACAACATTATTCGGTCAAAAGAGTGACAGCTACAATTTTATAGTTGATGCTTCTGGTAAAAGCCAATTCAAATCGGTACAAGCGGCGTTAAATGCAATTCCTTCAGGGAACAATAAACCATATAGAATCTTTATTAAGAATGGATTTTATAAAGAAGTGATCACCGTAGATGCAAGCAAGTCTGGTATAAGTCTTATAGGAGAAAGCAAAGACAAAACAATTCTTAGTTTTGATAATCATGCAGGCACAAAAATGCCCAATGGGGACACTTTAAATACATGGACATGTGCTTCCTTTTTTGTTTACGGAAATGATTTTCATGCCGAACAAATAACCTTTCAAAACAATGCAGGGTTTACAGCTGGTCAGGCAGTAGCATTAAGAATTGAGGGCAATCGAGCCTCATTCAATAACTGTAGAATGATAGGTAATCAAGATGTGTTATTTTTAAGTGGTAGTGGTGTAAAACAGTATTTTGAAAATTGTTATATAGAAGGTACCACTGATTTTATTTTTGGGGCTTCAACAGCTGTTTTTAATAATTGTAGCATACATAGTAAAAAGAACTCCCATGTTACAGCTGCTTCCACCAACAGTATTATTCCTTTTGGCTTTGTATTTTATAATTGTAAATTAACTGCGGATAGTAATATCAATAAAGTTTCACTTGGTAGACCCTGGAGCCCAACTGCCAGTGTAATATATATCAGCTGTTGGCTCGGTAAACATATTGTTCCTGAAGGATGGAATAATTGGAAAAACCCTTCCAATGAAACTACTGCCAGGTATGCTGAGTTCAATAGTACAGGGCCAGGTGCAAATAAATCCGAAAGAGCAAGATGGACTACTCAATTAACTGAAAAAGAAGCACGTGAATTAACCATTAAAAAAGTATTAGGCAATTGGGAGCCAATAAGTACTTACCAGAATCCAATTCTTCATGCAGATTATAGTGATCCAGATGTGGAGCGTGTTGGTGATGATTATTATATGACTGCATCGAGTTTCAATCATGTACCAGGATTGCCTTTATTACATTCAACCGATTTGGTGAATTGGAATTTAGTGGGTTATGCTTTGAAAAAGATAATACCTGAAAATTATTTTTTGAAAGTGCAACATGGGGCGGGAGTTTGGGCGCCAAGCATTCGATACCATAACAATGAATTTTATATTTATTATCCCGATCCAGATTATGGTATTTATTTAGTGAAGGCAAAACAAATCAATGGACCTTGGACAGATCCAATTTTAGTGGATAGTGGAAAGGGCTTGATTGATCCTTGCCCTTTATGGGATGATAATGGAAAAGCTTATTTGGTGCATGCATATGCAAAAAGCAGGGCTGGAATCAATAGTATTCTTGTTGTAAAAGAAATGAATTCAAGTGGTACAAAAATAATTGGGGGATCAAAAATAGTATATGACGGTCATGAGCTGGATCCTACAATTGAAGGCCCCAAATTCTATAAGCGAAATGGCTGGTACTATATTTTTGCGCCTGCAGGAGGAGTAAAAACTGGTTGGCAAACTGTACTAAGAGCTAAAAACGTTTACGGTCCTTATGAAAGAAGGGTGGTGATGGATCAAGGTGGATCTTTGGTAAATGGCCCCCATCAGGGCGCATGGGTTCATACTGGTAAAGGAGAAGATTGGTTTATTCATTTTCAGGATAAAGATGCTTTTGGAAGGATACTTCATTTACAACCAATGGTATGGAAAAATGACTGGCCGATAATTGGCATTGATTATAATGATAGTGGAAAGGGTCAACCTGTATTGCATTATAATATGCCTAAAACAAGAGGGGTGACAGCTACAACTCAGCGTAAATCATTTCAACCCAATGATCTAAACTGGCAATGGCAAGCAAATCCTTCAACTAATTGGATCTTAAATAAAGAGAGGAAAATACAGTTGATGGCAATTGCTTTAGCAGATACATCCAAAAATCTATATACTGTTCCTTCATTATACATGCAAAAATTCCCTGCTGATTCATTTATAACAACTACCGAAATTGAATTAGCTAATGCAACAGTTGGAGACAAGTCTGGATTGATTGTATTCGGAACCGATTATGCAGAGCTTTTGATTGAAAAAGCAACAAGTGGCTATTCCATTCAATTGGGGGTTTGTAAAAACGCAGATAAATCAAGTTTGGAATACTTTCAACATATACATACACAATCAACTAATCGGGCATTTTTTAGATGTACCATTATTCCTGAAGGGAAAGCAATATTTTCATACAGCGAAGACGGAATAAAATTCCAAAATATAGGCGAAAGTTTTTTGACAAAACCTGGAAGATGGGTAGGAGCCAAAATTGGATTATATTGCAGTAAGCCTTTTAATAGCATCAGTAATGCAATGGCTATTATTCATTCATTCACCATTGAAAAATAATTATATGAAATATGTTTTTTTAAGTTGCTTCTTTTTCTTCAGTATGATTTCTATAAATGCTCAGAGCAAAGACAGTATTGCAGTTGTTGCTGCAGTTGAACAATTAAGGATGGCGATGATTAGTGGCAATCAAGATGATCTCAATGGGATTGCGTCAGATCATTTAAGCTATGGCCATTCTGGTGGTCATGTAGAAGGGAAAAAGGAATTTGTTGAAAAAATTGCAAGTGGCAAGTCCGATTTTATTGCCATTGAATTAAGTGAACAAAGTATCATGGTGGTTGGGAAAACAGCCATTGTAAGACATTCCCTCAATGCAACTACGAATGACAATGGAAAACCAGGTACGGTTAAATTAAAAGTTATGCTGGTATTTCAAAAAGAAAAAGGAAAGTGGTTGATGTTAGCAAGACAGGCGGTTAAGCTTTCTTAACTGTTTTAGTTTTTGCTGAAGAGGCTCTTTGTATTAATTCAGCTGGCAAAATCACCGTTTCGAAATCCAATACTGGCCTTTTGCTTTCTATCATTGTTATTAATAATTCGGCTGCTTTTTTGCCCATTTCATAAGCTGGCTGCCTTACCACTGACAAAGATGGAGATAATAATTCTGTTAGATCTAAATTGCTAAATCCAATCATCGCTAAACTTTCAGGGATAGGTACTTTTTTTAGTTTACAATATCGCATTATATTAGTGGTGATCTTATCTGAACAAGCGATTACTGCATCTGGTCTATTTTTTGATTTGATCAATTGGTTCATCACTTCCTCTACTTCTTCATAAATCAAACCCCCATGTGGGCAATAGCAAACCGACTTTTCATCAAATGGCATTTTTTTATCGATCATCGCTTTTTTGTATCCTTCCACTCTTTCTCTGGATATTGAGAGTAAAGCTGCATTGCTAATGCAGGCTATTTTTTTATATCCATTTTTAATTAAGTGATTGGTTGCATTGTAGGCAGCCAAAAAATTGTCTACAATTACTTTATGCGTATCAATCGATTCTACGACACGATCGAAGCATACAACAGGCATCCCTTTGCTGTATAAACCGTTAATGGTGCTAAAATCGCTTGTTTCAGAGGAAACGGATAATAAAATGCCATCCACACTTCTAGAAGCAAGGTATTGAAGTGCTGAAACTTCTCTATTAAAATCTTCCTTGCTTTGGGCTATTACTACATTATACCCTTTTTGTTGTGCTACAGATTCTATTCCATTGATTGCTTGTGAGAAAAAGCTATTGGCAATTTCGCTGACCAATACACCAATGGAACTGCTTCTTTTTTCCTTTAAGCTCAAAGCAATTGGATTGGGACGATAATTCATTTCACGGGCATATTCAATTACTCTTGCCTTTGTTTCTGGGCTTATTTCATAGCTGTCTCGTAACGCTCTGCTTACTGTAGAAGTAGATAAGCCCAAGGTTTTGGCTATATCTTTAATGGTAATTGCTTCAAATTTCATGGTATAATGCTAAACGTGTTAACAAGATACTATTTTATGGGATAATTCCCGACATCGTTTGCGTAAATAATGAATCAAATAAATGATGTTGTTCACCAATTACTAAGTAGACTTGTAAGGCAAACTTAATTGCAAAACCATATGAATCGATTGTTTTATTGCTGTATTGCATTGGCAGCCTGTTGTTGTGTTCAAGC
>JBAXUV010000033.1:0-16559 GCA_037129425.1 Sphingobacteriia bacterium
GTTCAAGTGTATTTACACATGGTATGGCTGGTGGCTCTGTTGTAGATTGGAAATTGTATGATAGCCATTACACCGAAAAATTCATGGATACGCCCGCTGAAAATCCTGAAGGATATAAAAGCGGAAATGTGTTAACGCATGTAGACAAATACAAGGGCATGTTACAAATTGTGCATGGCACAATGGACGATAATGTGCACATGCAAAACAGCATTCAGTTAATTAGTGCTTTAGAAGACAAAGGCAAAGAATTTGAATTTATGTTGTATCCTGGCGGAAGACATGGATGGGGTGGAGCCAAAGGCGTACATTTTAGCAATCTGAAAACTAAATTCATTTATAAATATTTATTGGAGAAACCAGTTCCAAAGGGGGCACTTCGCTAATCAATTTACAAAAATCAAAAGCCATCCCGAACAAAAGGATGGCTTTTTGTATTATATTCAAGTATGTATTTCAATTTTAACTGGCGTAGTGGTTTACTGTTGATTTTTTTTGTTCATGGACTGGTCTATGCTTTTCTTTTATTGAATAAAGGAATTAAAAAAGAAACCAAGTCTGATCTTTGGTTGAGTGCATTCTTATTTTTATCGATTTTATTTATTTGCCCTTGGATGTTGGGTTATGCTGGTTGGTACAATGGAACAGAATGTATGGAATGTAGAAACTTTATGTTCTATATGCCATTAACGCATCCTTTGTTAATGGCTCCTGTTATTTTCTATTATATAAAAAGTTTGTTAGATCCCAGTTTTGAATTCACTAAAAAGGATTATTGGCATTTTTTGCCAGGTGCTTTGTATATTATCTGGAATATCATAGTAGCGGTTACAGATAATCTATTTGTAAAAGGATATTATTTAATGGATGGTCAAAATGATCCCGATTTTCAAGATTGGTATATTGCTGCCGGATTGTTGAGTTTATTGATTTATTTGATACTCAGCCTTCGATTTTATAAAAGGTACAGGGCTTTTATAGTGCAGGAATTGTCATTTGCAGACAATGTGCAATATAAATGGGTCAGCAATTTCTTGATTGCCTGTTTTATTTATTTCTTTTCTACACTATTGCTCAATTTGTTGAATGTTTTTGGATTTGATATTGAATACACTACAACCTGGTGGTATTATTTATTATTTGCTTTGTTATTCTATTATATTGCCATAACGGGCTATGCGCATTCAATTGAACAGAAAAAAAAATACAGCCTCGATTTTCTTCGATACCAGCTGCCTCTTCAATTGGATAATACAGCTATTCAAACTGAAGAAGCAGCTTTTGAGATAGTGAATGATGCAGCCGTTACTCATCCAAAATCGGATGTTGAAATTCCTGAACAATGGAAAATCAAGGTAAAAGAAGCGATTGAATCAAAAAAAATGTATCAGGATCCAGAGCTTACCCTCACCGATTTGGCTACAGAATTAGGTACTAATGCATCTCTTTTATCTAAGATCATCAACAGAAGTTTTGGCATGAATTTCAATGACTTTATAAATTTATATCGAGTTGAATCGGTAAAATCAAAGCTGGCAGACCCCGCCAATGCTCATTTGACAATAATGAGTCTGGCCTATGATGCGGGCTTTAATAGCAAAGCAACTTTCAACCGGGCCTTTAAAAAACATACCGGAGCCAATCCCAGCGAGTATCAAATTAAATAGATTTCTTCTCTAACTCATTGATTTACAGCAGATCATAATTTGATACCAAGCTACCAGGCCTCAAATAATGTTTTGAGGCGGCATTCGAACCCAGGATGGGCAATTTGCATCCATAATTATTAAGCGATGCAAAAAATTCTTTTTCTTATAATGTCTTTTTTCTCCCTTAGTGCTATTGGCCAAGCAATACCTAAAGAAGATACACTGGTAAGTAAAACAACCAGTGAAATAACAGTTATTGCATCAAAACCCTTTGTTCAGCACTTAGTAGACAAAACGGTTTTAAATATTTCAGCACGTCCTACCTTGGCTGGACAGAATGTTTTGGACTTACTTAAATCAGCGCCAGGTGTTGTTGTGGACCCTAATGAAAACATTCAAATGGGAGGAAAATCTGGTGTAACCGTAATGATTGATGACCGAAATACCCAATTGGCAGCTCAAGATCTTGCCCAGTTATTAAAAAGCATTGACGCAGACAATATTAAAGAAATAGAAATAATTAGCAATCCATCTGCCCGTTTTGACGCAGCTGGCAATGCAGGTATCATTAATATTAAATTAAAGAAAAGTATTTCTAATGGGTTGAATGGATCTGTATCGGGGTCTTATGTGCAAAGTACGCATGCAAGATCGAGTGGAACAGCTAATATGAATCTTCGAAAAAATAATTGGAATTTTTTTGCAAATGGGGGAGTGAATAAGGGATATCAAATTACCATTGCCAATAATGAAAGATATAACCCATCACAAAATTTTATTCAGAAAGGTTTGGAAGGTGATTCATTTAACGGAGCCAATTGGAGAACAGGGATAGATTATACATTGAATAAAAAAAGCACATTGGGTGTTTTGTGGATGCACAATAATCGCTTCACAGAAATGGATAATAGTAATTATACAGTTGTTAATACTATAGCTGCTTCAGATACCAATGTATTAACTAGAAGTATTGCTCCAAATGCTACCAATAGAGATAATATAAATGTCAATTATCGCTTATTGACCAATAAAAAATCGGAGCTGAATATTGATGCTGATTATACTTCATTCAAGTCTACTTTAAACAATGCCATTTCAACTGAAATGTTGAATCAATCTAAAACCAAGTTGGCTTCTTCTGCAATTCAAAACGAAGCATCCTTGCAAATTAATATTCGTAGTGTAAAATTGGATTATCTATATCGAATGAATGAACAAACAAAAATGGAAGCTGGATTTAAAACCATTTATGCTAATTCGAATAATCAAATAAAAGTACAGCAGTTTAAAAATAACAGTTGGTTAGCCGATACCGGAAAAACCAATCAATTTAATTACGATGAATTTATTCAAGCTGGCTATTTGAGTTTTCAAACTCAATTCAACAAATTTACTGTGCAGGGAGGATTGCGAGCAGAGTACAGTAAAGTAAACGGACAATCAGTCGATCTGAAAAATCAAATCAATAATAAGCCTGATACCAATTATTTGAATCTATTCCCCACTTTATTTGTGCAATATCAATTAAATACAAATCATCAATTCGGATTTTCTGTTAGTAGGAGAATTGATCGTCCAAGTTACCAAGACCAAAATCCATTTATCTATGTTTTGGATGCTTTTAACAGTGAACAAGGAAACCCTTATTTAATTCCGCAAAAGACCAATAACATAGAATTAAATTATACCTATAAGTATGCGCATAGTATTAAACTAAAATATGCTGTCACCAATCAATACATTGAATCCATTACTTATCAATCAGGTAATCAAACAATATTAATTCCACAAAATGTTGGAACAAGAAAAGTATTCAATATAGGATTGAGTAGTGCTGTTTCACCAGCAAAATGGTGGGATATTTATGCCAATGCTGAGCCCTATTTTCAACAATACGAAACTCGTTTGGATGGATATGGAACCAAAGAATTGGTGAAACAGGAAAGCTGGGGTTTTAATGGATATTTGAGTAATACACTTGATCTAACAAAGGGATGGAAAGCAGAATTAAGTGCATGGTATAATTTTCAAAATACGACCACCATCTATCAATCTAAACCTTTAGGAAGCATTAACCTGGGATTTAGTAAAAAGTTGTTTCAGCAAAAAGCGACCCTAAAAATGGGTATCAATGATATTTTCAATACACAAAAATGGGAACAAACTGCATTAACCAGTAACCTGAATTTGCATACCTATCGTAAATGGGAGAGCAGGAGTATCAGTATCAATTTTAGCTATCGATTTGGCAATAGTAAAATTAAATCTGCCAGAGACCGAGAAACTGGTGCTAGTGATGAATTAGGCAGAATCAAATCAACCAATTAATCTAAATAACAAAAATTATTTTAAACTTTAAAACAACAATGATGAAAAAATCAATCTTGCTTACTGCTATTTGTATAATGGCAATCTCTATTTCTCTTTTTGCACAAGAACAGAAAAATCAAACTGTAAAAGTTTATTTAAAAAACGGTACATGGCTTCCGAAAAATTTTCTTATCATTACCTATGCGCCAGGTGAAACAGGAAATGGAACGAATGGTTTCTGGATAGTTCCAGGGTTTAAAAAAACAGTCAATTATAAAGTAGGTACAAAAATATATTTAGCCAATCAGCCTCAAGTAAATACAGTGATGAGCGGAAAGCGAATTGATAATGATCCGCCATTTATGATTATAAAAGAGTCTGATAATGAAAAATCAATTTATTTAAAATAAAATTCTCAAATAAAATCTACACAACAATTAATAATTATATCAATCAACCTTTATGAAAAATTGTATACTGTTTATTGCCATTATTTTTTCTAGTTTTTTTATAAATGCAAACGCACAAAAGCCTTCGGTATTGCAAAAGGCTGATCTAGCAATGCTTTGTGGTTCATGGAAAGGAAGTTTAACCTATTTAGACTACCAATCTGGTAAACCCTATACCATGCCAGCGAATGCTAATATCAGTGCAATACCTCAAACCAATCATTTATTGGTAGAAATGGTTTACCCTAATGAGCCCAAGGCCAATGGTAAAGACACAATATTGGTGAATGCAGGATTCACCAGTTTCGATGGTAATACAATCGTTTCGAGAAAAATTTTAGCAGATGGTTCTGTTGAAATAATCACCAAGCACAATGGACAGGATGGGAATGATAATAAAGATGCCATCATTCGTAAAACCTATACCATAGGAAAGAATAGGTTTATTAATCGAAAGGATGTTCAATTTGTTGGAACCACCGAATGGATCAAACGGAACGAATACAGTTATACCAAATAGATATAAAAAAACCCGTAACCATTTCGTTACGGGTTTTTTATATTTTGAATGATTTATTTTTTGATCGTCTTCAGCATTTCTTTAACTGCTGCTTCAATCTGTGTGTCTTTACCATTGATCAATGCATTGTAAGGTAGTGTTACTTTAACATCAGGTTCTAATTGAAAATTTTCCAATGCTCTTTGTTCTTTTACTCCATAATTCCCTACCATAGGAATGCCAAATACCATGGTAGGATCTATCTGGGTTTCCCACCAAACTGAAGTACTGGTTCCCGGAACAGGCATGCCAATTAATTTTCCAATTTCTTTTGCACGATAAGCATATGGAAAAGTATGTGCATCACTATAATTGCTTTCACTCATCAAAACACAGCTTGGTTTATACCATTTTCCTTGAGGCTCTCCACCAGTTGCACTAAAACCATAAGGTTTAAAACTGATATAGTTTTTTCCATTTAAAAAATTGGAAAGGTCTTCGTGCAACCATCCGCCACCATTAAATCGGGTATCTACAATCAATGCTTCTTTTTCTGCATTTCTGCCTAATACTTCTTCGTATACTGTTCTGTAACTGGCGTCGTTCATTCCTTGAACATGAACATATCCTACTTTTCCTCCGCTTAATTCCTCCACCATTTTTCGCATGGTATTTACCCATCGGGTATACAATAATGCTTGTTCTGCAGCACCATTGATTGGTTTGATTACTTCTTCGAAACGAGCATTTGTTGCTTTGTCGGAAACAGTAACTAATACATTGTTTCCTGCTTTTCTATTTAATAATTGAGCCCAATCCTTTGATGCAGTAATAGCTTCGCCATCTATTTTTTCTATAACCATACCTGCTTTTATTTTACTATTGGCCCAGTCTGCTGGCCCATTGGTAATTACTTCGGTGATTTTTAAGCCATCACCCCCTAAAAATTCATCATAAAACAAACCCAATGAAGCAGTTTGATCACCAGAAGGATTTTGTGGGCTGAACCTGCCGCCAGTATGAGAAGCATTCAACTCTCCCAACATTTCACTTAAGAGTTCTTGGAAATCATAATTGTTATTAATATGGGGTAACATTTTACTGTATGCCATCTTATACATTTCCCAGTTTACACCATGCAAATTAGGATCATAAAACTTTTTCTTTACTTGTCTCCACGCATGCTCAAAAATATAGGCTCTTTCACCTGCGGGATTCAATACCATTTCACCTCTTATTGTAATTGGGGTTATTTTTCCAGATTCTGTTTCTAATTTGGCAAATCCTTGAGCACTGTTTAAGTATAAAGATTTTCCATCTACACTACTGATAAATCCAGCCCCATTAGCTACCCTTGTAATAATTTTTGTTTCTCTGGTTCTTGTATTCAATTCCCATAAATCGGTATTCTTTTCTGTGGTTGCAGTATACCAAAGTTTACTTCCATCAGAAGACAAAGCAAAGCTTCCAATGACCATCGAGTTTTGGGTAAGCCTTATTTTTCTATCATCTATATTTTTGAAATCTGGTAACCATTGTTTTTTGGCAATTGAATCTTTAATTTTCCAGGCACTATCTTTTTTTGTTTTGTCATCTTTTTCTTTAATTAATGCATATTCTTCTTTTGTTAGTCTAAACCTGTCGTAACTGTCCTGGTCAAAAAACATGATTGATATATCGGTTTCTCTAGCACCTTGATAGGCCAAAGGACGTTTGCCATACTTATCAGAAGCCCATAATAAAGCTTTTCCATCTAATGCAAATACTTGGCCTCCGTCCTGAAATCCACTCTGCGTAAGATCAACACCCGTTTTATCTGTTCCATCAACTTTATATAAAACTACTTCGCTGCTTCCGTATCTTCCTTTGCCACTTCTTATAGCCAACCATTTACTATCAAGACTCCATTTAAAAGATTGATCTCCATCTGAATAAGAAAAATTCATACCAGCAGGTAAAATGGTTCTAGATAATTTGTTTTCTAAATTGTACACTCTTACGGTGTTTCTATCTTCTAAATAAGCCAATTCTTTGCCATCAGGAGATATACTAGGTTGAAATTCTTCTTTGTCTGATGCCAATACAGCCTCTTCCTTTAAACTAGTAGAAGCATAAAAATAAGGTTCTTCTTTTCGAACTATACTTGATTTATAAATATCCCAACTTCCATTTCTTTCCGTTGAATAAAAAATAGATTTTCCATCTGCACTAAATTCAACCATTCTTTCTTGTTGAGGTGTATTGGTAATTCTTTTGGTGATACCCCCTTCTACACTGGTAACAAATACTTCTCCTCTAAAAATGAAAGCCAATTCTTTTCCGTTAGGGGAAACAGCATAATCTCCATTTGAAGCATTCACAGGCAGAATTTGTTCTGTATTTGATTTTACATCTGCATTAATATTAATGGAAATTTTTTTTGGACTTCCATCATTTTTGATCAAGTAAATTTCACCATTCCAGGAAAAACATAAGCTATTGTTATTAGACCTTGTTAAATGTCTTACAGGATGGTCTTTGAAAGAACTAATCTGCGTTTCCTTTTTTCCGTCGACAGTTCTTTTAAAAATATTTTGCGTTCCATTTTTTTCGCTCAGGTAATAAATAGACTGATCATCATTACTAAACAAAGGTTCTCTGTCTTCTCCAATATAATCGCTCAATTGTGTATATGTATTCTCCTTAATGTCGAACTTCCAAACATCTCTTGTTAATGATGAAGTTTGGTGCTTGCGCCAAGGATCTTCAGTTCCTTTTCTATCTTGATAAACTATACTGGTGCCATTGCTATTATATTGTGCATGTTCCATTCCGGTTGCTGAAAGTAAAACACTTCTTCCACCATTTACTGGAACGGTATATGTTTGTAAGAATAAATTTCCTCTGGGAAATCGGACATTGGTATTTACAGTATGTCTTGCACTACCAAATAAAACTTGAGAATTGTCTATAGAAAAATCAAAGGGATAATCATTAGAGGAATGATAGGTAAGTCTGGTTGCTTCTCCACCATTTGATGAAATAACAAATACATCAAAGTTGCCAAATCGATCACTTGCAAAAGCAATTTTTTTTCCATCCCTACTCCAAACTGGCTGATAATCGTGGGCCTCATGCATGGTCAATGGAATGGCATTGCCTCCATCTGCTGCCACTTTGTATAAATCGCCTTTGTAACTAAAAACAATTTCATTTCCATCCGGAGAAATCGCCGGATAGCGCATCCATAATGGGTTGTTTTGTGCTGCTAAACTGCCAGTGATTACTAGCATCAAAAAAGCAATGATTGTTTTTTGCATAATCTGGGTATTTTTGAAGAATACTAATATAGATACAATTTAGCATGAACACAAGTAAAGTTGAGCAATGGTTAAAACATTTAAAAAAGGTTGACTTACATCCTGTAATTGCATATGATCCTGCTTGCATGCAATTATTGCACCTAAATTTTACCGATTCTAATAAAGATCTAACAGCTGCTATCATTGATGATACCAATGCTTTCTCTGAATATGTAACTGCCACATTGAAATCCGCCAATGCTCAATTTGGCATTGGCGGATATAATGAAAACAGAACTGTGTACAGCAGAAGCAGGGTGTTTGATGCACCTTTCGGACAAGAAGCTAGAAGTCTTCATTTAGGCGTAGATATTTGGGGAGAAGTAGGTACTGAAATTTTTTGCCCGATAGACGGCATTGTTCATAGTTATGCTTTCAATGATCAATTTGGCGATTATGGGGCCACGATTATTTTACAACATGAAATAAATGGGTTTAGTTTTCATACATTATATGGGCATTTAAGTTTGGCTGATCTTTCAGATTTGAAAGATGGACAGATAATTAAAGGAGGTGATTTGTTGGCGCATTTTGGCCCACCAGAAGAAAATGGTCATTGGCCTCCACATTTACATTTTCAAATTGTATTTGATTTAGAAGGAAAGCGAGGTGATTATCCTGGTGTTTGTGCATTATCTGACAAAACACATTATTTAAACAATTGCCCAGATCCTGATGCAGTGCTAGGGTTATATAAGTATTTATAAAGTTTTCTTAACCTTAATTAACCTTTCATTCATAAGAATGCTATCTATAATTTCTAGATTTACATCAAAGCTTATCAGATGAAGCATTATTTATTTTTATGTGTTAGCATTTTATCTTTGATGCAGGCCAGTGGACAGGATTTAGTGAAAAAAGCTAAATTAACCTACCAAGTATATAGAACTTCAGAAAACAAACTGAACGATAAAAAAACTGAAGTCACTTCTCCCTTAGAATTTATGTTTGATGAAAATGTTTTGCAAAGCAAAAAAATGATTGCAAGGTTGCAATTAACTTCAATCAAGAAAGCTACCGAGGAATTGGCGGTTAAATATGCAACCAATAATGAAAAGTTTATTTCTTTTACTGAAGCAGAGGATCAGATTTTTGAGATGGGGCTATATAATAAGGATAATTTTAAGTATCAGTATCTAAATGATACCCTAACCATTAATGGGCTTTTATGTAATAAAGCCATTATACATTGCCCGATTGATGATCAAAATATGGATATTGAAGTTTGGTATTTTAAGGACTTGAAATTAGACTTGAATAATTTTAAATATATTTTTAGTGAGTTAAAAGGATTGCCAGTAAAAATAAAGTATAGGGAAGTCCCCAAAATGAAATTTCCTGGTATGGAGAATTTGTTGATTATGAATGAGATTACTTTAATAAATTATACAGACAGCTTTTTGGAGGATGTATCAAAAGTAGCCAAGGAAGAAAAATATGTTGTAGCAGATAATAGTACCTATCAACAAGAAATAATTGGTATGATGGGTATGAATAGTAGGGTCAAAGCAGATTTTACCCCTAAGGGAGAGCCGATTAAATCTACCATTAGCAGTGGTAATGGCACAACTATAGAACTTACCAAGTACAATCCTTTTAAATTAAATGAACCGCTAAAACCCTTTGTAGGAAAAACGCTGGCTGGTACTGAAATAAAATCGACTGATTTTAATAATAAAGTGCTTGTGCTCAATTTTTGGTTTGTTGAGTGCCAGCCTTGTATTAAGGAAATGCCCATTTTAAATAATGTAAAAGCTAGTTTTGAGGGTCAGCCTGTTGAATTTTTGAGTGTCAATCATCAATCAGCAAAGGAGATTGAAACTTTTTTAAATTCTAAACAATATAGTTTTACCCATATAGTAAATGCGCAAAACCTAATTGATTTATATGGAGTATCCACTTATCCTGCTACAATAGTAGTTGATAAAAAAGGTATTATTCGATTTATACAAATTGGTGATTTTAAAAATGAGCAAGCATTGAGTAGTGAAATAAAAAAATTATTATCGTAATTGATTTTACTAGAAAATAAATGATCGTTGAAGCCAAAAATAATCAACAAGTTCTTTTACGAAAACTGAACTCAAACGATTTGGATAATTTGCTTTCCTATCTTGATAATTTGAGTATGGAAACAAAAAAGCGTTTTGGACCTCATTATTTTGACAAGCAATCTGTCATTGACTTTTATGATAACCCAGCTATACATTTGGGTTTTGTAGCACAAACTATTGATTCGAATGACATTATTGCTTACTCCATTATCAAATTAGGCTATTTGGAAAGCGACTATAACAGATATCTTTCTTACGGAATTCATCTCGATAATACAATTGACTGTGAATTTTCTCCTTCGGTTGCTGATTCATGGCAAAGTTTTGGTATTGGAAACAAATTGTTTTATTATATACTTGCCGACCTTAAAAAAGCCGGAGTCAAAAGAATTGTTTTATGGGGAGGCGTTCAGGCAGACAATGAAAAGGCGATGAATTATTATAAAAAAAATAATTTTGTACCGGTTGGACAATTTTGGCATAATGGAGAAAATGTAGATATGTTATTAAACATTTAAGTTTGTAAGCGCAAGGCCAAATTCTAGAAACATAGAAAAGATACAATGGATCCAATTTATTTAGAGGACAAGTTATTTGATAAAGTAGACTTTACGCTTGATGCATTAAAGAAAGGGGAGTATGAAAACTGCAGGTTTATCACATGTAACTTTTCAAATGCTGACCTTACAGACATCAAGTTTTCGGAATGTGAATTTTTGGGTTGTAATGTAAGTTTAGCAAAACTAAGTAACACTGCATTCAGGGGTGTCCAATTTAAGG
This sequence comes from Sphingobacteriia bacterium, assembly GCA_037129425.1. Taxonomy (GTDB): domain Bacteria; phylum Bacteroidota; class Bacteroidia; order Chitinophagales; family Chitinophagaceae; genus Sediminibacterium. The sequence continues at coordinate 11,083 of JBAXUV010000033.1, forward strand.
AGTGTAAAATGCTGGGACTGCACTTTGAAAATTGCAATCAATTCGGACTTTCAATTAGTATAGATAACTGTAATTTGACACACTCTTCATTTTATCAAACTAAACTTAAAAGCACAATTTTTAAAAATTCGCAATTTCAGGAAGTAGATTTTGTTGGATGCGATTTAACTGCCAGTGTTTTCGATAATTGCGACTTAACAAGAGCAGTATTTGAAAATACCATTTTGGAAAAAACGGATTTTAGGACTGCTTTCAATTATTCTATAAACCCTGAAATAAATCGAATTCATAAAGCCAAATTTTCTTTATCAGGAATTGTTGGGCTTTTAGATAAATACGACATCGATATAGAAAACTAAGGATTCTAAATCTCCCCACTTAAAATAACCTGCTTTCCTGTTTCACCACTCAACGCATGCTTCAACATAGATGCCGCAATGTCAGCAGCTTTCACTGGTCGATAATTCCGCAATGGACCAATCATTATTGGTGAAAGTATTGTAGAAATAACTATTCCAATTTTCTCCCCAATACGTTCCTCTTTTCTATCACCTACTATAAATGAAGGCCTGAAAATATATAAACCATTATATCCAATAGCCGCTAATCCTTCTTCCATCAAGCCCTTTGTTCTACTATAAAAAACAGCTGATTTTGCACTTGCACCCATTGCACTCACTACTAAAAATTGTTTGCTGCCAGCTTTTTGTTGAAGTGATGCAATCTTCAAAGGATAGTGCAGGTCCACTTTTTCAAATGCTTCTTTTGTTTTAGCTATTTTTATAGTGGTTCCTAAACAACAAAAAACATCATCGACTTCTACAGCAGAATCAATAGCATCATAATTGATTATTTGTTCGACCAATTTTGGGTGCTGTTTTTGAATAGACTTTCGAACATATATAATCACTTTCGTATACTGGTCAGACGCTAATAGTAAATCGAGTAACAATCCGCCCGTTAAACCAGTAGCTCCTAATAATAATGCAGTTCTTTGATCCATTTCTACAATTTATTCAAAGATAGGACGGCATTTTTTGTAATTTCGATGATATATGCCAAACGACCACCTCAATAACGAATTAAATCAGCTGAATCCAGCTGATAAAGAATTCGAGAATGCCATCAGACCCAGTCAAATTGATGACTTTTCTGGGCAGCCTCAATTGATTGAAAATTTGGTGATTTTTATTAAAGCAGCCAAGTTGAGGGGTGAAGCTTTAGATCATGTTTTATTTCATGGTCCTCCAGGTTTAGGTAAAACCACATTGAGTAGAATTGTTGCCAATGAGTTAGGAGTTAATATTAAAGAAACTTCTGGGCCAGTAATAGAAAAGCCAGGTGATCTAGCAGGTTTGCTTACCAACCTTCAACCGAATGATGTGTTGTTTATAGACGAAATACATCGCCTCAGCACTGTTGTGGAAGAATACCTCTATGCTGCTATGGAAGATTTCAAAATCGATATCATGATCGATACAGGTCCTAATGCTAGAAGTATTCAAATTAATTTAAACCCATTTACATTAGTAGGTGCCACCACAAGAAGTGGTTTACTGACTGCTCCCTTATTATCGCGTTTTGGAATTAAGTCGAGGCTTGAATATTATAATGCAACTGTTCTTCAAAAGATCATCGAAAGAAGTGCTGGTATTTTGTCTACAAGCATTACCAAAGATGCTGCAAAAGAAATTGCAGGCAGAAGCAGGGGTACTCCAAGAATTGCCAATGGCTTGCTTCGTAGGGTACGTGATTTTGCCCAGGTGTTGAATGATGGCAATATCGATTTAGGTATTACCCAGCATGCATTAAAGGCTTTGAATGTAGATGCCCATGGTTTAGATGAAATGGATAACCGTATTCTTTCTACCATTATTAATAAGTTTAAAGGTGGCCCTGTAGGAATCACTACCATTGCTACTGCAGTAGGAGAAGAATCGGGCACCATCGAAGAAGTATATGAACCATTTTTGATTCAAGAAGGCTTCCTACAAAGAACCCCAAGAGGGAGAGAAGCTACGTTGAAAGCTTATAATCATCTTGGGGTTACCATGAAAAGAGGAGAAGCGGGGGAGCTATTTAGTTAGCATCCGATTCGGAAGGTTGCACAGGTTTAAGGAGCAACTAATCTGAATCCGTTTCCGTGAATATTTACAATTTCAATTGTTGGATCTTCTTTTAGATATTTACGCAATTTAGCGATGTAAACATCCATGCTTCTTCCATTGAAATAAGTGTCACTGCCCCAAATCTTTTTCAATGCTCTTTCACGAGGCAATAAATCATTTTTATGTTCAGCTAACATTTTCAATAGATCATTTTCTTTTGGAGAAAGGGTTTGCACCAAGTCTCCTTTTTTAAGTTCTCTTAATTTTGGATTGAAGTGATAAGTAGCTAGATCAAATTCAACATTATCGCTGATTCTGTTTTCTTCTTCGTTCCTTTTAAGGATTGCTTTGATTTTCATTAACAATACTTCGCTATCAAATGGCTTAGTAATATAATCGTCGGCACCTAATTTATACCCTTGAATAATATCTTCCTTCATCGTTTTTGCACTCAAGAAAAACAAAGGAACATCTGGATCGATATCGCGAATTTCTTCTGCCAATGTAAATCCATCCATATTGGGCATCATTACGTCTAATAGGCAAATGTCAAATTTTTCACGTTGGAAAGCTGCTAAGCCAAGACGGCCGTCTCTTTCTAAAGTTATTTCGTAGTCGTTGAGCTCGAGGTAGTTTTTTAAAACCATTCCCAAATTAGTATCGTCTTCGCAAAGTAAAATCTTAAACTGTTTTTTGTCGTCCATATTTCTTTTGTTTATATGAATGTAGAATTATTGTTCCTGCAAGTTAACGATTTGCCCTTCCAATTTTTTGTTAAAATCTTCAAAATCGGGTATTGGCATATTGTCTGTCTGAACTGTTTTTATAAAATTTACAAGGTCTACTTTCTCTTGTAGTGATAGTTCCAGCTGTTTTGCTAAACTACTATCAATATTAATCTGTTTCCTTACAAAATTGCTGGTATTGTTATAAAAATCAACTATTTCCTCTAAGGTATTCAATATCCCATCAAACTAAAATATAATTAGGCTCCATTTTTTCACTTTTCATAGGGATAAGGAAATAGAAAATTTATTCTTTTAAATCTTTTAATTTATTACCATGATTAACAACAATCGATAATAGGTATACAAAGATACCAGCAGCAAAATAATTTAGATATGGATCCCAGTCAATATGAAGTTGAAAGTCCTTTGTGAAATGGGATTTATATATAGAATCTAGAATTAGAATTATCAATAAGCTAAAAGTAGTCATTGCTATTAAAGCATAAGCAATAAACTTTAATCTAAAATAATTTTTTTCGGAAAATGGATTTCCTATGCAAACTTGATATAAGAAGCCAAATCCACAAGGAAATATACATGTTAAATAAACAATCAATCCTATTATAGTTATCGACCAAACAGCAATGTTCAAAATGCTATACTGTGTTTTAGAAATGGGTATTAATATAGTTTTAAGTTTTAATTTATTGTCAGATAATTCAGCTTCAACTCCATATGTTTTAAAATCTGTTTTCCAAAATAAATGAGGGCCTTGCAAACTTGGACTATTGTCAATTGCCAGGTATTTTTTATGAAATTTACCTTTGTTTTTAAAATAAATTGGTTTGTGGTATAAGTATAATGAATCTTCAATTTCTTGATAATTCATTAATTCTAAATAGTATTTTTTTGGTCTAGCAAAGCCTGATTCAGAAAAAGGAGATCGAGTATTAATATCACAGGTATCGCATTCAGATGTTAGTTTTACTCCAAATAAGCTTCTTGAGCTAGTACCTATTTCGTTACTGTGTAAAACTTCAAATTTTTTGTATTCAATGCTGTCGAGCTGAGATTTAATTGCTCGATACGATTGATTTGCTTTTAAGGAGTTTTCAAAAATACTATCTGGATCTTCTTTTATAAAGTAAGAATTGATTTTACTTTCTTTAGAATTATTAGAGGTAAAAATTGTTCCTGAATATGTATTCCTAAATACGATCAATATCAATACAATGAGAAATAATATATTGATGATATAGGTGGTTTTGAATTTCATCAGTATTATTGGATTTGTAATTAATATTACTATATTATTTTAATTTTTTTGATTTTTAGCTTAAAAATTAATTTTAGTGATAGGCTAGTTTCGGTAAATTGCAATAAACAACTAACAATGTCTGATAAAGCTGCATTCCTTGATACCGTTAAACAATCTTACACTTTTAAAGGAGAAAATGTGCAAATCGGTGCTGGTATGATCGATGGAGAAGTGGTAGCAGGGGCATCTATCTATCTTCCTCTAAAAACAATGAATCGGCATGGGCTAATTGCTGGTGCAACGGGAACTGGAAAAACGAAAACACTTCAAATGATCAGCGAATGCTTAAGCGATAATAGCGTTCCCGTTCTATTAATGGATATAAAGGGAGATTTGAGTGGATTGGCAGCAGAAGGGTCTATTAATGATAAAATTGCAGAAAGATCTTCGAAAATCGGTATGACTTGGAAAGCATCGGCTTATCCGGTAGAGTTAATGACACTCAATGAAGGTAAGGGCGTAAGAATGAGGGCAACTGTGAGTGAATTTGGGCCCGTACTGTTAAGTAAAATTCTCGGGCTCAATGATACACAGGGTGGGGTAGTATCAATGATTTTTAAATACTGTGACGACAATGCCATGCCTTTGCTCGATTTAAAAGATTTCATCAAAGTATTACAATTTGTAGGAGCAGAAGGGAAAGCTGAATTAGAAAAAGCATATGGTAAGATATCAACTACCACCACAGGAACTATCTTAAGAAAAGTGGTTGAATTGCAACAGCAAGGTGCCGATGTTTTTTTTGGCGAAAAGAGTTTTGAAATAGATGATCTCATGAGAATCAGCGACGATGGGAGAGGTGTGCTCAATATCTTAAGGGTAACTGATATGCAGGATAAGCCTAAATTATTCTCCACATTTATGTTGCAATTATTGGCTGAATTATATGCTACTTGTCCAGAAGAAGGAGACCTAGACAAACCCAAACTCATTTTATTTATAGACGAAGCCCATTTGATTTTTCAAGAAGCATCAGATGCATTATTGCAACAATTAGAAATGATCATCAAATTAATACGATCAAAAGGGATAGGTATTTTCTTCTGCACTCAAAATCCTCAGGATATTCCTGCATCAATTCTCAGCCAGTTAGGCTTAAAAGTTCAACATGCTTTAAGGGCATTTACCGCTGCTGACAGAAAAACCATCAAACAAGCTGCGGAAAATTTTCCTGAATCTACCTATTATGACGTGGACGAATTACTTACCCAATTGGGCATAGGCGAGGCATTTGTAACGCTGTTAAATGAAAAAGGTATTCCAACTCCTTTAATTCATACCATGCTTTGTTCACCAAAAAGCAGAATGGATGTTTTGACTGAA
>JBAXUV010000034.1:0-15750 GCA_037129425.1 Sphingobacteriia bacterium
TTCATATTTATTTAGCCCGCCATTTTGGATTTTGTTATGGGGTAGAAAATGCCATCGAAATTGCTTTCAATACCATCGATCAAAACCCTGGTAAGAAAATATATCTATTGAGTGAGATGATCCATAACCCTCAGGTTAATGCCGATTTAATTGCTCGTGGGGTGAGTTTTCTGCAAGATACGTATGGCAAACAAATTATTCCTTTCGATCAGATCAATGCAGATGATGTGGTGATCATTCCGGCATTTGGCACTACACTAGAAATAGAAAAATTACTCCAACAAAAAGGAATAGCCATTGAAAAATACAATACTACTTGCCCATTTGTAGAAAAAGTATGGAATCGCAGCGAACAAATTGCACAGAAAGGATATAGTGTAGTAGTGCATGGTAAACCCAAACATGAAGAAACCAGGGCTACATTTTCTCATGCTTCTGCCAATACACCTACTGTTATTGTTAATGACATGAACGATACCATTGAATTGGCTAAATATATTACTGGAGAAAAACCGGTTGATTTATTTTATTCCGAATTCAAAGGCAATTATTCTGAAGGGTTTAATATTGAAACTGATTTACAAAAAATCGGGGTAGTGAATCAAACGACTCAATTAGCCACCGATACTCAAGCCATTTCAGATTATCTAAAAAATATTATCCAACAACATTTTCAACTCAATAATACGAACATTGGCGAACGATTTGCCGACACGAGAGACACTTTGTGTTATGCTACCAACGATAATCAATCTGCTGTAACCGGAATGCTCGACACTCCTGCAGATCTGGCCATCGTAGTAGGTGGTCATAACAGCAGTAATAGCTCACATTTGGTGGAATTATGTGAAGCCAAATTGCCAACCTATTTTATTGATGCTCCTGATAAAATCATTGATCAAAACAGTATCATCCATTGCAATTGGCAAACAAAAGCTTTAACCCAAATCAATAACTTTCTTCCTACAAAAACACCGCTGCGTATTTTAATGACCAGTGGTGCTAGCTGCCCAGACGCTGTTGTGGAAGAAGTGATTCAAAAGCTGGCTGGCTTCTATGGCATTGAAGCTTCACTCGATTCTTTTTTAGCAGTTTAATTATTGTTACGCGGTGTTTTAATTATTCTTCCTCGGCCTTGTTTTTAAGCATTCCTAATAAGCGATAACTATTCTTGGTAACAAATTGTGTATTCTCCCAGTTAATGGTAATGATGGGTTTAATGGAAACAAATCCTTCTTGCTTTGTACCTGTTTGTACTTCTACCATTTCAAAATGACTGGAGTCTTTGGCTACAAATACATATTCTTTGCCCTCAAACCTAACTACAGATTCTTCCGGTAACACTTTAGTAGCTGTTGCTGCTAAATCAAAACTTCCATTTAAAAACATGCCAGGCAATAGATCATGGCTGGGATTCTCAAAATGACAATGCACCAAACCTGTTCTTTCTTCATTGATATTTTTGGTGGTAAGCAACACTTCTACTTCATATTTTTTATTTGGGTTATTCGATAATGCCACCGTTCCCTTCATGCCTTTTTGAATCAATGGCATGTCTTTTTCAAAAACAGATAATGCTGCATGAATATCATCGGGGTTTACCAATTCAAATAAAACATCTGCAGGATTCACATACTTGCCAATATTCACATTTACCTTGGTTACAAAGCCATCAATTGGCGCTCTTAAAGAAACCGTTCTAGAAATATTGGACACTGTTAAATGCGCGGGATCAATGCCAATGATTTTTAATTTCTCTTCCAAACTTTTGAGCATCACCTGCGTCATTGTATAATCGCTCAATACCTGCTGGTAGCTTTTCTTACTCGTTGCATCTGCATCACTTAACTCTTTCTGACGTTTTAGATCTGCAGACAAAAAATCCATTTTTGCTTTGTCTACTAAATAGTCCTGTTGTAATTGCACATAACTCTGGTCTTCCATCAATCCAATAACTTCTCCTTTTCGTACACTCATGCCTGGCAGTAATTGTGTTTTCTTTAAATAACCACCCAGCGGAAAACTCACAGAAACCATATTTTGTGGTGGTACATCCACCAGGCCATTTACTAAAATGGTCTCATGCAATGTTTTGGTTTGAGCTAAACTGATTTGTATTTCGGCCTGCTTTAATTGCTGGCCTGTTAGCGATACAATGGAAGACTCCATTGCAGCTGGTTTAACGGGCTCTTCTTTCTTTGATGAAGTACAACTGACAATTGTTACTGCCAATAGTAAAATGATGATTTTATTCATAATGATTTAATTATTCAATAAATAATGTAATTCCGACTCCGCAATATTCACTTGACGAAGTGTTTCTAAATATTGTGTTTTAATATTGATGGCTTGATTCAATAATGTTCCCCATTCAATATAATTGATCTGACCATTGCGATAACTTAAGTTGGCAGTTTTAATAATGATATCAGATTGCTTAAGCGCAGTTTGCTGATAGTAAATCATTGCCTTATTGTATTTCTCATATTCCTGCCATGCTCTATCCAGTTTAGATTGAAGACCGATGGTGGTAGCCATTGTAACCGCTGCTGCTACTTCCTCATTGGCTTTGGCTGCATTGACTTTTTGCTTTTGAGACTTATTAAAAACGGGTATCGACATGCCCAATGTAACCGATGAGAATCGATTGCCCATACTGTACAATTTTTCTGATCGATCGGTTAACATTTGCCAACCATTCAATGATTGGTTATTATAACCCAATAACCAATCTGGCTTCAACCTTGCTTTGGCCAATGCTGTTTCAGCAGCTGCTACTTCTTGCTGCTGCAAGCTTAAAGCAATGGATGGATTATTTCGCCATTGTGCCGAATCGAATAACCTGGTCTTTGCTTCTAAAGGATCTAAAGCTATAATGGGAAATTCGGATTGTATCAATAACCCCAATTGCATTTGAACTGCTTTTAATTCGGATTCCTGCATATTGATGGACAATCTATTTTGCATGACCGTATTATCCAATGACATTTTTTCCAGCAGATTGGTCTCCCCTTTTTCAAAACGCAGACTCGCAATTTTTAAATACTGCCCATAAATACTGTCAATATTTTGTAAAAGCAATTGGTTCGCCTGAATATATTGAAGCTGTACATATAGCTGTCTTGCCAGTCTTTTTACATCCATTATTTGAACCTGCGTATTTGCCTTTGCAGTTGCTAAAAATTTTTCGAAGACATTTTTCTGTTGATTATTAATTGCACCTGAATTCAAAGGTTGTACAATACTGAATCTTGCATCGAATGCTGCAGTATTATAATTGCCCAACTCGGTATTGAATTGTGTTTTTGGTATTTCAGTAGCAGTGCCTGGCAAATAACTGTAATACTTTTCTTGTAAACGATTTACTTTTAAAGAAGGTGCTTGTTCAATTGCTTTTTGTAACACTTCTTCCAAATGCATGGGTTGATTCATATTACTCTTCTGAGCATGCAACATGGTTCCAAGGCACATTATTCCGATCAGGGTTAATGCTTTCATATTAACTTGTTTACTTCTTCTGTCAAATAATAAATACAAACAGGGCAATACCATTAGTGTAAGTACCGTAGCTGTTAACAATCCTCCAATTACAACAGTTGCCAATGGTCGTTGCACTTCCGCACCAGCACCAGAGCTGATGGCCATTGGTAAAAAACCCAGAGAAGCCACTGCAGCAGTCATTAAAATAGGACGCATTCTTATTTCGATCGCATGAAGAATAATGTCTTTCACATCAGAGGGGTCGGTTGTTCTTAATCGCACAATTTCTGTAATCAGAACAATACCATTTAATACAGCAACGCCAAATAAAGCAATGAACCCTACACCAGCTGAAATACTGAATGGCATTCCGCGTAACCACAAACTAAATATCCCACCAGTTGCTGATAATGGTATTGCCGAAAAAATGAGTAATCCATATTTGATCTTATTAAATGCAAAATACAAAAGCACAAAAATCAATAACAGCGCAATCGGTAATGCAATGGCCAATCGAGAAGTTGCTTTTTGAAGGTTTTCATACTGACCACCATAGGTAATGGAATATCCAGCTGGTAATTTTATTTTTTGGTTTACCTTTTCTTGCAATTCTTTTACAATGGTTTGAACATCTCTTCCTCTCACATTAAACCCAACCATGATTCTTCTTCTGGCTTCCTCTCTTTGAATTTGATATGGGCCTTCTTTTAGTTCGATGGTTGCCAGTTCATTCAATGGTACAGATTTACCATCAGCAATGCCCACCATTAAATTGCCTATATAAGACAAATCATTCTTCTGTTGATTGTTTAATCGAACCACAAGGTCGAATCGACGATCGCCTTCAAATACAACACCGGCAGCAGTTCCAGCATAAGCAGCTTGAACTGTTCTATTGATTTCATTCACTGTTGCACCGTATCTGGCAATGGCTGAGCGATTATAATTAATCACCATCTGCGGCACACCGGTAACTGTTTCAACATAGAGATCTTTGGCTCCATCCACTTTATTGATCAATACACCCATTCTTTCAGCCAATATGGCTAAGCTATCTAAATCATCCCCAAAAATTTTACACACCACATCCTGTCTAGCACCAGTCATTAATTCATTGAATCGCATCTGAACCGGGTACTGAAAACCTGTAGTAACACCAGGTACTTGTTGCAATGCTTTACTCATTTTTTCTGCCAGTTCATCAAATGTTTTTGCGCTGGTCCATTCGTGCTTGTCTTTTAAAATGACCATCATATCCGCAGCTTCCAAAGGCATTGGATCTGTAGGAATTTCGCCAGAACCAATCTTTGTAACCACTTTCTTCACTTCAGGAAATGAATCGAGCAAGACTTTTGCGGTGCGTTGTGTTGAGGTAACTGTATTAGACAATGAAGATCCTGTTAACAATCTGGTATCCACAGCAAAATCTCCTTCTTCCAGTTTAGGAATAAACTCCCCACCCAAAGTAGACATGATAAAACCAGCGATGATCAATAATAAAAAACTTGCTCCTACTATGATTCTTGGAATGGTCAATATTTTTTTAAGAATCGGTTTGTACCAACTATTAATACTGTGCATCATTCTATCAGAGAAGCTGGCTGGCAAATTGGTTTTCTTGCTCAAAAACAAGGCACTCATCATTGGAATATAGGTGAGTGATAACACAAATGCTCCCAATATGGCAAAAGAAACTGTTTCGGCCATCGGACGAAACATCTTTCCTTCGATACCTTGTAAAGACAGTACTGGCAGATACACTACCAGAATGATGATTTGACCAAATGCAGCCGCATTCATCATTTTAGAAGAACTGTCCCTTACTTCTATATCCATTTCTTCTTGACTCAAAATAGAGCCCGTTTTATGCCGAATACCGTGCTGCAATTTGTGCAATACTGCTTCTACTATAATCACTCCCCCATCTACTAATAAGCCAAAATCCAAAGCACCTAAACTCATCAGGTTTCCACTGGTACCTGCAAGATTCATTAAGATAACGGCAAAGAGCAAAGACAATGGAATTACAGAAGCTACAATTAGACCCGCTCTGAAATTTCCCAAAAAAAGTACCAGCACAAACACAACAATCAATGCACCTTCCATTAAATTTGTTTTTACTGTACCGATGGCATTGTCCACCATTTTTGTTCTGTCGAGAAATGGTTCGATGATCACCCCTTCTGGCAATGATTTTTCTATCTCTTTAATTTTTTCTTTAATGGTGTGAATCACTTCTTTGCTATTGCCACCCTTTAACATCATTACCACTGCACCCGGCACTTCTCCTTCGGCTCCATAAACAGTAGCACCATATCTTACTGCAGTTCCAAACTGAACAACTGCAATATTTTTAACCAAAACGGGTATTGAACCATTGACCCTTTTTACAACAATATTTTCTATGTCTGCTAATTGTTTTACCAAACCTTCTGTTCTGATGAAAAGCACATTGGGCCCTTTTTCTATATAAGATCCTCCTGCGTTTTGATTATTGTTTTCCAAAGCATTGAACACATCGGTAATAGAAAGTCCAAAACTTTTTAGCTGATCTGTTTTAACGGCTACTTCATATTGTTTTACAGAACCTCCAAAACTGCTTACATCTGCCACTCCCTGGGTACCTAATAATTGTTTTCGAACAATCCAATCCTGAATAGATCTTAACTCTGTTAAACTGTATTTGCCTTCGTATCCTTTTTTTGTTTTGATTACGTATTGAAATATTTCTCCCAGCCCTGTTGTTACAGGCCCCATTTCGGGAATGCCCATGCCAGCGGGAATTTGAGACTGAACTGTTACCAATCTTTCACTCACTTGTTGTCTTGCCCAATACACATCGGTCTGATCATCGAAAACGATGGTCACTAAACTCAATCCAAAACGAGAAAAACTTCTTTGCTCTTTAATGCCAGGAATATTTCTGGTAACCTGTTCTACAGGAACTGTAATAAAACGCTCTACATCTGGTGCTCCTAATCCGGGAGAACTGGTTATCACCAATACCTGATTATTGGTGATATCAGGCACTGCATCAATAGGCAATTTCATGGCAGAATAAATACCGCCAATTATTAGTGCGAGAATAAATAGCGATACTATCAATTTATTCCGAATAGAAAAATCAATTATTTTATTCAGCATATGTATACGATAATGCTATAATCAACAACTAAAAGTTTGATTATATAAAAATGAACAATGGCTGCTTTACAGCAGGTGAAAATTAAGCAGATAATGGCAGAGAAACTGCTTTGGGAGGCTGGAAGATATTCACCATTGGTTGGTAATAATATCTAGTTTGCACTATACTTGAATAAGTAATCAGAGGTAAAGGAAGTGAAGGGGCTTCGATAGAGATTTTTTGCAAAGGCATTGTTACAGCACTTACAAAGCAACTATCAGTTTCATGGGTTTTAAAAGGCAATTGCATGTCTTGCGCATAATCATCGTCTATTACTACTGGATCTAAATAATGTATCTTAATAAAACCAGCTAAAGATAATTGAGGGTTTTCTTGGTGATGCGTAATAAAATGATGCACAAATAATGGAAGCTTTAAGAGTTGATAAGCATCGGTAGCACCTAAAAGATAGATTGCCAATATGAATATGGAAATGCTGCGCTTCACCCTACGAAGTTAGGCATTAATTGATAAAATTCCACCAAACCCCAAATCGCATCATTAAACCGGGTGATACATAATCATTCGCCATTAGATTGCGCTTGGTGAAGCCAATATTTCCTGCTTCCAGATTTAAGGTATTAAGGTTTTCTACCCTCAAAAAGCCTTTGAAGCTTTTGATCCTAAAATGTAAAAAAGCGTTTACATCTGGTCGATTATTGATTGTATTGGTATTCTGATAAAAATATTGACCCATTTGAGGGCTATAATTATCGGCCTTATACCCTGAATGATATCTTATTTCAAACCCAGTTGAAATAAATAAATTGGTATAAAAATTTCCTTCGAATGCAATTCTGTTTCTGGTTAAGAAAAAGGGAATATTTACTGGTGGGTTTCCTGTTGTTTGTTGAAAATGTACTTCGGTATACCAGTTCCAGTGTTTTGCCAATCTGAAGATTTTTTCTGCAGACAGATGCAACACATTAAACAATGAAGCTTCTTGCCTGGCAGTAAAAAAACTATCGAAATACATAAAGTTATTTACTGCAAAATATTCTGCGCCAAACTTGAATCGTTTTTTAGGATTCTCGTAATTTACAAATAAACGAATGGTGTTTTCTTTGGAAAAGTTTTGTTTGTTTTTCAACGGAAAACTACTCAAAGGATTGAGAATAAAAGATGGCGAACGATTTACATTTTGAAATCCAATGGTCAAATACCCTATCTTTTTTCCCAACAGTCTTTTCATATTTCCATTGATACTATAGTCTCCGGCATTCAACCCATTGATATAAAATTTTCCATTGGCTTCAATATCCCATACCTGGTTCTTCGTTCTGTTCCTATATTCTGCCGCGGTATATACATTATAGAAATTAGATGAATTCACTGTATCAAATTGACCTTTCAAATTCTGTAAAGCAATGCTTGCTTTAAAAAACTGACTTTGGTTATTCTTGTCAGGAAATGTTAATAGACTAAATACATTCTGGATATTACTCCATTTGTCTCTATTACTAATATTCACACCAGTAACAGCATTGTAATTAAAATAGGTTTTATACCTGCCAGCATCAACATTGTTATCAAAAAACTGAAATTCCTGTTGCGTGATTTTTAAATCATGTTCAATCCGAAATCTTGGGTAGAATATTTTATAGGTTACTGAATCTGTTACAATTGAATCTTTTTTACCAAAATCATAATGATGACGATATAAAAAATCTGTTTCTCGATATATATTACCTGTTGTTACAGTGGTATTGAAAGGATTGCTATTGGCCGCTCCTACTTTTCCCATTCTTGTTTCTAATTCATAGGGGTTGTTTAATGCTAAACTGTCTAACTGCTTAATATTTACCAACCCGCCATTTTCGGAGGAAGCTGCTTTATTAGACAATAAGACCAGAAAAAATTCGTATCGCCTGTTATTGGTTTGATAATGAGACGTAAATCTAAAATTGTTATGACTTACATTTTGATTCTTTAAAAAACCTGGAGCATTACTAAAACGATACTCAATACTAAAATTGAAATTCGTTTTCCGGTTCTGTGTATGTTTTAGATCGATTAATTGCTCTGCTTTACTTCCTAATGCATAAGCCAACTCTGTATAGGGTCTTGTGGTTTGGTAAAATTTGGTATTGGCCAAACTAAATTGATAAATATCGTATTGATGAAAGCCTGCATCGAAACCTGCTTTCATTAAAGGATTAAATAACAAAGATTGAGCAGCAGTTCCATAATTGCCTAAATGATGATAACTATAAGGCATTGGAAATCGGGTAGTGAAATCATTAATGGAGGAATCAATTGTTCTGTTTCTTGTAGAATCAAAATAACGATAGAAAATGGTGATCGAATCGGCAAATCGATCCCTTTTTTGTAAAGAATCCTTCTTTGAACCGCCCCCAGTAGGCCCTCGTCCACCAGAACCAAAAGAACCATTCTGAAAATTAGTCAACTGTTGGACACTCTGGGCATTTGCTAAATACAAATTGCCAGATAGCAACAAAAAGCAAATTAAATATCTAAGACAATTGCTGCCTCTCATTGATCACTGCTTTTATGAAACAAGTTTTACCAATTCACTGAATAATAAAGTTAATTTAGGTTCAGCGTCTTTGGCTGCCTGTAAAACTTCTTCATGTGTTATAATATTGTCTTCTTCGCGAATACCCAGATCGGTAATTACACTAACTGCAAATACATTCATTCCGCAATGAACAGCAGCTATGGTTTCTTGAACAGTACTCATTCCAACTGCATCTCCGCCTAAAATATGAATCATTTTATACTCTGCTCTTGTTTCGAATGTAGGACCAGTTACACCTGTATACACACCTTGTTTCAATTCAATTTGATGTGCTGCTGCAATTGATTTTGCTTTTTGAATCAAGTCCTTAGAATAAGGTTCGCTCATATCGGGGAAACGGGTTCCTAAAGCTGATTCATTTTTACCCAATAAAGGGTTGATGGTGAACATACTAATATGATCGTTAATGATCATGAGGTCTCCCACTTTAAAACTGGTATTGACTCCACCTGCAGCATTGGAAAGCAATAAAGTTTTTACACCTAGCATATGCATCACACGAACAGGATAAGCTACTTGTTGTGCTGTATACCCTTCGTAGAAATGAAATCTTCCGGACATTGCCCACACTTTTTTTCCATTCAATTCTCCTAAAATGAGATTGCCTGTATGACCTTCTACGGTACTGATCGGGAAATGGGGAATTTCTGCATATGGAATGGAAACCTCCGTTTTAATTTCGTTGGCTAAATTTCCAAGACCACTCCCTAAAATAATTCCTACGCTTGCTTCTGATTTTACTTTACTACCAATAAATGCCTTTGTTTCGGCTAGCTGAGATAAAATAGTTGACATAAATAAAAAATAGATGAATACTCAAATATATATTAATAAAAAATAAGGCCACCAACTTATCGCTGATGGCCTTAGGTAAGGTATGAAAGTTAAAATTAACTTAAACGTTTTACGTTAACTGCATTCAATCCTTTGCGTCCTTCTTGTACGTCAAATACCACTTTGTCGTTTGCTTCGATCTGATCGATCAAGCCATTCGCATGTACAAAAGTTTCTTTGTTGGAATCATCATGCTTAATAAATCCAAAACCTTTTTCTTCGTTAAAGAACTTTACAGTTCCTTGAATTTGTGTGTCCATTGTAAAATTATAAAATTATTAAAGCGCAAAGGTAAGGTTTTTAAAGTGCCCCACCTAATTAAACTGTTTCTCACCCCTTAGCAAACGCGCAAATACCGCTTAAATAGTCGGTTTTGAACCTATTTACCATTTATTTAACTTCACGCTTTTGATAGGCAAAATTTATATATGTTCGAAATTTCTTATTTAGATATCTCTGGTTCGATGGGTTTGGTGGCAAGTGGTGCTTTAACACTCAATGTAATTTTGGGAATGTTTTTGGGT
This sequence comes from Sphingobacteriia bacterium, assembly GCA_037129425.1. GTDB lineage: Bacteria > Bacteroidota > Bacteroidia > Chitinophagales > Chitinophagaceae > Sediminibacterium. Next base: position 10,562 of record JBAXUV010000034.1, read on the forward strand.
ACGAATTTTAAAAACACCAGCTATTGGAAAAAACTTCCTCCATTGGTAAGAAAATATCCCATCATCAACTATCATAACTTCACAGCATATACCGCTATCTGTTTTGTAGCATTGCACTTGCTTTTTTTATTCTTACATAAAGAAAGCGGATTTACATTCATCCATTTATTGAAACCATTGGAGGCTCCCAAGCAATCGAATATTGTATTGCTCGGCGTTTTGAGTTTCTATGGTTTTTTGATTGTACTGATCAGTTCACAAAAAATCATTCGAAAAAATATAGGCTTTAGAACCTGGAAAAATGTTCACTTAATTGCTTATGCAACTGCATTGTTGTTTTTAATACATGGACTCTTGATGGACCCATTATTAAAAGATCGCCCAACCGATTGGTTAGATGCTGAAAAGTTTTTTTCGGAAGGATTGGTATTGGTGTTTTTAGTAGCCGTTTTTATTAGAACCCGATATCATTTCAAATTGAAAAAATGATTTGATTAAAATCTTTGTTGGCTATTAAATGTATTTATAACCGAGTAGCCTACTAATTCATCATGCCTGCCCCCTAATGCCCGATAATACACCAATATGGTATACTCATTTTCGGTTTCCCAATAATTGCCTTCTGTTAATGCAGGGTCGGCTTTTGCTTTTATATTTCTTGCATCTCTGGTAACATAGGCATAATTATAGTAACCTTGTTTCAGGAATAATTTTTTGGTATAAACACCTTGCTGAGCATCAAATTGCATAATAGAACTATCCCCCACCTGATTACCTGTTAACTCTCCCATCAAATAAACATTTGATCCATAAATGGGTTGATTATTGGGAGGCGCAAAACTAAAAAGCACTTCGGCATAATCGCTTTGCCACCAAGGGTTCAAAGATTCTGTATTACTAATCTCCGAAAAACCATTTCGATCTCTATAAAATAAATATTGTAAACTAGACCTGACTTTATCTTGCTTAACGGTTACCTGCACAGGAAATAATGTTCTATTAATGCTTTCCACTCTATCTGATTCAAATCTTAAACTCTGTAAATCAAGCCAACGATATTCTTTCCCAGCTGGAAAAACACAGTCTTGTTCTGTATTAAACTCCAAAGTATTTCCCCTTATAAATGTTGGTTGAATATTTGTTGCCGCATTATCCCATCTTCCATTTTGCAGTATGGCAGTTTTAAATTGTTGTGGATTGATCATTTGCAATTGAGGCGCATTCACTACCAGCTGAATTTTCTGATGGGTTCTGGTCAATTGATTATCGAATGGTTGTAAAAATTGTGCTCCAATATTGGTCTGCTTATCTACAACATAAAATCTTTTAGTAAACAATAATTTTGAAGTATCCGCATCCTGAAAAACCTTTAATAAATAATTGCCACTTCTCGATGGAACTGCATTGCGTTCAGGCAATACAATTTGATAATGAACATACTGGTTTTTAGCGATGGAGGAAATGCGATAAGCACTGATCCTGTTTTGTTGAAAGCCCTTTATATAATCGAAGGGACTCCAGGCTGCTTCGGACCAATCTGCATTGCATAATTGATAGGTATAAAAATAGTTTCGAGGAGTTTGTCCCATTTCATCAAAGTGAAGTTCCATCTCATCTCCCCCATTCAATTGGAGTATGGGTATGGCCAATTGATTGTTTTTAGGGAAAAGCTTTACTGTTTTAATGGTTGACCTAAATATTTGATCGGGCAATCTTTGAGAAAAGAGCCAAATAGGACTAAATATTGCTATTAAATAAGAAAGAGATAATTTCATACTTCTATAACCATAAAAATAGTCAAAAACCATTCCATTTGAACACTTCTTTTTTCATTGCAAAAAGATTGGCTTTTTCTAAACAGCAATCCTTTTCGAGATTCATCATCCGACTCTCGGTTGGCGCAACTGCAGTGGGTGTTGCTGCAATGATTATCACCGTTTGTTTTGTAAATGGTTTTCAACAAAGCGTTTCCCAAAAAATATATAGTTTTTGGGGGCATATTCGGGTACAGCATTTTGAGCCGGATAAATCTTTGGTAGCAGAAGAAATGCCCATTACAAAAAATGAAGCAGTACTAGCTACCATTAAAAAAACAACTGGTGTTGAAACGGTTCAGGCATTTGCCACTAAATCGGCAGTAATTGAAAAAAATAAAAACATCGATGGCATTTTATTAAAAGGAATTGAAAATACCTACGACTCCAGCCAGCTGCAACCTTATATGGTAGAGGGCAGATGGATCAATTTTAATGACAGTAGTTATAGTAAAGAAATTATCTTATCCAAGCAATTAGCCCAATTGTTAAAGATTCAGCTCAATGATGTGATCAATATTTATTTCATCAGAAGTGAAGATGGTTCAAGAACTTACAGGAAGTTAACAGTAGCAGGTATTTACAAAACAGGGATCGAAGAATACGATAAATTATTTGCCATTGGAGATATCCGATTGATTCAGAAAATCAATGACTGGCAATCCGACCAGATCGGTGGGTATGAAATTTTTACTACCAACAAAAACCAGGCAGACTCTATCAATTCGACACTCTTGAATGAGTTACCCACTGAATGGATGAGCAGAACCATTCAATCTATTTACCCCAATATTTTTGATTGGCTAAGTATTCAAGATGTAAACAGAAATGTGATTTTTATTATCATGGCCATTGTTGCCATCATCAATTTAATTACCTGTTTGTTAATTCTCATTTTGGAAAGAACCAAAATGATTGGTCTCTTAAAATCCATTGGCGCATCCGATAAAAATATCATTCAAATATTTTTATATTATGCAACAGTTATTGCTGGACTGGGTATTTTGATTGGATTTATTGCTGGTACAGGAATTTGTTTATTACAACAATACACCGGCTTTATACAACTCGATGAAAGTTCTTATTATGTATCCAAAGCACCTATATTAATTATTTGGTGGCAAATTGCAGCAGTATGCGCTGCCACATTGTTCACTTGTTTCTTAATGTTAATTTTACCTGCACTATTGATCAGGAAAATCAACCCCATCACTGCTTTACAATTTAGATAATTAATTATCGAGTAAGCTGAGACAATAGTATACCTGCAGCTACTGCTGCATTTAAAGATTCTGCATTTCCAATTCTAGGAATACTTACAGAATGGGTAATTAATTGTTGAAGCGCTGGATGTATCCCTTTCGATTCATTACCAATAAGCAATATTCCTTTGCTGAAATGCTCTTTCTCAAATACAGATTGCCCTTCTAATAAAGCCCCATAAATGGGCAATTGAGCAGATAAGAAGAGTTGATCCAATTCTTCATAAAAAACAGCCACCCTTGTGAAACTTCCCATTGTGCTCTGTATTACTTTCGGATTAAAGCAATCTACTGAATCTGGACTGGCCAAGATAGTATCAATGCCGAACCAATCTGCAATGCGAATCAATGTACCCATATTGCCAGGATCTTGTATACCATCTAATGCCAATATCCATTTATCGGATGGTATCAATAATTTTTTTGTTTTGGGCTCTTCTACCAAGGCCAAAACCTGATTGGGCGTTTGAAGCGCACTTATCTTTTTTAATTCATCGGCTGAAACCCTTACCAAATGAGTATTTCCCAAATTTTTAGAAGTCCATTCCTGGGTTGCGTAAATGGTTTTTATTACAAAATCACTCAATAATAACTCTTCTATTTGCTTGACTCCCTCCACAATAAATAGACCAGATAGCTGTCTTTGTTTTTTATGGCACAAAGATTGAATATATTTGGTCTCATTCTTGCTTAACATAGATTATGTATTTGACCTTTAAGGGGCCGATGTTGAATTTTGTTTCTGTTTTATTACTGTTTACGGTATTGGTATCTTCTTGTTCCGTAGAAAGCCGAACGAGTGTAAAAAACTACCCAAAGAATCGCCCTTTTGTTTACGAGAATAAGATAGAATTAATCAATAACGTTCCCAAAGATGAGAAAAAACGCTTACTTAATCAATTGGATAATTATTGGGATGATAGTTTGAAAGTTAGAAAAGCACAGAACTACATACTTTTTTATAAAATAAAAGACCCTGCTGTTTTTGATTCTGCCAATTTCAACCCGAGTATTCATTTCATGAATGAATACCTGAATTCACAAGGATACTATAATGCCAACTTCAGTAATTCCTTTTTTCTTGATACAGTGAAAGAGCAAATAAGAGCCCATGTTACCATCACAATCAATGCTGGGAAAAATATCAGTTTCGATTCAATAGCCTATGATTTAAATGATACAATGCTTCAAAAAATCACCGAATCGGCAATTAAAAAAACGGAGTTGATCAAAGGGAAACCATATTCGAAACAACAAATCAGTAAAGAGCTAGATCGTTTAGTAAGTCTGTATAGAAGGAATGGATATTTTAAAATCACCAGAGAAGATTTATTTGCATTAGTAGATTCTACCAATCAACAATTATTACAACTTACCCTCGACCCTTTTGAGCAAGCCAAATTATTGGCCGCTATAGAAAAATCTAAAAAAGAAAACCCCAATTGGGATGTAACAATCAAGAGAAGAGACCTGAAAGATAGCAGTAGGTTATTTCAATACAAAGTGGGCAACTTATATTATTATCCCGAAACCAAAATCACCGAATCGGCTGATAGCGTAGTTTTAGACCATAGCTTTCAACAATTTAAACAGGACGAAGCAGTAATGAATTATAAGGAAGGAAAATTCATTTATAAACCTTTGAAAGAATATACCTATTTCAAGAAAGGTGATTTATACAATGAAGACAGGTATTTTAAAACAGCTACAGGTTTAAGCCAGTTAGGTGCCTGGCAAAATGTAGATGTTCGCCCTGTCATCAGAGATAAAGATAGTTTGGATTTTTATTTTTTTATGACCCCTTCAGTGAAGCAAAGCTTCACCATCGATTTAGAAGGCAGTAGAAATACCGGAGATATTGCCACTGGAAATTTATTGGGAATATCTACCAACCTCACTTATAACAATCGAAATGTTTGGAAAAGAGCTATTCAATCTGTGGCAACATTTAGAACTGGAGTAGAATTGAATCTACTTACATCAACCAGTAAACAAAGTGATCTGTTCCAATCATTTTTTATCAATGCCGGTCACACGTATATTTTCCCTAAACTTATTTTACCATTTAAAGGAATTAAAGGAATAAAAGAGTTAGATAATCGAAGAACATTGT
>JBAXUV010000035.1:0-15384 GCA_037129425.1 Sphingobacteriia bacterium
AGAAACCTCAGCCTGTTTTTAATCCGTACCCTATGAAAACAAAAATCACGGTAATTGATGTTGCTAAATCACCGCAGTTACTTTAATTAATCCCTATATATCTTAATACTTTCTATCGTTTCTTTCATCTTCTTTGGTAGATTGCCTGTCGCTTTCTTTAAACGCCAACAGTATCCATTTTATTTTCTACTAGAGAAAAAAAATCGCCAAATCGTATATTAAATAAAATTAATATTACAATATTGACAATCATTCACAAGCGCAAATTTACATCTAAGAATTATTGGTTTTTGGCGTTTTATCTTGAGGAACTGTCGATGATTTACTACAATAGTCCCGAACTGGCCAAATTCAACTAATATTTCTTTCATTTGCAGCATGATATTAGTTGATACCCATTGTCATTTATATTCAGAAGAGTTTAACGAAGACCGCAGTGCAATGATTCAGCGAGCAATTGATGCTGGAGTCAAGCAGTTTTATTTACCTGCTATAGATAGTAATGAGATCAATGGTATGCTTGCTTTAGAAGCATTATACCCAGGTGTTTGCAAAGCCATGATGGGTTTACACCCATGTTATGTAAAAGAAAATTACCAGGAAGAATTGCACATTGTAAAGGACTGGTTGGATAAAAGACCTTTTGCAGCAGTGGGTGAAATTGGGCTGGATTATTATTGGGATACTCAATTTAAAGTGCAACAACAAGAGGCTTTTGAATTGCAAATGAACTGGGCTCTCGAAAAGAATATGCCTATTGTAATACATACTAGAAATGCCATGCAAGAAACCATTGAAATGGTCAAACCTCTTGCAGCAAAGGGTTTGAAAGGAATTTTTCATTGCTTCAGCGGATCCTACGAATCGGCCAAGGAAATTATCAAAATGGGTTTTTTATTAGGAATTGGTGGGGTGGTTACTTATAAAAATGCGGGTTTGGGGGAAGTCTTAACCAAAATTGACTTAGAACACCTGGTGCTAGAAACCGATGCACCTTATTTAACACCTGTTCCTTTTAGAGGCAAGCGCAATGAGAGCAGTTATTTACAATATGTATTAAGTAAGCTATCTGATATCAAACAAGTACCTGAAACAACTATTGCAGCGATCACCACTGCCAATGCAGAAAAATTGTTTGGAAATTGATTGCAGAGAGGAAGGGATTAGCTCCGCTGATCAAGGGGTGGGGTAGCAATCATACAATGAAATACAATCTAGGGCACTTTAGTGCCCTGTTTTTTTATGCTCCCTCTTCTCGCTCAGACACAGGAGTGTCTGGACTCGCTTCGGGGCATAAAAAACCCCGACAAGTCGGGATTGTATTTCATTGTTTTATTGCAGAGAGGAAGGGATTCGAACCCTCGAAACAGTTTCCCGTTTACACACTTTCCAGGCGTGCTCCTTCAACCACTCGGACACCTCTCTGTTTATGGGTTGCAAATATAGGGATATAAGCGGTATCCCATTTTAAGTTAATAGCAATTCGGTAACACTGGGGTAACAATTCGGTAACATTAGAGCGGCAGTTTTGCAGCACTAAATTATACATGCTGTGAAGAAGTTTTTTACGCTTTTGCTACTCGTACTTTCAAGCTCAATCATATTTGCTCAAAAAGCAAGGGTTTCTGGAAAAGTAACCAATTCTCGAAATGAAGGACTTGCAGGGGTTACTATTAAGATTTCAGGAGGCACTACCGGAATTACTAAAACAGATGTGGAAGGAAGGTTTACCATTAATGTAGAGCCAGGTAAAAAATACAGCATTTCATTATCTTATGTAGGGTATAAAGAGAAAACCATTGATGATATTAGTGTAGATAAAGCCAATGGAGAAGAATTCTTAAGTGTGAATTTAGATGAAAGCGGAAAAGCATTGGATGCAGTAACCGTAAAATCGACTGCAAGAGGAAGTGCCAAAGGCGAAACAGTCAATGCCTTGATTGCATTTCAAAAAAATACCAATACGGTTGCTTCTGTTATTTCTGCTGAAGCTATTCGCAGATCACCAGATAAAAATACAGGTGAAGTTTTAAAACGTACACCAGGTGCAAGTATACAAGATGGTAAATTCTTAATTGTTAGAGGTTTAGCAGAAAGATATAATCTTGCCATGTTAAATGGAGTTCAATTAGGAAGTACTGAGCCAGATAGAAAAGCATTTTCTTTCGATTTGATTCCTTCCAATATGATTGATAATATCATTATCAATAAAGCATTTGTTCCAGAATTGCCTGGTGAATGGGCTGGAGGTTTAATACAAGTTAATACCCGTGATATTCCTTCAAAGAATTTTTTCAATATTCAAATTGGTACAGGAGTTAATCTTCAAACAATTGGAAATGACTTTCAAGCATATCAAGGTGGTAAAACAGATTGGTTAGGCATAGACGATGGAACAAGAAGTTTACCTGCTGGTTATTCTACCAAATCTCAATTTGATGCATTGAGTGCTCAGCAAAAAACAGCCATCGGAAAGGATTTTCAAAATATCTGGAACCCATCTGTAAATAACAGTGCCATGGCTAGAATGAATGGTCAATTCCAGATCAGTGGTGGCTTTACGGCAAAAGGAAAAAAAGATAGAAAGTTGGGTGGAATCTTTGGTTTGACTTATAATAAAACATCTCGTTATTTAAAAGGAACCAATAGTGGATTCAACTTTATTGGTAATGGTAAATTTACACCTGATTTTGCTTTTAATGATGATCGTTACAGCACAGATATATTATGGGGTGCATTGGGCAATATTTCTTACCAGTTCGATAATAACAATAAAATATCTTTTAAAACTTTATTTAATATTAATGCCAATAACTTTACTACACTAAGAACTGGTGTTGAAGGAAATGGTAATACTACATTGGATAGTACACGAGCTTATGAGTTGGGTTTCAAACAAAATACTTTTTGGAACAATCAAATTAGCGGGGAACACAATTTAAAGCCCAATGTTTTAAAACTAAAATGGTATGGTTCTTTCACAGTATTAGATGGATACACTCCAGATCAACGTAGATTGTATTATTTGAAAAATAATAGCAATATCAATAATCCTTATGTTGCATTATTATCAAATACATTATCGCAAAAAAGCGGTAACCGTTTTTACCAAAACCTCAACGATTATATTTATACTGCAGGTGCAGACTTAGCCTATACTTTTGATGCATTTGGTGCCAAACAAACAGTAAAAGGTGGTTATCAGTTTCAAGTAAAAGACCGTTTGTTCGATGCAAAGCCTTTCTCTATTTATCTTCCAAGAGATAATGCGGCTTTAAGATTGTTAAATCCTGGAGCCATTTTTGCGCAGGGTAATTTTGGGGATGGATCAACTACAAGTACTTCTTTGGCTTTTGATGCTATCAAAGGAAACTTATATCGCTACTTAGCAAATACTATTTTAAATGCAGCTTATATCCAATTTGATAATCAACTTGGAGATAAATTAAGATTGGTTTGGGGAGTTAGAATGGAAGATTATGATCAGTTAGTTGGAGCAGTTAAAGCTTCAGACCCAAGATATAATTACACAAAAGTTACCGATTTCTTACCAGGAATAAATGCAACTTATAAGTTGGATCAAAAAACCAATTTACGTTTGTCTGCTTCACAAACTGTAGTTCGTCCTGAGTTCAGAGAATTGGCATCATTTCAATATTATGATTTTGAATTAAATGCAGCTGTACAAGGATTACCAACTTTGGAAAGAACCAAAGTATCGAATATTGATGTACGTTATGAATTATATCCAAGAGCTGGTGAAGTATTTACAGCAGGAATATTTTACAAGCATTTTGACAAGCCAATTGAAATGATTTTCAACTTTGGAGCAGGAGGTGCAAGTACTTTTAATTTTGCAAACCCTTCTAGTGCAGATGCTTATGGCTTAGAATTGGAGTTTAGAAAAAAACTAGATTTTTCTGAAGCATTAAAACACTTCACTTTCTTAGTAAACGGTACTTATATATCTAGTAAAGTTAAAGATGCTAGATTAGAATTGAACCGTCCATTACAAGGGCAATCACCTTATTTGATCAATGCCTCAATATTATATGATTTAGAAGAAAAAGGATTCAGTGCAACATTATTGTATAATCAGATTGGTAGACGCGTAACTTTTGTTGGAAGTCAGGATCAACCAGATATTTATGAATCTTCTCGTCCTGTTTTTGATTTACAATTAACTAAAAAATTAATGAAGAACAAAGCTGAATTGCGCTTGAATGTTCAAGACATTTTAAATCAACCTTTGTACTTCTATCAAAACCCGGATGGTAATACCAATTTAGATAAATCAAAAGATCCTTTCAGATTAAGTCGTCAATTCGGAACAACAATATCATTCACATTTGGATACTCTTTATAAATTATAAAATGTTAAAAAGCATAAACAACAACAATATGAAAAAGTCAATGGTTCTGGTAGCTGCGCTTGCAGGTTTGATGGTTACCAGTTGTCGAAAAATTGAAATGGATGGTGGAACAACAACTGTTGTAACTCCTCCAACAACAACAGGTCAAACAATTACTCTAAAAGGAAGAATTGATAAAGACACTGTGTTAAGAGCCGGAAACAACTATATCCTAAGTGGTTTAGTTTACATGGTAAATAATGCAACAATGAAAGTAGAACCTGGAGTTACTGTGAAAGGTGATTATCAGGGGTCAAATGTTGCTGCTTTAATTATCACTCGTGGTGCTAAATTGGTTGCAGATGCAACTCAGGATAATCCTATTGTTTTTACTTCTAATTCACCAGTTCCTCGTTCTGGAGACTGGGGGGGGATTGTTTTATGCGGAAGAGCAAGTATTAATACTACTTATTCTGCAACCATCCCTGGTGTAGTTACTGGACCTGGTACCTATCAAGTGGAAGGTGGTGTAGACAATAGTTTTGGTGATGGTATTGCAGGCGGTGGAGCTACTCCAAATGATGCAGATAGTTCTGGAGTTTTACGTTACGTACGTATTGAATATGCTGGTTATGCTTATCAACCTGATAAAGAAATCAATAGTTTAACAATGGCAGCTGTTGGTAACAAAACCGTGATTGATTATGTTCAAGTTACTTATGCAAAAGACGATGCGTTTGAGTGGTTTGGTGGTACTGTAAACTGTGCTCATTTAATTACTTACAAAACACAGGATGATGATTTTGATACCGACAATGGTTATAGTGGTCGTGTACAATTCGGAATTGCATTCAGAGATTCAACTATTGCAGATATTTCTCGTTCAGAAGCATTTGAATCAGATAATGATGCTAGTGGATCAATCAATACTCCTCAAACAAGAGCGGTTTTCAGTAATATGACTGTGATCGGGCCAAGAGCTACTTTAGCCAATTCTGGAAATAGTTTGTATTTAACAGGTGGTCAAATCAGAAGAAATTCTGGGATCTCTATTTTCAATTCTATTTTCCTAGGATGGCCAGCAGGTATTACCATTGATTCTAGAAATGGAAGAGTAGTTGAATTGAATATCCAAGACAGTACTACAAGATTTAAAAATAATACCATTGCAGGTTGTGGACCAGTTACTGGAACAGATATTACTTCAATGCAGTTTATTGCTCCTCCAACTAATACAACATTATGGAATACCGATTCTGTTAGAAATCGTTTTTTAAATCCTTTCTTCAGCAATACAATTTTAACAAACGTATCTGATGCAAGAATGATTGCTCCATTTAACTATTCAGCACCAGATTTTGTTCCATTTGGTGGTGCAAATGGTTATCAACCAATATTAGTTGGTGCAAGTTTTACCGATGCTAAATTAACAGGTGGTTTCTTTAGAGCTGTTGGTTTCAGAGGTGCTTGTGATGCTGCTGGTCCTGATGCAAACTGGTGGAGAGGTTGGACAAGATTTATTAATCAATAAGTTTGAATGGTAAATATCAATCGGGGGATTGATTGAATTAAAGAGCAACGTAAGTTGCTCTTTTTTTATGGATATGATTGAGTACTATTTTTTGTAGGGTTTGTTTTTGAAATCAGGTTCGTATTCAACAAACCAGCTCAACCATAAACTTCTAGATAAGCGCATTACCAGCGGTTGTAAAACAATTAAGATTACAATATTGGTTCCTAGCCAATAAAAAATTCTGTTATCATCAATGTCAAAGCTCAATCCTATCAATACTTTCCAAGCAACAAAAGTAGCTACCGTTAACGCAACAGTTAATGCATAACTCACATACCCAGTGCCATAATAGAATCCAACTTCTATTTCGGTAGGCTGGCCGCAAACAGGACAATGCTCATGCATTTCCATATTGCCTTTCAATTTATAGGCATTAGATGATTTAAAAATATTGCCTTTCCTGCATCGAGGACATTTATTGGCTAAAGCGCTGAGAAGGTATGAATGAGAATAAGGCATTGGGAGTTATGAGTTAAGAGATATAAGATATAAGATATAAGATATAAGATATAAGATACATTGTTGGAATAATGAGATGTAAAATTACACTATTAACTTAAAAACCAATAACTAAAGCGCATCAAGCACTTTCTCCATTTTAAAACTTCTAGAACCTTTAATAAGTATATATGCATTAATAAATTGTTGGGTAGCTACAAAAGTTTTAGCCTGCTCAGCATCTTCCAGATAAAAAAACTCAGATCCTACCTGTTTAAAATCTCCCCCAACAGTAATCACTGCTTCCCATTTGAATTGTTCAATAAATCGAATCAGGTTTTCATGTTCTTCAATACTGGTTTCTCCCAGTTCCATCATGGCGCCTAATATCAATACTTTTTTATCTGCTTTAAGATGAACAAAGTTTTCAATGGCTGCCCTCATACTAGAAGGATTGGCATTATATGCATCTAAAATGATATGATTGCTTCCTCTCTCTATTAATTGTGATCTACTATTAGAAGGTGCATATGCTTCAATGGCCGATTTAATTTTAGCGTCTGGGACACCAAAATATTTTCCAATGGCAGCTGCACAAAGAATATTGGGTAAATTATAATCACCAACTAATTGAGAATTGATTCGATCAATGGATAAGCCTTGGGTAATTGCCACCTCAATAAATGGTTCGTTGGCAGCAACATTTCCTTGTACCAAACCAGCTGATTGTCCATATAAAATTTTATGTTCTATACCAGCACTCATGGGTTGCAAATAATCATAGTCTGCATAAATAAATGCAACACCATCATTTGCACGAATAAAATCATACAATTCCCCCTTGCCTTTTTTTACACCTTCTACTCCTCCAAACCCTTCTAAATGTGCTTTACCACAATTCGTGATCACCCCATGTGTAGGTAATGTATATGTACAGTAACCTTCAATTTCTTTTTGATGATTGGCACCCATTTCAATGACTGCCATTTCTGCATTTGCTGGAATACTTAAAATGGTGAGTGGTACACCAATATGGTTATTTAAATTCCCCTGGGTGGTAAATGTTCTAAAATGGCTATTTAAAACTGTATAGATTAATTCTTTGCTGGTGGTCTTTCCATTGCTTCCTGTAATGGCAATAAATGGTATTGTAAATTGTTGTCGATGGTGTTTGGCTAGCGCTTGTAATTTGGTAAGAACATCATCCACCAAAATAATACGCGATTGAATATCCTCAGCATTTTCGCCACCGCCATCCACTTCAATCACTTCATCCACAATCGCATAAGCAGCGCCTTGTTTCAATGCTTGAAGGGCAAATAAATTGCCATTAAAATTCGGACCCTTCAATGCAAAATAAAGATCGCCTTTTATTAATTTACGCGTATCAGTTTGTATTGAGGGATTTGCTAAGTATATTTTGTATAATTCTGATATGAGCATTGTAGTTCATCATTTTATCAAAAATAAACCTCAAAGCTTTCAAATCCTCAAAAGTTGAAAATTGAGATTTAGAAATCATCCCCCAAATTAAATACAATCCCTAAACGGAGTGTATTGCTCAACGGGTTTCTAGTAACGCCACTTCCTGAAGGCACCAAATAAGAAACGTTGATGGTCATGAAGTTGAGGTTGAATCCGGCTCCAGCTGAGAAAGAACTGCGGTTGCCTCTTGATTTATCTTCAAAAAAATAACCTGCTCTTAAGAAGAATTTTTCATCGTAACCATATTCAGCACCAATTGATGCAGTGAAAGATTTTGGATCTGAAAAAGATTTAGTATAACTGCCAATTACACTCTGACTTCTGTATTCGGCCAGCTTAGCAGAATCAACAGAAAAATTTCCAGTTGCTACAGGAGCTGCAGGTACTAATAATTTATTCAGATCTAAAGCAAACGTAATTCTATTTTGATCGTTGATGGCTTTTGTATATCCAAAACCAATGCCCAAATTAGCAGGTAAAAAATCTTTATTACGAGCATCATTGGTATAGCCCATTTTGGTACCTAAATTAGAAATGGATAAACCAGCAGTAAAACCTTCTCCATCACCATTCACTCCATTGTAAAATAAAGAAACATCACCTGCAATAGAATTGCCTGCACGGTATACAACACCAGTTCCAACATCACCAGTTACCAATCTCGAATTGATATAACGAAGCGCAACAGCTAAACTTAATTTATCGCTTAATATTCTGGTATAACCTCCATCAATCGCAAATTCTGTTGGACGAACCGTATTCAACACATTGCCTGAAAAATCAGTTAATTGAATATTTCCTAAGCTGAAAAAACGCATAGAACTGGAAATGGCACTTGTTTCATTGAGTTTATGGTAAAATCCCATACTGGCTAAATACACATCTGTCAAACCCAAATCGCGCAACCAAGGAGTGTAGTTAAATGCAATACCTGTTCTTTTTTTAGCGAAACCTACTTTCGATAAATTCCAGAAAACCGCATTGGCTTCAGGTGCAGTTGCTATTGCTGCATCACCCATACCACCTGCGCGAGCATCCGGAGAGATGCGCAAAAATGGAACCGCAGTAGAAACAATATTGATTGAATCGGTTTGAGCAAAAGTTGATGGCACTATTGCTACAATCAGTAAACACGCTACAATTATTTTCTTCATCATTAATCGATTTAGACTAAACATTCGTTTAAACAAGAGATTGATAATTCGTAAAAGTTAAACGTAGAAATTATGCCATTCAGTATGTTTAGTAAAGCAGTAATTGACCTGCGCTTTGAGTTTGTTGCGCACCTGCTACCACAATAATACGATAAAAATAGATTCCTTTTACTAATTTTTGGCCAGAATCGGAGTCCCCAGCCCAACTGATCTGTACATTCCTTGTGCCTTCTGTGTTTACAAGGCGTTTGATAGATTTTACCCTTTGCCCAGCATTATTATAAATATATAAATCTACCAACAGATTGGTATTCGGTTGATTGTGTTCAAAAGCAAATTGGGTGCTTGTAGAAAAAGGGTTCGGAAAATTTCTCAATTCTCCAATAATGAGTTTTTCTTGTTGAGCAATAGTCAATTCAATGGATTGTTCATTGGAATTATTTAAAACATCCCATGCTTTTAATCGGATACTATGTTTACCAGGTTTAAGAGTTGGTAATTGAAATGACAATTGACCAGATTGATAACTATTGGTGTTATAGCTAAAATAATCATTCAAAACAAGACTGTTTCTTTCATCACCATCAATTACTGCAATAATATCATGGCCGATACTGTTGCCAGTTGAATTAATTCCAGAACTATCCGATAACCGAGCAACCAAAATGGGGCGTTCATTGGAGAGTCCACCGTTTTTAAACAAGGTATCATTGATAAATAATTGTATCTCCGGACCCTTGCTATCTGATGTGCCGATACTGTTGCTGCCACTGATTTTGATGGAAGTAGACCCTGCAGCATCAGTGATTCCATTTTCCGCATACAAGCTAATGATTCCATTTCCTGGTTGAAATTGAATGTCTTTAGGAAGAACAAAACTAAAATTGAAAATGCCATTTACAACTGTTGCTTTGCCACTGAATAAAATACTTTTTTGAATCCCAACATTAGTTACCGGACTACCAGGTGTATTGCCTAATGTTTTTATCGTTTGATTTTTATCGTAAATGATTGGATAAACCGTTCCATTAAAATTGGAATTAATGGTGCCAGATGCGGTTTGTATTTCTCCTTGAATGGTGTATTTGCCCAATGATTGTAAACTATCAGTTGGAGTGATTGGCTTATTATTGATTGAATTGATTTTGATATTTCCTTTTGGGAAAGCCAATTGCATGGCAGGGTCGCCTAACAATGAAAATTTTCTTGCATTGAACACATCGCCATTATTCTGCATGGTTTTGTTCTTGGCAATTTGAACAGCTTCGCCTAACGAAAGATAAGCTCCGTTTGCATTTCGGGTAAATGCTGTTTGAATATAATTCTCATTCATGATTCTATTGCTTGATGCAAAAACCAACCGAGTAGTAGTTAATAAAGCAATGCCACCATTATAATTTCCAAACAATAATTTTTCTCCCAATGACTGTTTAGTAGGATCATCATGTGGAGCAAAATCACAACTGGCTGTAATAAATAGCGGTAATTTATTGGGATTATTAAAACGATTTACTTCCGTTGAACTAAAAACTGCTTCCTCCGTTAAACGTAAATAATTTCCATGACCTGAATAATTAAAAATCAATCCCCCTTTAAAAACACTATTCACGATTGCCTCATTTACTGCTGGATATCTTGCGCCACCTGCACCACTTACCAAAGGATAAGCATCTAAATAAATTTTTTCCGTATGAAATAATGGATTTGCCTGTACCGCTGAGGAAGCAATGCTTTCCGCATCATTCAAATGCAAATTGTTGTCTTGATCATCCGCTAATAAAATCATTTCTTTCCGCCAGTCTCCTAAACTTTTAGCAGAATGATATCCAATAATTTTGTCTACCATTATTTGGGCTTCTGCTAAATTATTTACGGGCAATCTTCCTACAGATATAGAAATAGGTGTTGCTGAATTTGTGTTGATATCGTCTGCAGCTCCAATCAATCCAAAAAAATCATCTGATGTATAAGTGAGTAATGGCTCCAGAGAATTGGCACTTTCGAAAACAGGTACAAGGTTAATATTATTGTTGATTCTGTTTTTTGGATCGAAAGATCCTGCACCCAATAAAACTACATAGGAAGGTCTTGTTGATGCGCTGGAAGCCTTGTCTCGCATGAATTTGATATAATCTCTGATAGCTGTTACATCTGGAGTTCCACTCGAAAATTCATTGTAAATCTGATCGATGGTGATAACCGCATCTTTAAAACCATACTGTTGTAAATGAAATGCAGCCAAACGATTAGCTGCTGTTAATAATGTAGGATGTGTAATAATAATTCCATTTGCAATAGGGGTATTATGCAAATTCTGGTTATTGATTTTACCTACAATAATAGGAGTTGAGAATTGCGATGAAGTAAAAGCAATATATTCTTTCAATGTTTGAATACTATTTTTAAAACTTAGTATTGAACCATTTTGAGTTACCGAAAGTTTGATGGGTTCAAATGGATTGCTAATATCCCAAGCCATTGTTTGAACAGGTGCATTACTGATATTGAATTGCCCCACTGAATTGATTTGACCGCCAATGTTTTGTACCGAACGAGTATCTCTAAATCGAAGCACAGTATTTTCAGTAAATGCCAATGCCCTTCTTCCAGTGATACTAAAACTATTCAACCAACCTTCTGCTCCTGCAGCAGCCGATTGAAATTGCATAGTCAATGAAAGTGTTGCTTGATTACTTAATAGATTGGTGGTTGTTTTTACTGCTTTTGCATATGCGCCTAATAGATCTCCACTAACAGTTGGAATATTGATGGTTTGTGCATTAATGCCATTCAATGAAACATTGAATTGGGCATTTGTACCAACGGAACGTCCGGTAAAATGGGTAGTCAATTGTAATGGTTCGTTCAAGATCAATCCAGAAAAATTAACCGGAAAAGTTCGGCTCAATGTTCCCCCGAAACTGGTGGAAAAATTTTCTCCCACCCATTCCTTGCCACTATTTAACAGATTGTATAAATCAGTTTCAAATCCATATCTATCGGTGTATTGATTGATTTGAACAGATGGGTTAGCAGGATCTGGAGCTTGTACAATGATTCTTTTACCAGAAGCCGATGTATTTATGGTGATAAAATAATAGGCTGTATCTGAATATAAATGTTTGGTATAATTAAAATTGCCTTTACTACTATCATAGGTCCATTGGTGTGGGCCGGCTGCATAGAACAACAAATAATCATTCCCATTAAAAACACCGTCTCCTTCGTCAACAATTTCAATGGCGTTTTCTGCCAAATCATCAATTCTTGATTGAGCCGTATTTTCAGCTAGCATCGATCCGCCATTTCCATAAAGCCGAATGGAGTTGGAGTTAATCGTTCCATTGGGGAGCCCCATTTGACCCAGCATTGCCAGATCCACCTTATAAATTCCTTCTTTTGTCACCCCTATTTTACCCCAATTTCCAACCGACAACACCGAATTGGAAGTAAAGCTTGCCTGACCCGCCAAAGAAAAGGGCAGGAGCCAATAAAATAAATAGATGAATACTGCGTTTTTAGCCATTAGAGTGTCTAAAATTAGGGTTTTGATAACTAATATTTATTTACATTCGCTTTGAAAAAACCAGAATATTTGAAGTAGAGCTTTACTTATTCAACTTTTGAACATGCAATTATCCAAATTATCACAACGTCTTGTGTTGCTCCTAGTTGTAGCAAGTGTAGCTTCGTCTTGTAGTTTTATCAAGAAAAAGCCAGAAAAATCCAATACTACGGGTTGGAATTACAACGATAAAAACTATGGTAACTTCAATGTTACCAAGCCAAAAGACATAAAAACAGCTCCAGGATTGGTTTTTATTCAAGGTGGAACTTTCACCATGGGTGCCACTACTGAAGATATCATGGGCGATTGGAACAATGTTCCTCGTCGTGTTACTGTTAACTCATTTTTCATCGATAAAACCGAAATTTCTAACCTAAACTATCGCGAATACTTGTATTGGTTAGAAGGTACTTTCGGAGGTGCGGGAATGGACTCCATTGTTCAACAAGCATTACCTGATACGCTGGTTTGGAGACAAGAATTGGCTTATAATGAACCAATGGTAGAATTGTATTTCCGCCATCCTGCATATAATAATTATCCTGTTGTTGGAGTAACCTGGAGACAGGCTTCAGAATTTTGTATCTGGAGAACCGACCGTGTAAATGAAATTGCCTTAATGGAAAAAGGCTTTCTCGACAAGAAATCTCAAATCAAGAAAACCTTAAATGGTGCTGGACAAGATAACTTCAATACCAAAGCTTATTTGTTGGGCGAATACCAGGCAACTCCTGGCAAGGAAGTAACATCTAAAAAGAATCCTTTGAAAGATGCTCAAGGTCGTCCACGAACTACGGCTAAATTTGAAGATGGTATTATGTTCGGAGATTATCGCCTTCCAACTGAAGCTGAGTGGGAATATGCTGCTTATGGATTAGTGATGGAAAATCCACAGAAAAAATCTAAAGGAACCAAGGGCGAAGAATTAATTGCCAACAAACAAATTTACGCTTGGAAAAACGCTGGATTCGACAATATCCGTTATACCCAAAAAGGCTCTGTTCAAGGTTCTTTTATGGCTAACTTTAAAAGAGGTAACGGAGATAATATGGGTGTTGCTGGTGGATTAAATGATAACGCCGCTATACCTGCAGAAGTGAATACATTCTTACCTAATGGGTTTGGTTTATATAATATGAGCGGAAATGTAAATGAGTGGGTTTCTGATGTGTATCGCCCAACTACCAACAGTGATGCCGATGATTATAACCCATACCGTGGTAACACTTTCCAAAAAATTGATAAAGCATTAGGAGAAGGAAATTTAAGAGACGATAAGGGTAGAATTAAAATGATCAATGAATCTGATTCGTCTTTAAAGAATAGAAGAAATTACCAGAAATCATATGCCATCAACTATATGGACGGAGATTCATCCAGTGCAGTTACTTACGGATATGGAATAACTACTTTGATTTCTGATAAATCTCGTGTGTATAAAGGTGGTGGATGGAACGATCGTGCTTATTGGTTAAGCCCAGGTACACGTCGTTTCTTAGAAGAGACTGAAAGCTTGAGTACACTTGGGTTCCGCTGCGCTATGAGCCATTATGGTTCTGCTGAAGGAACATCTAAAAAAGCAAAGACCGGAGTATTCTTTCCAACGAGAAGAAACAAACGCTAAATACTTTCTTATATAATTATAAAGCCGCAACTTTTGTATGCGGCTTTTTTATTACATCGAAAAGCTTCAAAAGTTTGCATCGCTCGCTGCTTAGAAATGCAGTAAATAGTAAATTTTGAAAATAGGCAATGCATTTCTAAGCAGCGAGAGTTGCTTATTTTTGCCCTTGGCGAGTTCTTTCATTGTAGCCGAACGAATAAAATTTTAGGAATTTTTCCGCGAGAGAGAAGTATTTTTTCCAAACATGAATAATAGTACACTTAGCTTATATTTGTTCAAATTGAAACTATGAGAATAGGCTATGGCATCGACTTTCATCAATTGGTAGAAGGAAGAGATTTAATGATCGGAGGAGTCAAAATTCCACACCATAAAGGAGCTTTAGGACATAGTGATGCAGATGTTTTATTACATGCTATTTGCGATGCTTTATTGGGGGCAGCAGCACTGGGAGATATTGGTGTTCATTTTCCCGATACTTCAGGTGAATTTAAGAACATCGATAGTAAAATACTATTAGCTCGCACTAAAGAACTCATAACCAAAGAAGGATACTCAATAGTCAATATAGATGCATCCCTCTGTTTAGAAGCACCCAAAATCAAGCCTTATATAGCAGCTATGCAGGAAACCATTGCTGACATTCTTGGCATTGGTTTGAGAGATATCTCCATCAAAGCCACAACCACCGAAAAAATGGGTTTTGTGGGTCGGGAAGAAGGGCTGGTTGCACATGCAGTTTGTTTAATAAAATAAACAATTTCAAAGCCAAAAGTTATGCCATTTTTTGATGAATAGCGAATATAACAAGGGCCGCCTCCCTGCTTAAACAAAAGCCATTAATATTTGCGTCCATTGCTTCATATACCTATATTTGCACCTCTTAAAGATATATAGTGTCTAATACCCCCATATTTTGATCTATGTAGCTGATTTTTAATCATTTAGGTTGATGTGTAATTTGATATTTTGAATCTATTTAGTTAACAAATTAGGCTATATAGTTATATTTATAAGATTGTGCTCGCACATTTGTGACTGAGATTGGCGAAGCCATTTGTTTTGTTGAAATTTTTTATTTTTTAATGTTTTTTTAATTAGTCGAAGTAAAAATTGAATTTAAGGTATTGAGTACAATGAAGAAAGCATTAATCACCGGAATTACAGGCCAAGATGGGGCATACTTAACA
>JBAXUV010000036.1:0-12107 GCA_037129425.1 Sphingobacteriia bacterium
ATGGAAACCAAAGTATACATTGGAATCGATGATCAAAGAAATGGTTGCTGCAGATGTGGTTTTATTTAAGCAAGAACAAATGTTAAAGAACAGTGGGTTTACCATTAATAAAAAACAAGAATAATAAATGAATACAACGGATAAAATATATATAGCAGGCCACCGAGGAATGGTAGGTAGTGCAATTTCCAGAAAATTAATGGCGGAAGGGTTCACCAATATTATTACCCGAACATCTAAAGAATTAGATCTACGCAACCAGCAAGCAGTAGCCAATTTTTTTGCTGAAGAAAAACCAGATTATGTTTTTTTAGCTGCTGCCAAAGTGGGTGGAATTGTTGCCAATAATACTTATCGTGCAGAATTTATCTACGATAACTTAATGATGGAAAGTAATATCATCCATCACAGTTACTTAAATGGAGTTAAAAAATTATTATTCCTTGGATCTTCTTGCATCTATCCAAAAATGGCACCACAACCATTAAAGGAAGAATATTTACTCAGCGGTTATTTAGAAGAAACCAATCAACCTTATGCTATTGCAAAAATTGCAGGCATCGAATTATGTGATGGATACCGTGCACAATTTGGATGCAATTTTATCTCAGCCATGCCTACTAACTTGTATGGCCCCAACGACAATTACGATTTAAAAAATAGTCATGTACTGCCTGCCATGTTGCGTAAATTTATTATGGCAAAAAGGAACAACGAACCGACAGTAACCATATGGGGTACGGGTACTCCTAAAAGAGAGTTTTTGCATGTAAATGATTTGGCAGATGCTTGTTTGTATTTAATGCAAGCATACAATGAAAAAGGCCTTGTGAATATAGGAACCGGAGTTGATGTTACTATTTTAGAATTAGCCCAATTGGTAAAGGAGATCACCGAATATAAAGGTGAAATTGTTTTAGATACAACTAAGCCAGATGGTACGCCAAGAAAATTAATGGATGTTAGTAAAATGACTTCTGCGGGTTGGAAAGCCAAAATTGACCTTCGTGAAGGCATTGAAATGGTGTATACCTCCATCAAAGACCATGATTGGGGTGCTTAAAAGTCTTAAATTTGCTAGTCTATTTTATAAATCATGAGTAAAAATATCATCATCACAGGCGGGGCTGGATTCATCGGTTCGCATGTAGTTCGTTTATTCGTTAATAAATATCCTGATTATACCATCATTAATTTGGATGCATTGACCTATGCAGGAAATTTAGAAAATTTAAAAGACATCGATACAAAACCCAATTACAAATTTGTAAAGGCAAATATTCTCGATGTAAAAGAACTCGAACAAGTGTTTGATGAATACAATGTTACAGATGTAATTCATTTAGCAGCAGAGTCACATGTAGATCGATCCATTGTATCGCCATTAGATTTTGTGTATACCAATGTAATTGGAACTGTTAATTTATTGAATGTAGCAAAAACAAAATGGGCTGCTAATTTGAGCGCACATCGTTTTTACCATATCTCTACGGATGAAGTGTATGGAAGTTTAGGTGAAACAGGTTTGTTTACAGAAACAACTCCATACGATCCTAATTCACCCTATAGTGCCAGTAAAGCAAGTTCCGACCATTTTGTGAGAGCATATCGAGAAACCTATCATATGCAAACCGTGGTATCTAATTGCTCAAACAATTATGGTCCTTATCACTTTCCTGAAAAATTGATTCCTCTCTTCATCAATAATATTATTCAGAAAAAGCCATTGCCTGTATATGGTGATGGTTTGTACACCCGTGATTGGCTATACGTAAAAGATCATGCATTGGCGATTGATTTGGTTTTTCACGAAGGAAAGGATGGAGAGACGTATAATATTGGCGGTTTCAATGAATGGAAAAATATAGATCTGGTTAAACTGCTTTGTAATCAAATGGATGAAAAGCTGGGCAATGCAAAAGGAACCAGCGAGCAACTCATCACTTATATTAAAGACAGACCTGGCCACGACAGGCGTTACGCCATTGATGCTACAAAGATCAACAAAGAATTGGGTTGGAAACCAACAGTAACATTTGAGCAAGGCCTTAGTGAAACCATTGATTGGTTTTTAGAAAATAAAACCTGGTTAGACAATGTAACATCTGGAAATTACCAGAACTATTATCTATCAATGTACAATAACAGATAATATGCAAATTGAATTTACTCCACTAGAAGGTTGTTTTATTATTCACGATACATTTTTTGGGGATAGCAGGGGTTATTTTTTTGAAAGTTTCAATCGTAAAACCTTTTTAGATAAAACGGGTCTAGATGTAAGCTTTGTGCAAGACAATCAATCCAATTCTCAGCGTGGCGTGTTGCGAGGTTTACATTTTCAACAAGGAGAATTTGCGCAAGCTAAATTGGTACGCGTATTAAAAGGAACTGTTTTAGATATTGCTGTAGATTTAAGAAAAGACTCCAATACTTTTGGACAACACTATGCGGTTGAATTATCTGAAACTAGTAGAACCCAGTTTTTTGTTCCTCGAGGTTTTGCACATGGATTTGTAGTGTTGAGTGAGGAAGCCACTTTCTTTTATAAATGTGATAATTATTATAATAAAGCAGCTGAGGGTGGTATAATATTTAACGACCCTGATATTGGGATTGATTGGAAATTGGATGCTAGTGAATTTATCATGTCCGACAAAGACATTATACTTCCAAGACTAAAGAATATCATTCCCTCGCTTACATTTTAACAAAACTAAAAAGGTTTTATGAAAGGAATCATACTCGCTGGCGGATCTGGTACAAGATTGTATCCTATCACCAAAGGAATCAGCAAACAATTAATGCCAGTGTATGATAAGCCCATGATTTATTATCCTTTATCGGTATTAATGTTGGCGGGTATTAAGGAAGTTTTATTTATTACAACACCTGATGATTCTGCTCAATTCAAAAGATTATTGGGAGATGGAAAAGATATTGGATGTAGTTTTTCTTATGAAGTACAACACGAACCCAATGGACTAGCTCAAGCTTTTGTAATAGGAGAAAAATTTGTAGGCAACGAGAAAGTTTGTTTGATACTAGGAGATAATATTTTTTATGGAGCAGGTTTTAGCAAATTGGTTCAATCTTTTAATGATGTGAACGGAGCTGCAGTTTTTGCATATGAAGTAAATGATCCGGAACGCTATGGAGTAGTAGAGTTCGATGAAAATAGAAAAGCGATATCAATAGAAGAAAAACCAAAAATACCTAAATCGAATTATGCGGTACCTGGTTTGTATTTTTATGATAACAGTGTGATTGAGATTGCAAAAAACATCAAACCATCACCTAGAGGGGAATATGAAATCACTGATGTAAACAGAGTTTACCTTGATAGTGGAAAATTACATGTTGGTATAATGAATAGAGGAACAGCATGGTTAGACACGGGTACTTTTGAATCCCTTGCTGATGCATGTGAATTTGTTAGGGTAATAGAAAAGCGGCAGAGTCAAAAAATAGGCTGTATAGAAGAAGTAGCTTATAGAATGGGTTTTATCAACCGAGAACAATTGCTGGTTTTGGCCGATAGATATTCCAAAAGTGGATACGGGGAATACCTCCGCAGGCTTAAATTGGGTTAATTTTTAATTTTGTTGAACTTTTAATAACTAAAGTTGTTCCTATAAAGAACAACTTTTTTTTATGAATTCATTTACTATCAAGGATTTAGAGAATATCACTGGCATTAAGGCCCATACTATTCGTATTTGGGAACAACGATATTCATTCTTAAACCCTCAACGTACTGATACCAATATCCGCTATTATTCCAATACAGAATTAAAGACAGTATTGAATATTGCATTGTTGAATAAATACGGATTTAAGATCTCACATATTGATAAGTTGTCTGAGTCTCAAATACAAGAAAAAATTCTTGAATTGTCTCAGGTTCAGGCACAGCATGAGCGTTTGGTAAATGAGATGATCAACTGTATGGTTGATATGAATATTGATGATTTTGAAGCTTTGCTCGATAATTTTATTACATCGAAGGGTATTGAAAAAGCAATCATTCAAATCATTTTTCCATTTTTAGAAAGGATTGGAATTCTTTGGACAACCAATCATATCAACCCCGGACAAGAACATTTAGTTACCAATATCATCCGTCAGAAGTTAATTGTAGGGATAGAAACATGCAGTCCTCATCCATTAAACGGAAAATCAGTTTTGTTGTTTTTACCTGAAGGCGAACACCATGAATTAGGAATATTGTTTACTTATTTTTTATTGAAGAGCAGGGGAACAAAAGTGGTTTATGCAGGATCAAATGTGCCCCTTAAGGATATTGAATTCATAGCCAAGTTCAAGCAACCAAGTTTCATATATACCCACCTTACTTCAGTAGCTAATAATTTTAATTTCGAGAAATTCCTGATCAATGCTCATCACCGAATGCCCGATATGCAAATGGTGGTTTCAGGTGCATTAACCCAGTTTTACAAGAAAAGGGTACCCCCAAATGTATCTTTGAAAAAGTCTCTAACTGAGGTAATTGATTATATATCAGCACTTTAGTCTTGTTTAATTGTTGATATTTAATTCTTAAACAAAAATTTTGTAGAATGAATTAGTTTTGTTTAATTTTGTGGTATACAGAATTAAACAAAGCGCTATGTCTACAGTCGATTTTAACCAAATGTTGCTCAACAATGCTGAATTTTTAAAGCCATTCGCAGTTACATTAACACGCGATAATGAGGCTGCAAAAGACTTGTATCAGGAAACCCTATTCAGGGCGCTTTCCAACAAAGACAAATACAATGCTGGAACCAATATTAAAGCATGGTTGTACACTATCATGCGTAATATTTTTATCAATAATTACAGAAGAAACGCCAAGCAGTCTACCATATTTGATAGCACTCCCAACGAATATTTAATCAATCTCAATCAAGGGGCAGTGGCCAATGAAGCAATTGCTGGTATCAACCTAAAAGAAGTAAAACAAGCTATACATAACCTTCCTGAAATCTTTAAAAATCCCTTTTTACTCTATTTTGATGGTTATAAATACCACGAAATTGCTGAAATGCTGGAAGAACCTTTAGGAACCATAAAAAGTAGGATTCACTTTGCCAGAAAGTTGTTAAAATCGCATGTTCAACGTTTCTAGTTTAATTGTTTACCTTTCTCACAAGTGTTAGAAAAAAAGAAAGTAATTATTATCGGTAGTGGATTTGCAGGAATGTCTGCTGCAAGTTTTATGGCCAAAGCTGGTTGGGATGTTTCTGTTCTAGAAAAGCATGCTATACCTGGAGGAAGGGCTCGTCAATATTCCGAGGAAGGCTTCACTTTTGATATGGGCCCCAGTTGGTATTGGATGCCCGACGTGTTTGAAAGGTATTTTGCACAGTTTGGAAAAAAAGTTTCTGACTATTATCAATTAAAAAGGCTCGACCCATCTTATAGAGTCTATTGGCCAGACGGACCTACAGATATTCCTGCGGACTACGAATCATTCAAAAATTTATTTAATACCATTGAACCGGGAAGTGGAGAATTGCTTGATCAGTTTATGAAAGAAGCTGCTTTCAAATATGAAGTGGGAGTAAATAAACTGGTATTCAAACCAGGACAGTCTGTAACAGAATTTATTGATTGGGATTTAGTAAAAGGAGTATTTAGGCTCGATGTTTTCAATTCTATCAAAAGCCATGTGGCCAAGCATTTCAAGCATCCTAAGTTGAAAGAATTAATGG
Organism: Sphingobacteriia bacterium; assembly: GCA_037129425.1. Taxonomy (GTDB): domain Bacteria; phylum Bacteroidota; class Bacteroidia; order Chitinophagales; family Chitinophagaceae; genus Sediminibacterium. The sequence continues at coordinate 5,718 of JBAXUV010000036.1, forward strand.
AATTTCCTGTCTTGTTTTTAGGGGCTTTACCTGAAGATACTCCAGCATTGTATAGTTTAATGAATTATGCAGATGTGAAAGGGGGTACCTGGTATCCGGAAGGTGGAATGTATCAAATTGTAAATGGCATGTACGAACTGGCCGTTTCTTTGGGAGTAAAATTTTATTTTAACCAAGATGTTCAACAGATCAATGTGATTGATAATTTGGCGAGATCTGTTACGAGTTTACAAACAACCGATAATGGATTGGAAGAAAAGATTTTTGATGGCGATGTTGTGATTGGAGGTGCCGACTATCATCATGTGGAAACCAAATTACTTCAACCTAAATACCAATCTTATTCAGCAGCTTATTGGAATAAAAGGGTGATGGCCCCAAGTTGTATTTTGTATTATGTAGGACTGAATAAAAAAATAACTGGAATTCAGCATCATTCACTTTTTTTTGACACCGATTTTGGTCTTCATGGTAAAGAAATTTATACCACTAAAGAATGGCCAACGGATCCCTTGTTTTATGTAAGTGCTACATCAGTTACAGATGATGCTGTTGCTCCAGCAGGATGCGAAAACTTGTTTTTACTGATCCCTGTAGCTACAGGATTAGAAAATGATACAGAAGAGCTCAGAGATAGGTACTTTAAGCAGATTGTTTCCAGAATGGAGAAACAGCTTGGTCAGCCCATTTTGGATGCGGTTATCTATAAAAAATCCTTCGCTTATAGCGATTTTATCAGCCAATACAATTCTTTTAAAGGAAATGCGTATGGTTTAGCGAACACTTTACTGCAAACTGCTGTTTTAAAGCCATCCTGTAGAAGTAAAAAGGTTAAAAACCTGTTTTATACCGGGCAATTAACGGTTCCAGGCCCAGGAGTACCACCAAGTTTAATCAGTGGCGAAGTGGTAGCAGGAGAAGTTTTGAAATCGTATAAATAGTAATTTGCATTATGTTGAATATTTTTCATGAAGTAAGTCAAGAATGTAGCAGGATCACAACGGAGAAGTATAGCACCAGCTTTTCTTCTTCTATCCGATTGCTCCATAAAGACCTTCGTGTACCTATTTTTAATATTTATGGATTCGTTCGATTTGCAGATGAAATAGTAGATACATTTCATGGATTTGATAAAGCCACCCTCTTGAATGAATTCAAAATGGCTACTTATCAGGCCATTGAAAGAAAAATTAGTTTAAATCCGATTTTGCATAGTTTTCAGTTGACTGTAAATCAGTACAATATCGATATCAAATTAATTGACGCTTTTTTGTATAGCATGGAATTGGATTTGGAGAAAAGGGCTTACGATAGAACAGGTTATGAAGAGTATATTTATGGAAGTGCAGAAGTAGTGGGTTTAATGTGCCTCTCTGTTTTTTGCGAAGGCAATAGAGATGAATATGAAAAACTAAGGCCAGCTGCTAAAAGTTTAGGAGCTGCTTTTCAGAAAGTAAATTTTTTAAGAGATCTAAAAGCCGATTTTGAAGGACTTGATCGGGTATATTTTCCAGGTTGTGATTTTAGCAATTTTACCAAGAAGGATAAATTAATGATTGAGGCAGATATTCAAAAAGATTTTGATGATGCCTATGCTGGAATTATTCATTTGCCATTGAAAGCAAGATTTGGCGTTTATGTTGCTTACAAATATTACTTGTCATTATTCAAGAAAATTAAAAAAATTGCCCCCCAACAAATTTTGGAAGAACGAATTAGAATACCTGATTATGGTAAAGCATATATTTTGGCAAAAGCAGGAATCAGAAGTCAGTTAAATCTCTTGTAAGTGAATTCATAAATGTATGGAACAAGTTATACTTGTAGATGATCAAGACAATCCAATTGGGTTGATGGAAAAATTAGAGGTCCACGAAAAAGCAATCTTACACAGGGCATTCAGCGTTTTTATTTTTAATCATCAAGGAGAATTGTTATTGCAACAAAGGGCATTGTCTAAATACCATAGTGCAGGTTTATGGACCAACACTTGTTGCAGTCATCCCAGGCCTGATGAAACTACAAAAGCTGCAGCCAATCGCAGGTTATTGGAAGAAATGGGATTTGAAACTTCATTAGAAAAAGTATTTGACTTTATTTATCTGGCCAATTTTGATAATGGCTTAACTGAACACGAATTCGATCATGTATTTATTGGTTTTTATGAAGGAACGATTCTTCCTAATAATGCAGAAGTTAATAGTTTTAAATATATTTCTATAGAAGAAATAGATACTCAATTGATCAATACACCTGATATATACACGGAATGGTTTAAAATTGCTTACCCTAAAGTGAAAGCCTGGTGGGATTTGCAAAAAACCGCCAGCTGATGAAACATCCATCCACCCATTCTAAAGCCCTTATTGTTGGTGCAGGTATTGCAGGAATTGCTTCTGCAATCAGATTACGTATGCAAGGATTTGATGTAGAAGTTTTTGAACAAAACAATTATCCTGGAGGAAAGTTATCTGATTTTAAATTAGGGAATTATCAGTTTGATGCAGGGCCTAGTTTATTTACTCAACCACAATTGATCCAGGAAATTTTTGAATTGGCTGGAGAAGAAATCAATGACCATTTTGAATACCATCGTTTGCCTGTATCGTGTAATTATTTTTTTGAAGATGGAACAAGGGTAAATGCTTTTGCAGATAGAACTGAATTAGCGAATGAATTGTTTAATAAGTTGGATGAACCTATTGAAAACACCAATCGGTTTTTAAACCAGTCTTCGAATGTATACAATAGCATAGGCAGTTTTTTTCTACAAAATTCATTGCATAAAAAATCTACTTTATTTAAAAAAGGCGTATGGCCCGCGCTTAAACAAACACGTTTAAAATATTTATTTAAATCGATGCATCAATTGCATGAGCAAGAATTTAAATCTGCTAAAACAGTGCAATTGTTTAATCGCTATGCTACATACAATGGCAGCAATCCGTATAAAGCACCAGCAATGTTGACCATGATTCCTCATTTGGAACACAATGAAGGAAGTTTTTATCCAAAGGGAGGAATGATAAGTATAACTAAGTCTTTATATGAATTGGCATTGCGTAAAGGAGTAGTATTTCATTTTAATTTAAAAGTAGACAGCATTATTACGAGCGAAAATAAAGTACTAGGTATAGTAGTGAATGGCAAAAACCATTTAGCTGATTGTGTGGTTAGCAATATGGATGTTTATTTTACTTATAAGTATTTATTGAAAAATGAAACCCTTGCAGCCAAAGTATTAAAACAGGAAAGAAGCAGTAGTGCGTATATTTTTTATTGGGGAGTGAAGCGTGAATTTAGTGAGCTGTCTTTACACAATATTTTTTTCACCAAAGATTACCGTGTTGAATTTGACCACTTGTTTAATCGAAAGACAATTTATTCGGACCCAACAGTATATATTCATATCACTTCAAAATGCGAGCCTGGGGTACATGCACCCGAGGGAAAAGAAAATTGGTTTGTAATGGTGAATGCACCTGCTAACAGAGGGCAAAATTGGGAAGAAGAAGGCAAGCGAATTCGCAGTGCAGTTTTAATTAAATTGAGTAGCATTTTAGGTGTTGAAATAGAACCACTTATTGAAGAAGAACAAGTACTTACCCCAGAAAGTATAGAATCTAAAACTGCATCCTATATGGGTTCTTTGTATGGTACAAGTTCAAATAGTAAAATGGCGGCATTTATGCGTCACCCTAATTTCAGTAATGAAATAAAAGGGTTGTATTTTGTAGGTGGATCGGTTCATCCGGGTGGAGGAATTCCACTTTGTTTGAATAGTGCTAAAATAATGGCGGATATTGTGGAAAAGGATTATTCTAAATAACTATGATCGCAATCAATAAAATCAACACCAGCACTTTTTTGGCAATTCTTTTTCATGTTAGCGGCTTAATTGGAATTTTATTCTCTCCATACAAAGAATGGTTTATTCAAAATACTCCAGTGAATTTATTGGTAATGGCAACATTATTATTTTGGAATCAACAAAAAATCAATCGCTTTCTTATACTTTTTTTTGCCATTGCTTTTACAGTAGGAATGATAACAGAAATAATCGGTGTTAATACTGGTTTACTGTTTGGCAACTATTCCTATGGAACAGTGATGGGTTTTAAAATTGGCGGAGTTCCATTGTTAATTGGATTAAACTGGTTTATTGTAATCTATTGTTGTATGGTTATTATGGAGCAAATGCATCAGTGGGTAAAAGCCAAATATGAGGCATTGGGTCAACCCGCCATGTCGGTGAGATTGGAACATATATCTATCATTATTGATGGAGCCATGATGGCTGCTTTTTTTGATTGGGTTATGGAACCTGCTGCTGTAAAGCTGGGTTTTTGGCAATGGCATTCTGTATCTATTCCATTATTTAATTATATATGTTGGTTTTTCATTGCTGCATTGTTGATTAGTATCTCTAGAAAGATATCTATTCCAAAGCGCAACGATTTCGCTGTACATTTGTTAATTATTCAAACACTATTTTTTTTAACACTTCGCATATTTTTATAACATGATTTACGTATTGGTAACATTATTGGTTTTTGCTTTGATGGAAGGGATTACTTGGTTAACCCATCGATATGTGATGCATGGTTTTTTATGGTACCTGCATAAAGATCATCACCAGAAAGGGGAAGGATTTTTTGAGAAGAATGATGCCTTCTTTGTAATTTTTGCAGTACCTAGTTGGCTTTGCATTATGCTTGGAAGCATGAACCAAAATTATTGGGTAGTGAGTATAGGAGCAGGCATTGCCATGTATGGGTTTGCCTATTTTGTGGTGCATGAAATTATCATTCATCAACGATTTAAATTATTCAGTCGTTCCAATAATCGATATATAAGAGCTATTCGTTGGGCGCATAAAATGCATCATAAGCATATTGATAAAGAGCATGGCGAGAGTTTTGGTATGTTGATTGTAGCCAAGCAATACTGGGATAAGATCAAGCGCGATGAAAAACTAAAAGCAGTTTAATTCATTGGTAAAAAAATACGATTATATCATTGCGGGAGCAGGTTGTGCCGGACTCAGTTTGCTCATGCGAATGATGGATGATCCATTTTTTGTTTCCAAAAAAATATTAGTGATTGATGCAACAACCAAGAATACCAACGACCGAACCTGGTGTTTTTGGGAAACTCAGCCAGATATTTTTGAGCCAATAGTGCACCATCAATGGAAGTCACTCGATTTTTTTGCTAATTCATTTTCTGGATCTCTTTCCATAGATCCCTATATCTATAAAATGATTCAGGGAATTGATTTTTATCAATTCGTAATGAATAAAGCTGCTCAGCATAGTAATGTGGAATTTTTGCAAGCAAAAGTTAGATCATTAAAAAATAGTTTTAAAGAGGATGGTGCGGACCTGGTTTTGGAAGATGGTACTGTTTTAACCGCTTCGAAAATATTTAATAGCATTCTTTTTGCTCCCATTAATGTGGCCACCCATCAATTCTATTTTCAGCAACATTTTAAAGGATGGTTAATTAAAACGGAAGAAGTTTGTTTTGATTCGAGCAAAGCAACTTTCATGGACTTTTGTATAAGTCAAGTGCATGGAACCACATTCATGTATATGTTGCCTCTTGCCAATAATAAAGCACTATTAGAATATACTTTGTTTACCGAGGAGTTGATTGATCAAGCAGAGTATGATATTGCTTTAAAGAAATATATTAAAGAGCATTTAAAAATTGACGAGTATACTATTGAGCACGAAGAATTTGGAATTATTCCAATGACCAATGTTCAATTCCCAAAAGAAAATGGAAATATAGTCTATATCGGAATTGCCGGAGGGCAGGCCAAAGCAAGTAGTGGCTATGCTTTTAAATTTATTCAAAAAAGAACAGCAGCAATAGTTAGAGCGCTTAAAAATGGATCATCATTATCTTCATCATCTTTCAAAAATGCGAAGGGACACTTATATGATAGTACACTTTTACGCGTCTTGCATGAGCGAACCATGAATGGGGATGAAATTTTTGCTCAAATCTTCAAAAAGAATAAAGCTGCTGATGTATTGGCTTTTTTGGATAATGAAAGCTCTTTGATTACCGACTTGAAGATTATGAATAGTGTGCCCATTAAAGTATTTCTTCCGGCGGCTTTGAAAGAGTTGACCCTATTTAAGTAGAATTCCTATTTTTGTTTGAATGGTCTCGTAGTACAATGGATAGTATAAGAGTTTCCGAAGCTCCAGATCCAGGTTCGATTCTTGGCGAGACCACAAAGACCCGCAGCGAAAGCTGCGGTCTTTTTATTTGAGGCAACGTCGAACGCTTGCGTTCGTTAGTTGACGAAAATAAAAAGACTAGACAACCGAAGGTTGTCGTGGGGATTTGAGTAAGTTCAATACGGTAGAAGACAAA